>NZ_SPMX01000039.1 GCF_012940005.1 Candidatus Accumulibacter contiguus | reverse complement strand
CTCAGGTCTCCCCGGGTGGTCGGTTCCACCAATCTTTCCAGCGCCGAGAGCAATGTCGGCTCGTGCTCGATCAGCTTCTTGCGTCCACCCCCTGCTTTTCGGACGTGTCTACGAGAACCCGCCGGGTCGTCCTGGGCATGACCGCATTTTTCCGAATACAGCGTCATTCGCGATAGCCCCGTGGCTTTAGCGACGATGCTTTGTCCGCCGTAACCGAGCGCCTCGCTTCCGCCAACGCCCACACACGACGCCCCCGCTCATCCAAAACCGTGGACACGCGCTCGAACTTCTTACGGATCGTTTCAACTAGCTCGTCATTACTCATGACGAGATCGTCGCCTACTCGTATAAGTTGTACAAGTTATTTCTGGACAGATACTTACTGGTAGGTGTCTGGAAAATCTTGCCGAACCCATGACTGGTACCCAAGTAAGACGAGCTGCAGGAACTGGCGAACTGTGACTGCTCGACCAACGACAGCGATCCCTGAGATGATCGAGGGATGGCAACCCACGTCGACCCCTCGTCGCCACCATTCCCGTTGCGCTGTGCGGTCTACACACGCACCTCCCGCGAAGGCGAGACCGACCCGGCGTTCACTTCCATCAACGCTCAGCAGGAGGCCTGTTACGCCTACATCGCCAGCCGGCACCACCTGACTTGGCTGCCGATATCCGTTTCTTACGACGACCCAGGCTTTTCCGGTAGCACGTTCGATCGCCCGGCGCTGCAGCAGATGCTCGCCGACATCGAAGCCGGCCGGATTGACATGGTCGTGGTCTGCAAACTCGACCGTCTGGGCCGTAGCATGGCGCACTTCGCTAGACTGATGGAAATGTTCGAGCGCCACCACGTCACCTTGGTTTCCGTCACGCAGCACCTCAA
This sequence comes from Candidatus Accumulibacter contiguus, assembly GCF_012940005.1. GTDB lineage: Bacteria > Pseudomonadota > Gammaproteobacteria > Burkholderiales > Rhodocyclaceae > Accumulibacter > Accumulibacter contiguus. The sequence continues at coordinate 108,289 of NZ_SPMX01000039.1, read as the reverse complement.
CAGCCACGACGCCGCCGGTCGCCTGGCGATCAACGCTCTGATGACCTTTGCCCAATTTGAGCGGGAGAACACGGGCGAGCGCATCCGCGACAAGATCCGCGCCACGCGGCGCCAGGGGATGTGGACGGGCAGCGTGCCGCCGATGGGCTACGAGGCCCGCGGCCAGCAGTTGTTGGTCAACGAGGATGAGGCACGGGTGGTGCGGCACATCTTCGAGCGCTTCGTGGCTGTGGGATCGATCACCGACCTGCTCCAGGAACTCGGCGAACAAGGCGTGACTACCAAGTCGTGGACGACAAAGACGGGCAGGGCGCGAGGCGGACGGCCGCTCGACAAGAACTACCTGTACAAGCTGCTCAACAACCGAACGCTGATCGGTGAAATGAAGTCTGGCGACAAGTGGCATGTCGGCGCCCACGAGCCGATCGTTGCGGCCGACCTATGGGGAAGCGCCCATGCCTTGCTCGATGACCGGCGCCGTCCGAAAAAACGTGCGTCGGACAAACACCAAGACTTCCTGCTCAAGGGGCTGGTGTTTGGCTCCGACGGCCGTGCCTACTCGCCGTGGCGTTCCAGCGTGCGCAACGGCCGTAGCTACGCCTACTACGTCCCCCAGAGCAAGATCGCAGAAGGCGCTGCCGCCTCCGGACTTCCGCGCTGCCCCGCGGGTGAACTGGAGGCAGTGATCATCGAATACCTGAGAGGCCAGCTTCGAGCGCCAGCATCCTGGCTGGGAAATTTGCCCGAATCGGTACAGCAGCACCCGCGCTACGAGGGGGCCGCCGTGCTTGCCATGCTGGCCAACATCGACGCTGTATGGGACATGCTTGTGTTCGACGTTCGCCACGATCTGGTTCAGACGATGGTGAGGCGCGTCACCGTCAGCACAGACAAGGTGAGCATCAGCCTCGACTTGGAGGGCCTCGGACAGGTGGTTCTGGATCTGTTGAAAGGGCTGTCGCCCAAATTGGCGGCGGCTGCGACGCCGTGAAGTTCGATGCCGATGCCTGTAGCCGGGACGACCCAAATCATGTGCCAGGTGAAGCGGAGTGGAACGCTATTGGCCATTTCGGCGCATCACCAACCGGAAATTTCGCGATGGCGTACCTCACGAAACCAAAGCACACGCCAACGCGAAACCCGCCCAAGCCCATCGAAAAGTCACTTCAAAACAACCACTTGAAAAAACCGTACTAAATTTTCGAAGTCAGGAGGTTTCGAGAGAAATGGCTCTCAAGAGCGCAGATATGACATTTGTGGCGTAGGCGAGGTCAGGAGGTTTACACGAAAAACCCCGCAAAACAAGGCGTTGAGCGGGGTGTTCGTTTTTGGTGCAGACAGTTTAGGTCTGGTATCCTGGCGGAGAGGGCGGGATTCGAACCCGCGGTAGGCTCACACCTACGCCTGATTTCGAGTCTTTCGGATACTCGTTTTTTATTCAATTCGTTGCACACGTTTAATTTCCGCAAACGTTGGCGATTCGAGGCATCTGGAACCCAGTACCTACGTCGAGGGGGCACAGGGTTGCGGAAATCCTTTTATGCTTTTGGGGTTCTAAAACGATGCTCAGCAGTGTGCCCCATGGCTGCGAGGCAATTGATCGACACACCAGAAACGTAAGCGCCTGCAGCGTCGCTGCACCTCAACGATGCGCGACTGGTGTTCCAATTTTTACCCGTAACTGACCAACCAACAAGGGTCTCGACGAGATCCTAATTGAGAGCCGTGCCTGTTATCGTTGCGCCGGCGATCCACCAGAAAGCCCCCGCGCCGCCGCCTCCAGATCGACTCCTTCACTCGGCGGTTGCCCGTCACGACACAGATTCAGCTCGTAGCGAACGGCGAACGGAACTCGCTGGCCCTCTCTTGTCGGCACATCATCCTGCAGCAGAGTCGCCTGCAGGCGAGCACAACCCACCTGGGCAAACTTCGTCAGCGTTCTGACCTGAACCCGCACCGCCGCCGAGGATCGTGTCTGTGCCTGGAAAAACTCCGCCATCGGGCCGCTCAGATCCCCATCGGAGCGACCTTCGGGCGAATCGAGCGCCGCGAGCAGATGCGCCTTCAAGTCCGCAGCAGCCAGATCGCCGCTGCCCAGCAGGACAGCGCAGCCAAGCGCCATGGCGAGTCCGGTTGCGCGTCGCTTCATCGCCGGTAATAACTCTCGACGCGCTGCTGAACGGTGCTTTGCACGTTCTGGCCGATCGCCGAAGCACTGGGCACGCGCACGCTCGCCACCACCTCGGCAATGAACTCGCTCAGGTCGATGCGCGAGAAGTCGATCTGCTCGAACTCCTCCGGGGTGAAGCCCGAACAGTCCGGACGCTTGCCACTGCCCCATCCCTTGCCCACCTGTCCCCTGCCCTGCTCGTTGATGATCCGCGCCAAGCGGGAGTTGAAGCAGCAGTACGATTGCGTCTGTTCGATGCAGGTCCTGATGATCGGCACACGCCGCGAGCAGAACGAACCCACCGGAACGCAGAGATTGGCCTCGCGGTGCATCGCCAGCAGCTTCTCGGCCTCCTGGCACGAGAGAAGCTCCGAGATCAGTTGCATGGCCACGGCGATCGCCAGCGAGTACGGGTCGAAGTAGAAATTGAAGGGACCCACGGTTCCGAGCGAATAGATCGGTCCCCCGAGCAGGCCGGTGCTCATCGTCCCCGTGGACAGGGTCAGACCGTAGAAGCTGAACGACGGCTGGAAGTTCGTCGGGGTGAACAGCACCTCCGACGAGATCATCGCCTGCATACCGGCCTCGACGTAGCCGGCGTACTGCGGATACATGAAATCGAACAGGTACTTGCTACCCGCATTGACGGCGAGCTGGCCACCCGCAGAAGCGCCCTGAATCGCCGCCGACATCACCGCGTTGTTGCTCTTGGCCGTGCTGCCGCCGCCCTTCCGGCAGCAGTTGACCACACCGAAGAGCTTTTTCCGGCACTGTTCCGCAACGCCCGTGAACAGCCTCTGATCCGCCCCGTACACGCCGGCTTCGCGGGCTGCTTCCAGCGTCGCGACGACCCGACCGAAATCCTCATCGGCCGGATGACTGGTATCGAAGCAACCCGTGCCACCCGGACAGAACGATCTCTGATCGCACACCCTGCGCCGAGTCTCCGTGGCCGGCGAGGTCTGACAGGCGTAGGTGCGCTCACTCATCTCGCAAGCACCCGAGGCCGCACGGTCGAGACAGTCACTGGCGACCGGGGTGCATCCGCGGTCGATCAGTTTCTGGCAGTCATGGCTCAGCGCGGTCGCGGCGCAGGTGTAGTCCTCCGACCACGCCCAGCAGGAGTCCCCGGCGCTTTGCGCGCCTGCTGGCAGCGGCGAAACGGTGTTCAGGCAGACCTGCAGGCCGTTGATCGTCTTGCAGGGTGTGTCATCGATGCAGGTCTGCACCGCATGGACGCAGTCGCTGCTTTGCGCCAGCGACGTGCAGGCGCTGGTGTCGAGGGTGTTCGAGGCGATGGTGTAGGACGTGTCGAGTGCCACCACCGGGCTGGTCGAGACCGTCACGTTGGTGCACCGGTAGGTTCGCGTCGCTTGTTTGCAGGACCCGTCGACAGCGGTGCTGTCACAGGTCGAACCGACCAGGACACACCCTTCGGTCGCCTCGATCGCCGCGCAGTCGTCTGGCATTCGCTCGACACATTGATAGCGGTGATGCCGATCGACCTGGATCCGCCGCCCGGTCGTGCAGGACTGGCTGGTCACGGGACGGTAGTCACTGCAGGTTTCCCGCGTGACTGACGCCGGCGTCGTCTCGGTCACCATCCGGCAGTCCTCGGCACCACTGCCGGCCGTCACCCCGGTCGGGGCCATGGTCGGATGGCGGGCCACGGCAGTGGCACGACTGATCAGAGGCTCGTTGGCGCGATCGATCGAGAAGGCCGGCCGCAGCGACGGATTCCGCGCCACGAAATTGACCGCTTCACACTCCTGCCGGCGATAGGCATCGACCTCGGGCGGCAGGGTGGCGCACGCCGTGACCCTGGCAACACCCGGTCCCGCCAACTGCCCCTGGCCAGCTTGGAAGTACTGCGACTGCGGGGCGGTCGCAGCGAACCCAGGCACGATGGCAGCGGCCGTGCCGCGGCCAATGCCCTGGAAGGAGGAATCGAGCGAACCGGCACCCAGTGCCTTGCCGTCGGCGAAGGCGTTCGCCGGATCGTCGCCTTGCGCCCACACACGGCTCGCCACCAGCAGCGCCAGGAGCAGCCCGGGCCGGCAGTTCATGGCCGCGGTCCCTCAAGCCGGGCCGCATGGCGACGCGCGATGTCCGCCCACGCCGGCGCCTGGCGCTCGATCAGATCGAGCGCGTAGTCCTGACCGACGTCGCCGTCGATCCGGATGAAGCTCGCTGCCGGTGCGCAACCGTCTTCGTCGATCTTTGCCGCCGATCCCGACCGGGCCAGTACCAGAGAAGGGACCTGCCGTACCTGGAACTGCTGGAAGGCTGGCGGGTGAATGAGGACCGTGACGTTCCGCTCGCCGACGAGCCGCGCGATTTCCTCGCCCGTTTGCGTTAGCGAGTGGCCCTTGAGACCGCGCAGGACCAGCACGGCACCCGATCGCTCGGATTGGTGGACGATGCGCTGCAGGGTTTCGCGCGGCAGCGAGAAGGAGACGAACACCATCAGCTCGGGAACGTCCGGGTTCGCCGAATTCCCGCCCGGCACGGACGGGCGGTGTGCCTGCGCGAGCGCAGCCAGGTCGGGAGCGCTCGCTGCCGGCTGCGGCAGCTTTCGCAGCTCGGGCACCACCGAAAGGCTCGAAGTCCCTGCCCCATCGATGGCCTTCAGCGTGGCAGCCATTCGCTCGCGAGCCGACTGGAGTTCGGCCTGCGGGACTGGCGCGACCTGAGCGAATGCCGGCGTCAGCGTCAGACCCCAGGCCGTCGCCAGGAACATGGCCCGGAAACTGGCCCGCACCAAGGACTTGCTCATGGCCTCAGAACGCCCCCTGACAACAGTTGCGCTTGCGGAAAACCATGTACGCAAAATCCTCACCCTCGAACGGAAACTCCCGTCCGGCGCCCCAGCGGATCGTCGATCGCCCGAGCGGCTGGCAGCACTTGCCGTCAATACGCGCGGTCTGGGGAACCGGATAAAGCATGTGGTATTTGTAGCCGGTCTTGTCCATGATCGGCTGCGGGTAGTAGCCACAGAGGCCGTCCTCGCCGGCAGCGGCCCACATCAGCCCTTCGCGGTGCATCTTGGCAATCAGGCGGGTCATTTCCAGACTCGATGCCTCGACGCCGCCGATGTGCGCCTGGACATTGCCGTTGAGGGGATAGAGACTGCCCTGGCAACCGGCACACCAGAACAGGCTGTTGAGCGGGAAGCCGGCGCTGGCCGCCACGCAGTCGGCGGCACAGGCGGCGCGCGCCGGCAGATTGCCGAACAGCGCGACCTCGGGATTGAGCAGGAAGGTCAGCTCGTCGTCGTGCCACAGCGGGTCGAGTTCGGTGAGATAGGCGACATCGAAGCCGCCCTGCTCCAGGCAGGCATTGTCGAAGATCGCTCCGATCCAGATGAGGACCGGATCGACATACCAGTGCGCGTGATAGAAGGAAGCGGTCGAGGTGCTGTCCTGGCTGAAACGGGAGCCGCGCGGCGCGTCGAAGCCGGGATCGAGTTCAAGCCCGCCGAGGCTGGTCAGGCAGAACGGGCGACGAACGACATCGACCCGCCGCACCGGTTCCCAGAAGCTCACCTTGAAGCCGATACGCCGCTTCGACGGACAGGTGCAGATCGGCGAGCCGCCGGGATTTGGCGTGTCTTCCTGCCCCTTCGACAACAGGGTCGCGCCGCCGAACCGGATCGGCAGCATGCAGCGCCAGCAGATGTCGGTGATCGGGTTGGCGAAGCGACCGGTGCAGGTCGGCGTCGCCGAGACGAAGCCGGGACCGCCGAGGCAAAGGAGCAGCAGGCCGAGCGCGAGCTCACGGACGGATTTCATCGATCCGCAGCCGCTTGCCATCCTGACTGACCACGGCCGGCACCTGCCGAATGCCGAGGCGCCGCGTCAGGCTTCCGCCCTGATCGTAGAAGACCCGGCGCTGCCACGAGCGCATCAGTCGCAGGGGCTCGCCGGCGACCAGGATCGGCTTCGCACCGCCACGCTGCAGCATCTGTCGCGCCAGGGTGACTTGCCGCCGATCACGGCCATCGAAAAGGACCAGGCGTTCGCGCAGGGCAACGTGATCGAGGGGATTGACCCTCTGGCCGCGGGCGAACAGGAGCGCCCCGTCGGCAGTCCGGATGTCGCGATCGAGAACCCACGTTGGATCCAGGAAGAAACGGCGCGGCGTCACTGTCGTCCGCAGACCGGCGACCGGTCGCGGCTTCTCGACGGCAGAGACGACGCGATTACGGTGCTCGCGCTGCTTCCGGGCGAGTTCGCCGGTCTGCGCCATGCGCTTCAGACGCGACTCGATGACCGCCAGCAGGTCGGGTTCGGCAATCTCCCAGGTCGGGCCGACGACGCCGAGTTCATCGCCACGGACGGCCGGCATCCAGCCGACCAGGAGCAATGCGAGGAGGGGAAGAAGCGTCGACATGGGGATCGATTCTGGTCTGTCGCTGCGCGCGCTGGCGGCCGAAATGCGCAGCTCGCGGGCGCATTTCGGTGCATCGACGGACCCCGGCTTCGACGCTGCTACGGTCGGTGGCTGCCGCCGCCATCGCCAAAGGGAGCGGCCGGAATTCGATAGCAGTGCACCTTGTTGCGGGTCTGGCAGAGGAAGACGTCCGGGACGACGGCACCCAAGCGCAGGATCTTCGTTCTCTCCAGTTGCAGTCGCTCGATCAACAGCGACTCGGCCTTCCGCGAGGGAAGCCACACGAAGGGGCCGTCCGGTTCCGGCGTCAGCAGGCCCTCCTGGATCGCTTCCCGCAAGATGGCGACGATCCTCCGGATCAGCGCCAGCCGTTCGTCTGTGCCAGCACCATCGGTCTCGCGCGGCACTGGACGCAGCTGCAGTGGCCGTTCAGTGGGTTCGGCGGTTGGCGTCGGTCCGACCGGGTGCACGGGCTGTCCGATCGCCATCAGCCGGCTGACTGCGGGCTGAAGACGAATGACCCGCCACCTCTCGCCGCCCTCGACCTCGATCTCGGTCACCTTGCGAAAGGGCGACAGCGGATCGACCGCCAGCCAGTCATGGTGCGACAATTCGTCGAGGATCGCCTTGCTCTCCAGACCGCAACCATTGAATGCGTCCGGCCATTTGAGGCAGACGACGCCGGCGGGGTCGACCTGGGTCAGCGTGGCAGCGAATCGTTTGCCGGACTGGAGATCCCGGGCGAGCGCCTGCAGCGCCTCGCCGACCGCGCCATCGAGGTGACCGGCCTGCTGCGCCGGAGGCTGCCGGTCGGGCGACCCCTGGGGCTTCCCATCCGGATCGGGCGGTCCACCCGGCGTTGCTGGAAGAAGCGGCTCAGACACCGTGCCAGACTGAACCGGAACGGCAGGCGCCTTCGTTGCCGGGTCCTCGTCAACGAGTAGCCTCCCGGGAATCGAAGGCGGTGGCGGCTCGCTTAGCAAAGCCGGGTCACGCAGCCGGATCGCCGTCAGGCGGAGGTTCGGGATCTTCTCGGTCAGCACCGCCGGGGCGATCAGCCAGTAGCGCTCTCCTTCGCCGCGATCTGCCCGGATACAGGCCAGGCTCCGGTCGACGAGCATCTCGAGCAGGCTGTCCGGGGTTCTCGGCAGGCCGGGGATCTGTTCCTGATGGATGAGGGCGGCGAGTTCCTCGCCGGCGGCCGGCCAGACCAGATAAAGCTGCCCGTCGATGCACCACAGGCGCGCCCCCGGGCAATTGATGGCCCACGTCCCCTCGCGGACCAGCCGGCGCATGAGGTCGAGCAGGAAGCGCTCGACCGGCAGGCCGATCTCGTAGCCGGTGAACGCGACGCCGAGACTGCGCAGGTCCCGCTCGACGCTGACCTGGTCCGATCGGACGACGAGATCGTGCATCGGGTTCTCGGCGCTGGATGAGCCGTTGATGGTTTCCATCATCCACAACACGAGTTCGGTGTCCCCCGCCGCGATCCAGGCGAGGCCCTGCGCTCCGATGATGCGTTCGGCGATGAGGGCGGAAACGGCCTGGTGCTTCCTACCGCGCTGGTCGCGCCAGTGCAGGAAGTAGCGATCGACATGATTCCTGGTCGCCCAGGCGTGGAGATCCTCGACGAAGGGGTTCCAGACCTCTGCACCTTCGCGGCTGGTGACGACGAGGTCGGTCACCGGCTTGCCCAGGTCGTGACAAAGCGCTGCCAGGAAGACCGCCAGGTGCCAGCGCGGCTCGAGTTCGCGGCGTCTGCGTGGGGTCTGCTCCCCGGGCAGCAGCACGCGATCGCCAGACTGCAGCGACCACAGGGCGACTTCTACCGCGTGACGCAGCAGCCCGCCGGCCCCGCGGTGATGATGCGTCTGGCTGGCGGGCAGGAGGTGCGCATAGGACGCGAAGCGGCGCAGGGCCGCGAGATGGAACTGCTCGAAGATCTCCGGCGTGGCGACGCCGGTTTCACGAATCTGGCCGATCAGTTCGCGCTGCGTCTCGATGAGCTTGTCCGGATGGGTGGCCGGCAGGCCTTTCATGAACGGGGGGTAGCGCGGAATCTCGTCGTCGAGGAGAGGTTCTGCAGGGGTGATCACCGGGAGGCTGGTGGCGAGCGCCTGCTTTGACGTTTCGGGGCGAATCGTCCTCTTGAGAAACCCGAACACCGGTCAGCCCCCTTCCCCGCTGCGCTGGCGTTGCGCACTGGCAAGCCCGCGGCGAATCGCAGGATCCTGCCGCAGGTGCTCGCGAGCCCGGTCTGGGTCGATGTCGAGGAGGTCGCAGAGCGAGTGGAAGGAGTTGGCAACCGGCGAACGGTCATGAAAGATCCAGCTCAGCGCCTCGCGCTGGATCCTTCGGATCTCCTCGGGCGAGCCGGGTGCGAAACTGGCCCGACCCATGGCATCGTCGATCGCCTGTTGGACGACGGCGATCCACAGGCGCTTCGATCGTTGCGCGAAGACCCGTGCCGCCTGCTCGTGTCGCATCCCCGGTGCCCGGCCGTTCGTCCCTCAGAAGATCCGGTGGGCCGTGCCGACGATCTGCTGTCGTGCGACCCAGCCGGTCAGCCGATAGCGAGAGTCGAGGCTGTCGGGATGTTCGCCGGCGACGTAGTAGTGCGCCTCGGGGATCATGCCGACGGCGCCGATTTCAAGAGCTTCCCCAGTCCTGGCCCTTTCCTTGGCACGGCCGACCGGGTCGCCATCGACGAAGAAATCGCGGTCGCGGGCACTGACGATCGAGCCGGGCATACCGATCAAACGCTTGACGAAGAGGCTGCCCTGCGGATAGGGCCAGTTGGCCTGCCAGCGGAAGGCCACGAGATCGCCGCGGTTTGGCAGGGTGCCCTTTTGAATCAGGAAGAGCGTGCCGGGGAGGCTTTCGGTGAGATTGAAGGCGACCAGATACGCGCGGCTGAAGGCGAGGTGCGCGGCGACGACCCAGAGGATCAGAGGTAGCTCAAGGCCACGGAGATTGAGACGGCGAATCGGCATGGCCGGACTCTATCGGAGTGGTCGGGTTGCGGTGCTGGAAATGTCGCCAGCGATGGTGCATTTCGGTCTGCGGCCTGCAGGGAAGGTGTTCCGATTGCCAAGGGCCGCGGGCCCAAGCCGAGGTATTGCATTTTTGGCGACCTGTGCGATGCTGGATTGAAAAGTCTCTGGAGATACCCATGCCAATCGCCGCTGCTACTCAGACAAGTGCCGTCTTCTGGTTCTTGCCAGTACTCGGTCTGCTGCTGATCGGGGTCGTGATGTTCCGCTGGAGTCGCCGGTCGAAAGCGACCACGACCCGGCGGCTGGAGGAAGTGGAGCGCGAACTCGCCACGGTCCAAAGCCAGATCCTGCTCGTCACCACCAGCGCGGTTCCTGGCGGCAGGACGGTACGGACCCTGGGTTACGTGGAAGCACTGTCGGATACCGAGGCCGCATCAGATTGGGAGTACCGCCTGGCGGAGAAACAGGCGCTGCTCGCTCTCGCTCGCCAGGGGCTTGGCATCGGGGCCAATGCCATCGTCGGCGTGCGCAAGAGCAACGCCCACTACGATCAGGCTGGGTCCAAGTGGCGGGTGGCGCGGGTAACGTACTCGGGGACGGCCGTGGTCGCGAACCAGCGGTTGCAGAGCACAGAGTGGACCGCGTCGTAAGTCTGGCGTAGGCGGCGCGGCTGAATTCAAGCGGTCACCCTTGGTCACGCTGCCGCAGGACGAGTTCGAGGCGATGTTGGAGCGAGCGGCCGAGCGTGGCGCGCGGCATGCGCTGTCGGAGGTCGGACTCGATGGGCCGGAAGCGGCACGCGACATCAGCGAACTGCGCAGTCTGCTCCATGCGTTCAACGAGGCGAAGAAGACGGCGGGGCTGACGATCGTGCGGATGCTGGTTACCGGGCTGGTGTTGGCGCTGCTCGCCGGGGCGTTTGCGAAGCTGAAGGTGTTCGGGGGTGGGCAGTGAGAGAGGCTGGTCAATCGATCGCAACCGGCAGGGCTCCACTGTCCGAGGGGGATGCTCTGTCCAAACAAACGGGGCTCCCTGGGCCTTGTCGTTCCGCACTTTCGATTGCGTCTGTTGAATCGTTGCGTCGATCCTCAAGAATTTCTTCGAGGTCTGCATAGTTTTCAAACATCTTTACTTCCTTTCGTGGGCGAAAAAAGAATTTTGGTAGGTCTGGAAGGAATCGGACCCCCAAGTTCCTTCGAACGTTCGCTTCGGGCCGCAATTAGCCCAGGCTGTGATAGCTGCAGCCCATCTACATCACATCGTCGGTGACCATCTTGGCGTAGTCAGAGGCGAGAAAGGCGGTAGCGCGGCGCCCACGTCTCCGTTTCTCCTCGGTTGAGTATACGGGTGCGAGAAGGTCATAAGCGCAATCCTTGGAGGTTTCGGAGAGATGACGGATCAGCGAGGCGCTCGCCATGCACTGTCGGACGGATCTTCCCCTAGCTAGTAGACGCAACTACGCTTTAACTATCGGTTTTTGTTAAAAAATAGCCAATGCCGTAAAAGCGGCGTCTGCCTAGACGCCGCGCTTGTCGGCTTTGGCCTTGAGCGGGAAGGGCAGGCCGATGGCGTCGAGGATTTTGGCCTGTTGATCGTCCGGGCGTGGCAGATGCGTGTGACGCTGACCGTTGCGGTCGGTGCTGTAGAGATAGGTCAATCGTCCGAGGGCCACCAGGGCGTCGTCCGGAGTAATGGCGGCGGGGTCGTCTTCGGTGCTGCCGAAGGTGCGGTGCAGATCGGCTTCAAACCGCCGCGTGATCTTCAAGGCGAGCATCGCCACGAAGACATGTGCCTTGGTACGCTCGGCCTTGCGCAGGAAGATCGGGCGAATTTCCAGGAAGGTGGTTTTGACCGCTCGGAAATTGCGCTCGACTTTCTGCAGGTCGCGATAACGCGCATCGACCGTCTTCGCATCCATCAAACCTTGCGGCACATCGGTTTCCAGGAGATAGCAGCCGTCGAGCAGGGCGTCCTGCGCTTTAGCCTCCTGGTCGATGGTGCAGACAATGACGCGTTCGTTCAGCGCGAGGGTGACAAACGCGGCGAGTTTGTGGCGTTTGGCCCAGCGCTGCAAGGCGGCCAGGCCGATTGCCGCGTTGGCGCGCCTGGAGTTCTTGACGAAGGCGTTACGGTCGGCGATCTTCGCCTGCAACTGGGCCAACTTGTCCTCTCGTCGCCGCCCCTCGCGCACCCGCACGGTTTCGTTCCGGCGCACGATCAGGCGCTTATCGTCGTGCTCCACCTCGCACAGATGCGCATCGAACAGATCCGTCTGCAGCACGCCCTCCTTGAGGAAGGTGCGTATCTGGGCGTCAGTCAAGGCCGTGATATAACGGAAGCCCTGTGCCGACAGCGCGGCTTTCCCCTTGGCCTTAATCATTCCCCGGTCGCCCACCATCACCACCTCGGCCATGCCGAATTGCTCTTTGAGAATCGTGATCTGACTGGCCACCGTCATCGGGTCCGCGGTGTTACCTTCGAAGACGCGCACAGCGAGGGGCTCGCCGTCCTCGGCGGTCAATAAACCGATGACGATTTGCTGCTTGCCTCGCTTGCCGTCGCGGTTGTAGCCGTATTGCCCCAGCTCGTTGCATTCTCCTTCGAAATAGCTGGAGGTGACGTCGTAGAGCACCAGGACCGGTGGTTGGCCCTGCTCCTTGACGTAGGCCTGGTACAGTTCCCGCTCGATACGCTCCTGCTGGCTCGCCAGCCAGTCCAGCGCGGCATAGAGGTCGTCCTCATCGAACGCCTCCAGCGCCAACACATCGGCCACCGTGTGCTGTTTCGCCCAGCGCACCGCCGACAACCGCGACCCACCATGCGCGATGCGTGCGAGAATGAGAAACAGGTTGAGCCTGCTTTCCGCCGCACTGCCTAATACCCGCGTGATGCCCACCTGATCAGCCAACTGCTTGAGCGCAAACACCACCCCAAAGATCTCGCCGCTGGTCATCTCTCCCGACCAGTCGTCGAATTCGCCCTTCACCAGACGTTCCATGGCGACGATCCGCTCCGGTGGCCAGTTCGTCAGGTTGGCAATCGTCCGCGTGCAGACTTTGCCGCCCTCACGATAGGACTCGCGGAGCAGGATGGCGGGCCGGGATTTTCGGTTGGGGACGCGGGCGATGTACATGCCGACAATAAAAGCATATATCGCATTGTTTGTGAAGCACTATTATCACATGTACATGCCTACATTTCCGCCGACTTTATGATTTCTTACAATTAATCAACGACTTACATTAAGGGCTCCAGGAAGGTCCGTCGGAGGTCGGACTCGATGGGCCCGAGGCCGCACGCGACATCAGCGAACTGCGCAGTCTGCTCGACGCGTTCAACGAGGCGAAGAAGAGGGCGGGACTGACGATCGTGAGGATGCTGGTCACCGGGCTGGTGATGGCGCTGCTCGCTGGGGCATTCGTGAGGTTGAAGGTGTTCGGGGGTGGGCAGTGAGTGGTCAGCCGTGGAACCGATTGACCGATCTTGGCGCTTCCGTTGAGAGTCGATGAAGTTGCCAAGGCAGTGAAGGATGTGCTGAGATGGAGGCGGCAGACTTCGTCGATCTGATCGGGGCAGGCGGCGCGGGTGTCCCGGCGAAAAGTAGCGCAGCAAAATACAACGTAGCAGTGCTACTGCTGAATCACCATTTCCGCCGGCGCCTGTTCAACCCGCAACCCAAGCCCACGCAGTTCGCCTTCTTCGGTTTCAGCCCGCACTCGAAGGGTACAAGGGCCTTCAAGGACAAAGGGAGAAAACACGATGATGGATTGAAGGGCAAGAATCCGGTCCTTGGCCATTGCATCATCTGTGGGCAAGTCTACAGCTGCCGACAATTGTGCATCGTCCAATGTGCCTTCAACCAGCACATCTTCGTCCTTCAGGAGCCTCACGGTAAGCTTCGCAAATGGCTTGTCAGCAGGCGTAAGGACATTCATCGCCAGACAAAGCTTTGATAGTGTTGCAGGGAAAATTGGCACGAATAGCATGCCGCTATAAACGCCAATATAGGAAAGCTTTCCGCCTAATTCGTGGCGAATATCGTCGCAGAAAACTGTCTGGATCTGACGGTCCATTACGTAGCCTTACTGGCAGCCAGAGTCTCTTGGCGGCGAAGTGCCTCGTCGAGAGTGTTCATGTTGATGCCCAAAGAGACGCACAGGCGACGACATGTTTCAATCGACAGATTCTCAGTGCCGCGCTCGATGCGTGCGACGTGCGACTGACTTGTTCCAAGGGTGGCTGCCAGTTGCGCCTGCGACCATCCTTTGCGAAGCCGAAGTGTACGAACCGTATCACCATCGTCGCCATGGAACGAGTCAGCGACCCATTGGCGGGCTTGTTCGAGCGCGGCACGCCGCTTCTCGCTCTTGCTCCACGTACCGACAAGATCGTTGATCGCTGTGTGTTTGGAGGGCGTGTCAACCCTCGGATTGGCGCGATCTTCAAATCGAAAGATAGCACACGGTTGTGCAACAGAAGTAGCCTCGCAAGCCACTCCTGGCGCCGCAACCAGCTTTTCAAAGGTTTTCGTACGCTGTGAGGATGCGACGACTGAGTTCATGGTCAGCTTCATAGTTGAATTCCCTCGGTACGATGCCCAGCACATGGTATTGCCCCTTGCCTGGAACGAACGCGTAAACAATCCGGTACCTGACGCCTGTTTTCTCCAGTTCCCAGACTTTCAAACGCCATAGGTCTTTCCCTTTCCTCCATTGCTCAATCCACTTGCTGACGTGAAAGTCGCGCGACCCGTACGCGCCAAAGTCATGCTGCGTCAGTCGGTCCAGCAGATCCTGGTTGCCTTCGAGTTCCTCAAGCAAGACCGTGATCCGGGCAGCAGTCTCTGGCGCCTCATCCCACAGCGCGTTCAGATCATCGTAAGCGTTCAGCGCACCCACCCCAGGGCGCGCCGGATCACAGTGGCTTTTTGAGCGGCAGCAACTCGTCGATGCGGCTGTTCGGCCAGGAGGGGAGTTTCTCGAGGGTGTCGGTAAGCCAGGCCATGGGCTCGATACCGTTCGCGCGCGCGGTTTCGAGCAGCGATTGAATCGCCGCGGCGCGTTGGCCGGCCGCCTCGGAACCAGCGAACAGCCAGTTCTTCTTGCCGATGGCGATCGGGCGAATGGCATTCTCGACGGGGTTGTTGTCGATCGGGTAGAAACCGTTCGTGGCATAACGGGCAAAGGCCGGCCAGCGCCGCAGACTGTAGTCGATCGCCTTGGCCAGAGCACCGCCGTCGGCCACCGATCGGCGGGTGTTCTGGAGCCATAGGTGCAGGGCTTCGAGCAGCGGCTGGCTGGTTTCCTTTCGTCGTCGGGCCCGTTCCTCGACCGTCTCCCCCTTCACCGCGTCCTCGATGGCATACAACTCGCCGATACGGCGCAGGGCCTCGGCCGCGATCGGGCTCCCATTCGCCTGATGGAGATCGAAGAACTTCCGCCGGGCATGGGCCAGACAGGCGAGTTCGATCACCTCGCCGCGAAACAGGGCCTGGTAGCCGGCGAATTCATCGACCATCAGCGCGCCTTGCCAGTCCCGGAGGAACTCCGCCACATACTTCCCACCCCGGCCGGGCTGGTAGTCGAAGACGACGATCGGCGGGTCGCTTGCCAAGGCATTGCTGCGATAAGCCCAGAGATAGGCCCGCTTGGTCTTTCCATTGCCCGGATCGAGTTGCTGCACCGGGGTTTCATCGGCATGCAGCACCGTGCCCTGGCGGAGCAGTTCGGCGAGGCGCAGCCAGAGCGGTTCCAAGGCGACGCCGGTACGGCCGACCCAGTCGGCCAGCGTCGAACGCGACAGGGTCACCCCCGAGCGAGCGGCCTGCCGTTCGAGACGATAAAGTGGCAGGTGATCGGCGTACTTGCTGACCATCACCCAGGCCAGCAAGGCCGGTGCCGCCAGACCGCCATCGATGACCGAAGCGATGGCCGGTGCGGCGATGAGGGTCTCGCAGGGCCGGCAGGCGTACTTGGGATAGAGGTGGCGCTCGACGAAGAACTCGGCAGGGACGATGCTGAGCTTCTCGGTCACGTCCTCACCGATCCGCACCAGGGCCTGACCACATTGCCCACAGGTGCAGGTTTCGGGCTCGTGCAGGTGCTCGACACGCGGCAGTTGCTCGGGCAAGGGCTGGCGACCGGCGCGGTCGCGTTTGGGTTTCTCGGGGGGCAGCTGGTGCGGTCCCATTTCGGCCGCCTGGCGCTGTTCGGCCAGGCTGGCTTCACAGGCGGCCAGGTCGGCAGCGAGGGTTTCGTCGAAGAGGTCCCGTGCGGCGGCAGCCAGGGACTCGCTCTTGACGCCGAATTTCATCCGCCGCAAATAGGCCAGTTCGAGGGTCAGCTTCTCGATCTTGGCATCGCGCCAGTGAATCTCCGTGGCGCTGGTCTTGACCTGTTCGAGCAGCCCACCGACCCGATTCTCGGCCCAGAACAGCAGTTCCGGCGAGGGTGAGAAGGGGGCAAGTTCGCTGGCTAAATCCATGACGAATTATACCATCAAGATGCTCAGAAAGGCGTGGAAGTCACGGATTTTGCGTGCTTTTATGACAAGACGGCGCATGCCTAGACCTGCCAGTGGGCGGGTGCTGGCGCGTCCCGGCGTTGCCAGTCTACGCCGGCAGTCAGCCAACGCCATTGCGCTGCAGTGAGGGCGAAAACCGGGTCGCTGGCGCTCGGCCAGGTGAAGTAGCCGCGGTGCAGCCGGCGTTGCGACAGCCAGACGCCCGTGCCGTCCCAGACCAGCAGTTTGAGCCGGCTGCGCCGCCGGTTGGTGAAGGCGTAGGTGGTGCCGTCACAGGGGCTGCGCCCGAGACTGGCCTGGATGCGGGCCGACAGGCCATCAATGCCCAGGCGCATGTCCACCGCTTCGACGGCAAGCCAGATGCGCTCCGGCGCCGCTCCGAGCGGCGCGTTCATGCGCGCCCTCCCCACAGGGCCGTCAACCACTCGGCCGGTGGCAGCGCGGCAAAGTCGAGTCGCCAGCCCTGCGGGCTATGGAGTGACAGGCTCGGCGTTGAGGCCGCGGCACTGGGAACCCTCACTGCAGGAACCAGGGTCAGTGGGACTCTCGCTCCGCTCGGTCCTGGACCCTTCGCCAAGCGCAGGTGCCAGTAACTGAGCGAATGGCTTCTCAGCCCGTGCTGCTCACAGTACGCCTTCTGGCTGCCGCCGCTCGCCCGCCAGGCGTCCACATGCCCCCGCCACTGCGCTTCCAGTTCCCCAGCCTTGTCCATCTCTTCCTCCTGTCGAAAACCCGGAGGTTGCTCCTTTTCTCGCGGGTTTTACAGGTGGAGGGGCTGGACGCTTACAGATCATCTTCCGCATCATCATGAACAAACAGTCGTAGTACCATATCGACCTAGGTATAATTTGTCAAGTTCGGTAAGACCGGTGGATGCAAATGAGCGGCTAGCATTGCATTGTCTCGTGCCGATGTTCCCCTCATGCTTATCCGGTTAGCACCCAACTCAGAAACGGTGGCCTGTTTTTAGGCCGAAAGTGGGGCGGTGCCCCTGTTTGCGACCTCATGCATGGCCGCGCTGCGAGCGTTTTCCGCAAAATCGGCCATCACGTGGGGTGAGCCGCATGTTTTGGGTGCTAACCGGATAAGCACGGTTCCCCTGAGAAGACTACTCTGCCTTCCAGCCCGCCTTGATCTGCCCAAGGATTCCGTTCACCTTGTCCACGACGGCTTGATCGACCTGGCCTTCTTCACCGATTTCCAATGTCACGCGTATGCGCAAAGGCTGACCAGCAGTCGCCTCGCGCAGCGCGTCGATGTTGTCAGCAAAGTCCTGCACCTCATGGGTTTGAAGCTCGGCACTGGCGACCTTTGATCCGTAGTGTTTGCTTGGCGGAGACTGTTTGGCTTCGCTCTTGCGTACGCGAACCTTGACAGCCGACGCTCCTCCCAGGTCGCAAGGCCATGCTCCGGAGTCCAAGGTGCGCTCGATGAGACCGAGCCGGAAAGCCTCGTCCAAGGCATGCGCGACCCGTGACCAGGGCAATGGCTTCCCAGCTTTTGACGACAGCGCAGCGTGGATCAGGTGTGCGTTGCTCTCATCCTCTTGCCATGCAGCGGCGAGCTGAGCTGGCAGAACATCGACGCTGAGAACCGGAGGCGGCGGGGAGAACAGCTGCGCGGACTCGTTGACAAATCCTGGCGGCACGTCTTCGGACAGCACACTGATCATTCCGTTGACCAGCCACACGCGACCGCTCTTCACCGCGCTGGCCGTGGCGTCGGCAATCGCCTGCGGTGTCGCGGCTGGGATCAGCAGGTTCTCTGTGTAGCCCCCCTTGTCGACTGCAACGAAGTGCTTGCCCGAAAAGTACACGCCAAGATCGGATAGCGTGATCGGCTCCTTCTCCCACAGCGTCGGCAGTTTGCCGGGCGCCATGAGTTGAGGGTCCATCTCGGTGAGCGTGGCGGCATCCGAGAGAACGACTTCGAGGCTGCTATCCTGCATCGCCGTGTCGTCAGGGCGATTCTTCCAGAACGTGCGTGTGGACTTGTCCGCACGCGTCACGCGCAGCACGAATTCGCCGGCCTCACAGCCCTGAAGCAGGGTCTCCAGAATCGCCGATCGGTTCAGCATTTTCGGCAGCCTGGCTGTTGCTGCAAAAGCGCCCACCAGATCCTTCACGAAGCGTGCCTTGTCGCCCGTACTCCACAAATCGAACGGACCGCTGGGCAATAGCGCCTCCGCATTGACAGCGGAGCTTTCGATCCGCAGGCGCTTGTCGGCCACCATCTTTGGGAACAGGGGGTCGTTGTCCACGTTGATGCGGTAAGCGGCCACATCATTGGCGTCATTGACTGTCACGGCAATGCTATACGCCATGACGATCTGCGACACCATCTCGCCACGTGCGGCGCGCAGATTGCCTTCCAGGCGCGTCGTGGCGGCAGTGTCTATATCACTGCGCTCCTTCAGCATCTCCCGAACCTTCTCCCATCCGAGCAGATCCCGCACTTTCTCGCGGGCAACGTCCATGCCGTCTTTCGAAGGCACGGCAAGCACCACGGCGTTGCGGTTCTGAGCGCGGGGCTTCTCTGGGGTTGTGGTCTCGTCGACGTAGCGCTTCGCTTCAGCACTCGGCTTGCCGCTGGAAGCTGCCTTCGGGCCCAGAACGGCGTAGTGGAACTCACCGTCGTCCTCGATATCCGCCGGCCTTGCCGGAAGAACATGCACCTTTGCTCCAGCGCCGCGTGCGCCCTCGGTCAGCTTGCCCGCGCCGCGAATTTCTTTCTCCAACACCTCGTCGACCAGCGTTACGCTCACGCTCTGGCGGGCATCGTGGTGCATCTGTTTGAGGTTCGGCTTCGAACCCAGTCGCCAGACCTTGGGCAAGCCGCCTTCACGGTCCAAAGTGAAGGTGTCGTCCAGGTACCAGGACGCATCGGACCAGCGTGCGAGGCCCTTGTCCAGTTCGATGCGATCTGGAGAACCGACTCCCACCAGCATCTTCAGGTCACGACTCGTTGCCCGCTGTCCGATCGGCTGCGAGTGCAAGAAGGTCGCCATCACCGCCTGTTCGATCTCGCGGTTCTGGACGCCCAGCAGAGCCTCCTGAGCCTTGCGAGCGTGCCCAAGTTCTGCCTCGAGAATGGCGGTCCAGTTCTGGCGCCGTCCTTCGTACTGTTCCAGTTGGGCAATGCTCGCCATCTCCCGTGCTGCCACACCCAGGCCTTCGACACTTGGGTCGACCAGGAACACTTGCGCGCCGATAATCGGCATCTGGTCCCACTTGACTGCGTCGCGCAAGGCTGATGCCAGTGTTTTCAAGATTCCGCGCGTCTGCTGGAATCCCTCCAATTGTGTCCACTTCTGGTACAGCGTTTCGATCAGCGCCGGGTGAAACGGGTAGGAGTCGGAGTAGCGCTTCTCTTCGGCGGTGCGGTTTTTGGATGTGTAGTCATCAACGGCTTGCACGCCGTTCAACGCGCCGAACACCTGGCTCGGCCACTGGGAGCGGTCGGTGTAGCTTTCGAGCTTGAGCAATCGGCGGCGCAGTATTTCTGGCACATCCTGACTCTCCACCGGCTGAATGCCCTCGTCGGCCAGACGCTTGAACTCGTCGTAGAGATCCTTGCTGATCTGTTTGCCAAGCTCGTCCATCTTGTTCGTGTCGGAAGCCAGCAGTGAGGCCACCAGGCAGCACTGGGGCACCTTTGCGACAGCCTGGGTAAGGCTGTGCAAGAACTCGCGCATACGGCCGATCCATGCGCGATCGATGTCGGCCATCACGCGAACGAACCACAAGACCTCGTCGAAGAGGATCAGCACGCCCGAGCCGTCCTTCCGAGCCAGTTGCAGCAGGTCTTCCATTACGCCGGTGGCAGGTGGGCTCGTGCGCTCGGTACCGTCGTCCTTGAGCAGCTTCAGACCAGCCTGGCCTGCGAGCTGCCAGGCGATCGCGCTCCAGGGCATCTTGAAGGTGGCTTCGGTACCATCGGGCGAGGCCACCTCCATGCCCTTTTCGGCATCCAACCGGTCAAACACCACCGACGCAACGCGCGCCTTTGGAAGCCCAGCTTCCAGCGAGCAGTGCGCCTTGAATTGGGCTACGGCCGGGATGTCAGGCAGGTTCGCCGGATCACGTACTAGATGCACAAGGGTGATGAGCGAATGCGTCTTGCCGCCGCCGAAGGTCATATGCAGCTGGCGGACCGCCTTCTCTGACTTCCCCGACAGGCGGTGCGTGACGTCCCGCGCCAGGTCGCGCAGCTTGACCGTGGGGTAGGTGAGAGCGAAGAACTCCTGGGCGTCGTGATACACGCCGGGGTTGCGGTTCATCACGACGTCGTACAGGTCCGCAGCAAACTGCTTCTGCGACAGATCCTGGTTGGTGATGTCGTCGCGCAACTGCACGACCTGATGCCAGGGCTTCGTGGTGGGCTTGGCCATCGATGATTCTCCTTGTTCTTATTCCAACCCGAGCGGGGCTTGAGCCGTACTACCGACCGAGCGCAGATAGTTCTGCAAGCGCTCCTGGATCGAGCACTCTTCCGTGCAGCCCTCGGCGCGGCTCTTCTCGATCAATGCCTGAATCAGCTGTACGAACACCTGGCTGCGACGCAACGCGCGGCTGTCCAGAAACTCGTTGACCTTGACGACGTCGCCCGCCACCCAGAGCTGCATCAGCTTGTGCACTTGGTCGATCAGCGGAATCACGCGGCCGCTGGCCGTTTCCATCCCAAGCGAGCGGTGCTTGCGAGCACGCCAGTCCCGAAGCTTGTACTTGCCACCACCGCCCGAAGATGGGGATTCATCCGCATCGCCGTCCTCTTCGTCGTTAGCGTCTTCCTCGTCTTCTGTCGCTGCCGCGCTGCCGCTGCGCACGAGCAGCTCGTACTGGTCGGTGAGTTCACGCTCGGACAGACCACAAGACACCGCGTAGAGGATGCAAGGCCCGGCCGGCGCCTCTTTCAGGCCGAAGTCATTGCGGTGCAACAGGTAGTAGGTTGTCACATCGTCCAGCGGATGGTCTCCGGGCGTAGGCTCTCCCTGACCATGCGACAGCACTCGGCCGACGACGAAATCGACCACGATGCGCCGCACGTGGCCCAGGAAGTCCGTGACCGACATCAAAGCGCCAGGCTCGGACGCCTTCTTCACCGCCGGATAGCGGCTGTACGACTCCAGCGCCGGACCGGTGGCGGCCCAGATGAAGTCGGGCCCGCGGATGCCGGCGTCCCAGAAGTCGCGGAGCTTGGTCGTGATGCTGGCCTCCATCTCCTTGAGCACCTGGGTGTCCCAACCGGCGCGCGCAAGCGAGTCGCGCTTCTTGCAGACCAGCCAAACCGACGACGCCAGTGCAGCTGAGCCTTGTGCGCGCATGCGCGCCGCCTGCTCGGTCTGGATGGGCCACGATCCATCGACGACAAAGCCAGCCTTGATGATGGCGGACACCAGCGTTTCCCAGGCATCGGGCTGCTTGTGCGCAAACACGATGACCAGTCGGCCTTCGGGGCGCAGCGCTGTGTAGCAAGCCTTGAAGGACCGCGCCATACCTTCCTCATAGTTGCGCTTCGACGCCTCACGGTTGCCGCCAAAGCGTGACGAGTCGTCGATCAGTTCACCGTCATTCGTGTCATTGCGCCACTTCGGACCCAAAGGAGAGTCAAAGGCCAGTCGATAGGCATCTGAGACGTCTGCCAGCTGGCGCCGGTCCCAGACGTAGAAGTAGTCCATCAAATCGGAGTACGGGATGGCGTCGTAATACGGAGGGTCGGTAACGATCACATCGAAAGCGCCCACCTCGGGGCATTCGATGGCACTCTGGTTGAGTACCTTCGGTACCGGTGCCACCGAGTTCGCAGCGCGCAAGATCGTCTCAATTGACTCGCCGACGGCGTTCAGACACATCCACCATCCGCCGCGAACATCATTGATAGGTGCTGCCTCGCTGAAATCCCAGTTCATCGGAAGCGCAAACCGCACAAAGGTGTGACCAATCGCCTCCACGCTGGTGATCCAAGCCAGGATGCTGGAGTTGAAGTCAAGCATGCGGTCGAAGCCGCATTGCAAGTATGCGGAGAGCGCTTCGACCTCTGCCGCGTCATAGCCTGACTTGGCCAACTCCTGGCGGGCTTGCCTGATGGCCTTGACGAAACAACCAAGGGCGACCAGTTGCCGCGGGCTATAGATCTTGTGCCAGCAATCGAGGCCGTAGAGGGGAACGCGGAAGCCCAGTGCATCTGCGCCGGCCAACCGCTCGGTGGGCAATCCAAACGGCACCTCGGCGTACACCTGTTCGAGCTGCGTGCTGGCAGAACGTGCGACCTCGACTTCATCTGCCGTCGGCAGGCGGTATTCCTTCCCTGCCATTCCGTCGACTACGACAGCCGTGATGAAGGCGCCGAGCCGATCGGTGCGCCCGGCGAGTCTAAGATCCTCCATCGTCATGATGGTGCCGCAGCAGGGGCAAGTGGCCCCCGAGCGGCTCATCGTTCCAGCGCTGAGTTTCTTATCGTACTCCCGCCGCTGCGCCGCGTTGCCACCCTGGGTCTTGGCGTCGGTGTCGATTCCGAACTCCACCCCACTGCGATCCCCACGCGGCCGCATGGTCAATAGCACGCGCTTGTTGTCCTTCTTGGCGAGCCAACGTGTTTTCAGCAGGGGCACCTCAGCCCGGCACGCCTTGCAGTTGACCGTACGTGCCCAAAGATAGGCGACCGTGGGTTTGGCCACCCAGCGTGGATTCGTCGGGTTGTCGAGATACGCGACATCGAACCCTACGTTCAGCACCTCGACTCGGTGCTGGCCCGCGTCGTTGAGCGGCACCCGCTTCAGCGGCTCATCTACATCAAGATGCACGCGCCGATAGGGTTTGACTGAGCAGTACTCGGCGTAGGTCGGATACAGCTTCGCGAGATCTTCGCGCGCACTATCGAGGATCCAGCGCCCCCAGGCACGGACATGCCAGGCCAAGCCGGCCTGCATGAGATTGGTGTCGACCTCTGCATGTTCCAGGAAGCTCAGGTTCTCGCCACATTCCACCGTTTCCATCACGCTGACCGGCGGCAGGACTGCTTGCTTGGCCTTTGCATCCCGGAGATGGCGCTTGATCTGCGCCGGCGTCATGTCTTTCGCCTTTAGATAGGCAGTCATGAACGTCTCGTCAGCAGCGACAAACGCAGGCAGCGGTCGATTGAAGTTCGCGTGGCGCTGCGGATACTCCAAAGTGCAACGGAGCACTAACCATGCGACCGGATTGATGTCGGCCGCCGTGACGTCACAGCCCAGGCGCATGGCTTCCAACGGTATGGCGCCGCCGCCAGAGAACGGGTCCAACACCTTGGGCTGACGGCCACCGTAGACCCGCCGGATTTCGTCCCGGAACCAGTCCATATCCGGGCCAACCTCGCGCCCCCAGCGCAGGACGCCCCCGTCGGTCTCCCAAGCCTCGATGTATTCGATGCGTCCGCTGGGCATCTTCTTCTTCTTGAGCGTCTTGTTGAGCGTGCCGCCCAGCCGCTTGAGGAGCTCGTCGCGCTTGTCCTTGTCGCCCGGGTCGGGCAGCAGGGTGGCGATCAATGCCGCGCGGCTGGCCGCCAGGGGGCGACGTGCCGGCCAGATGTGCAGGGTGGAGATGTGTCCATGGCGCACGTTCTTCTCGTGCACCGAGTCGATCGAGGTCTGCTTGAGCGGGAAGGCCACTTCGATCAGCCGCTTGTCGTTGTTCATGGGTGTTTCCTTCAGGTCGCCCCGGTTCTTATGTGTGCCGGCATGGTGGCAATCACCACCAGTCGACTTTCCTCGTCCCAGAAATAGTAAATACGCAGGCAGCGGTGCGGGGCCCGCGTGTTGCCGCCGTTCTTCAGGTGCCATTCCACCGACACCTTGCGGCCAAGCCAGTCGAACTCAAAGCTGTCGGCGCCACAGCGGTCGTTGTGAATGCCTCTGTCGATTGGCTTGCGCAAGTCGCCGCTGGCACCGTTAATGCGGGAGTCTCGGTATTCGTTGGCCAGCCAGAGCAGGCAGCGCGCAGCCGCCTGCGGATCATCGAAGCCCGCCGATTTGGTTTCCCGGCGCGCCCTCCCCGACAGCGCGACACGTCCACTAAGCACCTCGTCACACCAGTCTGCGAACGCATCCCAGCTTTCAGGAAGGCTGATGCCGGCATCAGGCTCATCGCCACGCGCCTTGATCTGGTCCAGCAGCTGCTGAATCCGGAACTGGGCGCCACGGAGCTGTTGTTCCAGGTTCTGCGCGTGCTCTTCGATGAACGTGTGCTCGTCAGACAGCCACTGCTGGGTCTCAACAGATCGACGCAGGTCATCCTTCAACGCATCAATCTGCGCCTGCGCGGCCCGCAGTTGTTCGGTATCGGCCGACCCCGTCTGCTTCAGGCGCTCACGTTCGACGTCTAGGCTGACCTCACGGACGGCGGAGAACGCGAGAACATCAGCACCCAGTTGCAAGCGGCGGATGCTTTCATTGGCGGCGAGCCACCGCAGCGCGGCGAGCGTCGACTTGGCGCGCTCTTCGCTAGGCTTCGGGTCGACGAAGAAGAGCCGGTGTGCGTAGGGGTTCGCGTCGTACGAGAAACCTGGCATGTAGGCGCGAACGGCGCCGTTGAAGACCGAAAGCGGCTTGCCCAGTTGCTGGGTCAACACCCAGGTGTAGGCCGCAGGGACGACCACCACTTTGGCGATCCCCAAGGTCACCTTGGCGAGCATCTGACTGTTGATGCTGGGTTGATCCTCGCGCTCGGCAACAGAGCAGACCAGATAGGGAACGATGCGGGCAGGATTGAGGAGCGCGGCGACAAGTTCATGCGCGTCGTCCTCCGATGCGATGTGCCATGCCGCTGCGTCGAGCCGGCTGCCGCTTTGCTGCAACCCACAGGTGGTAGCGATTTGTCGCACCAGGCCAGGAACCGCAGGATCAACCTGGAGCGTGGCTTCAGGGCTGCTGGCGAGCAGCCGCAGGCTGAATAGAGCACTCGTCCCACCCGGTGCGTGGCCGACCACAATCTCAGTGGTCCATGTGCGTTGCGCAACATTAGCATCGGGCCGGTCCACACGCAGCGCCCACAGCACGCGATAGTCGTCCGCAAAGCCAGCAGCAATGCAGGTTCGCCCGCCACGCAGATGTTCGAAGGATCGACCCTCCATCGCCACACCGGGTAGTTGATCGCCAATCTGCTGAGCTGCCCACTTCAGGACTTCCATCCGAGCTGCTTGGGCTGCGACCGCGGAATCAGCACCGGTGAGTTGCCCAACGACGCGGAGCAGCTCACGTTCGCGAACGCGTGCACTTTCCTTGAGTGCAGTGAGGCGGGGATCGCCTCCGGCACGGGTCTCGATCGAGTTCATTCGACGGCCTCTGATGCGTTGGCGATGTCGCTGTACGCGATGACCACGCTGCCGCGTGCCTTGGCGATCAGCTTGACGAAGGGGTCCTGCACCCTGAGGAGTCGTGGTTGCACGCCCCCGCAGTCGAACACGGCATAGAGCCAGTAGCGATCGCGCAGGATGCAGGCGCGGGCCCACTCGTTTTCGGTCAGCTCGATCTCGCCGACACCCACACGCCCCTTCACCTCGATACCCCGCTCCTCACTGGCTCGCTTGGACATGAGGTCGAAGCCTGGGTAGTCGTTCAGGCCAGCCAAGCGCGCCTTTGGGGGTGTGGAGACATCGCGTACATCGGCGCCTTGGGCCGCTTCAAATGCGATGGCTACCTCGACGGCAATGCGCTCGACTTCGGCGTCCCGCGCCTTGATGTCTTCCGGGTCTTGCGATGGCTGCACAAGCGCGGTGGCCACCATTTCGACGTGGCCGGCCTGGATCAGCTCAACCTCGCGCCGCGCCTGAAGCAGCGCCAGATCGCGCCGACTGGCAAGGCTCCTCTGTTGCGCCTTGATCCGATCCAGTTCGGTGTGCGCCGCGCGTTCACCAGCGCGCGCCTTGTCGGTGAACCGCTTGCGCGCAGCAGCAAGCTCGGATTCTTGGTAGTCGAAGGCGCACTGGAGGTACTCCTCGGTGTCCCTCAACTGATTGATCGCACCCATGCGCTGCAAATCGGCCAGTCTGCTGGCGAGGTCACGCCGGATGTGCTCCTCGGCCGCAAGGCGCCAGGTGTTGCTCCGGGCCAGGAAGACGACACTGCCAGGGTTGGACTTCGCAGCTGGCCTCAGCAGCAAAAGATGCTCAACCGGCGCCTCAATCAAGCGACCATCGGCGTATTGCTTGATCGCGACCAGCCGCTGTTCAATGACGTCGACGGTGTTGAAGCTAGGGATGCCTGGATCGATGCCGCGCACGATGGTCACCCGGGCCACATGAAAGAGGTACGGGGCGGTGGCGCTGATGTCGGTGAAGATCGCACCCCGCTGGCCTGCCGAACGGGAGTGCTCGATGGCGATGGCGGACAACCGCTCGAATACCGGTTCACCAGGGTGGATGAAGATAGCGTCGCGCCCGTCGTCCGGGCGATAGACAGTGAAGCGGTTGCGTGCTGACTCTGGGTAGTTTTCGAGCAGAGGCAGAAGGCTTTCAAGCACCCCCCGCTTGCGCGGCCGCATAAAGAACTGGCTGTCTAGGTCGCCAATGAAGTCGACGCCGATCACCGGCGCCGCGTGCTCCAGGTAGCGGCGTACATAACCGGGCAGCAGCCGCCGCATCTCCTCGATCGCCATCGCCTCACGAAGCTGCGGCAGGTCGGTCAGCACCTCGCCGCCCTTGCCGTAGATCGCCTGTTCCCGCACTTTGATCGCCTTGATCTGTTCTGGCGTCAGTTGGCCGGCAAGTTCAAGCGCCTTCTTGTCGGCCTCATCATCCGATTCCACGGCGCGCTGGATGTACTCGGTGATCGACATCCCCTCGAAGATGCGACCGACAACGTCGAACACCTTGTCGGATCCGAGCTGCTTGCGGATCTCCTCCAGCTTATCGAGAAGCGTCTTGATGACGCGGCCTTCGCGTGTCTTGCCCGCAACCAAATTGATGATCGCGACGCGGTCGCGCTTCTGCCCGTAGCGGTGAATGCGGCCCATCCGCTGTTCGAGGCGGGCTGGATTCCAGGGCACGTCGTAGTTGATCAGTATCCAGCAGAATTGCAGGTTGATTCCCTCAGCTGCCGCGTCGGTGCCGATGAAGAAGCGTGCGCCTTTGCTTTCGGCGTCGTGAGGTTTGCGGAAGCGCTCGACCTGCGCATCACGTTCCTCAAACCCAAGACCACCATGGATGTATGCCACCTGGTCGGCGTAACCCATGCCTTCCAAACGGCGCCTCAGGAATTCGAGCGTGTCCCGGTGCTCGGTGTAGATGATGACCTTCTGGTCCCGGTACTGCGGCGCGCGCAGCAGTGCGGCCATGCGCTCGAATTTCGACTCCTGGCCGCTGTTATGCACCATTTCGGCCAGCGCGATCAGGTCTTGAACCTGGCTGCATTCGTCAATGAGCTCTGCCAGGCTTGTGGCGATGAATGCACCGAGTGCCTCGGCTTCACCTTCTTCGTGCTCTTCTTTGCCAGCGGCAGAGGTCTCTTCGTCGCCAGTCTTGACAGCGAGGACGTCGACGAGGCGCCCTTCACGGACTTTGCGGTTCAAACGTTCCTGCTGAGCGCGCAGTTCCTCTTCTGGAATACGACCGGACTGGATGTCATCGATCAACGCGTCGAGTTTGGCGCGGCGATTGCGGAACGAGCACAGCAGTGCCCAGGTACTGCTGGCCATCCGCCGCTGGAAGACCATCATCGCAAACCGGGCAGCCTGGCGGTTGAGCAGGCGGGCCTGGTTGTAGTAGTGGCGTATGTAAACGGTTGTGCGGTCATAGAGGGCCTGCTCGCTCACGGCTCCGATCGAGAGGTCGTAGCTGACCGTATCGCACATACGTTCGGCGTACAGCGGCTTGCCGCGAAGATCGACCATCTCTTCCTTCACTCGCCGGATGAAGTAGCGCTCGCGTGAATCACGCGGAAACTTGGTGAACGCGGTTTCGGTGCTGAAGAGTTCAGGCTCCAGCAGGCGCCACAGACAGTAGTACGGGTACTCCTTGCCCATGTGCGGCGTTGCTGTGAGCAACAGAAGGTGATGTGCCGCCCAGGGCAGTCGCCAGTCGTCCGGTAACTCACGCACACCAGCGATGGCTTCGGCCAACCGGTAGCGGTCAGTCGGCCGGAAGCTGCCATCGGGATCCCGGTTGGCGGAAAGCTTGTGCGCCTCGTCAAACACTACGAGGTCGTAGGGAGCAACCTTGGGCTCACGCAGGGCGTTAAACAGTCGCGGAGCGCGCAGGCTGTCAAGGCTGACGATAACCAGATCGCTGCTCTTGCCGGCAAATGGGTTGCCGTCTTTGGTGTCTGCGCCAACAACGATGTTGAACTGAAGCTGGAAGAGCTTGTGCAGTTCCCGGTACCAATTGCCGACAAGACCAGCTGGCGCTACCACCATGACGCGCCGAATCGTGCGGCGAGACAAGCTTTCCCGAATATAGAGCCCCGTCACGATCGTCTTGCCGGCGCCTGCATCGTCAGCGAGCAGGAAACGCAGTCGTGGCTGGGGCAGCATCCTCTGGTAGACGGCGATGCGCTGGTGGGGGAGCGGATCGATCTCGCTGATTTCTGTGGCGAAAGCGGGATTGAACAGATGCCCGTAAGACAGCCGCTCACCCTCGACCAGCACGCGCAGAGCGTTGGCATCGCCCAGGAAGTCGAGCCGCACAAGCTCGCACTGATCGATGGGCACTTCACCGCTAGCCGCACGCCGTTCACCGACCGACCCAGACTCTGCGACCGAAATCTGCTGCAGTTTGGCGAGACCCATCGCCGATGGCTTTGATTGCCCGTTTTCCCAGCGGTTGAGCGTTACAAACGAGACCCCCAGCAGTCCAGCAAACTGCTGTTGGGTGAGGTCCATCCTCTTACGAAGATCGCGGATTTGATTGGCTTCCATTGTTGTTCGCGTACGGTGAATTGCGCTTTATATCACGCGATATAAATCGATGCAAATCTTTTTGCATAAGGGAAGTTGAGTGCTTAGATAGCTGTGTGAACAATGACAAGCGTCGCCATCAACAAGGGGCGCCTGAAATTCCGGATGAGCGCTTCTTGGCGGGGCCATTTTGCCGCGGGATTGGTTGGAACTATCTGAAGACGCAGGACGGCGTTCACTGACCGAGAACGGCACCTGATCCAAAAAGAGTAGCGGGCCGGGCGGCTGGTACGATCTGGGCTGAAGGTCGCTGTGGTTCGGTAGCATTCGCCCGCATTACACGGACAAACACCCTCACACCTCCTCACCAGTACTCACATGCCCCGATAGCGAGTTGTGATCCAGGGTGCGATTGCACCACCAGACACGAAGCCCCCTCCGTTCTCGGTCGGGGCTTTTTGTCGCTATAACCGCATGTTTTCGCGACATTTTTTTCCAGGATGCTTTGGCTCCTCACTGCCCCAGGGGTCGGTTTTCGCGCCCCAACCCGCCCGAATTCCTCTTTTTTCTCCGTTAATCCTTCGGGTAGCCGAAGGATGGTGTCGTTGTTTTTTATTGTGTTTTTGACCCTCAGTTGTGAAATTGCATCGCCACCCAAGCGAAAAAGCGAACTCGATCATCAGTTTGTGGCGTAATCGGTATGTGGGAGGGCGTGCGGGGGGGGGCGGTAGGAAGCAACGGTGGGTCGGTTAGGGACTTCGATCGCCAGCGCCGGCCCTGATGACGCAGCGACCGGGTCGGCCGGCCGCGCCTCGCACCGCGTCGTCTCGCCGAAAGCCGTTGACCGAGCATGCGCTCGGCCTACAATGTTTGTAGTCGGATAGCGCCGACGCGGCGCTTCAGCCCCACCGAGGCTTATCTTCCGTAGGGGCACCTCGCTCTGCTCAATTTTTCCGACATGGCGGATGAATGCTATTTCCGGTGGGCCTCGCAAGGCATCCCCTCCTCTACAAGGGACTCAGCATGCGCATTGTTGTACTGATTGTTCTTACGCTTGTCTCTCGAATCGTCTGACCAAGTTTCTGATGGATTCAAGCCGGCTTTAGAGGGAGAACTACAATGCCTGTTGCGAGTAACGCCGGCGGCGAGAGTGCCTTGATCGCATGCACTGTGCGTGCACATATGGCCGAGGTGAGCGGGGAACATGCGATATTCACGGAACTCCAGTGACATCCGCGAACCTGTGCCGATCGTTCCGAAGGCCCGGCCAAACGCACGTGCAGGTGCGAAAAGAACATCCTGTGGTGGGCTGCCTTAAGGCCGGGATCGTATATACGGCCACGCGCAGCGAACCTGGCGGTGGTTGGACCATTCTCGCCATGTCGAGGCTGGTGTCCGTGGATCGAAAACCGACCTTGATTGAGCCGAAAGACGTCTTGAACGAGACTCATGACATTATGGTTCTGAACATTGACGGTACGGAGTCCCCAGGGCGCTTCGATTGTTACGAGAGCGGCTTGATCGTCTTGACCATGAAGGACGTGCGATACTGGACTAAAGGCGGCGACGCTTTTTCGGCACTGTGCAAAATTCGGGTAGACATGGAACTGGACGGCCGGATACCTCTAGTTAATGGCGCAAATCGAAATGCGCACGTCTCCGGGATGGCAATTCAGTGCGCTCATGGCTACAGAGTTTATCTAAACGCGCCAAGCGAGGAGCACCTCGTCGCGGACACTTTCGCTACAGACCACCTTACCGATCCAGTCTTCGTTGCTGAGCAGCCGGGAGCCCGCCTCTCCGAAACCTGGTGATAGGCCGCGTTGATTTCTTCGAGGGGTGCGCTGACGAAGTCGGGCAGCCTTCTCCAATACTCTCGACTTAACTCGTGGTCATATTGGCTCGTAAGCGTTAGCGAGATGGGGTTTGGGCTGGGCTTTCGGGGCTTCGACCGGTTGGCGACGAGCTGCTGCAGGTTAAGCGTGATCCGGGCGGGCAAGGCTCTGACCACCCGGGAGGTAGCGGATTCGAGCGCCCTACCGATCAAACCCCCCGAACACCTCCAGCTGCGCCTCCCAATCCGCCGGTAGCGCGTGGTTCTTCAGCCAGCTCAGCGTCAGCATCTTCGGCTGCCGGCCGGCGAGGAGCGCCCGGACTATCTGTGGTGAGAGTAGCGTCAGCCGCAGCAGTTCGTTGACGGAACTCTGGTTCAGACCCTCCTGGCGAGCGATCTCCACTCCGCTGGTCATGCGACCTTCGTCGAGCAGGCGCTGCCAGTGGTAGGCCCGAGCCAGCGCATTGAGGATCGGTTCGTGGTGCTCGGGCGCTTCCGCTTCCGGTGTCTCCGACGCCGGGATCACCACCTTCCGACCTCCGCTACGTTTGAGGTGCACCGGGATGACCGTGGTGAGCCTCGGTTCCCGCCGCTGGATGGCGTCGCCAGTCTGGATGATCCGCGTCATGCCAAGGCCTCCTGCCTCTGCTCGAACTCGGCCAACTCGGCGCCGATCGTGCCAGGCAGCATCTCATCCACCAGGGTCGCCCACCCCGCATCCCGCCAGATGATCTCGATCCCCGCGTCGCGCAGGGTGACCCGCTCGATCAGCAACTGGACGATGCGCTGGCGCTCGGCCGGGAAGAGATGCTCCCAGACGTTGCCGAAGTGTCGCAGGGCCAGCACCACCTCCGGCTCGGTGACCTTGGGTTTCGCCGCGGCGACGCGGTCGCACACTGCCTGGACCACCTCCGGTGTTTTCAGCGCGACATGGACTTGGGCCAGGACCAGCCGCTCGATGACCTCGGCCGGCAGCCTGCCGGCGCCCGTGGCCTTGGCGCCGAAGCGTACCTTGCGGATCGGCACATAGTAGCGATAAATCTTGCCATTGGCCTTGCGGGTGAATGCCGGCTGAAAACGCTCTCCGTCCTGCGCATAGAACAGGCCGAGCAGCAAAGCCTCGGGCTGACGACGCTGCAAGGTTGCCGAGGCGCGCTGACGGTTGTTCTCCGCGAGAATCGCGTGGACGGCGTCCCAGAGATCCTGGTCGATGAGGGCCTGATGCTGGCCGGGATAGTAGGTGCCCTTGTGGAGGATCTCGCCCAGGTAGATGCGGTTGTGCATCATCTTGTAGAGCATCTGCTTGGTAAAAGGCAGTCCCGACTTGGTCGTCTGGCCGTTGGCGGTGAGTTCCCGCACCATGTCGGTCGTCGAGCGACAACGCACGAAATCCTTGAAGATGTGTTTGACCAGACTGGCCTCGATTTCATTGATCACCAGCAGTCGGTTTTCCACGTCGTATCCCAAGGGCAATGGCCCGCCCATCCACATCCCCTTGGCCTTGCTGGCGGCGATCTTGTCGCGGATGCGTTCGCTGGTGACTTCGCGCTCGAATTGCGCGAACGACAGCAGGACGTTCAGCATCAACCGTCCCATCGATGTCGTGGTGTTGAACTGCTGGGTGACGGCGACGAACGAGACCTTGTTGCGCTCGAAAACTTCGATCAGTCGGGAGAAGTCGGTCAGGCTCCGGGTCAGTCGGTCGATCTTGTAGACCACGACGATGTCGATCTTGCCGGCCTCGATGTCGGTCAGCAGGCGCTTCAATGCGGGCCGCTCGAGGTTGCCTCCGGAGTAGCCAGGGTCCGTGTAGTCGTCGGGGACGGGAATCCACCCTTCCGCCCGCTGGCTGGCGACCGAGGCCAGACCGGCTTCCTTCTGAGCATCGATGGAGTTGAAGGACTGGTGTAGCCGTTCGTCGGTCGAGACTCGGCAGTACACGGCGCAGCGTTTCGGGGCGGGGAGGTTCATCGCCGCCCCTTCTTCCACCCGAAGAACGCCGGCCCCGACCAGTGGGTGCCGGTAATCGCCTTGGCAGCGGCGGACAGGCTCTTGTACTGCTGGCCGTCGAGTTCGTATAGGCCGTCGGCCGTGACGGTGACGCGGTACTCGCGGGCGTCCCATTCGCGGATCAGGACGGTGCCCGGCATCAGGCGGACCTCGCCACCGCGCCCGACCTTGATCTTTGACAGGCGCTCCCCGCAGTCGGCGAGTTGCGTCTTGATCACCTTCGGCAGGCCGCCGTAGGCGACTTCCTGGAGGCGATAGGCGAGGCGACTTTCGAGGTAGCGCCGGGTGACACGCATCGGCCGGCGGGGGAAATGCTGATCCCACAGCGACCACAGGCGATCGAGGGGCATTTGGGGCAGTGCCGCGAGCTGCGCGGCGACGGAAGGCGAAGTCATCGTGGTACTCCCGGTGGTGAGGGAGTTATATGAACGCGCTTGGGCGCCGAAAAGCCAAGCGAAACTTCGCTCTGCAGGGGCCGACTGGCGTGCAGTCGGGCGACCGCTGTGGCAAGAAGGGTGGCGATCTCGGCGGCGCGCTCGCGTGGCGACATCGATTCGGGTAGAGTGAGTTCAGCGATCATCTTCGGTATCCATTCGGGTTGTGCGGACCCCAAAAATGATATGGCTAGAGAGTTTTCGGTGCGTGGTGTTTTGGAGTAGGCGTGAGCAAGAGAGCGAAGATTCACATAAGAAATCTCGTGTTTCCGGCGATGCTGCTGATGGTCGGCATCGGCGCGTCTGCGGAAACGCTCACGGGGAGAGTTGTTGGCGTGGCGGACGGCGACACGATCACCGTGCTCGATGCCAACCGTGAGCAGCACAAGATCCGGCTCGGCGGCATCGACGCACCCGAGAAGGCGCAACCCTTCGGGCAGCGCTCGAAACAATCCATGTCGACCCTTGTTTTCGGGAAGGAGGTCGATGTGCAGTGGAACAAGCGTGACCGTTACCAGCGGATCGTCGGAAAAGTGATGGTGCAACCTTCCGGCTGTCCGACCTGCCCCAAGACGCTCGACGCCGGCCTCGCGCAACTCACCGTCGCCCTTGCATGGTGGTACCAGAAGTACGCCAAGGAGCAATCGACCGAGGACGCTGGGCGGTATGAATTCGCCGAACATGAAGCGCGGGCGAAACGTGTCGGGCTGTGGGCCGATGGTCAGCCGATACCCCCTTGGGACTGGCGGAAGGGCGGGCGCTGATGCAACGGAAGCAGTGGCCAGTCACGATCGACGAAGCAGTCGGCGTGGTGATCGCCGCCCTCTCTGATGAAGACAAGGCGACGATCAGCGCCATGGCGGAGTCTGAACTCATCGGCTTGCATATGGGCCTCGGCGCGTGGATTCGGAACAACCTTGGGCTGTGGCAGGGCAACCGACCGCTGCTGGAGTGCACGGACGCGCCAAACGCCGATGATGCTTCGATGGTGATCGTCGAGGCAGTGTGGCGGCGGCTGCGGGAAATGGTGCCGAAGGTGCATTGAGATGTGCGGTCGATACGCCCTCTACGGTCCGACCTCTCGCATTCGGGAGCAGTTCGATCTCGATGACGGGTTCGACTTTGGGCCGCGCTATAACATCGCGCCGACGACGAAGGTCTTGGTTGTCCACCCAGGACAGCACTGCGAGCGGTTGGCGAGCACATATCGGTGGGGGCTGATCCCGTCGTGGGCAAAGGACGTCACGATCGGTGCGAAGCTGATCAACGCGCGTAGTGAAACGGTCGCTGAAAAGCCAGCGTTTCGCGCTGCCTTTCGTCGCTGGCGGTGCATTGTGCCTGCCAACGGTTTCTACGAGTGGAAGCCAGTACAGGAAGGCAGTCGCACCATTAAGCAACCGTATTTCATTCGCCCACAAGATGACGGCGATCTGTTCGGGTTTGCCGGCCTCACCGAGCGTTGGATGTCGCCGGAGGGCCAAGAGGTTCACACGTGCTGCATCATCACGACGGACGCCAACGCACTGATGATGCCGATTCACGACCGAATGCCCGTTATCCTTGCACCCAACGATTATGGCGCGTGGCTGGACCCGGGTAATCCGGATGCGGACGGCTTGCGCGCATTGCTGGGGCCGGCTGCGGCTGACGGCATGATCGCCTACAAGGTTTGCCGGGCGGTCAATTCGTCTCGAGGCGATTCGCCGACGTTCGTGGAACCAGTATGAACCAGCGCCTCCGCCCCGCCGTCACCGACCCGGTCATCCTGATGTTCTCACGCCTCCAGGTAGAGACTTGCGACGTGGACGAGCCGCTGGAGCTTCTGCGCAGCCTGACCGCCGATCGCGATGTCGCAATCAAGTTCTGCGGCCGGATCAGCCTGGTAGTCGACGGTTACAACGACGACCCGAGGGAGTTGTTCGAGATCCCCGAGGTGCGCGCGTACGTCGATCGCCTGGACCGGGAGTGGTCCTACTGGTTCTTCTTCCTGTCCCAAGCCGACGAGTCGATCAAGCTGCTGGAGAGCTGTCTGTGCGAGACCATCGAGGTGGTACCCGGGGTGACGTCCATCGACCTCGATCAAATGGAGCGATCGCTGGCGCGGCACCTCGGGGCGATGTACCGGCTGGGCGAGCAACTGAGGCTGCGTGAGGAGATGTGCGAGGAAGTCACCGAGGGTATCATCGCCATGTTCCGGAATGCGGCGGTGGAACGGATTGAGGGTGATGACTACCGTTAGCCGGGAGGTTGAGACGGCGGTGCTTGAGCGCTTGCCCTTCCTTGTAGCTCCCGCAAAAGGGATCACGGAGGTCAGCTTCCGGCCAGGAAGAGACGTAGCGGCAGCGAACAATCGCCCGGCACAAACGGCGGCTAACCGATCCGGAACCCGCCGCCGGCTACGTTCGCTGGCGGTCGAGGTCGCGGCCAGCGCCGCCTGTGGTGCACATCGAGGAATAGGTCTGCATTGTCGCTAAACGCTGACAGTGGCAGGGAGGTTTGCTGGGTGAAGAAGCGCGCGAACGCGGCAACCGTTTGGCGTGTAAACTCCCTCCGGCAGATCGATTAATTCGGTAATGGGATAAAAGGAAGCACCTTGGACATCGAAATTTGGGATGGCGGACTACAAGAACAAGAAATCGAGGCAATCAACAAGATCAAGGCGGCGTTCGCGGATACTCTCCCTGCTGGTAAGTTTCAAGGTGGAGGAAACTCCTTACGGGACCAGCTTCAAAACAAGCTCGGACGCCCCCAAAACCAACCGTGGAAAGGATATGCAGGGTTCAGGTTCGTCGATTCCAAGGGCAAGGAAGGTGAGTTTGATCTAGTTATTGCGACTCACTGCAACATCATCATCGTTGAATTGAAGGATTGGAACCATGAATCCGTAATGGCTAACGGGGATGTCTGGTTCAAGGGCGACAAGAACATGGGACGTTCGCCCGTCAGCGTCACGAGAAACAAAAAAATTCTTGCTGGATAACAAGCTTAAACGGCTTTCATCTCGCTTTACCAACAAGAAGTACCTGCCGCGAGTCCATTTCTTTGTCGTCATGACTGGAAATGCTGATTTCAGTCAGCTTCCTGAGGTCGACCTCCAACACACGATTTCCCTGAAAGAGTTCCTACGGTTCTCGGACAAAGGTAAGTTCAACGAATACTTCCGTCCGCATCCCGATTCGCAAGTCTTGAATCAAGACATTCCGGTCTTTGATGAGCTATTTCTGAAGGGCAATACAGCACCGAAGGCTCTGAAAATCGGAGGGTACACAGCGGTCGAGGAAATCTTCGAGCATCCGAAATTTGTATATAAAGAGTATCTGGCAAGTTCGGAAATCTCGAAGGGTACCGAGGCTCTGCTGCGGGTCTGGAACTTCAAGAAGGTCCAAGGCAACAAGGCTATTACCCCACAGGGCAGGGCTGAAATCGTATCTCGCGAGCGGGAGGTGTTGCAGTTCATCAACCACCAGAATCGCGACCTGTACAACCATTGCCTACGTTCGCTGACAAGCTTCGAAAAGAATGAGGTTACATCCCAGTACAGCGAGGTCTATGAGCTTCCTCCTGGGCATGTGAGGTTCAACGAATTCGTGGGCAAATATGGTCAGTCCTTTACCCAGACTGACCGACTGAACCTCACGAAGCTGCTCCTCGCGAAGTTCGGTGACCTGCATGAGATCAAAATTGCCCACCGAGACATTGCAGAGCATAGTCTGTGGTTGTCGCCTTCGAAGGAAATTGCTCTATCCAATTTCATCTCCGCGTACCACCAACCGATTGGAACGGTCGGTGATTATCGGAGCAGTCTTTCGGTAGGGGCTGTCGAGGTGAAGGAGATGTTGGATGGCTTAAAATCGACCCCATTCCAGCAGGACGTGCATGCTCTTGGGCTTGTGGCGTGGCATCTGCTGACGGCTCAAAGAATGTCTCCGAAGAGCTTGGAGAACATTCAGAACGAGATGCTATCAAGCGGTGATTGGTATGCAGATGTTCTTCTTGATGCAGTGACAGGGAAATTCAAGGATGCATCGGCATTCTTCGATGCCTTGAAGCGTGCGGAACCGCAGGGCGAGTCGATACCAACGTTCGACGATTCTGAACTGGAAGCCTATCGCCATCCCATAAATCATACGCGGCAGTTTCCAGACGAGGGCGAGTTTCTAGTTTCGACTGATGATAAAGAGGTCTATTTCTCAGAGGGAAGGCTCGTCAAAGCTTGGTTGAACGTTGGCGGCAAGGGAGATGATTCGGTAAGCAATTTCCGCGTGCTTTACTTTTTTGAGGCGCTTGGACAAGCTGGCAGCAGTAAATCCCACTTACCTGCCACGAATTCATGAATACGGACTCGCGGCAAGGTCCAGCAGTATGTATCTGGTGACCGACGAGGTTGATGGGACGACGTGGGCTGATGCTGCAATCAATGAGTCGGACAAATTGGGCGTTATCGAGAAACTGACCGATGCCGTTGAGCATCTTCATGGACTCGGGATTTCCCACGGCGACCTTCATCCCCACAACGTGATGCTGGATAAGGAAAACGGCAATGTGTACCTGATAGATATTCCGGACTTTTCCCACAACACTGCCGAAGCCAGAAACCATCGATATAGCCCCGAGAATATCGACGGAAGCTCGTCCGAACAGCGGGATATCTTTGCGGTGCTCCGAATGTCTTGTGAATTGCTCGGCTTGGAGTGGGGCGAGGAGTCAAAAACCTATCCGAGAGTCTCGGATGCGATTCAGTCGGAATCGAATGACGGCGAGTTCGGCTTCAAGGATTTTGGACGCTTCAAGAAGGCTATAACCTCAGCAGCAAAGGTGGAAGAACAGACGTTTGTCGAGATTCTTCTAAATGGGATCGATGAGCAGACGACGATTTTTCCGGATAACGGTCATCTCTTCGTCAAGGTTGAAGCGTCCAAGAAGGGTGAGAACGTCCTGTTGGTCACCTTTGCAGGCATTGGTGGAACATTCTGCGCCTTCTATGATAAGGAACAACGATGCTTTGTCGGAGGGTTGCCCCCTCGAATCAGATCCGATGTCAATTTAAGGGTGACAGAGGAAAGCCAATTCGAAATTAGCACGGCAATTCGCATCAAGCCAGGACGACCGGCTCAACTTTCAGGTTTGTCTGAACATCTTCGCGATGATGACGCGTTTCATCGTGCAATCGAGATGCTTCAGACGGTTCAGCCAGAATTTGATGAATCGGGGTTGAGCCAACAACTCAAGGATGTGTTCGAAAGGGCAGCAGCTTCCGTTGGGGAAGAACGTTCGGTTATTTCGTTCGATATTTCGACACAAGCGCTTTGGCGGGCAATCCTCGCCACGGAGACCGAGTCAAGCCCGAACATCGAGTTGAATGGCGCCTCGATTAAGCCATCGGATACCGATTCCGAACTGATACTTCCATACGACGCGGACATCGATCCGCTTGGTGCTTTCGCAAGCACGGATGAAGTCGAGGCTCTTCTCGTCGATCAGGATGGGGCGGAGAAAGTCATCGGGGAAGTCTTGCTCAAAAAATCAGCGTTGAACGAGGTCAGACTGAATAAAGTCCGTAGTTCTGCCTACGGTCTGAAGGATGGAGACCCTGTTTTCTTCCGGACGAAACAAGACAGGGCTTCATACCGCAAACGCAAGGCAGCGCTTGAAAGACTACTTGATAGGGAAGGGGTGTTGCCAGACCTACTCGATTTGTTCGACCCCACCTGCAACAAGGATGCGACGAATTTCAAGATTTCGGTCACTGATGATGACTTCGCCAGATACGACCGCGAAGACCAGCATGGAAACAAGATTAGCCTCAACGAGCAACAGCGTGAGGCACTCACCAAGCTGCTGAACTACGGACCTCTTTCTCTATTGCAAGGTCCGCCTGGAACAGGTAAGACGGAGTTCATTGCTGCATTCGTCCACTTTCTCGTCGAGAAGCTGGATGTGCGAAGAATTCTGCTGGTCAGCCAATCTCACGAGGCAGTCAACACGGCTGCAGAGCGGATAAGGAAGCACTGCGGAAGGTTGGGCACTTCACTGGAAGTCGTTAGGTTCAGCAACCGTGAAGGGGCGGTTTCGCATGGTCTGAAAGACGTCTACTCCCATGCCATCACTGCCGAAAGGCGCGAATTGTTTAACGCCGAATATCGCTACCGTGTCGCTGCTCTATCCGATGCGCTGGGTCTCGACGCTGAATTCATTTCCAAGGTCGTCAATGCGGAGTTGAAACTATTCAAGCAAATTGACCATCTCGAATCCCAGCTCAAGAATTTCGAGAACATCGGTGACGAGGACGATATCAAAGCCCTTAAACCGATCGTGGTCGAATTGGATGAGACTATCCGGACCAAGCTCCACTTGGACTACGGCATTGCTCTTCCCCAGGAAAGCAAGGTTTCGGATGCGAAGTCCATCCTGCTTTCCAACCTCTGCTCCGAGTATGGCGTCCGACCAAATGAAGCCAGAAGGGTTCGGGCGTTAGCTAGGATATCCCGAGACATCCAGGACGCCCTGTCGGCGGAAAGGGTCAATTGCGACGAGTTCTACGCCCGGTCGAGACAACTGGTTACCGGCACATGCGTCGGTATCGGACAAGGGCATATCGGGATTCACGACAACATCTATGATTTCGTAATCATTGATGAGGCGGCTCGTTCGATATCCAGCGAACTGGCGATTGCAATGCAGTCGGCGAAACGCGTCCTGCTGGTCGGCGACCATTTGCAATTGCCTCCCCTGTATTCCGATGCACACAAAGCGGCTCTGGCTCGCCGACTTGGTATCAACGACAAGCACACCGAGCTTGATGAAGTATTGCGAAGCGACTTTGCGCGGGCTTTCAATTCTGAATATGGGAAGCAAACGAGCGCCACGCTGCTCACTCAGTATCGGATGGCGCCCCCCATCGGCAATCTGGTTTCCAAGACCTTTTACGAGGGCAAGCTGAACAATGGAGATCGGGCTATTCCCGATATCTATCGGGGTGCTCCGAACACGCTTCGTTCACCCGTAACTTGGCTCGACACCTCATCGCATGGCGATCATGCCAATCACCAGAGCGACCGTGGCGTCAGTATTTACAACCGTTGTGAGGCAGAGCAGGTCATTGACCTCCTCAAGCAGATCTCCGAGAGCGGTCAATTCCTGACTGACCTTTCCAATCTCAAGGACAAAGATGATGCGCTGATCGGTGTCATCTGCATGTATGCCGAACAAAAGCGTTTGATTCGGCAGAAATTCAACCAAGGGATTTGGAGCGACGGCTTCAAGGCATTGGTGAAAATCGA
This sequence comes from Candidatus Accumulibacter contiguus, assembly GCF_012940005.1. Taxonomy (GTDB): domain Bacteria; phylum Pseudomonadota; class Gammaproteobacteria; order Burkholderiales; family Rhodocyclaceae; genus Accumulibacter; species Accumulibacter contiguus. Next base: position 67,788 of record NZ_SPMX01000039.1, on the reverse strand, counting down.
CACTGTCGATAGCTACCAAGGCAAGGAAAACCGAATCATCATTCTGACTCTGACACGTTCCGACAAGCAGAAGAGTCCGGGCTTCCTGCGTACCCCCAATCGAATAAACGTCGCGATGTCCCGAGCAATGGATCGGCTGCTAATCATCGGCAATGCAGAGATGTGGAAAACCCACAACAAGGATAAGCCTCTCGGACAGGTTTTTTTCTACATGAGCGATATGGGCGAGGATGCCGGCTACAAGTTCATGTCCTCGAAGAAGACCCGCTAAGGTGACGACATTGGAAAACACTACGATTTATCACGAGATTGACTTCCTGTTGCCTGCGCAACGTTTCAACATCAATTTCTCGTACATCACCCAAAAGGGGTTGCCATTTGTTCGGGAATTCGTTCTTCGCCTGATCCACTTGGCGCCGATGTCGATCTCGCAGGTTGCTACCTTCTTCGGCTTTACACGCAAGGAGGTTCAAGAAGCAATTGATGATCTCGTCGAACGCGGCGAACTTACGCTATCTGAAAATGGGCGTCTGACGCTTACGGAGAAATCCAGCGGTTACTTCACCGAGCTTGGCGAGGTGCCACGTCTATCGATGGTTCGCGACAGCACGGCTTGCTTGTCTTTCGACCTCGCAACCTTCTCATGCCTTGGGAAAGACAACTCGTCCGAAAAATGGAAAGCAGGTCTTTCAATCAAGGTTGCCGACGAAAACGCATCTTGCAGCGAGATGCAGGTGGAAAAGCATTTCCAATGGCAATTCCATGAAATCTTGCAGAAGGAATTTCTCTCCAGGTCGCTGACTCAGGATGAAAAGGATTCGCCGACTGTCTACACCGTCAATTCGGTGAACAAGATTAAGCAGATGCCTGTGAGACTGCCGGTCCAGTTCAAGGTGGACGCGGATGGCAGAAGCGTCGAGCGGGAAGATTTCGAGGAGCTCAAAAGCTCAGACTACGTGCATGAGCGGATCTCGTTGGAGCTTGACCGCTTGGGAAGACCCAGCAATTTTGGGGAGATTGCGAAAGCGATGCTCGACATTGGGGACGGCGAGACGTTGAAGCTCTTCGACTCGAAGGGCAGTTCCGTCAGTCTGCAATTCTTCGAAGACCTAGCGAAGCTGGAAGCCAATAGTCAGAAGAAGAGAACCACCTTTCTCGGACCGATCTATTCGTCGGCAAATTGGGAATTGCTCCAGAAACACTTGGCTCCCATCATCAAGGCAAGGAGAGAAAGTAAGGCGGACGTGGGGCAAACCCCTTTCCTTTGGCTTGCACCCAGCGACCCGTATTGGGGAAAGAGCAGCAGTCTCCAGGTGAGAGTCAGCGAGATTCTCAGAATGGAAAGCACGAAGGAGAAGAGGCTCTATTCGCCGACCATCTATTTGCCTGTCTCCGGACCAGATGACCAGAAGACTGCCCGCCAGTGGAAATGGGAGTTCGACCCTAACACCGACAAGGTTCATGGGTTGATTGAGGGCTTCCTTGGCGGGAATGTCGAGGTGATGCACTTCGAAGGCGAGTTTGTGGTTGTCGTTTATCACGTCTCATTGCCTGATTCTTACCCTGTCAGCCTCCTCATCGGATTCATCAGTGCCGACAAAGATGTCGTCTCGTCTGTTGGACGGCTGGTTACGACATACCTAGAGGGCAGTTCTGGGTTTGAACGTCCTAACGACTGTGGATTGCTATCCCGTTTCGGGCGTAATGAATGATCAAGATTAGAGTTGAGTTGTAAATTGTGTGAGCCCGTCGGAGCCCGTAGTGCTGCTCGACCGGGCTCCGTAATATTTTCAAACGTCTGTTTTTTGCTGCAATCCTGTCGCTAGGTGCGCGCCGGCTGAATGACCGCTTCGACCGATTATGCATAGTCGGCCTTATGGAAAGCTTTGCATAAGGCCGAGCAGCAGGCGGACCTCAACTTCCAGCGAGCTGCGGCTTGAGGATCGGTAAGCCGCCGTATCGCTTGCAAACATCATCAGGCCGTTACGGGTCGCCAGCCGCCCTTTCCCAGCACCTACCGCCCGCTCCCGATGAACCGGTCGTAGGTGTCCTCCTCCCCTTTTTTCCCATCGCGCCCATCGTGGCTCGAACCTGGGAACCCCGAGTTCGACAAAAAAAACGGCCAAGTGATTGTTTGTGCTCAATTCACGGGTTCTAAATTGGCACTACAGGCGTCTGGCGGAGGGCTCGGGCAGGGCGACGGTTTCGAACAGCTCCTTCTGTTGGGGGGTGATGGTGGACAGACCGGAGGCCGACTGGCGTTGATGCAGCGTGACCTGGTGGTACTGGATCCGGCGGGCGATCTCCAGAGCGCGGTCCGGGGAGAGGGGACTGGCCTTCGCTTTCAGACGCAGGCGCAGCACCCGATAGAGCAGCAGCGCCAGGAAGCAGATCAAGGCATGCGCCCGGATTCGGTTCGGCAGGCGATGGAAGACCGGCGCGATCTCGATCTCGGACTTCAGGACACGGAATCCCCGTTCGATGTCGGCCAGCGCCTTGTAGCGCGCCACGATCTCGGCCGGGGGAGAATCCGGAACGTTGGCAACGAGGATCAGTTTGCCATCCATCAGCCGCGCGCGCTGCAGCGCACGTTCGTCGATCTCGTAGGTGAATACCTCGGAGGCGAGATTGACCTTGATGATGTGCGCCAGATGCGCGTCAGCGACCGCCTTGTAGAAACGGGCGATCGTGCCGGCGTCTGACAGCTTCTTGCCCGGATGGGTCTGACCGGCCTCCTGAGCATCGAGTTTCTCCACCCACTGCGCGGCATCGGCCTCCAGCGCCGCAATGCGCTCATCGCGCACGCGACTCTGTTCGCTGGCCCTGTCGGGGCGATGGGCAACGATCAGACGAAACCCTTGCCACTTCAGCTCACCGAACACCTCTGCCGTCGCCGACTGGCAGCTCTTCTCGTGGAAAGGGGTGAGCAGGCTGTCAAAATCCCCGTAGCGCCGCGCCGGGACGGCCAGAATGAACTCCAGCGGCTGATCGCCAACCCGCAGGGCCCGGATGGCGTCGAGATTGTCGAGACTCAGCAGGCCGCGATCGGCGACCAGCACCACCCGCTTGATCGGATAGCGTGCCAGCACTTTCTCGATCGTCGGCACCAGCGTCGTTGTCTCACCGGTATTGCCGGCAAAGACCTCGTGATGGATCGGCAGGCCTTCCGCTGTCTGGACCACCCCGAGCATCACCTGGCGCACGGTACCGCCCTCCTTGGCATGGCCAAAGTGCCGCAGGTCTTCGGACTCGTCGGTGCTGCCTTCGGCACGGATCGTCGTCAGGTCGTAGAAGACGATCGCCAACTCCTGATCGATCAACGGCCGCAGAAGACCTGTCAAGGCGTCGTCCACCCGGTCGGCACCCTCCGCCAGGGTATCCATCGTGCGGAGCAGGTGCTGGTGGTTCACAGACTCGGCGCTGACCTCGGGAACCCGGGTGCCCTCCAGCCAGCGCAGGATCCCCAGCTTGGATTCCGGATCACACAGCCGGTTGAACACCATCACCCGCAACAGGCGTTCGGCATCGAACTGGTGGCGGTTGCGCAGCAACCGGCGAAAGGCGTCGGCGAAGCCCAGTTCCTTCCACAAGGCGGTCAGCAGCCAGGTGTCGCCGACCGACAGCGCTGGCGCGAAGGCGACCTCGCCGGTTCCCTCCTCCAGGGAGGGCTTGCCCGCCGCCCGCAGCAGACCGTTGAGCAGCGAGTCAGCCTCGCCAGATCGCACTGCTTCGATGCGCCCCAGGGTGGCGATGACCCGTTGGCGAGGCACCCCGGCGGTGTCCCGGTAGGACTCGACGAGCTTGACGTACTGGCGCGGGCCGGACGTGGTGATCTTCACGAACATGTCGCTACTGTATCCACATACTGCCATGATCGCAATAGGCTTTTAGGCAAGACGTGTCACTACAATAAATTTCCCGCTGCGCGCCAACTCCTTGTTTTTATTGCGACCAAAGCCCTATTTATGCGTATGGCACGCGAATAGTGTCGAACTCGGGGGGAACGATCAGCAGCGACAGCATACGCCCCGGTGGCTACCGCACTTGCCCACTTCGCACCTGCTGCAACGTCAGCAGGAAGCTCACGCCACCCTCGACGTTGCGGGCCGAGATCGTGCCGCCCATCTTGGCCATGTAGGTCCTGGCGACAAAGAGTCCCTGGCCGCGGTTGCCTTGGGGTGTCCTTTCAGCAATGCTGCATGAAATCGCTGTGGCAGTCTGGTTTGCTGTGGAATCGGTGTTCAGTTTGCCGTGGAATACGCAAGACCCTTCCTCGTCGTTCACGTCTCCCGTACGACCTGTGGTCGCGAGCGACCGAACACGCCAGGGTACGGCATCGCCAAGGTAGCCGTCACCCCAAACTCGTTGCCGTAATGAGCCAAACGCCTGCACCTGGCTGTCGGCAAGACCGTGTCGTCGCGCCCACAGGAAACCCTACTCAGCGCTTTTTCCGTGCCCTGGCCCGCTCCTCGATAGAATGAGCGCATGTCGAAGCCGCTTCCTCCCTCAACCCCGGCGCTGAACCGCCTCCGCGCCGCGACCGCCCTGATTCCCATCATCGAATCCGGCCTGGCCGCTTCACGGATCTCCGCCGAACGGGCTGCACTCATGGCCTCTTTCTGCGAGTGGGCCACCGAGAACCCTCTCGACGATCCCGAGGCAGCCCAACTGGCGAGATCCGTCGCTGACGGCCTGCAGCGCATCAAGCTCAGGCTTGCGGCGAGGCCGTGAACCTCGCGGGCTTCCGGCAGCCGAACCCGCCCTGACGCTGCGGGAAACCACCGCCGCAAAAAGGCACCCAGCAAGTGTCTGCTCACGGGCGCTTCTTCCCGGCCAGCGTCTCGCGAACGTACTGCCCAGGATGCTCGCCGGTCAGCCCGTCAACGACGCGTCCGGCAGCGTTGCCGACCTCCTCCGCCACCGCCGCGCCCTTCCCGACCGGTGACACTGGTTTCAGCTTCCCAAAACTCGCAGGGGTCGCCTCCTCCCGATGCGCCTCTGCCGACCCCTGTTGCCGGTCCCGCAGCTCCTGCGCGTTCGTCGAGAACTCCCGCATCGCCGTATGCATCGTCTGGTCACTCGGGCGTCCCTGCGCCGGGACGCCGGCACGCCCCGCCCGGCCCTGCACCTCGCCCAGATACCCGCCCGCCGCCGTCACGACCGCACCCGCCCCGGGGACCCGGCTGCGATCGGCCGCATGGCGCGCCCGGACCGCCTCGCCCCCCTGGACCCCACCCGCCAGCTCGCCGAGCATCCGGTCGTAGTTGCCCGCGGTGTACTCGTCGAGGTACGGCCGCAAGCGATAGGGGTCACCGAGAATCCCCTGCAGCCGCTCGTAGTTGAAATCGAGCTTCGGCAGCAGGAAATCCTGGATGAAATGATCCTGCAGCTGCAGGTTGGCACCGAGCTGACCGCTGCGCGACTGCTCCCACATTTGTCGATGCGCTTCGCTCTCCTGCAGCGACGCACTGAACGCTTCGCGGGATTGCCGGGCGCGGTCGAACGAGGCACGGGTTCCCTCGCTGCCGGCCGTGCGGGCTTCGTCGGTGCTCCGATGGCCCCGCTCCCAGCCGTTGTCGATCACCGTGCCCACCTTCCGCCCGAAACCCGATTCGCTGGCCGCCTGCGCCATCTCCTCGACCGAACGGGCGGCGTCGGCGGAATTGCGCAGCTTCGCCGACATCTCGACCCCCCCGCGCAGGCCGGCGATCTCCAGCAGCTTCGGCGTGCTCATCCCGAGCGAAGCACCCATCATCAGCTCCATCGCCACCTTCTCGCTGACGCCGATCCGCTGCGCCCATTGGTCGACCTGACGCAGCGCGTCGCTCGCCTCGTGGCTGCGGCTAGAACCCATGCCGTGCCGGTAGCCGGTGCTGCCGCTGCTGCCCTGGCTGTGGCTGTGCTCGAAGCCGGCTTCCTGCCGCAGCGCCGCCAACGCACTTTCCGCGTACTCCGCCGAGCGCTGCTGGGTGGCCTGTTGCGATCGCTCGTAGTGCTCCCTGGCGGCCGCTCCGAGCGAATCGTTGAGCGCGAGGTTGGCGCGCAGCGCGCTGCTCGCCTGCTTCACGACGAAGCCACCGCCCGAGAAATGGCTGTAGTCGAAACCGCCGCGCGCCTGATAGTTCGTCATGCCCTGGCGCAGGCTCGGATTGAGATCGACCGCCAGGCCCTTGAGCGTGTCGTGGCTCGCATTGTTGAGCGAGGTGTTACCCATCTGCAGATTGCCCTGGGCGAGGCCACTCGCGATCTTCTCCGGGTCGCGCGGCGGCGCCACCAGACCCGCAACCGCCTGCAGGCCGACCTCACCGCCACGCACGATGGCCGCGGCGATCGCCGGGATCGAGATCACCAGCATGCCGGCGATCGCCTGATCGCTGACGATCGCGGTCTGGAGGAAACTCATCTGCTCGATCGCGAGCCCGTTGCCGGCGCTGCCGCTGGTGTACTGGCTCTTCGAAACCATCGTGATGATGAAGTTCATCACCGCGTACAGCGGCGCCCAGAGCTGAATCCAGAAGAGACTGGCGGCGTAGGCGCGGATCACCGCCCCCGCCTGATGGCCGCTGATCACCACGAAGAGCAGGAAGACCGGAAAGATCGCGTACTGGACCATCTCGATCGCGTTGCGCACCTTTGGCATCGTCGATTCGGCGATCCGCGCCATCAGCTTGTACGAATCGCTGGTCGAACGCAGCGACTGCGCCATGCCGAGATTGGTCTGCGCACTGGCCGCGTCGCCGAGCTGGGCGGGCAGCAGGTACTGCGCGTCGATCATGAAATTGGCGACGATCGCCTGCTTGACCGCGTCCTGCGCCGCCGCCGACACCCCGAGCAGGTAGTTGGTCGAGGTCGCCAGCGCACCGGCAATGGCGATCCCGGCATCGGCCTGCGTCATGCGCGGGTACAGGCGCGAGCCCAGGAGGGTCACCTGCCGGCCCGCTTCGGCAGCGATCTGGCGGCTCAGTCGCTGGTAGGCCGCCTGGCAGCCCAGGGTGTCCAGCTGCGATGGGTCGGCCGGATCGCGCAGGGTGACCAGCCGCGCCGGGTTTGTCCTGCCGTCGAGCTGGGCCCAGATATCGTTGGCGGCGAGCAGATCCTCCTTGACCCGGATGTAGCCCGTCGCGAGATCCGGCGCGACGCACTCGCGATAGAACTCGAGCAGGTTGCTGGTCAGCACCGGACTGCCGCTCTTCACCGCCAGGCGCTCGGCGAGCACCCGGTGACCAAACAGGGTCCCGTTCTTGCGGAATCTCACGTCGTCGGGCAGCGAGAACACCGTCTCAAAAGCGCCGGTCAGCCAGTCGCCGACCTTGCTCATCGCGTGCGCGAAGGCGCCGAGCCCGATCGGCACATTCGCCACCGCCCGCGGCGGCTCGTTGCCGGTGCGATCGACGATCAGCACCGTCACCTTGGGCACCAGCAGCAGCGCCTGGAAGATCGCCAGGAAGAAGAGCCACTTCCACATGCCGTCGAGGCGTTCTCGCCCGGTGAGCGTCGCGATGACGACCACCACGATGCCGACGATTGCCATCGTGCGCAGCAGACCCCGGTAATCGCCGCTGCCCATCAGCGAAGCGACGGCATTGAACATCGCCTCGAGTTCGGCGACGTTCCAGTAGGCATAGACTTCGTACATGTCGCTGGCTCGTCGTTGGCTAACCGCTCGCTGTGCCCTAGCGGTTGAAGACCATCATCGACTGGAAGAGGTTGGTCGGCAGGCCGGCGTTGAGACTCTGGTGCAGGAGCTGCAGCGAGCGCGAGAGTTCGGCGACCTGCAGGCCTTTCTGGTACTCGGCGCGCAACATGTCCCGCGCCTCCTGCTCGATCTCGTTCAGCCGGGCGAGGATCTGCCCGGCCGCCGCCACCGCGTCCTGGCCGTTCTTGCCGGTCTCGTTCTGCAGGGCGTTGCGCAGCGTCTTCGAGAGGTTCGTGAAGTAGGCGTAGGCCACATCCACCGCGATCAGCTGCGCGTAGTCCTCGGTGATCCGGTCGCCGCCCGGGATGCTGCTCGACACCGCGAGCATCTTCCAGACCGGCAGCGACGAGGCGCCGATCAATGCCGCATCGAGGTTCGACTGGCCGGCCGCGTCGCGCTGGATGATCCTGTCGCGCATCGCGGCGATCCGGGTCCGCACCTGGCGGGAGAACGGCGTCACCGTAAAGGCGCGGTCCGAGAACGTCGGACTCAGGCACTCGGCCCTATCGGCGCCGCACGTGAGGCCCGGCAGGTTCACCGTCGCCGTGCCGCCATCGCCGACGAACTGCCGGAAGGTCAGCTTGCCGCCGGGCAGATAGGTCCAGCGCGCCCGTTCGTCGCCGTGCTCGCCGGGCGGCGTGACGAGGATCGTGCCGGTCAGGCTCATCAGCAGTTCCTTCGTCTCGTCGGTCACCCCGGCGACCCGCGACAGCGCCCGCCAGACGATGTTGCCCGGCTCGAACAGCTCGCGGTAGCCCGCGGACGCGTTCCTCGCCGCGCTGCGGATGTTCTTCGCGGAGACTCGGTTCTTCTTCCACTCGTCCCAGGACTCGAAGACGTCGCCGAACAGGTTCAGATTCGCGCCAGCGGTCTTGCCTTCCTTCTCCTGCGTCCGGTCAGTCAGCAGGCTGCCGGCGGCGGAGACGATGCCCTCGGCGGCCTGGCAGGAGTTGACGTTGAGATGATTCATCTTCGCCACCTGGTCCTGCAGGTATTTCAGCAGGTCGCAGAGATCGGGCGACATCGAACAGAGCGCCAGGTTGAACGCGGCGCCGATCGCGTTGTTACCGATGTTGCGCAGCAGCGCGACGAACTGCTGCTTGTTGATGAACGAGAATGATCCGGCGAAGAGATCGATGCCACCGCAACCGGCGCGGAACGAGGGCGGCGTGATGCTGGCCAGCGGGTAGTTGCGCACCGGGGTGCGCAGGTAGAGACTGCCGCCGGTGTAGAAATTCATCGTCTGCCCGCGGTAGGCGTCGGGTCCGGTCACATTCCCGTAGGCGCCGATGTCGTTGAACCAGTCCTGCATCGACTGCGAGACGTTGGCCAGCGACGAGCAGCTCAGGGTCGCGAAGACCAGCGTGATGGCGAGCATCCGTGCGCGTGCAGGATTCATGGGGCCCTCAATACGATTCGCCGGGACGCGTCTGCGTCAGGAGGTAAATCCGTTCGACGATCTCCTGCGCCGAGAGGACACCGGAGCCGATCGGCAGCAGCCGGCGATCCCGGACGTTGCCGAGCACCAGCAGCGGCACGATGCGCAGCCCCAGCGTGGCGGCCATACCGTTGTCGCGCGCCGGCCGGGGAAACTCGGGCAGCCCGCCGCCATCGAGCGACACCGGAAAGACCGTCAGGCCGTATTGTTCGGACAGCCACTTCAGGGTCGGCGCCAGGCGGTGACAGTACGGACAGTCGGAGCGGAAGAAGAAGAACAGCCCCCACTCCCGGCCGAGAGCGGCCAGCGCCGCGCGTTCCTTGCCGGCCTGCTCGACATCGCGCACCTGGATCGCCGCGTTGTTCACCGGGTTGCGCAACTGGTAGTTGAGTTCCGGGTGCGCCCAGAGGACGCGCCGCCAGACATCCGAGAACAGCGCCGCGCGATCCATCAGTGCCTCCTGGGCGGCGATGTAGCGCCGGAGGTTCGCCGGCGTCGGCTTGACGATGGCGAGCGCGCGCTTGCGCTCGACGTCTTCGCGCAGCGCCTTCAGCGCCACGACGGCTTCCTCTTCCTCGCTGGCCGCCGGCGGCTTCTCCAGTGGCGAGTCCGGCGGGGTCGTCTCCGATGGCAGATCGCAATACCACTGGAAACGATCCTCGTCGCAGACCCAGACGGACGGATACTCGAGCCGGCTGTTGGCAGACGCCGCCTGCACCAGCAGGGAGAGCACGACCAGAACCGGGAGTCGCATCGCTCATTTCGCCGTTGGGTTGGACAGCGGCCGAACGATCTCCGCCACCCGTGCCGTCAGGTCTGGCACCGCGACGGCCGGCGACGTCTTGATCAGGGCGGCCGAATTGATCAGTGCGCAGCGACACTCCTGCGCGACCTGGTCAAGCGCGGCATCGAGTTGAACCCCGAACGTCTTCGCTTCCTCGAACAGTCTCGCCTGCTCGTCCGGCGTCATGCCCGGCTGGATTCGCTGCACCAGCGCCTGCTGCTGCCGGGCGACGAGGCTACCGATGTCGACGCGCGCGAGGCGTGGAATCTCCAGTGGCTGGAAGTGCAGCCAGGCGATCGCCAAGCCGGCGCCGGCCAGCAATGTCGTCAGCACGGTCAGCGCCGGGATCCGCAAACTCATCGCTCGTCGTCCTCAGGCCAGCCGGCGTTCAGCCACCAGGCGCTCGATCGCTTCCGCAACCGATAGCCCTTGCTGGCGCAGGCGCTTGATCGCCTCGAAGTCCTCCGCACGCGTCGAGTAGACCAGCATCGAGAACGGATCGAGCAGCAGTCGCCCGAGACCGGAGCCGACCGGCGAATGCAGGTAGATCTCCGAGAAGTGGCCGTGCTCGGTGCTCACCGAGGCGAGCTGGCGCTTCAGCCATTCGTCGAGGACAAGTTTCCCTTCCTTGCCCAGCCGCTCGATGTTCTCCGGCTTCTGGCGCAGCAGGAAGAGCCAGTCGGCATTGTCGATCGCCGCGCGCGTCGCCTCGTTGCGGTAGTAGTCGTCGACCGACTGAGTGATCGTGCCGAAGGCGCCGCCGTACTTGCGTGCCCGGCGATAGCCGGCCTCGATGAACTGGCCACTCGCGCCGTGGCCCATCAGGTCCCAGCTCTCGTCGATGATCACCAGCTTGCGACGCGAACGGTCGCGGTACATCTCCTGGGTGATGCGGTACATGATCAGTTGCATCACCACCGACTGCAGGTCCTTCCTCGCCTTCAGCTCTTCGAGTTCGAGGACGACGAGATCGCGGTCGAACTCGATGTTGGCCGGCCCCTCGAAGTAGCTCGCATAGACGCCGTGGCGGGTGTAGGGCTCGAGGGCGGTGGCGAGGCGACTGAGATCGCGTTCGTACTCGCCGTCACTCGACAGCCGGCCGGTCTGCAGGAGTTCATAGATGTCGGTGATCGTCGCCGACCGGCCGCGGGCATCCCAGACGCGCTTGATCGCCGAGCCGAGCGCGGTATAGGCGTAGTTGTCGAGCGGTTCGCGCGGGCTCGCCATCTGGGCGAGCAGCGGCAGGACCATCTCCATGTCGGTTTGGATGTCGATGATCATCGAGAAGGGGTTGAGGCAGAGCGTGTTCCTCTGCTCGTCGGAGCACTCGATGAACTCGCCGTCGAGCAGCTCGCAGAGGTTCTTGTACGATCGCCCGACGTCGATGATCCAGACCTTGGCGCCGGCGCCGAGGTAGCGATAGGTCAGCTCGTTCACGAAGACCGACTTGCCGGACCCCGACAGCGCGGCCACCGCAAAATTGAAGTTGCCGCCGGTGTTGTCGAAGAGGTCGAAGCCGAGGATCTGTCCGCGCCGGCCGAAGAGGGTCATGACCGGGGTCGGTGTGCCCTTCCACTCGGCGATCAGCGGCGACATCATCACCGCGTTGTCGGCGGTCTTGGTGCTGATCCGGCCGAACTGGCGCAGGTCGGCCTGCAGGGCCGGCGTCAGGGTCATCGGCAGGGCCGCTGCGAGCGCCTGGTGTTGCAGATAGAAATCGCGGGTGAGGTCGAAGCCGCGGGCGCGCCAGACGGCGCGCAGGGCATGCTCGCAGCGCGGCGCGTCGTCGACCCGCGAGAGCAGGCAGACCTGGTGGTACATGCCGACGACGGTGCGGCCACTGTCGAAGGCCTTCAAAACCATGTCCCAGTCGCGCTTGCGCTCCTGCAGGTCGGGCTGGAAGTGCGCCATGTAGGACGCTGCACTCTGCGTCGCACGCGTCGCCTTGATCTGGGTGCGGGCTCGCGCCGACTCGTAGTCGAGGGCGACGGCCCCCATGGTGATGAGGAAGGCGCAGGGCATCGCCAGGGCGAGCTGGTAGGGGTCGCCGATCAGGGTGTTCATCCCCGACAGGCGGAAGTAACGCGGATACTGGCGCACCGAGAAGAGCTGCAGCACCGATTCGTCGCCACCCGCCTCCCGAAAACGCAGATCGGCGTCGCCGAGGCGCGAGGCGATCTCCCGATTCGCGAGCTGGTCGCGCAGCGGGCTGGCCTCGTTCCACGCGATCGGGCGCCGGCCACGGCCGCTGAACAGCGCCGAGTGGTCGAAGAAATCGCCGGCGAAGGCCAGCAGATCGTCCGGTGTCCAGTCTTGGCCCGGCAGGTGCGCGGACTGGAGCGTCGCGTGCAGGCTTTCGCGGAGACGCAGCGCGGCATCGACGTCGGCCGGCAACTCCGGGTCAAGCGGCAGGGTGATCGAGATCACCAGGCGATAGTCGCGCAGCAGGTAGGTCTGGTGGCTGAAGAGCGACTGCCCGGTCCCCTTGAGGTAGTGATCGATCCGCCGCCGCGCCAGCGTGCGGAAGATGTTGGGGTAGCGGCGCTCGTCGAAGCTCTCGTTCGCGGTGGGATCCGGTCCTGGCAGGAGTCTCGCCTGCGCCCGCAGCAGCGGCAGGATGTTCGGGCTGCCGTAGAGGCTGACCTGGATGCCGGTACCGGGCGGGCAGGAGACGAAGAGGCTGGCGAGGACCTTCTCCATTTCCTCGCTGGCGCCCGTTTGCGGCTGGGCCTCGATGCAGAAGCCGATGGCGCGCGATACCCGCTCACCGAAGCCGCCCTGGTCGAGCGCGAACAGTCGCGCGTCCTCCCGCCAGGCGAGATACGGCAAAATCCCGGTGAGCCGCGGCATGCGGGTGATCTCGCGCAACAGCCGCCGCGGCAGACGATCGGCGGCAGCCGATCGTTCCGGCAGGAACGCCTCGCGCACGCGATCCGACAGACTCACGGTTCGCCCTCGATGGTGGGTGGCAGCAGATCCCGGCCTGGCATCGACGGCGCCGGTTGCGGGCCAGCGGCGGGCGTCGCCCGCTCCAGGCGCAGCGCCGGACGCTCGCCGGATTGCGGCAGCGCCGGCGCGAAGGTGGCGGGTGGCCGCACGGGACGGTAGCCCTCGCCCGCCTGCCGGCGCGCGTGCTCGACCTGCCAGCGACCGGGATCGACGACCAGATACAGGTACGACTGGTCGTGCAGCACCTCGTCGTCGTCTTCCCACGGCGCGAGCCAGACGCGCCGGACCTTCTGCGCGCTGCGCACCGGTTCGCCGAAGCTGGGTACGGCACGCACGATCGCGGCGGCGCGCTCGCTCCTCGCGGCGTCGATCGATCCGGCCTGACCCGGCAGGTGGTTCTGCAGCGCGTTCGCGTAGACCCCGGAGAGCGAGGCACAGGTGATCCCGTCCGGCGCCTTGCACGAGAATCTGCCGGGACCATCGAGTCCCGACATCGTGCCGGCGCAGCCGGCGAGGGCGAGCGCGAGCGAGCCCCAGAGAGCGGCCCGCTTCATGGCCGGCGCTCCGCCAGCCACTGCTCGATGCGCTCGCTCGTCGCCGCACCGGGCAGCAGGCGCCCGTCGGCGGAGAGCAGCGTCGGCGTGCCCTGGATGCCCAGACGCTGCGCGAGAGCGATGTTGCGCTCGATCGGGTGCGCGCACGGGCGCTTCGGCGGGACCTTGCCGGCCTGCATCAGCTCGGCCCAGGCGCGCGCGCGATCGGGTGCGCACCAGACCGCCACCGCCTTGTCCCTGGCCTGGGGATGAAGGCTCTCGAGTGGATAAGCGAAGGTGTAGACGGTGACGTTGTCGAGCTTCGCGAGCTCGTCCTCGAGCCGCCGGCAGTACGGACAGTCGGGATCGGAGAAGACGGCGAGCAGCCGTTCGCCCGCGCCGCGAATCGTCTTGATCGCATCCGACAGCGGCAGTTCGGCGAAGGCGACGCGCTGCTGCGCTTCCAGGCGCTCGGCGGTCAGGTCGCGCTGCGTCTGCAGGTCGAAGAGATGCCCAAAGACGAAGTAGCGGCCCGTCGCGTCGGTGTAGGCCGGATTGCGGCCGATCATCACTTCGTAGAGGCCCGGAATCTCCGACGCCTGCACCCGCTCGATACGCGTCGCCGGGTACCGCTCCTGCAGGCGTTGCTCGAGTGCGGTGAGCGTCTCATCGGCCTGCGCCGCCAGGGACAGGGTCAGAGCGAGCAGGCTCAACGCAGCCATTGGGGTTTTGCACGACATGGATCACTCCTGGTAGGGTTCGAGGGGTTTCTTCTGGACTTCGCGGCCGCGCCGCCAGATGTCGGTGTAGCTGTCCCCTTCACCGCCGGACTCGCCGTCGAGCGAGAAGCCCTTGGTGAACACCACCTCGACGGTGCGGCCGGCATCGATCTCGATGATCGGGAACATCTTCTCGGCGAGCGTGATGTAGTACTGCGAGAGCCGGTCGAGAGCCTTGCCGACACCGGTCCCCAGACCGGCCTGGAGCTGTTTGCCCGGCTCGACCGTGCCGACCGATCCGAGCGGGCTGGTCGACACCGTCGTCGCGCTTTGCTGGAAGGCCTGACCGATGCCGGCGCCAATCCCGGCCAGCAAGGCGTTCGCCAGGACCTGCCCCTGCTTGCTGACCAGACGCCCGCGCATGCCGGCCTTGCCGTCCTCGCCGACCACATAGCCCTTGACCGGGGCGTCGATGGCGCGGCCGTCATGGCGCACGCAGGAGAGGGATTCGAGCCGGATGTAGGCCCGCTCGGCGCTGATGTCGCCGTAGCTCGCCCCCAGCGCGAAGCACTCGCGGATCCTGAAGCGGTAGCGGTTGGGCAGAAAGGCGTTGTCCTGCACGCGCATCAGCACCGGGTGGGGATTGCTCTGCGCCTGGCCGCCGGTGGGCGCATCCAGTCCGCCGAGCAGCGCCGCCCGAAAGAACGAGCCCGAGGGGACGTAGCTGCGAACGTCCTTCTTGTCGGCGCCCTTCCCCGCCAGCGGTGCGCCGGGTTTGGCGTCACTGACTTCGAAGGAGGCGATGCCCGGTATCCGGGGCATGGCGGGCGCGGCCTCCGGCGGGCTGCCAAGGCTCGCATTCGCCGGTGGCGGGGGGAGTGGCGGCAGCGTCGGCACCCGCATCTCGGGCAAGGGTGGCGCCGGGGGCGGAGGCAGTTCCGCTGGCGGTGCCGCAGGAGGCTGTGCGAGAGAGGGCACGCCGTTCGCTCCCGCCGGCTTCCGGTCGAGGGTGTCGACCTGCTGGCGCAGCCCCTGGATCATCTCTTCCATCTGGCGCATCTGTTCGCTCGACTGGCTCATCCAGATGTCGCGCGGATCGGCCTGCGCGCCGGGAGCGTTGATCGGCAGCGGTTGCGGGCGTGCCGTCGGCGCACCCGACCCTGGTCCCGCCGGCTGCTCCCAGAGCGCCGCACCGCCGAAGACGAGCAGCGTGAAGGCGGACACGCCGATGCCGAGAATCAGGAATTGCCGATGCTTCGGCGACAGCCGGGCGATCGTCTCGGCCACCGGGTTCCTCGGCGACTCACGCATCGTGCCCCTCCAGGACGACCATCACCTGCGTCGCTTCCCCCGGCTCGAGTTCGAGCGAGTCGACCATCACCGCGAGAACGCCTTGGCGGTAGAACTCGCGCTCGTCGAGCACCATCCGGGTGGGCGAGACATTGGTCAGCTGGTACTTCTCGCCGCGCAGAACCCCTTCCAGGGTCCGCACCAGAACGAAGCGGCTTTCGTTCCACAACGGGACGATCTCGAGCCGCTCGCTGGCGCTCATGTCTTCCGGCGTGGTGTCGCGAGCGAGAGCCAGCAGCACCCGGCGGATGGCGGCATGGCGCGGCTCGTCGGCGACGAGCGCCCTGCCCGCTTCGCCCGGCCGGCCGCGCTCGCGCAGCACCAGCGTTTCGGCCGGGACGTCGGCGACCTTCAGGAGCAACTTCCAGTGGCGGCCGGCGTCGTCGGCGACGAAGACGCTGAGCTGCGCCTGATCGGTCGTCGGCTTGAGGTAGGCGGTGCCGGTCTCGCGATCGGCGCTGACGGCGAACTCGCCCTCGACGCCCTGGATGCGGCGGATCCTGCGCCCGTCGACCCGGATCAGGTTCGGTTCGGTGCGCGAGACGGTGGCGGCCAGCCCGTCGTCGGGGTGGCCTTCGAGGAACTGCGCGGCGACGCTCGGGGGGGGCGAGGCTAGCGAGCAGCAGCGCCTGCGCCCAACGGATCCTGGTCGCTGGTTTCACGAAACTCGGATACATGGAGTCTCCCATTGAGATAGCGGAAGCCGACGAGCCAGGTGGTCTGCTTCTCGGCGGCCTTCTTGTCGCCGACCCAGGTCATGAGGACCCCCGATAGCGCGACCTTCATGGTCGTCTCGTCGGGCAGCACGGTCTGGGTAGAGAACTGGGTTGAGGCGTTGTGCTTGCGGAGGAAGTCGCTGCGTGCGCCGAACTCGGCCTGGAGGCGGCCGTACTCGGCGGGTGCGGCGTACTTCAGGAAGAGGTTCTTCTGGTAGTCGGCGACCTGCGGCGTGATATTGAGCGCGAGACCGGCGTACCAGTAGGCCATCTCCTGCAGGTAGTCGCCCGACACCTTGCGGCCGCTGACCCAGAAGGTCTTGTGGACTTCCGGCGGGATGAGGACGGTTCGCTCCGACCCGGCGACGCTGAGCAGCGCGGCCGCGTTGGCCAGCAGCGCCAGGGCGAGGCCGCTGACGGCGAGGCGCATGAAGATGATCTCGGCGCGCTGGTTGTCCCGCTCGGCGGTGAAGATCCGGAACTGCATGGCTCAGCCGAGAAAGAAGCGGTGATGCGAGGCCGGCGTCGCCCGGACGCGGACGACGAGCCCGCTCGGCAGCCACCAGTAGAGGGCGTGCAGGGCGAACTTGGGGTGCTTGCCGGTCTTGATCCGGCCGTACTGCCAGGCGAGCAGCGCGCCGCAGAGCATGCCGGCGAACAGGCTGCCGGCGATGACGCCGGTGCCAAGGACCAGGAGGAAGACGATGGCCTGGTCGAAGTCCCACCACAGGAAGCGTTCCTGGGCTTCGAGCGACTTCGGGATATAACCGGTCTCGTCCATGGCCTGGGCTTCAGATCGTGGCGGTCAGGATGCCGGTCGAGATGGTCGGCGCGTACTGCAGGAAGACCGCGAAAGCGACCCCGGAGAGGATCGGCATCGGATTGAGCCGCGCCAGCGAGAAGAGTGCGCCCAGCCCGATCGCGGCGATCGCGGCGGCCTTGCCGAAGTAGCCCTGCACCATGCCGGTGAGCCAGTTGTAGAGGCTCTGGAACTCGGTGCCGGTAGTGCCGGCCAGCGCCGCGGTGGCGGTGGTGAAGAGGACGAGCGCGAGGGCGCCCGTGATCCAGTTACGACTGCTGTGCATGGCGGCTCCCGTGGAGATCGATGAAGGACTTGATGAGCCATCCGAGGCCGAGGCCGAGCGAGATGCCGCCGAGATGGGCTTCGAAGCCGCCTTCGATGGGCGACCCGGGCGCCAGGATGCCGATGGCGACGAATCCGCCGGCGACGACGACGTCGCGGATGAAGCGGGGGGAATGCGGCAGTTTCATTTCAGGGGGCTCCCATGGGATCGGGGATGGCGTCCCGCCGGCCGGCGAGACGGACTTCGACGCGCCGGTTGCTCGCGCGCGCCGCTTCGGTCGGTGCGGGGTCGAGATAGCAACAGCGGCCCTCGGCGCGCACCGTGATTTCGGCTTCGATTCCCCGCCCGAGCAGCCAGGAACGGACGTATTCGGCGCGTCGTTGAGCGAGGCGGTCGTTGGGCGCCTTGCCGCCGAGGTCGTCGGTTCTGCCCGTCAGCTCGATGCGCCGGTACTGGCGAGCAATCCTGGTCAAGCGCTTGAGGCGCTGCTGGCCTTCGGCAGTTGGGCGGCTGCTGGCGAACGGGAAGGGGATGACTACGGACGGTGGCTCGGCCTCGTTCGTCGGCGGAACGGCGACCAGCGGCGTTTCCGGGAGGGCTGGACTCGCCTCGTCCCGTGCCGGGAGACTATCGACGAGTGCCAGCGTCTTGCGCGTCGGCGCCGGGCAGTCGTTGCCGCCGCAAATCCTGAACTGACGATCGATCCAGCCGATGTCCGGGGACGCGACGGCGCTTCGGGTGGGCAAGGGCGCGCCGGCACACGCAGACAGCAGCATAATGGGCAGGACGAGGCCGGGCCAGGTTGTCAGGAGCGCCATGCGTCGACCTTCGCGGCGACCTTGCGGGCGTAGGCCGCGCGCTTGTGCGGGCTGCGGGCGTTGTAGGCGCCGACCGCCTCCCAGCCGTAACCCAGGCGCCGGATGTTCTGCGCGAGAATCCAGGCGCCGACGTGGGTATTGGTGCAAGGGTCGAAGAGTTTCTCGCGGCCGATGCCGTGCGACGATAGAGTTGCCAACCAGCGGCTGTTGATCTGCATGTGGCCGAGGTCTTCCGAACCGTCGCGATTGCGGTTGCGTGCGCCGGGGTTGAAGCCGGACTCGACGGCCGAGATGGCTTTGAGCAGCGAAGGAGCGATGCCGTAGCGCTGGCCGGCCTGTTCGAAGCAGGCGGCCTGGGCGGCCAGGGCCGAGAGCGAAAGGAGAGTGACGAACAGGGTGCGAATCATGGCTGCCATGGTAGGAAGCCAGAGGGATGGTGCGCGGGCGAAAAGTGAACTTCAGGGACGGATTTCGGGCAGCGGAAGGTCGGTGATGGGGCTTGGGGGGGCGGGGGAACGTGGAGTCGAACTTCGGTGGGAGTGGGGCCTGGCGCGGCAGAGGTGTGCGCACGGTCCACGGAATGTGCTGCAGCAGTGCACTCCGCTGAATGGTGAAGGCAAAGGGCTTGCAGGACCTGGGTTCTCTCAGCTTGGGGCGCCGGCCGATGATACCAATGCGCTACTGAGCCTCGCCGGGACGGGCTCCAAGCGTTTGAACGAAGTCCTGATGGATTCGATGAATGGCACCTCGGAAGGCACCGGGACGACTTGCTGGAGACGGCCCCGTCATTCGGCCGACCATTCGCTGCACCCAAGAGGCTGCGCTAAAACGAAGCACCATGCCACCGTCTGCAAAGGGGGCCGTGCCACAGCATCCTCGGCTTTCAAACAACCGCTTCCGCTTTCGTTACGTCCCCACTACGGATACTGACCTGACGGTCGATGCTTCGCGAAGCGGTCGTTCAGCACAATCACCCGAAAGCGGGAAAGCTGCCGGTCGATACTCCGCATTGCTATCCTTGGTGCGCTGGCAGCATTGAAGCGGGAGCGGTCACCGGGCGCTGGAAGGCGTCGTTTGGCAACCGGCCAAGAAGAGAAGGTGAAGATGTCTCTGCCGAAAGCAGTCATTGAACCTATTTTGCGCTGTTGAATACCCTTGAGATCCCCGCGAATTTAGAATAGGGGCCAGTGAAACCGGTGAGAAATCTAGCAAATCGTCGATTGCCACTGATGACCTTTTCGGCTCCCGGCTGAATCAGATGACCGACCGTCGGCAACACTTGGCGACAATGGCGGACACAATACCGTGGTAACGACTTGAAACGGCCCTGGCCTCCACCTTTGCTCGCCCGGGCCCCGAAGGAGATGTGATCGAAGGCGACGACCTATTTTGGTCGGCAGGGCAAGCGGCCGGCGGTGGCACCAGTTCCAACCGGCCGCCCCCCGGCTACCGATTCGGCTCATGGCCGCACTGCTCTACCTCAAGCACGTCTTCAACCGCAGCGACTAAGAACTCGTTGCCCGCTGGTTCAACTACTTGGCCCGGAACAGTCGAGCGTCCGCTCCAAGGCCATATGCGCCCATCCTGATGAAATTTCGTAGTCTGCCGCGCCCGCTAATTGCCAAACGCATATTCATAAACGTCACCAGCAACAGTGCGGATTTTGACTACGGCCTTGTCTGCCATCCGTCCTGCATCAACCTTCGCACCTGGAAATGAGAGTTGAGAGCGCCTCAGGAACTCCGCAGCGGCCTCTTCAACTCTATTCACTGCACCAGGGTGATTTTTGGGGGCGCACAGCAACTCGACAGTCACAGCGGAACCAGCAATGACGAGTCCTACTCCGACAATAACAGGTCCAGCCACAGCCGCACCTAAAGTTCCAGCCACATATCCTCCGGAGCCCGTCAAAATGAGGGCCCCACTAGAATGCGGTACGGCAGACAGCCCGAGTGCTTGAGCAAGTGCTGCTGCAGTTGCTCCTGCACGGCCAGCCATCCCCGCAATACCAGTGACCACCTTGCTTTGGCTTGGAGCCAGCGAGCAGATGATTTCCGCTGATGGCGCTGCAACCGGTGCTGCTGCAGGCTTCGCCTCGTCTTTCTTTCCGCACCCAACCACTGAAAAAACAATGACAGCCGACACCCCCCACAGACTTGAGGCAGATCTTTTCATTTTTTCGATCCTCAGGGAGTTAGAGATTTCAATTGCTAGCGATTATCGGTGGAATCGGTCCCCACGGCTAGCACGGAAGACCTTGCCGACACAGCCCTGATTCTGGCCAATCAGGCCGTGCACGCAACGCGGAAGTTCGGCAAGCGACCGATGAATCTCCTACTCTCGGCGCCTGACGCATTGTGTTGAACGGCTGGTTTTCAAGAACCCGAGCGTCCGCATCGGGTCGTTATGCAAAGTCGTCGATTATGGAAAGTCGTGAGCGCAGGATACCGCGGAAGGCCTTCGTGCGAGACGTTCTACCGTAGGCTGGAGTCGGCGATGACTTGACATAATTTCCCAAGTCACTCGATCTGAAAGCTGACTCACAGGTGCCGGTCACAACCTGCATGACGGTCGTCAAGTCATGCTCGGCCCGGATTCATGTGGGTGATCGATCGACGTGCTGGGCGATGTCGCATCCGCTATGCCGTCGTAACTCGCTTTCCCGTGCACCTTTCCATACTCGAGAACTTTGCGTGAAGGCAACTATCGCTCCTCTGGGCGAACCGACCTCGGCGCCACGTCTGGTAAAAGCCCGTGCGCCCCCGCTCTGGGAGATGCGGGGCGCCATTGTGGGCGAGGACGAACAGTAGGCTCAATCGGCGCCTGAGGGCCTGTGAAAATATTCTGCCAAGTCCGCTCGCCAGCCTGGCGCTTCCTGTATAACGACGAAGTCATTTTCTACGGTACGCCCTGCTCATGACTGCGACGCCCCCTTGGTTCCCTGACGAACCGACGCTGCCGGCCGACCCAAGCGGCGAAGGCGCTGCGAGAACCGTACGACCCAAGGCCGCGGCCCGTGTTCTGATGACCAACCGCAATCAACTGGAACTGCGGGCGAGCGATCTGGAGTCGCTGGTGCCGCCTGGGCATCGAGCACAGTTGGTTTGGGGCTACGTCGAACGGCAGAACCTGGAAGGCCCATACGCCGGAATCAAAGCGGTTGAAGGAGGGGTGGGACGAGCGGCGATCGCCCCTGAGATTCTGTATGCTCTGCGGCTCTACGCCACACTGGAAGGTGTTGGCCATGCCTTTGGGACCACCCGACTGACGCAGACGCATGACGTGTACCTGTGGATCTGTGGTGCCGTACAGGTCAATTGCCACACCTTGGCCGACTTCCGCAGTCAAGAAGGCGATGCGCTGGACGAACTGCTGACCGATAGCGTGGCGAGCCTGATGGCGGCAGGTGCAGTCAAGCTCAAGGCGGTAGCACAGGACGGGATGCGGGTACGCGCCAGCGCCGGGACCACACCGACGGTGTGGGCGGCACAAGCTGGCCGGGCTGCATGATGACCTCCAACGCCCGCCGTGTCGCCACCCTGGCGCTGGCCGGGCTGGCCGCGGTCGGCGCGCTGAAGCTGGCAACACTCGGGCTGGCGCGGCTGGACTGCCTCTGGCTCGCGCCGCTGGTCGCCTTGCTCGCGTGGCCACTGTGGGCGCACCGCAGCGAGCAGGCGATGTTCGTGCGGCGTCTGTTGCTGGCCGGCGCCACCACCGAGTCCGCGCAGCTGCGGCGCTGGCTCTGGCGCGGCACGGCCGTGCAGTCGCTGGGGGTGGTCACGGCCTGGTTCTGGGCTGGCCTGCTGCTGCTGGCGGCAGCGCAGCTGACTGCGCTGCAATGGGCGATCCTCGCTGCCGACGCCTTGCTGCTGGCCGCCCTGTCGCCGGCCATGCGGCACATGCTGCGCCACGAAGTTGCGCCGCAGTTCGTCGACACCGTCACCCGCCGCTGGCCGGTATTGCTCGGCAACATGCTGCTGCTGACGCTGGCCTTCGTCGCCCACGACTACCACGTCGGCTTCGCCGTAGCCGAGACCGGCGTCGACGCCTACCTCGACTGGTACTTCAGCTTCGTCGGCAACTACACCCGGCTGGGCGCCCTCGTCATCCCCGACCTGGAACAGCACATGCGAACGCAGTTCACGGCGCTGGTGATCGCGGGCAGCGGCTTCGAGCAACAGATTTCACGCCTGGGTACCGAAGCCGATGGCCAGCTGCTCGACCGGATCGCCCAGGCCGCCCAGTTGGCGGGCCAAGGCTTCGCGAAGGATGTGGAACGGCAGCCCTGCCTGCTGGAGGGTTTGCGGCTGGAAGCGCTGCCGGGCCTGGAGCGCGACAAGCTGCGCTTGGCGATGTCGGCGGCCATCGCGCTGCCGCTGTCGCGTGCGGTGTTGCCGCTGGCGCTGCGGGCGGGCGAAGCGTTGCTGGCCCGGGCCGCCGCGCGGCAGACCGTGAGGGCGGCCGCCAGCGCCGCCGGCGCCAAGGTCACGCAGCGCGGCGCATCGGTGCTGCTGTCGGCCGGCGCGGCCGGCGCCGTCTGCGCCCCGGGCGGACCGCTGGCGCTGGCTTGCGCGGCGGTGGCCGGCGTGGTCACGTGGCTGGGCGTGGACATGGCGCTGATGGCCGTCGACGAGGCGTTGTTCCGCAAGTCGCTGCGCGCCGATCTGCTCGAAGACCTGAAGGCCCAGCGTCAGCAGCTGCGTGACGAACTGCGATCGACGCTGGAGCAGGCCGCGGCCGACTACCGTGCGCAGGCCGGGCGGCGGATCGACCAGGTCTTCGTGCCGGCGACGGACGGCTGAGCAGCGGGCCGCGCCGCGCCTGCGCACCAGGGTCAGCCATTCTCGCGCATGGCTTTGCCAGCGCTCGATGCACCGACTGCGGTCACTATTTTCTCATCGCCTAGTCGTGCAAGGGCCGTGGTGTCCGTCCCGTTCGCAACAGCCGGCCAATGGTTGAAGCCGCCGCCCGTCTGGCCAACCACGTTTTGCCGAGACTGCCGGTCCGCCAGTGGTAGCTGTCGGTTCCCAAGCGGCTGCGGTCTCACCTGCAACACGATCCCGCGATCGAGACGCTGGCGCTGGCCATTTTTCTGAGCGTGGTGGAGCAGGGATTGCGCCGGGGCTGCCAGCCGGCGGCTCCCGGTGGCAGCATGAGTTTGATGCTGACGCCGCTCGAAGGGTTCGAGCTCGTGGCAGCGCTGATCCCGCCGGCGCGCCAGACGGTACGCTGCAGGCAACCGCCACCGAGACAATCGCCGGGACCGCTGCGCCAAGCCGGTCGTCCGAGCCAGCGGGGTACGGCGATGCTAGATCAGGCTGGGAGCCCGCGCGTCAGGTGCAGCGCCGACGAGTGACGGGTACTACTATCGCGTTTCAGCGGCAGCGGTTTGCGCGTCGCAGAATCCTGCGCGCGTGCAGGGATCCGCGATACGCGCTTCCATCGCTGGCGAGGCCGCCTGCGGCTGACCGCTCTGCGCCAAGGCGGCCCGGTCGCGCAGACCACCGGTCGCGTCGAGACCGGCAGCCGCGGCGGCACAGGTACGCGTCACCCGCAAGGAGCCGGTGCCGTTGACCGACGCAGACGTTCTCGGCAACCGAGAGGCGTCTCAGCCGTCGAACGGCCGTACGCCGATCAGCCAGACGTGCAGCCAGAAGGCGAACGCGGTCCACGCCGCGAGACCGACGACTACCGCCGTGAGGTCGCGCGTGATCGGCCCGGTCACGTACTCGGTACCCGCAGCGCGGTCGCGGCGACGGGCCGAAGCGTAGTTCAGGATCGCCCACGCCAGGAAGCTGCCGAACAGCAGCACGTCGGCCAGCGTACCATTGGCGATCAGGTGCGCAAACGCCCAGATCTTCACGCCCGCAACCATCGGATGACCGACCGCCCGCTTGATTCGCGTACCCGGCACGTACGCCGCTGCCAGCAGGATGAACGCAGGAACAGTCAGCAACGTTGCGAGATGCCTGGTCCATAGCGGAGGGGTCCAGATCGCCACCGGCGTCAGGCGCGCCTCGCCGTAGCCATAGACGATCAGCACGAAACCGGCGATCGACACGATCGAGTAGACCGCCTTCCACCCGTTCAGCCCGAGCTTCGCCACCTGGGCGTTGCGGAAGCTCTCGGCGAAGATTCGTATGGAGTGTATCCCCAGGAAAGTCGCGAGGCCGAGAATCAGCAGGGTCATGGTTGCTCCGGGGAATCGTTGAGTGAGGTCTATAGACAATACGGCGCCCGGATGTTTCCCCGCCCACTGCCACCGCCCCGGCGCCAGTTTGAGTGAGAGTATTCTGACCGCTGCGGTTCGACCTGTCGCGACGCCAGGGCCAGGTCTCGCGCGCGCAGCGAAGCTCAACCCGCAGTGACCTCCGGCGTGCGCGCGAACACCGGTGCGCTTCACTGCCTGCAGTCTGCGTTCAATGCTTCTGAAGTCGATGGCGCCGGTTGGTCGACGCCATCGTCCATGGTGCCTCTGCTCCCTCGGACGATCCCGCAAGGGACGCCGCTTAGAGCCGGATTTCCGGTGGCATCGGGGCCAGCAAGGCAGATATCTGGCCACGGCGACCGCCCGTCCTGCAAGGACCGGCGGCAGGCGTGCAGACGGCGGGCGTTCGCGAAAGGTGGTTACAACCTCTTCTGCAGGTTGCTGACCCACAACCACAGGGCATAGGCGATGGCGAGGATCAGCAAGGGCGGCAGGACTGCGGGCATCGGCAGCGGCAAGATCAGCCAGGCCACGAACCCGATCAGAACGATCCAGAGCACCCGCATCGCGAGACTGTGCCGGATCGGACTCTGGGCGACGAAGGCGTATTTCCGGATCTCGCGCACGAACTGGCCGTCCAGGTACGCCGCCATCGTCAGCGGCATGCCCGGCAACAACCATCCCATCAGCACTTGCAGGCGATAGGCGATCAGCCCGACCCACAGCCAGGTGACGACGACCCGGCCCTGCAGCCAGTCGGAGAATCCAGCGGGATCCCAGGGCCCCCGGCGGATCGAGCGAACGTCGCCGAGCCATCCCTGAAAGTCGCTCGCCAACGAAGACTGCAGGTCGTCGAGGGTCCGCCTGAAGAGGACATCCTCGCCCGCGCCGGTCACCGCGTACACCCCTGCCCGCTCGGCGACCCAGGCGCTGCGAATCGCTGCCGACGGGATCAGCGCCCAGACGACCACGATCCCCAGGACCAGCGCGACGACGACGAAGGTACTTGCGGCGGCTTCCCTGCGCGCCCCGTTCATGGGGACACCACCAGGATCGGAATCCGTCCCTTGATTGTGCGCCCGCCCGACAGACGCGCCAGGAAGTGCAGCGGTGGCAGTTCCCCGAGCATCGCCGCCGGAAAGAGTTCGGCCTCCTCCTCCAGGATCTGTTCCTGGTACGACGCAGTGTACTCGGCCTGAACCCAGGGGTCGACCTGGTGCCCGTAGCGCAGCGCCATCGAGCGGACCTTGATCTGCGGCATGCCGTCGGCGAGGTATTTCTGCGTCTCGGCGTCGAGCACGCGCAGGGCGATCTTGTGGTTGGTGTTGGCGAGCACCTGGCGGGCCTTGTTCTCGTCGCCAAGCCGGCTGGCGAAATCGGCAAAGGTTTGCGTCGCGATGGTGACCCGGAAATCCGCCCCGCCCCCCTTGTTCATCAGCTGGATCGCCGGCTGGTTGAGCACCTCGGCGGCTTCGTCGATGAACAGATTGACCGGCGCCAGCGAGTCGATGCCGTAGTTGTAGCGGTCGCCCGCCACGGCGGCGAGATCGGCCAGAAGGATCGATCCGATGGCGCTGCCGACGGTCGCGTCGGCCAGCGAATCAAGGCCGATGTAGACCACCTTGCGGCCGTGGATGATCTTCGACATGTCGGTCACCAGCCGCTCGTGGCCCGGCTCGAAATCCGGTGACAGGAGTTCCTGCAGGGGCTCGCTGGTCAGCATCGAGAGAATCGGGATCAACGACGCGACCATCTTCTGGAAGTGCTCGCGGTTGTGCTCGTAGGTCGAGATCAGGCCATCGAGTTCGACCGAGGGGGCTTCGAGCACCGCAATCTCGCGATAGAAAGCGAGGTAAGCTTCCAGCACCCGATCCCGGTGGCGCTTGAGACTGGCCGCTGCCCGGCTCTCCCAGTCCTTCACGTGACGAGTGAAGTGC
Source organism: Candidatus Accumulibacter contiguus (assembly GCF_012940005.1). GTDB lineage: Bacteria > Pseudomonadota > Gammaproteobacteria > Burkholderiales > Rhodocyclaceae > Accumulibacter > Accumulibacter contiguus. The sequence goes on along the minus strand of NZ_SPMX01000039.1, from coordinate 41,555 downwards.
GCCTTCAGGGCGCGTTGCAGGAGTCCGTCGGGGCCGCCTTCGACGTAGCGCCGGAGCTGCACCAGATTCGGGCGACGACCGATGGCGATCATGCCGTTGGTGATGTCGTTGAGCACCTTCCAGCCGAAGGCGGTGAACGGATCGGCCCCGGTTTCCGAGGGAATCAGCGCGGCGACACGACTCGCCAGCTCGGTCTTGCGGTTCCAGTTGCGCAGGGGATCGATGCAGGCCGAGCGGTCGGGATGCGCCGGATGGAAATACACGAAGCGCTCCCCTGCCCCGCTGGCCGCGCACGCGGCACGGGCGTTCTTCGCCAGCGCGTGGTCGCCCTTCGGGTCGATGATGATCACCGTCTCGCCGCGGAAGATCGCTTGCGCGATCAAGAGATCGAAGAGCCGCGTCTTGCCGACCCGGGTCGTGCCGACGATCAGGGTATGTCCGACGAGCTGGGAGAGTTCGGAATAGAGATCAGCCTCCGCAGCCAGACCGTGAACCCAGTAGGCACCGTCGGTGTGTTGCGCGGCCTGGCCGATCGTCCGGACGACACCAAGTGACAGCAGGGCATGCAGCTTGTTGGCTTCGATGTCGGTCCAGGGAAAGCCCTTGCCGAGCCACAGGCTGTTCTCTTCGGCCGCCTGGCGGGCCTTCTTCTGCAACTCGGCGAGATCGATGAACTCCTTGTCGAACCGCTGCAGCCGCGCGGCGTCCACCAGTCGCTGGTAGGCCTGGTATCCCCGGTATGCCGCCGCCAGCGCGCAGCCGACGGCGAGCAGTGCCGCAAAGCGGGAAAAGAGTGGCACAGCCAGGGAGAAGACCAGGATCAGCGCCGATCCGCCGGCCCAGACCAGCGCCATCTTCGCCTCGAAGTTGGGGCGCCAGGGCACCTCGAAGTCGTAGGGGGAAGCGATGGCCATCGAAGCGTCCTCGCTGCAGAGCGTCAGCGACGGGCCTCGGCACCCGTCCCGTTGGCCTGCAGGAGCAGGCGCAGGACAGCCAGGCCGGACCAGATCGCCACCGGCCATTCGGCTGCGGGAAGCCATGCGGTGAGGATCAGCAGGGCGTCGATGCCGATCGACAGCAAGGCCAGGGCGGCGACGAGGCGACGGTTCAGTGACCCACGCTGGCTCGACACGGCCAGCACGACCCCGAGCCAGAGCAGGGTGCTGACGAGGGCCGACGTCAGAGACTGGCCGCGCACCAGCTGCTCGGTCAGCCCGCCGACGAACACGACGCTCAGGACCAGCCAGACGAAGCCCGCCGAGTCGGGCATCGCCTTCCAGTCGCCCCGCAGGGTCAGCAGGCGCCAGCCGTGCCAGGCCAGCGAGGTCAGCAGTCTGGCGAGTTCGAATCGTTCCGGTGCTTCGTGGTGCATGGCTTCCTCCCAATGGATCAGTGCCCCGTGACGTGGGGCGGCCGACGCGATCTGCCGTGTTGGAGGCACCCGTTTCCGGGCCGGCACGACCTCGCGTTGCCGGAGTTGAGGGGCACCGCCGGCTGGCCCGGTTCGATCCGAAACGGCCGTGGGCGGTGTCGATTCGGGCGCACTCCTGACCCATTCTACGGATTTCGTAAAAAATGCAAGCCCCCGAAATCGGTTCGCGCCGGCGCCTTTTCCGCCAAAGTTATCCACAGAAAAGGGCCGCCAGAGAAGTTATCCACGTGCTAACGCTCTCAACGGCCATCGGCCGCAAACCCTTGCCGCGCAGGGCTTCCAGCGACCCCGAAAAGTTATCCACGTGACAACGCTCTCACGAGTACGTGACAACGCTCTCAGAAGCACGTGACAACGCTCTCAGCGACCGGCCTGCAGGCCTTGCGGGGCAAGGCTTTGCGGGCTGCCTCAAGTAGTTAACAAGTAATATGCAAGTATGTTTACAAGTAAGAGGGGCCGTCGCCTGTGGATAACTCCCTGGCGCCCCGGCCGGAGGCCCCTGAATCCCGCTCGCCAAAAAAGCACGGCAGAGGATCAACTAGGCGAGGATCTCAGCCTCCGCACCACGGACGGCAGGAATCAGGCGTTGCGTCGACGAGGCGGAGACTGGATCGGCGCGAGTGCAGTCAGCGGGTGTTATCCCTCACTGCCAGGGAGAGGATTGGCCTGGCGAGCGTTTGGCAGGGGGTGCGACGAGCAGGATCCGGACGCCGAAGCCCATCGCCACGGATCGCGACGGGTACCGGCAAGCGGGGGCTACAGGGAAGACAGCCGGCCGCCGCCGGTGTGGCGAATGCGCAAGCGGCAAGCGGCCACCAGGAGTCCCTTGTCCCGAGCGCTGACGTCGGCTTCGGGGTAAAACAGGAGGGCATCCTTGAGTCGCAGGACAAACTGTCGCTTGAAGTCCAGCAGACCGCGCGGCGTGGCGCTGTAGTCGGCACCAAACTGCAGCTTCAGGGACTGCCACGGAACCAGGACGCTCGGGCGATTGGTGACCCGCAGGAGGAAGATCCGGTAGACCAGCCAGGAATAGATGTCCATCGCCAGGGGCGACCTGGAGAGCGCGTGCAGCACACGCACGTCGATCGGCACCGGCGACTCGGTGACGTTGCGAAAGAACTCCCCCGAGAGTCTGAGGCTGCTTTCCCACAGCATCCGGTCATCGGGCCGATGGGGGTCCCAGAAGACGAGGGCCTCATCGGCGATGGGCATGTTCTTGAGGCCAAACCGTCCATGGCGCTGATAGGTAATCGACAGCATTGACGAGAAGAGCTTCAGTGACTGCGCACGAAGCCGGCGGCAATCCCGGCCATCGGTTCGCATCCCGAGTTTGCGCAGGAACTCGTTCTGACTGTTGCCGAGGCCCAGCAGTGGCGATCGGGTCTTCACGGCTTCCGTGCAGATCCAGGCCAGCAGGAGTCGGGGAACGGTGCCGAACGGCAGACCGAATCGCGGGTTGGCGATGATCGACAGCGACACCGCGCCACTCGTCCGTTCAAAGCAGAACACTCCGGGGTCACTATGGGGCAAGGTGGTCTGGACGAGAGCCTGCCCCATGAAGGCGAGCGATCCGGCATCGACCTCGGCATCGTTGAGGTCGGAAGCCATGCCGATGAGCCTGCTGGCGCGCGGTGCCCTGATCACCGAGATGCCCCTTTCCGTCACTTCCACGGGGTGCTGGCGGGTGCCGATCGAATCGACGAGGACATGAGCGGGATGCTGGCGGGACATACCGCAGCTTGTAGCACCGGGGCCTTGGCGCGAACGACGGAAATGCGGCCCCGCGGGTGATGTTTCGGAAGCGGGCGCGAGTGACTTCAGACGCTTTTCAGGAGGTCACCTGAAGGCTCTGGCGCGGGGAGCAGTGGCCGTACGGAGGCACCGCCCATGGCCCGCGGCAGCCGATGGGCGCAAACGCCATCGCTCATGCCATCGAATGCGGCGCCGTCGCTGCCATTGCACGGTCACCCGTCACTGCCCGGGACTGCCCCAGGTGCCGCCCTGCCCCTTACCGCACGGACCTGCCCGTACGCGACGCCGGGAATTGGCGGGAGCTCACTGGTCACCTCCCAGGGGCCGCTCGACGACTTCCACCCGTGCCCATTTCAGCTCGATCCCCCGGGCACTTGCCACCCGGCAGGCCACCAGCAAGATGGAGCCATTGAGCGTCAGAGTGACCGCTGCCGGATCCTTCACGGCATCACCCCATCCGCCATGAAGTCCCAGCTGCTGTTCGCGCTCGGCCTCTTCAATGAGTTGGCAGACGTCGTCCAGGGACATTTCCGTCAGCTTGAGGTCTGCGGTCAGCGACGCGAGCATCCCGAAATCGAAGCGATCGGTCACCAAATAGCGTGGCGGCTTGTTCATGGGGTGTCCTCCGCCGGCTTGTCCGACGTCTGCGCCTGCGCAAGACGCTGCAGGCGTCCCAGCGTCACCAGCATGTCGGCGAGGTAGTGCGCCTGACGACGGTACCCGCTGGCTTCGGTCTCGACCGCGCTGACCAGATCGTCATCCCACCCCGAGGTGTGCCGAAGCAGGTCGTCGATGCGGTAGCTGAACACCTGCGCATCCCGCCGCCGGCTCGGGCTGCGCTTCGGAATGTAACTCCGGCGCATCTGGCGATCCTGACCCGTGCCGCCGTACCAGGCGATGACGTACCACTCCAGGGCGATCGCGTTGCCGCGCTGACGGACCCGGAACTGGAGCGTATTCTTCCGTTTCCATTCCTGACCCCTGTTGGCATCCATGACCGCCTGCAGATAGCGGTTGCCGAGGTCCCTGGCATGCTCGAAGACTTCCTTGAGGCGACCCTGCAGCAGCGATCGCACTTCGCTGATCCACGCGTCCATTGGCAGTTCATGCCCCCTCTTAAAGATAAGGATTCGTGACCCCCTGAATCCTTATGAAGAACCCATCCGCCTGCTGGCGCCCCGCTTCCCTGGAGCACGACGGAGAGCCTCGACGAAAAACCTCCGACGCCGGCAACCCGCCCGATACGTCGATCGGTCCGGGTGCCAGGCGCTGCCAGAGCGTCCGCCGGCTGCCGATGCCTGGTGCAAAACCATGTGATTTCCTCCATAAGGCTGCGATGCCACCAATCCTTATGTAATAAGGATTGGTGGGCGGAATCGTACGGACCGCCCTCCTCCCCGCGCGCCCGAATTGCGTCCCGGGCGGTCACACTTCGAACGCCCTGGCGATCGTCGTCACGAGGGCTCAGGTGCCTTGGCGGTGCGCTCGACGTGCGAGCGGATACCAGGAACCGGAAACCCGATCGGCCTACCCATTGCCCATGGAGCCCATCGTGCCGGAGACGCCGCGGAAGATTCAATGCCGACGCGGGGTGTGTTTGTTCACGCGCCGTGAGTATTTCTTCCGGCGTGTGTACGTTTGCTCACAGGTGTGAACAAATCTTCACAGCTGCCAAGGCCAGTCCGACTGGCTGTGAGACGAAGCCATCGGATGCGGCCGGTCAGGCGCTTCTCGGTCCGCAGCGACTAGCGGCAAACGCCAGCGAGTTCCTGGCGGTCGTCGCCGAACGCCGTAAGGCGGCACGATGGCGAACGAGGTCGTCTCGCGTCTGGATGCCGATGACCTCCGCGTTTGGGTTGGCGCAAATGCGGACTACGAGTGTCGCGGAAGATTCAATGCCGACGTGGGGTCTGTTTGTTCACGCACCGTGAGTATTTCTTCCGGCGCGTTACTGTTTCTTCCGCCGTGTGAACAAACACTCACACGACGTGAGTGTTTGCTCCGGAGAAATCGGGGATACTTACGGCAAGCAGTCCTGGAGAATGCCCCATGTTCCAAGTCGCGATCATCGAAGACGATCCGCCCACCAGCCATCAGCTCAAGCAGTGGATCCTCTCGGCCAAGCCGGTAATCACCGTCGAGCAGTGGTTCTCCCGCGACGACGCCGAAGCCGCCATCGCCCGCGAGGACTACGACCTGGTAGTGCTCGATATCGAACTCGGTTGCGAGCGCCACGCCGGCGTCGCGATCATCAACGCCATCAACAAGAGCGCCCGCGGCACGCCGGTGCTGGTCGTCTCGGCGATGCCGGCGACCATCTACCGCAGCATCATGAAGGCGCTCGATGCCTGGGATTACCTGCAGAAGACCACCTTCTCCGAGGCCGATTTCGTCGACACCGTCCTGGAGATCCTGCGTACCGCGCGCGATCGCAACCCCGGCAAACCCTGCCTGCCGGTGGGCGAAGAGCTCTCCCTCGACCCGCTGCGCCAGGGAGCGCCCCGGTGGCGCGGCCAGCGGGTCAATCTGCCGCTGACCGCACAACGCATCCTCGCCACCCTCTACGAGAAGCGCGGCCAGGTGGTTTCCTACGACGAACTCTTCCAGGTCGTCAAGAGCGGTCGCAACCGGGACAACATCCGCAAGCACATCAGCACCATTCGTGACGCCTTCCGCGAACTCGACGAAGCCTTCGACGGCATCGAGAACATCCCCATGCGCGGCTTCTGCTGGTCGGATCCGGCCCGCCGCCAATGAAAGCCGCGCTGGCCTGGCTGGCGTCCTTCCGCCTGCGCATCGTCTTCCGCACGTCGTTCCTGTTCCTCGCCCTGGCCGTGGTGGCGATGGCCGTCACCGTCCTGCAGGAGGAGAAGCAGCGCAGTTACGACCACTATCAGGAAAGCTTCGCCAAGACCAAGGAACAGATCGTTGCCCGCCTGCGTCACCCTTCGGGGCAACTCGCGCTGCTCAACCCGCCCCGCGCTGGCGGCGCGGTGACGCCTTTGCGGCCGATGATCCTGCCCTTCTCCAGTCTCGATTTCGATCACCTGTACGACGTTCGCCACGCCGTGGAAATGGCCGGCTGCCTGGTCCACTACCGGAATCACGGCAGCCTGTGCGTCGCGATCGGCCACAGTCTCTGGTCGGCCGGCTTCGTCTATCTGGCCGGCACCTTCGCCAGCGGGACGCTGGTCGCCCACCACATCAGCGACGTGGCCCTCGACGACACCCACCGCGTGCAAGTGGAGGTGAGCCTGCATGGCAAGACCTACCGCTTGCTGGCGCCTTTCGAACGTATGGCTGGCGAAGACCGTCTGGAGGGCCGTGTGACCGCCTACCAGGAAGTGGACGACACCGAGAACCCCGAGGTCCTTGAGGGTCCCGCCCCGACGCCGGTGAAGGACTTCCGCGGCTGGCTATGGCAGGAAACCCTGTGCCTGGACGCCAACCAGCCGAACTGCACGAAGAAGTCCTTTTTCTCGCTGCGCCTGTCCCTCAACGCGCTCCGCGACGCCCTGGCCGAAGGCAGGAAGATCCAGTGGCCGCCCCCGGATCTCGACCAGTTCCAGGTGCGCGTCCAGGTGCTGCCGCCCGGCAATGGCCCGGCCCTGTTCGACAGCAATGACGAAGGCGCAATCCCGCCCTTCTCCCTCAACGACCTGAGCGCGCTCCTCCTTCCCGGCGAAACCCTGACCCTTCGCAAGAAGGACGAGGGCCCCAGGAGCGACTGGGTGCGGCGCGGCGAGGCGGAGGTGCCGACACAAACGTCGCCGCGACTCACCCGCCTGATCCACTGGCTGCCGGTGGATGGCTACGACGCGCCGCTCGAACTCGTCGACGAAGTGGTGACCCCGCTGGGCAGTTTCCAGGTTCTGCTCAGGGGCGACATCCGCAGCGTCAATCAGACCTTGGGCGCCGTTGCCGGCCGCGTCTCCTGGTTTGTCGGCGCGATGCTGCTCGCCATCGGGTGCGCGTGGCTGGTCATTGAACTGGGGATCATCCATCCCATTGGCCGCCTCACCGAACGCGCCAAAGCCTTGTCCCGGACCGTGCAGGCCGCCGACGGCCTGCGGATCGTTCGCCGCACCAACGGGTTATCCTGGCTCGTGAAGAGCTTCGGCCAGTGGGGAATCTTCCGCCCCATGGTTCAGCGCCTTCGATCCCGGGAGGCCGCCCGCAGTGCGCGTCCCAATGGCACGCTGGAGCATTTCGACCTGGCCGACCTGCGGGGCAGCGACGAGTTGGGCATCCTGGCCAACTGCCTCGATGATCTTCTGCAGCGGGTGAAGGAGGACGCCGTGCGGGAAAGGATCCGGGCCGAGCAGGAGAAGGAACTGTGGCACGCCGTCGGCCATGAAATCATGTCGCCACTGCAATCGCTCCTGGCGATCCACGGCAACCCGGAAGACCCCAGTCATCGCTACATCAGCCGCATGCAGCAAGCCGTGCGTGTCCTCTACGGCAGCGCCAGCCCGAGCGAGGCCTTCCAGTCGACGGCTTTTCAGGTGCAGGCCATCGATCTCGCCGAGTTCCTGCCGAATGTCGCCGAGCACGCCGGTATTGCCGACGTACGCTGCGCACTGGTCGATGGCCCGGTACCGGTGCACGCCGACGAGTATCCCCTGGAGGACGTCTTCTCGCATGTCCTGAAGAACGCCGATCGTTATCGCCGCCCGGGGACGCCGATCACCCTCGCCCTGGAGAACGCTGAAAGGACTGCGACCGTCACCATCCACAATGTCGGCGCTCCAATCCCCGATGAATTGATCGACAAGATCTTCGAGTACGGCGTCTCCGAGCAGCCGGAAGCTGGGGCCCGCGGCAACCGTGGCCAGGGACTCTTTGTCGCCAGGACCTACATGGCCAAGATGGGTGGCACGATCTCGGCCCGCAACGTCGAGGATGGCGTGAGCTTCCTGCTGACGTTGCAGAGGGTGCGGAGCCGACAGGCCCGGTAGCCACCGGCGACTTCGCCGAGTGAGAGAGGTGCGACGCCGAAGTGGCGAAAGGCGCTGCTACAGCGGGCAGACAGGGGGCGACGCCGGCGGCAACGCCGCTCAGGGCTTCGCGAAGGTTCTGAACGATCTTGGTGACTTGAGGTTTCATGAGGTTTCTCCCCGGAACATGATCTTCGACGAGTGGGGCAGCAGCCCCGCCGTGGGGGCGGGAAGATCGGTCCGCACCCGGGTTCGGCATGGGGTCCATGGTCGTCGAGGTGCCGCGGAAGATTCAATGGCGACGCAGAGGCAGTTTGTTCACAGAAAGGGAGCGTTTCTTCCGATCTGTGAACGTTTGCTCACGGGTGTGAACGAATGTTCACGCGAGGGGAGGCTGGCGGTTACGAACGCGGGCTGGAGCATCGGGTCAGCCGCTTCCCAGTTTGAACCGGATACCGGCAAGGCGATCAGGAAGCTGGCCGCCGTCGCCGACACGCGGTGCGGGCTTGGTGGCGGCCGACATCCTGGAACAGACTGTCGGGAGGGCCAAAGCGGCGCACCAAGCGGGGAAGGACGTGATGGCGCGGTCTTCGGTGAAGTAGGCTGGGCAGAGGGCGTTGTTGGTGTGTGAGGCGAGGCGGTGGGGGCAGATTCGCCGCCTGGCAGTTGTCGCTTACAATCCACGCAGAGGTGCCTCACCGAGCGCTTCAGGCCGGCGAGCTTTGTCTGCTGGCGCCAGGCTTGCGGATCAAAAAGGCATTGTCAGCGCTGCAAGTGCATACCGTGTCAGCACAGAGGCATAGAATGCAACACACCACCTGGACCGAAGCAGACAAGAAGATCGCGAGACGCGTGGTCAACGCAGCGCTTCAACGCGAACTGGCGGAAGTCATGGCTGAGTTCAAGAGCCGGGCTGCTGACGCCAAGGAACCCGATGACATGTGGTCAGTCTTGGAATTCCTTGCGAAAGCCCAGCAGCAGATCGACACGAAGTACGATTTTCGCTACTCACAATTGTCAATCCTCCTCGGGAGGCTCCTCCGAGAGAATCGTATTGAGGCGGGGGATCTCACTGGTCTGTCGGACGCAAAGCTGAGGTGTGTACGGGCAGTCGCCTCCCTGTGAGAAAGGGGCAATGCAGGGTAATGCGAAGTATCTTCTCCAGTGGCATGGAACCCGCATCAGCCGGGAAGGTTGTCCTGCGACCACCCCACACCTTCCAGCACAAGAGTGCGCAACGAACCGTTCAACGAGAGATCGCATGTCATTCGACACCGCCAGACCACGTAGAATGGTGGCATGACTCGTTCTGAACTCATCGCTCGCCTCGCCGCACACTCACAATTCGCGCAACTCACCGCCAAAGATGCTGAACTCTCGGTCAAAGCCATCCTGGACGCGTTGAGTGAAGCACTGGCGAAAGGCAACCGGATAGAAATTCGCGGTTTCGGCAGCTTCGCGCTGAACTACAGGCCACCACGAAACGGGCGCAATCCAATGACAGGTGAGACCGTGCCGGTTCCCGCGAAAAAGGTGCCTCACTTCACGCCGGGGAGGGAACTACGAGAGAGGGTGGTGAACGGTCACGATCGGCAGGAGTGGACAAGGTGAACGGCGAGCAGGTCGATGCCGTCGCCAGTGTTCTGGCCAAGTGGAATCCGCTTGGCGCTGCGGCACACGATGTGCACGATCTTGACGGATACCGAATCGAGGCAGCAGACATCATCTTCGGGCTCACGATACGAGGGCGAGCCGTGAAGGCGGAGCAGTTGGTTGCGGACGTTCTCAACCAGGCGTTTGATCCGAGCCTTAACGCGAAAAGCTGCGTTCCCTACGCCAAAGGAAATCCTCGCCATTCTTCAACGGCAAGGCGCCTAATTCGACCGTCTCGATCTATGAGGAAATGGCAAATGAAAAAGTTCTTTCTTGCAGCAGTAATCGCCGCTTGCCCTATGTGGGCGAACGCGGTGGATGTCAACGTTAATCTCGGCCAAATGCGAGTTCAGGCACCCGGCGTCACCATCACCTTCGGCAGCCGCAACGACCGCGGCTATTACTGGGACGGTTATGAGTGGCGCGATCCGGGGTACTGGAAGCAGCATAACGGTCCTCGTGGGGAGAAGTACTACACCGGCCGTGGCAACAACGGCGTGCCACATCAGGGTGGCGGGCACTGTCCACCGGGCCAGGCCAAGAAAGGCAACTGCTGATTCGCGTCCGCGCAGAGAAGCCATTCTAGGGGCAAACAACCGGCGTCACTGGCGGTCAAGGACTTGATGGCGCCGTTCCCGGTGGAGTGGGCGGGGCAGAGGTTGCGGTTTGGCGCTGAGGCGAAGCGGTGAGTTCGGGTTTGCCGCCGGGCAGTTGTCGCTTACAATCGCCAGCAGTGCTGCCCTTCAGAGCTACAGTCCAGCAAGCTTTGTCCGCCGCAGATTGATCAGCGGCTAGGCCGGACGCTTTAGGCGCGGCAGACAAAACGCTATTCGCTAGACGGCGCAACCCGCGCCCCCTATTTGCAGCGCACCGAAGAGAATGGACTTCAAGCAAGCGTGGAAATTTGTGGGGAATGCCGCACCAGGTAACACCACCTGGAGCGCCGACGTTCCGGGGAAACCTGTCTTCACGGCTTGGGCCTCGCGCGATCTCAGATTCGAGAAAGAGACTCATCGAAGTGAGTTCTATTCGCCGCCCGGAGACTGGATCCAACGAGGCGAAGGGCAAAGCTACATTCGAAGGGCGAGACAGGCTATGGCGAACAATTGGGCGTGCAGGCTGATTCTGCTCGAAGGCGAAGACCCTTGGGAAAAGGTCAAGTCGGCGTACCTCGATGACAGGTTCTACGCCGTCAAATTCACCCAAGTCGAGGATGACGAAACAATTCGAGGTGAGCTGGTTGCTCGGGCCTCCTACTCTGACTAGCCAAGTGCATACGCCAGCTTCCACTCCCCATTACCTTGTGGCGTCTAATCGGGTGGCCGGAGGCTTCTCCTCCCAGCCCCAGTCCCCGCGCCGCGCGGGTGCTCAGCGGACAGTCAAACAGGACGTCGCGTATCATTCGACAGCAGCAGACCACGTAGAATGTCGGCATGACTCGTTCCGAACTCATCGCTCGCCTCGCCGCACACTCACACTTCCCGCAACTCACCACCAAAGATGCTGAACTCTCGGTCAAAGCCATCCTGGAGGATGTACGCGACATCTTTGAGAGCTTTTATTTCGGCAGCACCGTTGAGTAAACAGTAGTGAAGCGAACGCTCTACACGATTCTTGGTGTCGATTCCACGGCGAGCAGCCAAGAGATCGGCGCGGCTTACCAGACGCGGCTTGACGACCTTGTTGCAACACCAACACCCGACCCGAACGATGTACTGCTAGTGCGTGAAGCCTACCAGGTTCTTTCTAACGTGAGATCTCGTTCGACCTACGACGCGTCACTCGAGAATGCGGCGTCACGCGGCGCTAAGCGACGAGAATCTGAGGATCCACGCTCAGGCTGGTTCAAATGGGTCTCGTTGGGGGTTGTCCTGCTCGTCATCGCAGGGATCGGCTGGAAGACTCGGTCGCCAGGACGGCCGCCATCGCAGCCGCTCGTCGCGGTCGCCTTGGATCCACCGGAACTGATCGAGAAGGCAGCACCCGCCGCGGAACCTGAGCCCCCCGCGACGGCGACCGCAGTTAGTCCTGTATCAGGAACGCTGGCGACGCGTTCAGCAGAGGATTTGTTTTCGGAAGTCTCAAACAGCGTAGCGCGAGTCGCTGCCACCGACAGTTCAGGCAGAGCAACGTCACAAGGCAGTGGGGTCGTAATTGGAAACGGCACCGTCGTGACCAATTGCCACGTCGTCGCGAAGGCGGTTAGCATCATGGTAAAGGTTGGGACTGATACACACACGGCTAGTAGGCTGGTTACCGACGAAGAACTCGATCTGTGTTCGCTTTCCGTCCCCGGATTGGCCGCGCCTTCGGTCAATGTCGGGAGCGTTGGCTCGCTTCGGATTGGGCAGCGCGTCTACGCGATTGGCGCACCTTACGGTCTGGACCTTACCATCAGCGAGGGGATTGTCTCCAGCCTACGCACCCTCCCTGCCGGCACGGTGATCCAGACCACCGCGCCCGTTTCCCCTGGCTCAAGCGGTGGTGGGCTATTCGATGTCTCGGGGAACTTGGTGGGTATAGTGACGTTCCAGCATCGCTACGGCCAGAATCTAAATTTCGCTCATCCGGCTGACTGGATCGGGCAAATGCGAACGCGCACCGCTCAGTCGTCAGGTGTACACCCGAGTTCTGCTTCGAGCCCACCCAGCGCAGTCGCACCAGTGGCTCCGTCACAGGATAGCTTACCGAGTTCGCTTATTCTAGGTACTTGGCGGTGTCTTGCCGGAGCGTCGGATCGCGTTGGCGAATTCCACTTCCGTGGTAACGGCAAGGTGCTCATCTCTTGGCTTAGTGGCCACACCGATTTCGGCCGATACTCTATAGCCGGTGGCAGTTCTGTTATTTTTGACATTCAGGGGCGGGGCTCCTTACTCGCGTTGTCCATCCAAGACCTTGGACCGTCCAAGATGGTCCTCAAGCAAGCAGACTTCCCTGAGTGGATCAAGTGCGATCGCAAGTGACTGTAGCATAACGCATGACCTTTAAAGTCCATGAAAGACTTCCAGCGAAGGCCTCGTGGCTGAGCTAGAGAGCAGGCGGCGTTATGCAGCAAGGTTGCTCCCGATAGTAAATTTTTGGGTCTTAAAAAAGACGTAACGCGTTTGCATTTGGGAGTTCAAATGAAAAGGCTGATCTTGATAGTCCTGTCGTCATTCATTAGCTACAACTCCGGCATTATGGAGCAGCCACCCCTATCCTTTGGCAAGATCCGCGCCGGCGACGAACTTTCTTCTTAGGGGCTCACTCTGTGAGCCCGCAGAGTCTTACACTGATCCTCATGACCCACCCCCCATGAGCCCGTGCGATGAGTTCGCATTTCCTGTTGAAAGCCGAAGCCCTTACCCTGTCCATGGTTCAGGTTCTGGCCATGAGTGACGACGACGCCTTTGCCCTTATTCGTTAGATGGTAACAAGACGGAGCACTCCATTTTTACTCTTTCACGGATGAGTGCAGTCGTGCGGCTATCAAGTATCAAGAAGGCTTTGGAATTCATTCATTTGTCTACTGATGGAAGCGGCATCAGCAGTGGAAATCGAAAAAGCGAAATCGAAACAAAGGGCAGCAATGAAACATGACATGTTGGCGATGACAATATCTATTATCTTTGGCGGCAAGCCTTCGTCATTCAGACCATCCCGTATGGCACGTTCCAGCGAAGCGCGATCTCGAACAGATTTGGTTGGGAATTCGATGACGTTTTCCAAGTGCGACCTCTAATGAATAGCGTTTATCCGTCGACGCAGGCGCGTTGGAAGAGAGCGCAGAGTCATATCGGCGGATAAACCTTGTTATCAGGAACAATTTTTCTGCATAACTACGGTGTCTGCTCCCTGACTCGGCGTCCTTGAACGCGCCGAACAATTCGCCCAAGAAGCATATAGTAAATGTATTTCTGTGTGAGTCAGGCAATCGCTTACCACCTTCTGCGCATTTCGGTGAAACCAAGTATGCCCAATGCCAAAAGTATCAAGGTGAATGTTTCTGGTTCAGGGATAGGGATAGGGCTCAGAAGGAATGCACGATATCCGTTTGAATTTATTCCAAAGCCTACTATCTGACCAATATCATTGATACTCATCGCGCCCTGTATCAACGTGTCTTTAGCATTTATAAGCGAGTTAAGGTCTTGCGTGCCGTTTTGAGCATCCCAGAGAAAGGCGTGATATGTTGTGTAGTTCAAGTCATACCCGACAACTTGCATTGTGTTATTAATGTCTGTTGGATAAGTTAAGACAGATTGATTAGACAACGGGGCAATGACTGTGAGGGTGCCGTTTTCCCAAACATACCCATGAGATGGTGTACCACTTTCATTAAAGCCGGTAATTGCTCCCCCGTCATTTATTGCCGTGGCTCGATCACCGGTATAAAATGGGTGAGGGATGGTTATTTGTGTCATCACACCGCCTTGCCAATAAACTGAGTGGTAAGCATTTGAGGCAGCATAGCCGGCCACCACTCCAAATTCATTTATGTCTGCCCCCACGCTCTGGTTAGTGAATCCGTTAGGAAAAGTGCCAAGGTCAGTCATGTTGCCGGACTGAAACAAAAATGCATGTGATGCACCAGTCGCGGTGTCACTCCAACCAGTTACTTGTCCTGCATCATTAATTGCTGTGGCTTCGCTTCTGCCGGACGCATCGGGAAGTATTCCGAGGCTGGTCATTTTCCCCGCTTCCCATAAATATGCTCGATCACCATCCGAAGAAGAACTCCAACCAACCACTTGACCATTATTATTTATGCTAAAAGCATTGCTATCATGGCCTCCGGGCAATACACCTAAGTCGACCATGTTTCCGGACTGCCACATAAACGCTCGAACACCTGAAGTACCAACAACTTGGCCCAATTCATTAATACCGAATGCGTAACCCGGACCTAAATCAGTCACTGAATAGGTCGGTGCCGCCTGAGGACGGCTCATTATGAGCGTCAACAGACAAAGAACCAAAATGTGTATTGCCTTCATTACGCACACCCCATTTATTGCTTTTTAACTATCGCAGCCTAAAAGCAAGTTACGCGCTGTAGCCTAAAAGGCTAGGATATCCAACGGCACCATCGAGAGTATATGAGCCTTCATTAAGCAGCGTCAATGTCGAATTTGGACCCGGAAGCCCTTGAAAAGTCATCCGAATCCCGCCCCGCTCTGAGCCCGTCGTCATCCGCCGCCGCCCCGATCAAATGAAGCCTCCCCGCCCATCACAACACCTCCTTCACTTCCTTGGCGACCTCATCGATTCCAGCATTCAGGTTTCTCTCGATGAAGTTGAAGACCCAGCGCCCCCGCTCGACAATCACAGATCAAGCCGCTCAGCGCCACGAGGCCGGCCACCAAATCTACCTCCGCGACTGCAGCCGGAAGTACTGGACGGCAATTGCGCCTCACGCGTGTACATGTACAGCGTCTCCGCCGCACCCGTTCCGGCAACCCTGCCGCCCGTGCCGCTCCGCTCCCAACACTTCGCTCACCTGCCTCCAGGATCTGGTTCTCCACCGCTTCCACCAGCTTCGCCAGTCCGTCCTGACCACTCAACAACGTTGGCAACAATCCCTTCCTACGCTAAGCTCATATCCAGCCATCGCTTCTCTCCTTCGCTCGATCAACGCCTTGACAAAGTCGTCCGGTGGAAGCCAATCGGTGGCTATGGACTCGCACGGTTGGCAGAAGTCAAGGGCTTGCTCCGTAGTCGTGCCTTGTCAGGGACCTGTCGCGACAGCTGCTCCAAGAGCCGAGGACGACGAATCACCTGTTCCGGCAGTCGATTGTGCGACTTGGGTGGGTGGGAGTCGGCCGACAGGTCGCGAACTCTGTGCAAAGCGATGAGGTGACCGGGAAAGGCAGCGACCGTGGTGATTTTCTTCCTGAGATTTGGTTCAGTGCGCTTTCCTGCATTCTTTCTGGGCGGGGCGGTCTGTGCAGCCCGGTGACAAGGTAAGACTGATAGCCAATCCCGGGCGGATCGGTATCCTGGGCAACGAAACGGATGGTCCGCCCCGTCGGCTCAGAATCTTGGTCCATTTTCTCGACGGCGACGAGCAGTTCGTGCTCGAGGGCCAACTGGAGAAGATCGACAAAGAAGCGACCGGGCCGTACGGGATGGTTAAGGCTGGACGTTATGGCCGGGTGGCCGACCTGCGGGGTGCCATTACCTACTATCGCCTCAGCGGCCGGCTGGCGAATCTGATCTACAGTCTCAACACTACCAACACCCAGTTCCTTCCCTACCAGTTCAAGCCGGTCCTCCAGTTCCTGGACTCGCCCTGCAACGGCATCCTAATTGCAGACGAAGTCGGCCTCGGCAAGACGATCGAGGCCGGCTTGATCTGGACCGAGTTGCGCGCACGCGTTGAAGCCAAGCGCCTCTTGGTGGTCTGCCCTGCCATGTTGCGGGAAAAGTGGCGTGATGAGTTGGCGAATCGTTTCGGGGTCCGGGCCGACATCGTGGATGCCAAGGAACTGCTGGAGCATCTGGAAACGGCGAGGGAACGCCCACAGCAACAGTTCGCGCTGATCGCCAGCATGCAGGGGCTCCGGCCGGCGCGCGATTGGGATGATGACCAGGAGCCGAGCCAAGCGAGCACCGCGAAGCTTGCCCGTTTTCTCGACGATGCAGAGGTTGAGGAGCCACTGCTAGACATGCTCATCGTCGACGAGGCACACTATCTGAGAAATGAGGAGACGGCAACACACAAGCTGGCGCAGTTGCTGCGTCCGGTGGTGCAGAGCATGGTGATGCTTTCCGCCACCCCCATCCAGTTGCGTAGCCGGGACCTCTTCAACCTGCTTCACCTGCTGGATGCCGACTCCTTTCCATACGAGTCGTCCTTCGATTTCGCTTTGCGTGCCAACGCGCCGATCCTGGCGCTCAGGGACAGCGTACTGGCAGGCAGCGTCACGCAGGTAGAATTTGTGGAGAACCTCCGACTGGCGTTGCGCCATCGCCTTTTCGATGACAACTCCCAGATCGAATACCTGATCGAGAACCCGCCGCCGGACGAGGTGATGGCGACACCACGGGGTCGTTCCGGAATCGCAGACCAGCTCGATCGGATTAATCCGCTTGCCAAGGTGGTGGCCCGTACCCTGAAGCGGGATGTCCAGGAAATGCGCGTCCAGCGCGAGCCGGTCACGATCCGCGTGGCGATGAATGAAGCTGAGAGGAGGTTTTACGACCGCGTCACCGAGGCAGTCCAGGACTATTGCGCGCAGAGCAACATTTCGGAAGGCTTCATGCTCACCATCCCGCAGAGGCAGATGTCGAGCAGCATCGCAGCGGCCTGTAGAGGATGGATGGATCGTGCGGCCGAACCCCAAGTAGAGCTGGAGAACGAGGCCTATGAGATCTTCGGGGATGATGACGAACGGTTAAGAAAGCCGACCCTTGGTCCGTTGCTCTCCACACTGAGAGGAATTGCCCGCCAAGCGGGCGACTACCCTGCACTGGAGCAAGGTGACAGTAAGTACGACTTGCTGGTCCAGAACCTCAAGCAGTACTGGGCCAACTATCCCGGCAAGAAGATAGTCCTCTTTTCCTACTACCGCAACACCCTGCACTACTTGGCAAGACGCCTCGAGCGGGATGGTATCCAGGCGGCCGTGCTGCACGGCGGGATGGACAAGCACGCTGTCCTCCGTAGTTTCGCCGCTGCGGAGGGACCGAACATCCTCATCTCCTCCGAGGTGGCTGCTGAAGGTGTCGACCTGCAGTTCTCAAGCCTCCTGATCAACTACGATCTGCCCTGGAATCCCGCTAGGATCGAACAGCGTATCGGCCGTATCGACCGGATCGGCCAGGAAGTCGAGAAGATACTGATCTGGAACCTGGTTTTCGAAAACACGATTGACGAACGCATCCATGATCGGCTGCTTGCCAGGCTCGATATCTTCAGACAAGCGCTAGGAAGCCTGGAGGTGATGCTTGGGGAGGAGATCCGCAAGCTGAGCTATGAGCTGCTTTCTCACAGGCTGACGCCGGAGCAGGAGTGTGCCCGCATCGACAGGGCCGGCGTAGCGATCGAAACCGTCAATCGGCAGCAAGCCCAATTGGAAGAAGAGGCAACCCAGCTGATTGCCCACGGGGACTTCATCCAGAACAAGGTACGCGCAGCAAAGGATCTGGGGCGGTACCTACGAGGGCAGGATCTTCTCGCCTACTCCCGAGATTTCTTGGAGCAAGAGTTCCCGGGCACCCGCCTGATTGAGTCCGATGAATCAGAGTTGATTTGCCACCTCGAGCCTTCAACTGAGATGCGGGTTGCCTTTTCCGATTTCCTTCAAGAGGAGCGCCTCCAGAGCGCGACGCGCATCCAGAGCCAGACGCCGCCGGGATTGCTGTTCGAGAACCGCCTAGGAAGCACTCGGCCTGGCCTGGAGAGGGTTGGCCAGGACCATCCCTTAGTGCGTTTCGTAGGAGACCAGTTGAAGCGAAGAGGGCGTGGCCCCCTGTACAGTCCGGTGGCGGCCGTCGATGTTCTGGCTGCCGTGGTCGGACGTGTCTCGCCAGGCGAATATGTTTATTCGGTTGCACGCTGGACGGTGTCTGGAGCGAGGGACATCGAGAGATTGGAGTACATGGCGACAAGAATGTCGGATGAACTCCACCTTGATGGCGATGACGCTGAGTTCCTGGTCAATTCTGCCGGCCTGGAAGGTAAGGATTGGCTCGAAGCGGTAGGCACGGTGGATCATGATCGGGCTGCGAGGTTGCTGGATGACATCCGTGCCGAACTCGATGAACATTTTCGCGATTTCAGGGATGCGCAGATTCGCGAGAACCGGGACCGGATCGGCTTTATGATCAACACGCTGCACCTCCATCTCGAAGCCCAGACGCGGAAATTCCAGGATCGAATCCAGCATTACCGCTTCTACGGAAACGAGAGGCAGAAGCGACTGATACCAGCCGAACAAGGACGATTGAAGAAGCTGACAGCGAAGATCGAGTCGCGGATGGCGGAATTACGCCTCAAGGAATCGGTCAAGGCCGACCAGAGCATGGTTTCTGGTGGCGTGATCCGGGTGAGGTGAGTACCCTGTAGGAGGGTTGGTGGTGGCTAACTTGATCGAAAAACGGATGAAGAAGGCGTTTGCCGAGACGGGTCTGGATATCTCCAGCTCTACGATGAAGAAGTCAGTAGGCTCCAAACCACATCCTAAGAACGAAGGGCCTTCGAGTCCGCAAGTGTCCAAGACGCAGAGCCAGCCATCTGCCGTAAGTCTTTCGGAGGTGTTCGAGCGCTGGCAGCGCTCGCATCCAAGACCGGAGAAGCCCAAGTCACGCCCCCTCGACTTGAGTTGTTACGGCACACCTCGGATCCCTCAGCGTGACAATGCCCATGAGCCGGGTTTTCGTCTCCAACTGAACCCCGGCGCCCGACTCCTCATCGGGGTAGAACAGACTGAAGCGCTGCCGATTCTCGCCGGGTTTTGTGCTAACGGGCGGTCAACGCAGTGTGGCGACGGCACAACAGACGCAAGGGAAATCGTCCTGGGGCTAGATTTCGGCACATCCAGCGTCAAAACCGTCATAGGAGACTCAGCCCTGGGAAAGGCGTTTGCCGTGCCCTTTCGGGAGGGTGATGGGGTCAAACGCTACTT
Organism: Candidatus Accumulibacter contiguus; assembly: GCF_012940005.1. GTDB lineage: Bacteria > Pseudomonadota > Gammaproteobacteria > Burkholderiales > Rhodocyclaceae > Accumulibacter > Accumulibacter contiguus. The sequence goes on along the minus strand of NZ_SPMX01000039.1, from coordinate 22,173 downwards.
GCTGCCTTCCCGTCTGTATGAAACAGGTGGATGTTATTCTTTCGATGGTGGAGGCACTGCGCACCGGGACCTCAAACTTGCGCTTATCGCTGCGCCCAGAAGTTCTCCGCAGCGAGAACGCGTTGTCGCCTTCCTCGCAATGGTGATCCGGCATGCGAGGGGATGGTTGTTCGCAACCCACCGGGACGTTTACCGGCGTTCGCGTCTGGTGTGGAAACTGGTGATTGGATTGCCCATCGCCTACCATCTCGACGACGAACTCTTCCATACCTTCACTGAGGTTGGCCAAGCCGCATGGCTGGCCGCCTGCGACCAAGGGGAGGTATCGGCTCTATCCGTAAAGAAGGCCCTGTCGAAAGCGGAGCACGCCAACCCGGATTCCGGTATCCATTCTGAAGACGAGGATGTCGAGGTTTCGATCGTGCCCGAGATCGCGGCGCAGATCTATGGATTTGTGAACTCCAGCCGCTTCGACAAGAACGCCCCTAACATATTCCTGCTCGGCGACGTCGGTGCCGGATCGGTTGACTCGGCTCTCTTCCACGTCAAGCCAGCCCGGGGCGGCAGATGGGATTTCGAATTCTTCACGTCGGTCGTCGAGCCTAACGGCGTGATGAACCTGCACCGGCACCGCGTGAACTGGTGGCAGGAGGCACTTGGAAAAATCGAGGGAGGGGAGGCACTATCAGCAGCGCTGGCCGACCTCAAGTTCCCGACTGATAGTGAGGCGCCTCTCCCAGACCATTTCACCGGATATTTCTCCGGCGTCGGTGTCGAGTTCTCGAAGGGAGCGGAGACGCCGGACGATTACTTCTTTATGAAGAAGCTAGTGCACCAGGTTCGGGGGCAGAGTTACTGGCGTGCATGGAAGGATGGCCTCCTAAGTCCCGACCAATTGGTCGACATCCCAGCGTTCTACTGTGGTGGTGGCATGCGCATGCGCTACTACAACCGCTTGAAGAATGAAATGAAGACCATACCCGGGGTAACGTGGCTGAAAGCCATCCCTCGCCCCATTCAACGCCCACGGAACTTGGAGGCTCCAACTTTGCGAGGCCAAGATTATGACAGGCTGACGGTCGCTTACGGCCTCAGCTTCCTTGAGGTAGGCGCGGTCACAAAATCCTTGCCGCCCCCGAAGCTGCCACCACAGCCCAAACCCTCTTGGCGGGACAACTATGTCGATAAGGATCATTGCTGAGTCATCGTTCCGGGGAAAGATGCCGGCCGCTTCCACCATCCACAAGAGCGCCGCGAGCATCGCCATCCAAGGACAGACAACGGTGCCAACGAGAGTACATGACCCTTCGTCAAATGGCGGACGGCGTCGATGTCGCGTTTGGGCCCGGCAGTCCCTGAAAAGTCATCCGAATCTAGCCTCGCTCATTGCGTGGGGCCATAGGCGCCGCATTCATCACAGCACCTCCTTCACCTCCTTCGCGACGTCATCAATGTTCATCACCAGCACCGCACTCGACACATCGCTTCCCCGGCGGATCGCTCACTGCCCACCCCCGAACACCTTCAACTTCACGAATGCCCCGGCGAGCAGCGCCAACACCAGCCCGGTGACCAACATCCTCACGATCGTCAGCCCGGCCGTCTTCTTCGCCTCGTTGAAGGCATCGAGCAGACTGCGCAGTTCGCTGATGTCGCGTGCCGCTTCCGGGCATCTCCCTCCAAGATCGGTGCGGAGTAGTCGACAACGGCGACACGGACTGGATTGTCGTTTTCGCAAGGCAAGGATCCTGTCCCAGGAATGCCGAAACTGGGCTACGCTACCGGTCAGGCAACTGAGATGGGTTTCTTGAGGTCTGTCATGAGGGAAAGGGAGTGTCGCCATGAAAATCGATAGTACCGACTTTGGCAGCATCACCATCGATGGCGCTACTTACCCGCACGACGTCGTCATCCGCCTCTCGGGCGAGGTGCTCAAGCGCAAAAAGAGACTCTCCAAGCAATACTATGGCACCTCGCATACGATTTCCGTGGACGAGGCGGAATTCGTCTACGAGAGGGGCTGCGACACTCTGGTTCTGGGTACCGGTCAGTACGGCAACGTTCACCTGTCGCCGGAGGCTGCCGAATTCTTCACCAATCATGACTGCCGCGTGGTTCTGCAGCCGACGCCGCAGGCGATCAAGGCCTATAACAAGGCCAAGGGCAGAGCCATCGGGTTGTTCCATGTCACCTGCTGAGCGTTGCCAGGTCACAGGCGCCAGCGGTGCAGCGGACGGGCAAAGCTTCCGTTTTTGCAGTCCAGTCTGGCGACGATCGGCAGGATGATTGCGGGCAAGGTGATGAAGGCGATGATTCACATCTCGCCGCCGCAGCGTGGGCAGGCGAGCGGAAAACCCTCATAGAGCCGCGCGATCAGCAGCGCCCAGGCACACCCGTTTCGCCTCACACCGGGCCTCAGGGCACCAAAGACTGTTTGATCAGGACGTGATCTCCCGCTTTGAGCAGGTTGCTCTCGCGCTCATCCGGCTTGAAGCCGAAGCTCGTTTCCGTGCCGAGACGACCCTGAAAGGGTTTCGCGTTGACCCAGATCACCCATTCAGATGCCGGTCCGTCCTCCCGAGGAGAACCGTCGATGACGAGCTTGAGGACGTGCCCGACCCGGTCGGATCCGAAACTGATTGTGGCTCCAGGGACAATTCCCTCGCTCGCCTGAATGGCTCCAAGGATCGTCAAGCCCTTTTTCCAGGGAATGCTCGAAAAATGCTTGTGAGCTCCGTTGCTGTAGTCGATGGTCAACGCCACTGTGCTCATGCCTGGCTCTCCTCGTCGGGACTCCGCCGCCGTTGGAACGTCCGCAACGGCATGCGGAAGGGATTGAAGAATAAGAACAAGAACAAGAAATTCGATGGCACTTGCGGAAGTGCCTCGTGCCTGGCAATCGCCGTCAAACTACAATTCCTGGCGAAGGACCTTAAAAGCTCCCGCTTAGGCTTTAGTATTTGGACCGACATCAACCAGAAAGGTTTCCGCGTAGGCCACGGTTGTGGCCCAGGGCACCCGTATCACGCCTCCCTCACAGCACATCCTTCACTTCCCTGGCCACCTCATCGATCCCGGCATCCCGTTTCTTCTCGATGAAGTTGAAGCCCGACCGCACAATCGCCCATCCCGACCGACCGCAGCCGAAGATCAAGCCGCCCAGTGCCACGAGGCCGGCCACCAAATCTACCTCCGCGACTGCTCCAGTTGCTACCGGTCGGAACGAAAGTTACCGGACGGAATTCGCACCCGTTGAAAGACAGCGCCTTGGCACGGCGCACGGGACAGGAACAGCTATCCACAGCTTGCCCACAGACGGCGTCAAACTTGCAAGCGAGGGAAAGATCGGCAGGCTGGGTTCCTGACCATGGGCAGGCTTCGGCCCGTTCCAGTTCCGGAAGCGGCTTCCCCCGGAACATCTAGGCTCACCAAGCTTATCGGCGCAACGCAAGCGGAAAACGACTTTCCAACTGGGAAAGGAATCAATGGAGCCTACCGAGTGTAGTTGGACTATGCCCACCTTCTGCGGCCATGAGCATCGCTACCACAGGGTCCAACAGGGCCTCTGCAATCCACGAGTCAAGCCCGATCATATCGTTCTCCACTCTATCGAGCCCTTCCGAGTTTGCCAGTTCGTTGTAAGCGTCGCACTTGTAATCCACATCGAATGCGGGCAGGAGGCTCTTTATGCGATTGAGGATCATAGACGCAAGGTTGCCGTCCAGCGCGCCGCTGTTCGGATTCCACGATGCCCGTGCTCGGCTTACAAGCTCCGAATCAGTGGATTCAAGCCTCAGACACAATTGCGAAACAAGCTCATAGAGTTTCATGTGACGTACCCCCTATGCCCTCGCCGTGATGGCAGTAACGACACTCACAGTGTCCCTTGCAGATAGGCCGCCACAAGGATGGCTGTAAGAGTCGCCCCTGCAACCGCGAACCATATCAGACGTGATGCGCACTTCTCGCCTGACGTTTGTAGATCGGTCTGTTCCATCTGTTCGCTCTTTGCTATCGGTAGTCGTCGCCCTGAATCTGCTCAACCGCGGCGTTATGGATGAGGCTGATGATGCCCTCAGCAAGTTCCTCGCACTTCTCTTTGGGCAGGTCCAATTTCTCGGTCAGCCGATTCATAGCCCCGAAGTGACGGGCCAATACCCGCTCCATCTGTTCAATGTCTATAGATGCCACTCCCGGCACCACCTCAATGGTGTCGCACAGGCAACTTTCCAGCATTTTGATTGACTCGTCAGCCTGGGACAGAAAGAAGAACCAGTAGGGCCACTCCTGGTCGAGACGCTTGAGGTACGCTCGCACCGCCGGAATCTCGAATAGCTCTCGCGGATCGTCGTTGTAACCATCGATCACCAGACTAATCCGGCCGCAATACTCGATCGCGGAACGTCGGTCAGCAATCAACCTGTGCAGGAGCTGCAGCGGCTCGTCGATATCGCAGGTTTCTACCTGTCTGCGAGAGAACATCAGGATGAGCGGTTCGGAGACTCCAGGTCGTAGACGCTGGTTCATGCAGGTTCCACAAACTTTGGAGAATCACTGCGGGACGAATTGACCGCGCGACATACTGAGTACGCGATCATGTCGCCAGCGTCGGCTGGGCGAAGCAATTCCTGCAAGCCGTTAACACCCGCATTACCCGGCTCCAGCCACGCCCCGTAATCCCTGGCCTGCAGGATCACGGGCATCCGGTCGTGAATCGGCATCATCAGCGCGTTGGCGTCCGTCGTGATGATGCAGCAAGTGTGAACCTCTTCGCCCTCCGGCGACACCCAGCGCTCGGTAAGCCCGGCAAACCCGAACAGATCGCCTTCATCTTGTGGGCGAATGAAGTACGGCTGCTTGATGGTGCGACTGCCGTCCTGCACCGGCTTCCACTCGTAGAAACCGTTCGCCGGCACGATGCATCGCCAGCACCGAAACGCGGCGCGAAAAGCCGGTTTCTCGGCGACCGTCTCCCCGCGCGCGTTGATGAGCTTCGCGCCGATCGTGACATCCTTGGCCCACGACGGGATTAGTCCCCAGCGATGAGGCCTCGCCACCCTCCCGCCGTCCGGCCCCGACTGGACAACCAACACGTTCGTCGTCGGTGGGATGTTGTGGCGCGGCGCGAAGTCGAACCCGTCATCGAGATCGAACTGCTCTCGAGTGCGGGAGGTCGGACCGTAGAGGGCGTATCGACCGCACATCTCAGTGCACCTTCGGCACCATTTCCCGCAGTCGCTCCCACAACGCCTCGATGATCACCATCGAAGCATCATCGGCGTTTGGCGCGCCTGTGGATTCGAGCAGCGATCGGTTGCCAGACCACAGCCCCAGACTGTTCCGAATCCAGGCACCAAGGCCCAAGTGCAAACCGGTGAGCTCAGACTCCGCCATGGCGCTGATCGCAGCCTTGTCCTCATCCGAGAGGGTGGCGATCACTACGCCGACCGCCTCATCGATCGTCGCCGGCCACTTCTTGTGCTCCATCACCGTTCGCCCTTCCGCCAGTCCCACGGTCGGACCGGGTCAGCGTCGGCCCACAACCCGGCACGCTTCGCCCGCGCCTCCTGTTCGGCGGATTTATACCGGCCAGCGTCCTCGGCCGATTGCTCTTTGGCGTACTTCTGGTACCACCAGGCGAGGCCGACCGTGATCTGCGCCAGGCCAGCATCCAGCGTCTTCGGGCAGTAGCTCGTCCGACAGTTCGGGTCCGCGACCATGACCTTGCCAACGATGCGTTGGTAGCGATCGTGTTTCTGCCACTGCACGTCGACATCTTTCCCGAAGACCATCGCCGACATGAATTCCTTCGATCGCTGCCCGAAGGGTTGCGCTTTCTCGGGGGCATCGATGGCACCCAGGCGGATCTTGTGCTGCTCGCGGTTGGCGTCGAGCACGGTGATCGTATCGCCGTCGGCGACGCCCACGACGGTACCGGAGAGGGTTTCGGGATGGGCCGAGAGGCTGACGACCAGCATCAGGAAGAACCGCAGATATCGGACGTGAATTCGTCCTCTCATTCTACTCATGGAGAGGTAGTTACCATTCTTGTCGCTGTCGGGCTCTGCGTAGCGAGGTTAGACGCACCGCAGGTTCGACAAATCCTGGCCATAGGACTTTGCACCAGTTGCTTATTTGGGGCGACAGGGCTTGCCCTCATATTGATGCCGTTGCAACACATATTCGTGGCCGTTCCAGCGCTGAATCGGAAAGCAGAAGCCTGGTCCGCCGATCTCAATGTCTGGCCAGCCGCCAGCCCCCTTGGTGGTCAGGACGGTGAGGATGCCCGTGCCCTTGGTGATGAGCTTCCAACTGTCATTAGCCTGTTTGCTGACGAGGCTATAGCCGGAGCCGGTATTTCCGTAGCAATAGGTGCCACCTTCGGTGATGACTGCCTCTGGGTAGCCATCACCATTGATGTCCCGCACCTCCTCGATAGCGCCCGGCGTGTAGGTGGGCGTTGGGTCGTCGCAAGCCCGCCACTTCTTGCCCTTGAGTTTGAAGCCGGCGGCCTTGAACGCAGCGGCCTCGTCAGCGGGTGAAAGCTTCTCTGGCGAGCCGAACACGAACGCACAGAACAGTATCATCGGTGCGCTTACAACCAGGATTTTCAGTTTCATGGGATACCTTCCTTTCTGCAGCGGAGGGTTACTTACTGAATGTGGTCTCCCCTCGTGAAACATCACTCAACAGATGCGCTCGACCTAACGAATAGCGTTTGTCTACCGCCCAGAAATCACCCGATTCAACCGCCGGCGTGTCGGCGGCAAGAAGCATCATTGCACTGAAGGAGGGAGATGGGACGGCCATGGGGATTGTAAGCGAGGTCTGTCCGCCATCAAACCTCTGGACAGCATGTCTCGGCTTCACCGTTGGCCGCTGGAAGTGGAAGAGCCCGCGCAGCTACACTTGTTACCATCGCAGACGCCTGTCCCGCCAACCCGATCAGACCCACAAAATCTCCCGCACCCCCATCACAGCACCTTCTTGGTTTCCTTGGCGACCTCATCGATCCCGGCATCCCGATTCTTCTCGATGAAGTTGAAGACCCAGCGCACGATCGGCCAACTTGGCAGGCCGCAGCCGAAGATCAAGCCGCCCAGCGCCACGAGGCCGGTGACCGAATCCACCCACTCCTGCAGTCGGGAATACTGGACAGCAGTCGCCCCGCCGCCGATCCCGGTGACCACGGTACTGATCACTCCGACCGCCCACTCGCGCGTCGAGCGCGGCGGCGTCATCAGGATCACGACGATGGCCGAGAGTAGTGCCCCACCCGCCGCTACGCCTCCGGCGGCCTTGAACGCGGCGGATCCGGCGACTCCACTACTGGTCGGTTCTGGCATGGTGAATCGCAAACAGCAAGAAACCGTGCGGGTGGGGAGCGGGATGAACGCCAAAAAACGCCCTGGGGGGCTTCGATAGTGCAGGACTGACGAACCGTTTCAGAACGGGGTGAGGATCAGGGGGAGACGTGCCAACAGCGCTCAGGGTATTGCTGTAGGCGGAATGTGTGTGAAGCAAGCGGCAAATCAACCTGTTGAGGCGCAGCCCCTCCGAGCATAGCCACCATTTACAGGTTCTCAAATGTTGAGGGTTACGCGCATCGCCACCAGTGCCTGGCACGCTACCGTGAAAGGTCGAAGATGGAGAGCTTTCCGGCGTACGGCTTCCCCGCCTGCTAGCCACGCCTCGGCCGAATTGGCAGCTTACCAAATGCCGTTGTTACAACCGCTGACGGCTTGCCCGGGGTCACATTGAAATCCAGGTCAACCACGTCGTTCGGGCATAGCAGGATAAGTCCGTAACGCGCTCCGATATCGTGTAATTCCTTCCTGTCAGAAGCTGAACGAATGTCGTATCCGATCTGTACGCCGTTCTGAAGTCCCTTCGCGAGCGTCCAACCAGCCGGATCTCCAAAAGCAGGCAGATCCAGATCCGTAATCTCTTTCGTGAATTGCTGCAGAAGCGACTGATAATCTGGCTTCCCGCTCAAGTGGGTCCTCCTTGGTTAAGGTTGAAGGTAACACGCCGAGCGGCGACAAGACCGGCGGTGAGGCGAGAAGCCGCGTATCTCGGTGGTCCAGTTCTTCTCGATGAAGCTGAAGACCCAGCGCATGATCGCCCAACCGGACCGCTTCACTCCGCGTCTGTCACGATGCGGCCGGCAGTGTTATCCACCATGACCGGGGAAAGCAGGTAGACAATCTCGGGTGCTACCCCGTACTGGCGAGTGACGACTTGTTTCCACTCCGCAGTGTAGAAGGCCTCGGCACGCGCCTTTGACTCCCATACGTAAATTCCGCCCGCCCGCATTCCGTCTTCACTCAGCCAGTAATTCTTCCTCAGCAAGCCCGGGAGGCTGAGGTACTTCTGTGCGCCTCGGTCAGCCGCTCGCCTCACGTCCCCGAGGGTCGCGCGTCGCGGCAGGTTGTAAGTCACGACTGCCACGATCATCTTCATCCCCTGATCGGGATCCTCGGCCGCCAATAGCGGCACCGGAACCGTCAGGAGAACTGGCACAGCAACCAAGATAGACACCGCCACCGATTTCGATAGCATCGTGAGGCTCATGACACGCTCCTTCGTTCCGTGCTGCGGATAGAGGACAAGAAATCCCATAGCGCAGTCAGGAGTGTATGTTCGCTCACCAACCACAGTCAATCGATCAAGCGCACCTCTAGGTCGTCCAAGACTGCAGTCAACCCTGCGTCGCTCACTGCCCCCCCTTCAAACACCTTCAACTTTACAAACGTCCCAGCGAGTAGCGCCAACACCAGCCCATTTGACCACCATCCGGACGATCGTCAACCCTGCTCAACCACCCAGTTGCACTCGCCCCTGACTGCACCTCAGTGCAAGTGATGACACCGCCTCGGGAGAACGTTCGACTGGGCACCATTATGAATCTTCCCGGTGCCGATTGACCCCAGTTACCCTGGCCGGTGATACTGAAGCTCCCAAGAATTGCTATTTTCTTGGGTGATCGCCTGGCTGCGAGCCCCGCACCTGAAAGAACCGACATGACCACTCTGTCCCTCACCGACGCCGACCGGGCGGCATTCGCTGCCGCTTCCAACTCAGAGGCACCCCCCGGTACCATCGTGCACGACTTCGATGCCCTTCTGGACTACCTCGGCACGGACGGCATTCCTGTTTCGCCAAAGACCAGCGAGTTCGCCATCGCCCGCCTGCCTGAACTCAACGCCTTGCGGACGCACCCCGTCCCGATCGGTCTCAGCCGCGGCAGGCAGGTGTCGTATCCCCATGTGGATGGCTTGCACCTGCTATTGCGCTTCAGTCGGCTGGGGAAGGTGGATCGTTCCACCACCACGCCACGAATGGTCCTCAATCCGGAAATGGTCGCCAAGTGGCAACTGCTCAATCCGACAGAACGTTACTTCAGCCTGCTCGAACGCTGGTGGAGTTTCGCCGACTACGAGCAGGAGCGTTTCCGCCTCGCCAGCAGAATGGCAGAGTACCGGCTGGAGCTAGTGAAGCGCCGCCGGCCCGGCAGCCGTGCAAGAAAGACAGACGACAAGTGGCAAGTGGCCATTTTCGGATTGCTCGGCATGAAGCAGATCGCCCTGATGCAATTGTTCGGCCTGCTCGACATCCTTTCGGACCCCGCCGTTTCCGGCAACGGCTGGCAGATCAAGCGAATGGTCGCGACCCCGTGGGGACTATCCGCCTGCGCGACCTACCTACAGGCATTCCGCTACACTTCTACCGGCTTGCTGGAACGTCTGTTCAACCCTGCAGGCGAGGATTCGGCCGTAGCGGAAGACCCAAGCGCAGACGACATGGATCGCCCTCCTTTCTTTACCTGGGCAGACGCAGTAATCCCGTTCTTTCCTGCCTGGCAGAATTCCATCGGAGAACCCGACGCCGTCGAGCCGTTCCGCGGGAGTGTGACGTTCAAGGTTTCGCTCGGCGCGGGGGTCTGGCGCCGCATCGTCATGCCGGCCGAAAGGGATTTCGACGATCTCGCCCGATTCATCCTCGATGCCTTCCAATTCGATGACGAACACCTGTATCAGTTTCTCTACCAGGACGAATACGCGACCCAGCGGACGTTCGACGACCCGCGCTGCAGTGATGTCGATGAATATTACGCGGACGAAGTGACCTTGGGAGAAGCCGGGCTGTTTCCGCGACAGCTTGTCGAATTCCGCTATGACTTCGGCGACGACTGGCGCTTCGACGTTCTGGTGGAAAAGCTCGACGCCTCCGACACGCGAGCGAAACCCGCTCTTCTCGCCAAAGAGGGAAAGGCACCCCGACAGTACCAGTGAGTGCCGGCCCCACGTTGGCACCTCCATCTCACAGGGGATGCCGGTTACCCGATCTGTTGCACCCCGACTGGCCTCCCACAAATCCCGCAAAACCGTCGGGTAGCGGCGCGTTGTCCAGGCTCCGTTGCGAGAAATGGAAGCGATGGTCGCAAAGGAACCCGAATACGAATCTTCTATATGATCCGGTTTGAAGGAATCAGAGGAAGCGTTGAATGGCCCGTTCGAGGGCGGCAATGCGTTGCCTGACCACACCCTCGACATTGAGGCGTTTGCGCAAGGTGACTTGCCGTACCAGGATGGCAATCGGAATGTCAGCCCCCCGTTTGAGCCGCTTGATACCTTCAGCCTTTCGGTAGCGACGCTTGAAACCTGCCAGCGGCCGGTCGTATTCCTTGAGGTTCTCTGCCATCAGAATGACCTTGCCGCCCTTCTTGATGAAGTAGGCGTTCCCGCCACGCATCAATTCATCGACGAAAGCCTTGAAGCGTTTCTTGCCCAACCGACCATGCAGGGGAATCAACATCTTTCCGCCGATTGTGACGCCAGTCTCATGGACGCCCGACCACGGAATCCGCGAACCGATCCACATTCGAGGCAATCGGGTCGGGTCCTGATCGAGCACCTTCACCCGGAAGGCGTGCAGGAACGAATGACGGACCACTTTGAGTTCGCTCCCGACATGACGCCGGACCGCTTCCCGCATCGGCTGGACCTCCTGCCGCATGGCTTTTCCGACGGCCCGATGCAGGTGCCCAAACAAGTCGCCACCCTTCTGCAACGCACCCAGGAGACCAGTGCCTCCCGAGATGCGCAGGTTATGGGAGCAGGTGCAAGCCATGTTGGGTCGAGGCGAACCAGAACAACGGGCTCGGCAGAATCGGCCATCGCGAGCCCCTGCCCTGCTGAAGGGACTGATCTTCGCCGATGAGGGATGGGCCATGACGCCGGGAGCTACCCACAAGGGCGACAAAGTCTATCGTTACTATGTGAATACGGCGTCGATGAAGATCGGCAAGGAGGCTTGCTCGGTGTCTCGTGTGCCCGCGGGGGAAATTGAAGCCGCCGTGATTTCGCAGGTCAGGAAAGTGCTGCAGGCGCCCGAGGTGATGTCGCAGGCCATCCGCGAAGTCGTGGCGCTCGATCCCGCAGCAGACGCGCAGGAGGTCATCACGACGCTGCAGTCGATCGAGCCGGTGTGGGATGAACTGTTCCCGGCCGAGCAGGCCAGGATCGTTCAGTTGCTCGTGGAACGGGTGACGGTGAGCCCCACGGGCCTGCGCATTGACCTCAAGGCGGCGGGGATGAGGGAACTGATCCAGTCGGTGATGCCAGGCAGGAAGGCGGCGTGATGGATAGCGATGTCATTTCCGTGAATCTGCCAATGACCTTCAAGCTGCGGGGCGGGCGCAAGGTGATCGTATTGCCGGATGGGACGCAGGGCAGCCCGGCGCCGATGGCGACCATCGACAACACGATGATCAAGGCCATCGCCCGTGCTTTTCGGTGGCAGAAGCTGCTGGAAAACGGAACCTACGGATGCTTGGAAGACATTGCCAAGGCTGAGAAGATCGGGGCGTCATTTGTGAGTCGCATCATCAGGTTGGCGCTACTGGCACCGGACATCGTGGAGGCGATTCTGGCGGGGAAGCAACCTGCGGACCTGACCTTGAAGGACTTGATGCTACCGTTTCCGGTGGAGTGGTCGGGGCAGAGGGAGAGGTTTGGGGTCGGTGGTGGGGGGCTGTCGCCGGTTTCGATCCCCGCATAAAGAACTGTTTGACGCTCGACGCTCGCAATTCCACCGGGTACATCATACAAGAGCAAGAGCGATTCATTGCCGAATAAGGACTACCCGTACGACCATCTCCTACCTCGGATATTCCCTTGACATGCAATTACTGTGGATGGTGCTGCTCTGGCCCTTCTGGCTCAATACGACAGGCTTGCACGGTCGCTTCGGTCCTTGCCTCCGCGTCGGCGGCTTGCCTTTCTACGAAAGAACTATTCTGGATGCAACCCTCGATTTTCTGCTGGAAGGTTTCGAGCAGCATGCGAACTTCTTGGTCAGCTTCGTTGTATTCGTCAACATCGATTACCCTTTTCTCGCCGTGCGCGATGGGGTTCCGGCGCCCGAGCAGCTTCTCGTCAATCAGGTTCTGCTTCGACTCAAAGTCGGCAAAGGGGATGTCGATAATGCGAAGGATCTTTCTGAGCACCTTAGAGTTTAGGTTTGACTCTGCGTCGATCATGTCATCCGAAAGCTTCTTGTCCGGCCTATTCTTCCAGTCTTGCATCACGTCTAAGAAGCCCACCGGCGCTTTCGAGTGAGGATAATCCCCTTTGCGCTGAACGCAGCGCCACATAAGCAGTGTCTGGTAGTGCTCGTTCAGCGGAGCGTTAAACCGATCGATCCTTTCGTTAATATGGGTGATGTAGGTCTCTGAGGCGAACTTCACAAATCCTTCCCAATGCGCATACAGGATGAGAATTCCGGCGCGCATCATAATCGTGCGCGTCTCACCATCAGCACCCGCCACTCGTTGCTTTAACGACGAAATCTCCTTCTTCCGCCATGCGCTGTCGGACTGGATAGCGTCCAGACACTGTTCTGCCGTCACATATTTGGTCATCGCTGAAAATGGGTTCGGGCGAACGGGATAACGTTCAGGATGCGGTCCGTGCCGCGCACGCCGGATCCCTGCTTATTCTTGAACTCAGGCTTCTCCCACATACTTTCGACGCGCAGCATAAACTCGTTATACTGAGTCGGATCGTCTGGATTCCACGCGTCAATATTGTGCCCAAGACCGATAGCAATGGCCTCGAAAGCGGAGACCTGCGCCATGCCCATAAATCGGCCCTTCGCTGCGTCGTATCTGCGGAAGGCGTTCGCTCCCAGGGCCGCGTTGATGAGCTTAAAGGTACGGTCGAACACATTGCGCTCCTGCGCGAGATCCATATTGCTCGTGGCGATCTCTACGAGCGACTCGGAGAGGAAGTTGCCCACGTCAAACATCTGACTCCGGACTGCTTGCATGTCGGCCGTACGAAGGGTAATAAAGCGTGCTACGAGCTCCATGTCGTAACGTTCCTCCTTCGCGCGGTCTGTGATAGCGATGCATTCCTCGAAGTCGGGGTTTTCGGCAAATTTTTCGAAAGCATTGAAGAACTCGACGTTCGCCATGATCAGGAGGCAGTTCCGAACCTCTTGTTCCGACAGTCTGCTGCCGCCCGTATTGATCCTCTCAAACAAGTCATACTTAGCGGCACTGTCGCTCTCGCGCATGATGATGTTAATGTCGATTTTGGCGCGCTTGATGTCGATGCGCTGCCGAAGCGTTAGGCTATCTGGATCTTGCTCATCGTCGAGGTTCTGCCAGACTTTGTTCTCGAGGGAGGGTAGGTACTTCGCCTTCGTCAGTTTGGACGGCGGGACCTTCTGTTTGTCAAGACCTTCCAACATGCCCGCGAACTCGAAGACAGTGGACAGCCTCTGGAGTCCGTCGATGAGGTCCCAAACACCATCCGCGCCCTGAGAAACGAATATCGAGGGGATGGGGATGCCGAGTAGGATTGATTCGATAAAGCGCGTTTTCTGCTCAGGCTTCCAGCGGAACATTCGTTGGAAGTTGGGGTTGATATTCAGCTCTTTCGAACTGTAGAGATTCATGATCTCGCCGATCGACATGGCGTATGAATCAGTCTTTATGGCGCGTCGCCGGGTTTCGATCTCATCAGACAATGGCATGGCACAAGCTTTCGCAGGTGAGGAGAAAGAGCATGCTAGGCCAAAACCCTAAGGCAGTGTTGATCAATTCCCCAACTCTTTGCGAATGTGGCGGGGATCTGTTGTTCTGCCACTTACGCACGCCCACCAGCTTGCCCACCCAAGGCGAGGACACATCCGGCGAGCGGACATCGTGGAAGCCATATTGGCGGGCAGACAGCCGGCGGACCTGACCTTGAAGGATCTGATGCTGCCGTTTCCGGTGGAGTGGGCGGGGCAGAGGGTCCAATTCGGGGTGGGTGGTGGGGAATGACATGTCTCCGAAGCCACCTCAAAAAAGGTGCGGCGCCCTACAGTCGTCGCTTACCGCTTACAATCGCGATCGGACACCGCCACCCCCATGGCGGTCAGCCCAACAATGTCTGTGGCGAGACAGCAGCAGTTGGACTCGCTCGTTCCCGGCGGCCGATAAACACCATTTGTTAGACGCGCTATGACCACATCGCCCGCATCATCAAGCCCGAGCGTCGGAGATGAACCGACCAAGCGACTCGCAGTCCTGATTGACGCCGATAACGCGCAGGCCGCAGTGATAGAAGCCTTGCTCGAAGAGGTTGCCCGATTTGGTGAGGCGACAGTGCGTCGAATCTACGGCGACTTCACCTCTCCGGCCAGCGCTTCCTGGAAGAAATTCCTGAACAAGCATTCGATCAAGCCGTTGCAACAGTTCGCGTATACAACTGGCAAGAATGCAACCGACAGCGCGATGATCATCGACGCGATGGATCTGCTGTACACGCGTAGGTTTGACGGATTCTGCCTGGTGACCAGCGACAGTGACTTCACTGGACTTGCAGTCCGTCTCCGCGAAGAGGGCCTTCAGGTTTTTGGGTTTGGGGAGCAAAAAACACCCGAACCGTTCCGTAACGCCTGCCACAAGTTCATCTTCACCGAGGTCCTTCGCACACCAGATGTTGCAACCATATCCGGAAAGCCAGCGGCCGGCGGTGCAATCGTGGCAGAGGCATCCCATAAGTCTGAGGTTGCGCCATCGTCCATCTCACGACCACCGTTTCCCGAGAAGTTTCTGATGGAGGCTCTCGACAAATCCGTCGACGATGCTGGCTGGGCAAATCTTGGAACCTTCGGAAGTTACCTTCAGAAGATTCAGCCAGATTTTGATTCACGCATCTACGGCTACAAGAAGCTCTCTGACCTAGTACGCGACAGGCCAGACCTCTTCGCAACGGAGGAACGACCGACACCCAGTAGCAACTACAAAGTCCTCTATGTTCGAGCGAACACGGGTGTTTAGTCAGATGGCCGACGCACCTCCGCCATCTGCGTTCAGTCCGCCCAACGACACAGCGCCTACAGCGCCTACAGCGAACGGTTTCACGAGCGCGCGCCTCGTTCGACCACTCAACTGAGCGGGTAAGAGGTCGACATGACCCGTTCTGAACTCGTCGCTCGCCTCGCCGCACACTCACACTTCGCGCATCTAACCGCCAAAGATGCTGAACTCTCGGTCAAGGCCATCCTGGAACGGATGAGCGAAGCTCTGATCCGCGGAGGTCGCATCGAAATTCGCGGTTTCGGGAGCTTCGCGCTGAACTACAGGCCACCCCGGAACGGGCGCAACCCAATGACAGGTGAGGCAGTGCCGGTGCGAGCGAAAAGGGTGCCGCACTTCACGCCGGGGAAGGAACTTCGAGAGAGGGTGGCGCCCGGAAAATGACCTACAAGATTGGTCGGAATGATCGCTGTCCATGCGGCATCCACCCGATTGCTTCGCCAAGCTGACGCTGGCTGTCTCCCAGTCTTGAGACCCTTTCGAGGTAAAGTGCAATGAACACGCTCTCGTTTGAATCGCTCGCGGCCTATTGGTCGGTCAATGAAGTCTCCACCAACGTCGTCGTGTTCCTGAACATTTTTGGAGCGCTGCTGCTGGGGTTGGTCGTCGGGTACGAGCGATCCTTTCACGGACGCGCCGCCGGCATGCGGACCTACGGACTCGTTTGCATGGCATCCGCAGCACTGGTTGTCGTCACTGGGTATCCAAGCTACTGGTACGGAGGTCACTCGGCCGCAATTGCCATAGCCGATCCTACGCGGGTCATACAAGGCATAGTGGCCGGTATCGGTTTCCTTGGAGCCGGGGTGATCGTGAAGGATGGTCTCACCATCAGTGGCCTCACCACGGCCGCATCCATCTGGGCATCATCAACAATTGGCGTGCTGGTCGGCGTCGGGTTTTACGCTGCGGCGATACTGCTCACTGCTCTATCGGCGATCAGCATGATGTGGGGTTCCCGGCTGGCAGACTGGTTACCTTCGCATCCGGCGGTGGCCGCTACAATGCGCTTCACGAAAGACGCCGTCCCAAACCTCGACCTGTTGCGGGGTAAAGCCAAGGAGTGGGGTTACGAGATTGTCGAGGGAAGCCTGTCGATTGCTCTTTCTGGTGGGCACCCCGAATGGCGTTTCGTCGCGGTCACTGTCGATCGAGCGGTCGCGATATCCATCGCGGAACTGGCCAATGAGCTAGCGAATTTCGACGGGGTAGAGGATTTCAAACTCTCCTATTCCCGTAGTTGAGAAAGCGATCCAGCACTTGAATCGCCAGCAGATTTCTCCATCGACCCCGGAGATCAACCGTCTCAGAGCCGCGGCAGCCCTGATCCCCATCATTGAGTCTGGCTTGTTGGAGTCAAAGCTCTCCGTCGAACGGGCTGCGCTCATGGCTTCGTTCTGCGGATGGGCGGTAGCGAACGTGCCTGACGACCCCGAGGTAGTGAAACTGGCGCAGACCGTGACGAACGGCCTGAAACGCGTCAAGATCGCGCTGTCGCCTGTCGCATGAAAGATCTCGGCCATTGGTTTCGACAACGCCCAGAAGAGGTGGCCCCGTTTGTTTGGACAGAAAACGTTCTTTGATAAGTGGAACCTTGCCAGTTGTGGTCGACTGACCGGTGATGCGGTTGGTTTTGACCTTCCGGGATTTTATACAAAACGAATAGAGCTCGGTGGAGCTTGTGGGCGAAGGGACGCGCGGTGGGAAAGTCGCCAGACTTTTCCACGGCAAGCGGCCCGGTGCGCGACAGCGCATCGTCCACAAATCCACGGAGTCCCTTCCTCATGTCTTACGCCGCTGCTCCGGTTGCGGACGTGGGCGTCGCGAAGTAGGCGGCGTCCGGCGTCTTGCCATCCCGGGAGCGATGGGGTCGTCGCTCGTTGTACAAGTCATCAATCGAACACCCATAGTACCGAGTCGCGAGAAGTTCTCTATCCCTGGCACCCCTGGTTTGGTCGCGTCGTCTGGATTTATCGGGCGCGGGTGAGCCGCGGGTGGATGGTCGCGCATTGCGGATTGGAGCCACAGCACGAATGTCGCGGGCTCGAAGTGCCGCTCTGGATGTTTGACAGGGCCGTGTGCTGCCAGCTGCGCCTGGCGCCGAGACCCGTCGTGGAGATCGGAGCCTTGCACGGGTTGGCGGTACTGCTGGCTGCACACTCGCAGCCGGATGGTAGTCCTATGCTACAAGCCCAGCACGATTCCTTGTTACCCGAAGGAGGTGCTGATGAGAATCCTGTCGAGCCCGTGCCGGGCAACCCAGCTGTCGTTGTTTCAGTCGAGGCCAACAACGCCGCAATGGGAACAACTGCCGTGGGAGGTGCGCCAGCAAACGATTCGTTTGCTGGCGCGAATGCTGAGCGAACAGTCCGAACGGGAGTTGGCTTCCCGATCGACGCAGGAGGCCGGCGATGAGTGAGAAGCTCAAGGCGCAGCATTTTTCGCGCAAAGCCATTCTGTACATTCGTCAGTCCTCGGCCTACCAGGTTAGCCACAACCAGGAGAGCCAGAAGCTGCAATATGCGATGCGGGAACGCTTGATGCAACTGGGCTGGCGTGAGATCGAAGTCATCGATGAAGATCTCGGCCGCTCGGCAGCCGGTCTGGTGACGCGCAGCGGATTCGAGCGCATGGTGGCCGAGGTGTGTCTGGGCAAGGTCGGCGCGGTGGCGGCGCGCGAAGTATCGCGCTTTGCCAGAAACAGCCGGGAGTGGCAACAATTGGTCGAGGTCTGTCGTGTTGTGGACACCGTCCTGATCGACCAGGAGATGGTCTACGCGCCGCGGCAGGGGAATGATCGCTTGCTGCTCGGGCTCAAGGGCAGCCTCAACGAGTACGAACTCGATCTGCTGCGGCAGCGTTCGGTCGAAGCCCGCCGCGAGAAGGCGCGTCGGGGTGAGCTGTTGATCGCCAGCCCGGTGGGTTATCGGAAGGGCGAACGACGGCTGGAAAAGGATCCCGACCGGCGTGTCCAGGAAGCGGTGCGCTTGGTGTTCCAGAAGCTCGGCGAACTGGGAAGTGTTCGACAGACCTTGTTGTGGTTCCTGGAGCATGGTCTGGAACTCCCAGTGATCAACGCCCGCGAGGAAGTGCACTGGAAGCGACCATCCTACGGCATGCTCTACAGCATGCTCACCAACCCGGCGTACGCCGGAGCCTACGCCTATGGCAAAACCGAACAGCTGACCCAGTACGATGGCGGCGAGGCCCGTCAGCGGGTGCGCCGCAAACCGCGGGAACAATGGCTTTCTTTCATTCCGGGCGCACACGACGGCTACGTTGTCTGGGAGGAATTCGAGCGCCTTCAGGCGACCATTTCCGAGAATAGGATGCGCCGAGAGCAAATCGGCGCCGCCCAACGGGGTCCAGCGCTGCTCGCCGGGTTGTTGCGCTGTCGCCGCTGTGGTCATAAGCTGGTGGTGCACTACACCGGTCGCTGTCACGATGTCCTTCGGTACCACTGCCGTCGAGGGTGGCTCGATAATGGCGAGCCGCGCTGCATTGGATTTGCCGGTTTGGTCGTCGATCAAGCGATTACGAGGGAGGTCCTGCGGATCGTGGAACCAGTAGCAATCGAGGCGGCGGTCATCGCCCACGAAGAGCAGGCACGTAGGGTCGATGAAGTCTTGTCGGCGCTTCAACGCGACCTGGAGGCGGCGCAGTACAGTGCCCGGAGGGCGCAGAAGCAATACGACGCCGCCGACCCTGAGAATCGACTGGTCACCGACGAGCTTGAACGACGCTGGAATCAGTCCTTGCAACGGGTGCACGAGATCGAATCTCAGATCCGGCAACATCGGGATCGGCAAGGCCTCGCAACCCTGCCCACGCGCGAGGAGTTCGCTGATCTGGCTGCCGATCTGGAGTCGCTATGGCATGATCCAGGGACCGATGAACGGCTCAAGAAGCGCGTCATTCGGACACTGATTCGCGAGGTGGTCGTCGACGTAGATGCGCAAGCCAGTGAAGTCGTCTTGGTCATTCACTGGAGAGGCGGCGTCCATACCGAGTTGCGATTGCCGCGACGTCGGCGCGGCCAGAGCAGCACGCAGACCCCTACCGAGGTCCTGGAAGCCGTGCGCGTGCTCGCGCACATCTGTCCGGATCGGCTGATTGCCGGCGTACTCAATCGCAACAGGCTACTGACCGGACGCGGCAACCGGTGGACGCAGGAACGGATCACGGCGCTGCGCAGCTATCACCACATTCCCTGCTATCGGGCCGACCAGCGCGACGGTGGACCCTGGATGAACCTGACCGAAGCGGCCGAGCACATGGGAGTCAGCGCGCGCACGCTCCGTTTGGCCGTGGCGCGTGGAGAAATCGAGGCCCAGCATCCGCTGGCCGATGGGCCATGGGTGTTCAACCGCGATACACTTCGGACAGCCGCAGCTGCCGCACTGGTCGAGCGCGTGAGGAGCAGGACTCGGCAATCCGCAGTACCAAACACGGAGCAGATAACCTTCGATTTCTCAAGCACATAGCGAGGTGGGGCACCATGAAACGTCGTTGTAGAAGCGTAGATACGTGGCCAGGTTTGCTTTCGCATCGGCGACGCTGTCATAGGCCTTGAGATAGACCTCCTCGTACTTGACACTCTTCCACAGGCGTTCGACAAAGACGTTGTCCCGCCAGGACCCCTTGCCGTCCATGCTGATCCGGATGTGGTGTAGCTTGAGCAACCCCGTGAACTCGCCGCTGGTGAATTGACAACCCTGATCGGTGTTGAAGATCTCTGGGCGACCGTAGCGGTGGATGGCTTCCCGCACCGCGTCCAGACAGAAGTCGGTCGTCAAGGTGTTGGAGAGCCGCCAGGCAAGGACCCGCCGCGAGAACCAGTCGATCACGGCAAACAGGTAGAGAAAGCCCCGGCGCATCGGGATGTAGGTGATGTCCGCCGCCCACGCCTGATTGGGCCGCTCGACGGCGAGGCCGCGCAGGAGATACGGATGGATTTCATCCCCCCGCTGCCGACGAGAGGTGTTGGGCTTCCGATAAAGCGCTTCGATCCCCATGCGCGCCATCAGGGTGCCGATGTGCTTGCGCCCGGCCTCGAAGCCCTCGGGGCGCAGAAGATCGCGCAACATGCGTGTGCCGGCAAACGGGTGCTCGAGATGTAACTCGTCTATCCGCCGCATCAGGGTCAGGTCCGCCGGCGAGACCTCGCGTGACGTGTAGTACGCGCTCGAACGGGCCAGCCCCAGCACGGTGCACTGATGCGATACGGGGAGCTTGTGGTTGCGGTCAATCATCGTCTTGCGCTCAGCAGGCCCGCCTTGCTGAGCGCATGTTCTAAAAAATCGTTTTCCAGCGCTAACTGACCGATCTTGGCGTGCAGTTTCGTTAGGTCCGGATCACTGCTTGCGGGGCTGCTGGCGTCACCAAAAACCTGGACCGCACGCTCCGTCAGTTGCCGCTTCCAGTCCGTGATCTGATTCGGGTGAATGTCATACTGCTGCGCCAGCTCCGCTAGCGTCTTGTCGCTCTTCAGCGCCGCCAGTGCCACTTGCGCCTTGAATGCCGGTGTGTGGTTCCGCCTCGTCCTTCTTGCCATGCTCTTGCTCCTGGTGTGGCTGCCTACGCAGCCGTTCGTGGGGGCAAGGCTACCACTTATCCTCCTGTCCGAATTTCCGGGGCCCGCTCTAGATTCGGCTTGGAGCGATCAACCATAAGTGGGCATTGGACTGGGGAGGTTATCTGCGCGCCTGACCGGCAGCTACACAGCGGAAGGGGCCAGTGAGTGCAGGATCACGTCGCCATGGCATCGTTCGCGGCCTTCTGGTCGGCGGCTAGTTGCTTTACCGAGTGCGATTCACCGATACCGTCAACGTAATAGATCTTCCCGCCCACCACGACGGGCCTAGTGGGGTAGGGCAATACATTCACCCGCGTACCCGCTGTGCAACATTGCATCGCGGCCCATCGACCGCAACAGCTTAGTTATCGCGCGGCCGTTCAACGGCTACTCCCATTGCCTCGACCTGCGACACAAATGCCGGAAACACCGTGAGCACCGTGAGGGTTGAGCGGAGGGAATGGCGTGTTGCGGGTTTAGTCCTGATGATGTCAGAGTGGCGCCGCGATCAAGATCATGGCCATGTAGAAATGTAGAAAGAGACCGCCGCCCGAGTGACGTTCCAGGGTTGTGTCTGTCAAGTTGTGCGGCTGATCACGACTTGAGGTTGGGGTGCTCAGACGGCTGCTCCTCCGATGGCACGTTGCCAGACTGACCCGACGCCGCCCTTGATATCGCTTCATGCGTTCCTTCGTGTGCCAGAAGCGTCTGGACCTTCTCTATCAGGGCATCGCGACTGCGCAGCGTCGACAGAGCGCCCTTTGTAACCCCGAAGCGTAAGGCCGCCAAATGCTCTAGGAATGTGCGTGATATCTTCTCGTCGACGAGGAATTTCTTGATCTGCTCAGGACGAAGCTGAGTGATTTCTTCATCAGTCAGAACGGGGTCCGGAACGCCTTTAGGCTTTCGTCTAGTGAGATTCTTGCCGAGAATTTTTGCGACTTCCGAAGACGATCTAGACCGCAGATAAGACAGAATCTTTCGATAGTCTTGAGTTGTTGCCTCTCCAAATCCAAGTGATTCGAGATATCGAAGATTTTTGTCAAGCAGCTCGATAACTTCGGCGAAACCCTCAAGTTGCTCATTCGAGTCTCGATCATTATTCACGGCAACAACCTCTTAGCAATTGCCTCACAAGTTGACTTCATCATGGGAATGACCTTCTTGATGTTCTGAGTCTCATAAGCCGTCNATGGGGCGACGAGATGATCAAACCTTTGCA
>NZ_SPMX01000038.1 GCF_012940005.1 Candidatus Accumulibacter contiguus | reverse complement strand
TCAGCCATGCCTCCCCCTCTTCGGTTTCCCAAAACCCCGATTCAGGATGTCGGTTCCTACGGGCTTGCGCTTGCAGGTGGCGATGAACACTGCTTTTCGGGCGATGAATTAATTCCCCCACTGCACGCAGGCTTCGTTTTCCCTGGTCTGTAAGTGCGGCAAAAATGACGCGGCTGGTTGTCCGTATGGCTTGAGTCGTAGAGTTTTTTTTGTCATAAAACTGATGATACAGGAGATGCGGCAACCAGTTCCCATCTCCTCAGCTCCCTTCATCCTCAGACTCTATCGGTAGCATGACTGTCCCGCTTTAAGTGGGAAGCCCTGGGGCTGAAGCGCACGATGTTGCACGGGGAGATTTACCACGGCGAACAGTTCCTCTCCCCCGCCTATAGCCGGCGACCCACGGCCTACTATTGCGAGAAATCGGGGATTGGCCAAGCGCTGCTCAGCCTCGCCACCGGCCAGCCGCGGAAGATCGGGGTGCTTGGTTTAGGCGCCGGAACCCTCGCCAGCTACGGCCGGCCGGGCGACGAAATGCGTATCTACGAAATCAACGAACAGGTGCTCGACCTGGCCCGCAAGGACTTCAGCTACCTTGCGGATAGCGCAGCACAGATCGTTCCGGTGCTCGGCGATGGACGCCTGATGCTCGAAGGCGAAGCGGTCCAGCACTTCGACCTGCTGGCGATCGACGCTTTCTCCGGCGACTCGATCCCGACGCATCTGCTGACCATCGAAGCCATGCGGACCTATCTGCGCCACCTCAAGAGCGATGCTGTGCTGGCCGTGCATATCACCAACCGCTATCTCGACCTGCGACCGGTCGTCGCCGCAGCCGCCCAGCAGCTCGGCATGCGCGCCCTGATCGTCGAACTCGACGCGGATGCGGACGATGCCTTCTGCCGTGATTCGGTCTGGGTGATGATTGCCCGACCCGAACCTGCGGCGGGCCTGCTGGAGAAGATCAAGGGGGCCGTCCCGCTTGCGCCGCGACCGGGCTTCGCGGTGTGGACCGATGGTTTTTCCAACCTGCTGAAAATTCTGAAATGAGCGCCGGGTATTGCGCAGTGGCGCAGTGAATTGGGAGAAGGCACATGGACGGGCAAGGGATCTCTTCCGGAGCGAAACTGACACCAGTGACGGTGCTGGTGGTCGACGACCACCCGGCCTTGCGTGCCGGCCTGCGCAGCCTGATCGATTCCGATCCTGCTCTGCGTGTGCTGGCGGAAGTGGATAGTGGCGAGGCGGCCTACGCCGCTTACCGCAAGCACGTTCCGGACACCGTGGTCATGGACCTCAGCATGGAAGGCTTCGGCGGCATCGAAGCCATCCGACGCATTCGCGAGCTTGATCCACAGGCCGCCATCCTGGTCTATAGCGTGCACAATTCGCAGGTGCTGCTCGAACGAGCGCTCGAGGCCGGCGCCATGGGTTTCGTCACCAAGGGCAGCAAGGTCGAGACGCTGTTGCAGGGGCTCAAGCAAGTGGCGAAGGGCGAATCCTTCGTCAGCGCCGACCTGTTGCCGGCGCTGCTCGACCGTCACCGCCCGTCCGGTGCCGCGCAGTTCAACCGCCTGACGCAGCGCGAATTCCAGGTCTTCAGGCTGCTCAGCGAGGGTCACACGCTGTCCGAATGCGCGAGTATTCTCAATTTGAGCAGCAAGACGGTCAGCAACCATTTCACCCAGATCCGGGCCAAGCTCGGCGTTTCCAGTCTCGCAGAAATGGCACGCATGGCCATTCGTCAGGGTCTGGTCGAACCCTGATGCGAACCGGCCGCCATTTCAGCAGGGGTATCCGCGGTCGGCAGAATCACCCGCACGCGCGTGCCACCGTCGTGCCAACTGCGGATCTGCAGCGAGCCGCCGAGACTGAGGACGCGTTCGCGCATGCCGAGCAGACCGAAGCCCGCATGCGCTGCGTCCACGTCCATGCCGACGCCATCGTCCCGGATGAGCAGACGCAGCGACTCGCCGTGCTGCCGTCTGGCGAGGACGAACCGCAGCCGCTCGGCGTGCGCATGTTGCGTGACATTGTTCAGGCACTCCTGGACGATGCGATAGATGGCCACTCGCACCGGCGCTGCCGGGCAGACCAGCTCCCGATCCAGTGAGGCTCGCCACTCGATCTCCGGATGCTGTTGTCCCCAGACCTCGAGCAGGCTGGCAATCGCCTCGACGATGCCGGCGGCGTCGAGAATGCTGGGATGCAGACCTTCCATCAGGCGGTGCGACACCTGGTAGATGGCGCGCGCGGAATCCTCGATCGCCTGCGCGGCGGCCTTGATCCATTCGTGATCGTGTGCGCCATTGCGCAGAATGGCCCCGGCAAAGGCACGAATCGCCGTCAGGTGCTGGGAAAGTTCATCGTGCAGTTCACGGGCCAGCTCCGCTCGCTCACGCTCCTGCACCGAGATCAGTTCGCGCACCAGGCGAGTGTTCTCGTCAAGCAGGAGCTGCGTCGCCTCCTCGGCCAGCTTGCGCTCGGTGATGTCCTGGACGGTGCCGACCATGCGCAGGGCTTCTCCGTTCGCTGCGCACTCGACCTGACCGAGGCCATGCATCCAGCGCAGCGCGCCGTCGCTGGGTCGAACGATCCGGTACTGGCGGTCGAATATCCCTCGCTCGGCGATGACCTGGTGGAAGTAATCGAGCGTCGCCTGCCGGTCCGCCGCATGGAGCAACTCTCCCCAGCCGCTGACGGTATGTTCACATGCCGGGCCGATGCCGAATATCCGCTCCAGCATCGGACTGCCGATCCAGGATTCCGAGGGTAGTTCGATCAGGTAACTGCCGAGCCGGCCAAGCTCCTGGGCGCACTGCAGGGCCTGCTCGCTGCGCTTGATCAGGGTCACGTCCACAATCTCGACGAAGAACCCCTGCACCTCGCCGTTGATGATGTCGGGGATGTAACGGGCCAGTGCATGGTTCACCGAACGGCCATCCGGAGACGGAATGGCGCGCTCGAATTGCTGTGCTGCGCCACCCAGTACGGCTTCGATGTAGGGCAGGTTGAGACGGTAGCGTTCCTCGCCGATCACCTCGCGGATATGCTTGCCCGGGATCGTCGCCGGATCGATGCCGAACCAGTCGCGATAAGCGTGATTGGCGAAGCGGTTGCGCAGATTGCGGTCCCAGTAGCCGATCATCGACGAGACGCTGTTCAGCACCGCGTTCAGGTCGCGCTCATTCTGGCGCCGCTCGAAGCGATGCTCCTCGGGCACACTCTCGGCCAGCTTGTGTGCGCTGATGTCCCGATGACCGACGACCATTCCCTTGATGGCACCCAGCAAGGGGGTGGCGTAACATTCGAACCAGCGTTCGCGATCCGGAGAAGGGCAGGGGTACTCGAGCGTGAACAGCGTCTGTCGTCCCGCCAGAACCTGTTCACAGCCGCGCAGGGCAGCCGCTGCCAGCGAATCGGTAGCGGCTGCCCTGCGCACTGCCGCCAGGTAGTCGATGCCGACCCCGGCCGCCAGTGCCGCGCTGCCGCCGTTGCTTTCGGCAAAGCTGCACCATGCCTGGTTGACGCTGATGATCACGCCGAATTCGTCGAGCACGGCGATCGAATCGCACTGCGAGTCGGTCAGCGAGTGCATACGGCCCCCCGGCTGCGGGTGCATGTCTGCAGCGGTCGCCTTTGCGAGTCCCGCAGGCGGCTGGGCGGGGCCGTGTAGCAGGCTTCCTGTCGATCCTGGCGCCGGCCGCGTTCGGCGAAATCGCCATATGCCTTGCCGAAGACCGCAAGGGGAAGAGCGAACGGCACGTCCGCAAGCTGGCTGGTGTGCAGTGTGATCACAGGCGGATTATTACGCAAACGTACACCAACAGCGACCCTTGGCGTCGAATTCTCGCATTCTCGCATTCTCGCCTGGCCAGAGACGGGCACGCCGGTCGGGAAATTTTCCTGCCGGAAACGGGAGTATTACCACTAGCCGCAGCCTGCACCGCACGGGAGAATCCATACCGGGAGTCCAGGGATGGAATCGGGTGCGCCCGGTCATGACTGAAGAGACTTGGCTTCGGCTTCGAGCCTTGACAAGTACTCGGAAAGGAGTTGCGAATGAACGACATGAGACAGCCGTGGACGGCGGATGACGAACGGATCCAGACCTTTGTTTCGTGTGCATGCGCGGGAGACATCGGTGCGATGCGTGCCCAGGTCGCTGCGGGCTTTGACTTGAATGGCACCGATCGATTCGGCGATACGATCCTCGAACGGGTGATCAGCGACCTGGAATTCTGCTCCGAAACGCCGAAGTACGAGGTGGTCAAGGAATTGTTGCGGCTGGGTGCTGATCCACGTGCGCTCAGCAAGGATGGTTCCAGCCCACTGATCGTTGCGGTTCTGAACATGGACACCGAAATGTTGCGCATCCTGCTGGACGCCGGTGCTGATCCCAACGCCGTGAGAATGCACTCCAGTGATGAGTTGCTGTATGACTGGGCGGTCTTTGTTTATCGCTACGAGGTCTGGAATGTCAAACTGCCCGAAGAGGCCAAAGCGGTAGACCCGGCCGACAAGGATGCCTGGCTTCTCTATCTGGACAGCCTGGCGGTGAAGTACGGCAAACCGCGCCCCGAATATCTGCGTTTGTTGCGCGCGCGCGGTGCGCTTTCCATCTCCGAATTGCGGCAAGGCAGCAAGCCGGGGCAGGCGCGCAGCAAGCGCCTTGCCCCGCTGTGGGGAACAGAACCCGCTGAACCCCCGGCAAAACGAGTGCACTGAATCAGGCGACCCGGTTCTGCGGCTCGCCGCGGGCGAAGGCTTCGAGGTTGGCCGTCAATTGGTCGGTGAGAGCCTGCATCGCCGGCCGGCTGGCCCAGGCTACATGGGGGGTCAGCAGGAAATTCGGTAGCGCGAGCACTTGCGGTGCCAGCAGGACGTTGCCGGTGCTTGGCGGCTCGACGCTCAGGACGTCGAAACCGGCACCGGCGATCCAGCCCTGCTGCAGCGCCCTGACCAAGGCCGCTTCATCGACCAGGCCGCCGCGCGCCGTATTGATCAGCAATGCCGAAGGCCGCATGGTCCGCAACTCGGGTTCGCCGAGCAGGTGCTTCGTTTCGGGGGTCAGCGGGCAGTGCAGCGAGACCGCGTCGGCCTCGCGCAAGGCCTGCTCGAAAGCGGTGTAGCCGGGACGCACGCTCGGCGCACCCTTGCGCTCGCTGCGCAGCACACGCATGCCAAAGGCTTCGGCGAGCCGGATGACGCCGCCGCCGAGACTGCCGCTGCCGATCACCGTGAGTGTTGCGCCGTGCAGGTCGCGGATCGGATAATCGATACAACAGAACTGCCCGGAACGCTGCCAGTTGCCGGCAGCCACTGCCTGCCGATAGGCAACGACATTGCGCGACAACGCCAGCAATAGCGCGAAGACATGCTCGGGAACGGTATGCACGGCATAGCCGCGGATGTTCGAGACGACGATGCCGCGTCGGCGGCAGGCGTCGAGGTCGATGTTGTTGGTGCCGGTCGCCGCGACTGCGACCATCTGCAAATCCGGTAGCGCGGCGATCAGTCCTGCGTCGACCGGCAGCTTGTTGACAATCGCAATCGTCGCCCCGGCGAGCCGCTCTGCGACCTGCGGCGGCAGCGTTGTCGCATGTTCGACCCAGCAATGGGGAAAATCCGGCCGGCGTACGTCGGCGATGATCGACTCGCCTTCGAGGTAGACAATTCGGTGCATGGCATTCCTCTGAAAGTCGCGTCAGTGACTCACGAATCTCCCCTCCCCACTTGCGGGGGAGGGGTCGGGGGAGAGGGAAACGGTCATGACTTTCATGATCGGGGTGTCTGGAACAGTCATGACCGTTAGTCCACAAAAGGCTTGCCGTGGCGGGTGGCAATGGCCGCCACCTTGCTGCCGAGTGCAGGATCACCGGCAAACAGCAGCAGCCCCACTTCGGCGGCGCTACAAAGGCCTTCGATTGCCGCCAGATCACCGTGCAGGATGTTGAACACGCCGCCGGGAAAAGCACTGCGTGCCGTCAGCTCGGCCAGCGCAAATGCCGCCGAAGGGGCTTTCGGACTCGGCTTGACGACTACCGTCGCTCCCGCCAGCAGTGCCGGAACGGCTCTCTGCAGGGGCCCGAGCAGGGGCGCGCGGTCATCGCTGACCACTGCCACGACGCCGCTGTCGCCGGTCGCTGGGCTGCCGGCTGCGGCCGCCTGCAGCAGGTGTAGCGCCTGCTCGACCTCGGTCGACGCCGACGCAGCATCCCTGCCGGTTTCCTCGGAGATCAGGCCGGCAAAGTGTTCTGCATATCCCGCCAGCGCCTTGGCCAGCGCCGTCAGCAGCGCTGCCCTGGCCGCGACCGTCAGCGCCGCCCAGGCGGGCAGTGCGGCGTTTGCCGATGCGACGGCGGTTAGCGCCTGATCCGTGCCGCACAGCGGCGTACGGCGCCTGATCTGGCCAGTGCACGGATCACGGACATCGAAAAAAGGCCGGCGCCATCGTCAGATAGGCGTGGCCGTTGATCCACAGCGGAATGGCGAGGATTTCGTCGTTTTCGGTCATGGGATGCCTTGGCATTGCAGGGAGATAAAGAAAATGGTCGCAAGCGACCTAACAGGGGTAATCATAACTGGTCGCGAGCGGTAGCGCTTCAAACGCGCGTAAGGCACAAGCGGTCAGGACTTTTCTCCCTATGTCGCAGGCTGCCGACGGCGATGCAGTGTATCCGACGGGTATTCAGGCTTCTTGAGGGAGCGTTTCCCCCAGTTCTCGGATCCCCGCAGTAACCCGAGAACTGTCGGAAATTCTTACAGTTGAACCGGATCTGACGTTCAGAGTTGCTGTGACTACGTCGATGGACGATCATAATCCAATGTATTATTGGAACATTCTCTCTATCATAGACTTCTGGTACGAAACGTGCTTTGGAAAGGCTGACGAAGTGCTCATCATTGTGTTGGGCAGTGGAAGATTTCTTCGTGGGCGTGGCAAGCACCACTCTGGCTCGTAAATTCTGATGCAATCATTTTGGGAGAATAGTGGATGAACCTTAAGAACCACCTAAGTCAAAATCGGGCGCTGACTCTATTGGTGCTGCTGGGTCTGGGATGGAGCACTACTGCCATCGGCGCCTCGGTGACCTTGACCGGTACGATCCGGGACTTTTGCGCACCCAGTATCGGCTCCACCTGTACGCATTTGTCGGACTTCGAAGGTGCTGTGCCGGGTGTGGTCACTGGCATGGTAGGGAGCACATTGACGGCAGGCCTGCCGACAGCGGCTGGGTCAATCGTGGCCGGTGCGTCCACCGCGGCAAATTTTGCCAAGTGGTATGTCGACTCCCCCGGTTTCAATCTCTCGACCCCCACTTCACTCACCTTGACCGAAGGTCCGCCGGGAACTTTCACCTACAGCAGCGGGGCCTTTTTTCCGATTGACGGATTACTCTACGGCAATCAGGGCAACCCGCACAATTACCACTTCACGATGCATCTGGAGGGGCTGCTGTCGTTCAGCGATCCTACCCTCGGTGCGGACAAGCTCTTTACATTCACTGGCGACGACGACCTATGGATTTTCGTCGACGGAAAACTTGTGATCGATCTCGGCGGCGTGCATGGCGCGGCAAGCGCCAGCTTCACCGAGGAAGACTTGAAAACTTTGGGGCTGACAGCCGGTACACCATACGATCTCGACATCTTCTTCGCGGAGCGGCACACGGTGGCCTCGACTTTTGCGATCACCACAACCCTGGATATTGCTGCCCCTCCAGGGCTGCCCGAGCCGGGAACCTTGCTGCTTGCTTTCCCTGCGCTGGCCGCCCTGTTGTCACGCCGTCGGGGTGCGTCCTAAGGCAAAGGCACGACTCTAGCCCTTCAGGGCCAGGGCCCGCTGATACAGGACATTCTTTCCGACGCCGGTAATCGCGTGCGCTAGCCGGCTGGCCTGACGGATCGACAGGCCATCGTCAAGCAGCAGCTGCAACACGCGTTCGCCCTCGGCGCTTTGTTCGACCGGTGCTGCGCCGGAAACGAGCAGCACGAACTCGCCGCGCTGGCGATTGGCATCGGCCAGCAGCCAGGTCTGCGCTTCACCGAGTGCGCAGCAATGAATGCTTTCGAACAGCTTCGTCAATTCGCGAGCCAGGACCAGTGTACGTTCCGGTCCGAAGGCGACGAGCAAGGCGGCGACGGCTTCGAGAATGCGATGCGGCGCCTCGTAGAAGACCAGCGCATAGGGTAGTGGCGCGAGTTCCCGCAAGGCCTCGGCGCGCTGCCCGGCCTTGCTCGGCAGGAAACCGTAAAAGAGAAAATGGGCTTCGCCGAGCCCTGCCGCAGAGAGTGCGACCACCGCCGCGCAAGCCCCTGGCAAGGGGATGACGCGATGGCCGGCGGCGCGCACGCGCGCCACCAGCCGAGCGCCTGGATCGGACACCGCCGGCGTGCCGGCGTCCACCACCAGTGCGACCGACTCACCGGCGGCAAGGCGTGTGATCACCTGTTGAGCTGCGCCTTCCTCGTTGTGTCGGTGCGCCGGCAGCAGGCGCGCATTGCAGCCGAAGTGGCGCAGCAGTGGCGCACTGTGACGGGTATCCTCGGCGGCCACCCAGGGCACTTGCCGCAGGACTTCGATCGCGCGCTGCGTCATGTCGCCAAGGTGGCCGAGCGGCGTGGGAACGACATATAATGCGGGCGATTCTTTCGTCATGGGAGTCGGCTTGCAGGTGAGCGCTAAAGATAACACGAGCGGGCCGGCAGGACACCCCGCCATGCCATCCCTTCCCGCAGCTCCCGGTGCGATCGCCGAGGAACTGGCTGCGCGCTTCCTCGAACGGCAGGGTCTGAACGTGCTGACGCGCAATTATCGCTGTCGGGGTGGCGAGGTGGACCTGATTTGCCGAGAGCGGCGGGTACTCGTCTTCGTCGAGGTGCGCCTGCGCCGCAACGCGAGCTACGGCGGTGCGGCCGCCAGTATCACCACCGCCAAGCAGCGGCGTATCGTTCTTGCCGCGAAGCATTTCCTGAGCACCCATCCGGGCCGGGAATCCGATTGCCGCTTCGACTGCGTCCTGTTCGACGAACTCTCCGAAAAGGCCATCGAATGGATTCGCGATGCGTTTTTTGCGGTGTAGTACGCTCACGCTCCTCTGGCTGAGCCTGTGCTGGCACGCCGGTGCCGGCGAGACGGTCAGGGTGCTCGTGCAAAGCTCGCCGCTGGCCGGCAGCCAGTATTACGCCGTCGCTGAACTGTGGTCGCAGATCAAGCCCGGCGACCGTCTGACGCTGGTCCGCGAACCGGACAACCGTCATGACCGCAAGGCCATCCGCGTCGAATGGAACGGCCGCCCCCTCGGTTACGTGCCGCGCGCCGAGAACCGTGCCGTTGCCCAGGCGATCGATGCCGGCGAAAAACTCGAGGCGCGCGTTTCCCGCATGCGCGAAGACCCGAATCCCTGGCGCCGCGTCGAGTTCGAGGTGTTCCTGGTGCTCTGATGTTAGAATGGTCTTTCTTTCTTGCCCCAGAACACATTCACAGCCCATGGATTTGATCAGCCGTATCAGCGGGCACTTCACAGAGAGCGCGCAAACCAAGCTCGAAGCCGTCGAGTTGCTGGCAGCGCCAATTGCCGAAGCGATCGAGGCCATGGTCAGCGGTCTCCTGAACAACGGCAAGATCCTCGCCTGCGGCAACGGCGGTTCGGCAGCCGACGCCCAGCACCTGGCGGCCGAACTGGTCGGCCGCTTCGAGCTGGAGCGCCACGAACTCGCGGCGATTGCGCTGACCACCGACACCTCGGTCATTTCGGCGATTGCCAACGACTATGGCTACAAGGTCATCTTCGCCAAGCAGGTGCGCGCCCTCGGCCAGCCGGGCGACATCCTCGTGGCCATCTCCACTTCGGGCGATTCCGCCAACGTGATCGAGGCGATCAATGCCGCACACGAGAACGATCTGCGCATCGTCGCACTGACCGGCAAGGGCGGTGGCACCATCGGTGAGATCCTGCGCGATGGCGACGTGCACATCTGCGTTCCTGCGGAACGTACGGCACGCATTCAGGAAATACATCTATTGATCATCCACTGCCTTTGCGATGGCATTGATTGTCTGCTCATGGGAGTTGAAGAATGAAGAAATTTCTCGCCACCAGCCTGCTGCTCGGCGCGGTACTGCTGCCGATGCTGCAGGGCTGCCTGCCGATGCTCGCCGCCGGTGCTGGCGGCGGCGCCCTGGCGGCCTTCGACCGGCGATCGCTGGGCACCCAAACCGACGACGAAAGCATCGAATGGAAGGCCAGCGCACGCGTCAGCGAAACGGCTGGCGACCACTCGCATATCAACTTCACCAGCTTCAACCGCAAGGTCCTGATCTCCGGAGAGGTGCCCTCCGAGCAGATGAAGGCAGAAGTCGAGCACATCGTCACCGGCGTGCCACAGGTACAAGGGGTTTACAATGAGCTCGCTGTCGGCCCGGTCAGCTCTTTCTCGGCGCGCAGCAACGATTCGTATGTGACGACCCGGGTCAAGAGCCGCTTCGTCGACGCAGGCAAATTCAACGCCGTGCATGTCAAGGTGGTGACCGAGGCAGGGGTTGTCTATCTCCTGGGTCTGGTCAGCCAGCGCGAGGCCGACGCAGCGATCCAGGTGGCGCGAACCACCAGCGGTGTCAAGAAGGTAGTGACGCTGATGGAGATCATTCCCGATGCCAAGGTCAAAGAACTGGACATCAGCATGCCTGCGCCCAAGCCGCAGGCGAGCCCGCCGGCCAGCAGCGGCTAGGCAGGGCAGGACTTGCCGTGTTCACCAAGCTGGCACAAGGATGCCAAAAACCGAACCAGGATTCGCGGCAAGGCGAAAGCCGTCAGGACGCCGCCCCGCGCTCGATGACCACGCCGACGCGCTGCACGCCGCGCATCATGCCAAGTTTGGCAATCGAGACGCGCACCCAGGTGGCACCGAAGTCCTCCAGCAGCAGGGTGGCCACATACTCGGCAAGCCTTTCGAGGAGGTTGAAATGGCGGGTTGCGAGTTCGCTGCGCAGACGCTCGACCACCAGCGCGTAATCGATGGTGTCGCCGATGTCGTCGCTGGCGCCGGCGCTGGCGGTCGAGGTGCCGATCTGCAGGGAGATTTCCACCATCTGCGGCATTGCCTTTTCGCGCGGGTAGATGCCGATCAGCGTCGAGGCGCGAAGGTCGTTGATGAAGATGATGTCCATGAGGCCATGCGCCAGGTCGGTGTAGAATTGCCTGTCGGGCGAGCAGTCCGCAGCGCAGCGACAGCGCGCGCATTCTAACACTCTAACGGTCATGACTTTTCCAGGCACCCCCGATCATGAAAGTCATGACCGTTTCCCTCTCCCCCGACCCCTCCCCCCCGCGAGGGGGGGAGGGGAGATTTGTGAGTCGCTGACGCGTTTCACATTAACCCAGAGCCCCCCCGACACATGCCGCCTTACCTGATCACCTTTCTTGCGGTTCTTGCCGCTTATCTGCTGGGTTCCGTCTCCTTCGCACTGGTCGCCAGCCGACTTTTCGGTCTTGCCGATCCGCGCAGCTATGGCTCGAAGAACCCTGGAGCGACCAATGTGCTGCGCAGCGGTCACAAGGGCGCCGCCATCTTCACCCTGATTGGCGACGCCGCCAAGGGTTGGCTGGCGGTTTTTCTCGCCGATCAGCATGCGGCCGACTACGGCCTCTCCGGCTACACCGTCGGACTCGTTGCACTGGCGGTCTTTTTCGGCCATCTCTACCCGGTTTTTCTCGGGTTCAAGGGCGGCAAGGGCGTGGCGACTGCCGCCGGCGTGTTGCTGGCGATCAACCCCTGGTTGGGCCTGGCAACGCTTGGCACCTGGTTGCTGATTGCCTTCACCCTGCGCTATTCGTCACTGGCGGCACTGGTTGCGGCAACGGCAGCACCCATTTACGGCTTTCTCCTGTGGGGGCGCGATTCCCTGCTGCTGGTGATCGGCATCATTGCGATGGCGCTGATCGGCAAACACTGGCAGAACCTGCAACGCCTGATGGCCGGCAGCGAGCCGAAAATCGGCAACAGGAAGTAGCATCGTGCGGCGTTTCAGGTGCTGATTTCCCCCTGGCTGATTCTCCCGGTGGGCTCGGGTCAGTCCTCCGCATCCCGGTCATTCACTCCGTACTCCCGGTCGAGATGGTTCATGTAGCGGGCGTACCACCAGATGATCAGCACGTAGATCACCGGTGCCCCCTGGGCAGCCATGTAGAAACCGAGAGGAAGCCCCAGCAGGGTGATGTTCGCCAGGTCGCGGGCAAAGTAACTGACGACAAAGGTCACGACAAACCAGATTGCCAGCAGCAAGGCCGTCATCCTGAGGTTGCGCCGCCAGTAGTCCTGCTGCTTTCGCCTGCGTTGCACGCACTGCTCCCTGGCTACGGAAAACTGCGCCAGACCCCGGCGGCGGCGATGCTGCTCGCCCTCGGAGCAGCGATCACCAATGGTCAAACTCCGGGTAACGGACACTTTCGACAAAATTCTGTGTTTCCTGGCTGGGCGGCCTGTCGAACAGGCTGACCACGATGATCGTCAGAAAGCCGGCAGCGACGCCCCACACCCCGGCCGCAGTGGACTGAATCCCCAGCCAGGGTTCCATACCGAACCCGTGGATTCCCAGCCACGGAATGGCATCGAAATGGACGCGCACCATGTAATATATGGTCACCAGCAGGCCAATCAGCATGCCACTGACGGCACCTCTGGGCGTGGCCCGCTTCCAGAAGATGCCGAGAATCAATGCCGGAAAAAAAGCCGATCCCGCCAGTGAAAAAGCCCAGGCGACCATGAACAGGATGGTCGCCGGCTTCTGCGAGGCGACGCTGGCCGCCAGTACGGCAACCACCAGCAGCAGTGATTTGGAAACCACCAGCCGCCATTGCGTGCTCGCGTTGGGACGAAAAATCTTGTAATAGACGTCGTGCGCCAGAGCACTGGCAATCGTCAACAGCAGCCCGTCAGCAGTGGACAGGGCAGCGGCGAGCGCACCGGCCGCCACCAGGCCGGAAATAACGTAAGGCAGGCCGGCAATTTCCGGGGTTGCCAGCAGGATCACATCGGGGTTGAGCGACAGTTCGGCGAGTTGCAGGATGCCGTCGCCGTTGATGTCCTCGATCGAGACCATGCCGATCTTGCCCCACGAATTGACCCAGACCGGCAATTGCGCCATCGATGATCCGACCAGACTCGTGTACACCTCGTACTTGGCAAAAGCCGCATAGGCCGGTGCCGTCAGATACAGTGCCAGGATGAACAACAGCGACCAGAACACCGAGTTACGCGCTTCGCGTACGCTGGGCGTGGTGTAATAACGCATCAGCACATGCGGCAGGGCAGCGGTTCCGACCATCAGGCAGAACACCAGGCTCAGAAAGTTCAGGCGAGCGTCGTCATTGACCGCCTCGCCTTTCCCCGGATACGGGGTCAGATGGTGATCGGGTGCTGCGCCGCGCTGCGCTGCCTGACGCATCAAACCATCCCAATGGCTGCGTGCCTCTTCGCTGCTCTTGGGCAGATCCCGGCGCTGCCGCTCGAGGCTAACCACATCACGCATTTGCGCGTTGCTGCTCTTCAGATCGTCGATTCGTCCGCTCAGGCTGCGCCGCTCTTCCTCCAGTGAGTCCGGCAGCGTCAGGATGCGGTCGTAGTAGCCATCCGCACGCTCGCGAAAGAGGCGGCGGGCGTCAAGTTCGGATGGGTCATCGAAGATTCTTTCCTCGAGAAGCTGCACGGTTTGCAGTACCTGTCCGTAGGTCAGCTGCGGAACCGGAATGCCGGTGACCTGGTACGAGAGAATGGTCACTGGCACCAGATAGGCGACAATCAGGATGGCGTACTGGGCCACCTGTGTCCAGGTGACCGCGCGCATGCCACCCAGGAAGGAACACACCAGGATGCCGGCGAGTCCGACAAATACCCCGACCTCGAATTGCAGGCCAACAAAGCGGCTGGTAATCAGCCCGACACCATAGATCTGTGCAACCACATAAACGAAGGACGCCAGGACGGTCGCAAAGACACCGACCAGCCTGGCCAGATTGCCACCATAACGAGCGGCGAGGAAGTCCGGAATCGTATATTGGCCAAAGCGGCGCAGGTAAGGCGCCAGCAGCAGGGCAACCAGAACGTAGCCACCGGTCCAGCCCATCACGTAGGCCAGGCCCTGATACCCCGACAGGTAGAGCGTTCCGGCCAGACCCATGAACGAGGCCGAACTCATCCAGTCGGCGCCGGTGGCCATGCCGTTGAATACCGCCGGCACGCGCCGGCCGGCGACGTAGTACTCCGAAACGCTGGCAGTTCGCGCCAGCACGCCGATCGTTGCGTACAGGAAGATGGTCAGAAATAGAAAGGAATAACCGATCCAGCGTGGTGGCATGCCATGCCGCTCGAGCACCGCCAGTGTACCGATGAAAATGAAGAAACCGGCAGTGTAGTAGGCGTAATAGCGACGCAGCGGGACAGTGTAGTCGGCCATTGCGCAGTGCCCGCCTAGCCGCTCTGATGCATGTGGCGACGCGCCTTCTCAAGGTCGAGCAGGCTGGCAGGAGTCGTAAAGCCTTTGCGCGCGCCACTGGCGATCGTGATCTGCAACAACTGGGCGGTGGCGTAAGCGTCTGAAACAGCGTGATGACGGCGGATACTGGTGATGGCAAAGTGGTTCAGCCAGGCGTCGAGCCCCGTCTCGGTATGCTCGACATCACGAAACAGATCGGGCATCACCCACGCCAGGTCGATCCATGGTAGCCCCAAGTCGATACCGAGGTTTTCTGCCAGAGTGCGTTCGATCATCGCGGCAACAAACGGAACGTTGTACGCAAGCAGTGGTGCCTTGCCGACAAAGTGCAGAAAGGAGATCAGTGCGTCGATCGAAGGTGCGCCGGCCACCGGCTCCGGATGTTCCGCAGGATCGTCTGCCGGCGCTGCAGGTTCCAGGACGAGATGAAAGGCATCCTTGAAGTCGATCTGCCCGTTGACCACCGCCAGCGCACCAATCGCGCAGAGGCGATCCGTTTTGACGTTGATTCCCGTCGTTTCGACGTCGACCACCACGTAGCGGCAGCGATAGTGCGAGCGCCGCATGTCTTGATCGGGCAATTGGCGCCAGGCGGCGAGCAACTGCTGCTGTCTGGCGGTCAACGCCGGGCCAGTGGTTTCCTGGCCACCGAATAGTCTGGAATACCAGGCCATGATCAGATCTGGTAATCGAGTTTCAGGCGCGCCTGCAGTTTGCGTGCCTGTCGGAAAGCTTCTTTGAGAATCCGCCGTTCAATTTCGTTCAGTTCGTCCGGTCGGATCAGATTGTCACCGGCGCGCCCGTGCTCCTGCTCAAAATGCTGGTGCCGCAAGCGCAACAACTGGATGAAGTTGAAACCTTCGAGGCTCGCGGCTACGTCCTCTGGAGAAATATTCATCAAGGCGCCGGCGCGTTTGATGCGCGCGACCGTGTTCGTCGCCTCGACCTGACGCGCCAGCGCAAAAACCCGTGCTGCGTCGGTGAACAGGCGGACGCCGTACTTTTTCAGGTCGATGGTCCCGGGATGCTCGCGATCAGCGCCAGTCACGAAGTCACGTATCCTCCCCAGCGGCGGTGACACACTGAGCGCGTTCTGCGCCAGCATGCGCAGGAACAGGGGATTGCCGTTGGTCTGTCGGAACAGCGAAATACGCATCCGGTGCGCCAGATTGAAGCGGCCGTAGAGCGGGCGAAAGTCGAAGAAAATCGTGGCGTTGAGCAAAGCCTGTGGCTCCGGTGTGCGTACCCACTGGGCGAATTTCTCCTCCCACTCCTCGAGCGTCAGGCACAGGCTGGGGTTGCTCGCCATGATGTTGCCCTTGCACAGCGGGAAGCCGCAGGTGTCGAGATCGGCATTGACATCACGGGCGAAATCGAGAAAACGCAATTGCGTCTGCTCGCGATCCATGATGTCGGTACAGATATAGACAATTCCGTTATCCTGATCGGTAGTGAAGGTCTGTTCATCGCGCCCCTCCGACCCGAACGACAGCCAGGTCCAGTCGATGCCGTAGAGGTCATGCCGATCCAGGTTCAGTTCGATGATGCGGCGAGTCACGGTATCGTTGAGGGTCGAAATGAATTGCGTGATTTCCTGTCCGCCGACCCCTTCGGCGAGCATCGTCAGCGACAATTGGCGGACATCCTCACGGGCATGCTGCAGCACTTCGAGACTGCTTGCTGCGTCGATCGCGTGCCGGATCTGCCGCAGACCGGCACCCTGCAGCTTGAACAGATCACGCTCTGAAACCACACCCCTGAGGCGCCCACCCTCATCCACCGCGAGCACATGGCGGATGCCGTGCATGGCCATGGTCAGCGCTGCATCGTGGGCGTTTGCGGCCAGTGGCAAGGTCTGCGGCAAGTCCGACATGACCGAGGAGATCGGTTGCTCCAGCGAGGTACCCGGCAAGACGATTCGCTTCAGCACGTCCGAAAGCGTAAAGATGCCAAGCGGTTGCTCTCCGGCATCGACGATCACCATCGACCCCAGGTGGCGGTCGGCCATCAAGGCAACGACCTGGCGAATCGATGTCTCCGGCGCCACGGAAACCGGTTCCCGCTTGACAATCGCGGCGAGTGGCGAATTCATCGTTCTCTGCTCGGCAGCGCGCTGGGCAAACTGCAGTTGCAACTGCTGTTGCGAGTGCTTGAGCAGGCCGGCGATGTGCTGGCTGCAGAAGAGATTGAAAACCGTGCTCTTCTGGGTCAGGGTAAAGAAGTCGTCGACCGGCAATTCGTAGCAGAAAACCTCCTCGCGTGCCACGTAGACACTCGAAGCGGGGTGCTGCGCCATCAGCGCCCCGATCGCGAAGGCCTGACCAGGGCCGAGCGTGCTCGGTGCAGAGTCGGCGTTACTGGCGCCGCCGCTGGAGCGGACTCGCACCCTGCCGTGCTGCAGAATGTAGAGGGCGCGCGCAACCCCCATCTCACTCGAGAGAATCCGCGCACCTTTGGGGTAATGGGCAAGGGTGACATGTTCTGCAAGAAAGCAGAGTGCCTCCGCCTCCATACGATCAAAAGGCGGGTGGGCCTGCAGGAACCGGATGCATGCCGAAACCAGCATTTCCGTCGCGCTGTTGCTCATACCAGTTCCTCTATCGCCACCACAGGCCGGTACATGGATGGCGCCGGCCTGAAACCTGCTTTTGCGGCCGGGCGTGCAAGCGCAGCGCCCGGTCGCCTGGGAGGTCTAGATCAGCCGCGTAGTTGCTCCAGAATCGCCGGGTTTTCCAGCGTCGAGACATCCTGCGCAGCCGTTTCTCCCCTGGCGAGGGAGCGCAACAGACGACGCATGATCTTGCCGGAACGCGTTTTGGGCAGGTTTTCGCCGAAGCGCAGATCTTTCGGTTTGGCAATTGGACCGATCTCGCGTCCGACGTGGTCCTGCAACTCCTTGACCATCTTCTTCGCCGTTTCGCCGGTCGGCCGCGGACCCTTCAGAACCACAAAGGCACAGATCGCTTCGCCGGTCAGATCATCCGGGCGACCAACGACGGCAGCTTCCGCCACCATCGGGTGTGAGACCAGCGCAGACTCGATCTCCATGGTTCCCATGCGGTGACCGGAAACATTCAGCACATCGTCGATACGGCCGGTGATCGTGAAATAGCCGGTGTGAATGTCGCGGATCGAACCGTCGCCAGCGAGGTAGAGCTTGCCGGCGAAATCATCGGGGTAATAGGATTTGTGGAAACGCTCGGGATCACCCCAGATGTTGCGAATCATCGCCGGCCAGGGCTTCTTCACGACCAGCAGACCCCCCTTGCCCCAGTCGAGTTCGGTGCCGGTTTCGTCGACGACAGCCGCCTCGATACCGGGGAAAGGCAAGGTGCAGGAACCCGGCACCAGCGGGGTCGCCCCCGGCAGCGGGGTGATCATGTGGCCGCCGGTCTCGGTCTGCCAGAAGGTGTCGACGATCGGGCAGCGACCGCCACCGACGCTGTCGTAATACCATTGCCAGGCGGCCGGGTTGATCGGTTCGCCAACCGTACCGAGCAGGCGCAGCGACGACAGGTCGTACTGGGTCGGCGCGACCGACGGATTGGTATCGGCCGCCTTGATCAGCGAGCGGATGGCGGTCGGCGCGGTGTAGAAGATGCTGACCTTGTGGTCCTGGATCATCTTCCAGAAACGGCCGGCATCCGGATAGGTCGGGATGCCTTCGAAAACCATCTCGGTGCCGCCGCAGGCCAGCGGCCCGTAGGTGATGTAGGTGTGACCGGTGACCCAGCCAATGTCTGCGGTGCACCAGAAGAGATCGTTCGGCTTGAGGTCGAAGGTCCACTTCATGGTCAGGATGGCATGCAGCAGGTAGCCGCCTGTCGAGTGCTGCACGCCTTTCGGTTTGCCGGTCGAACCCGAGGTGTACAGGAGGAACAGGGGGTGCTCGGCGCCGACCCATTCCGGCTCGCAAACCTCGGACTGGCCGGCGATGACGTCGTGCCACCAGAGGTCCCGACCGGCAAGCATGTGGCAGGCACCGCCGGTACGCTGAAAGACGATCACGTCCTTGACCGACTCGCAGCCGCCGAGCGCAATGCCCTCGTCGACGGCCGGCTTGAGCGGGATCTTCTTGCCACCACGGCATTGTTCGTCGGCAGTAATCACCGCCACGGCACCGGCATCGTTGATCCGGTCACGCACCGACTGCGCCGAGAAACCGCCAAATACGACCGAGTGAATGGCGCCGATACGCGCGCAGGCCTGCATCGCGACAATGCCCTCGATGCCCATCGACATATAGATCAACACCCGGTCGCCCTTTTTGATGCCACGCGCCCGCAGGCCGTTGGCAAACTGGCAGACGCGGGCCAGCAGTTCCTGGTAAGTGATCCGCTTGACTTCGCCATCATCGGCTTCGAAGACGAGCGCCACTTTGTCGCCGAGACCGGCTTCGATGTTACGGTCCAGACAGTTATACGAAACATTCAGCGTACCGTCGGCAAACCATTTGAAGAAGGGCGCCTTGGACTCGTCAAGTACCTGCGTAAACGGCTGTTTCCAGGTGACGTGTTCGCGGGCCAGGCGGGCCCAGTACCCCGTGTAATCGTTTGCTGCCTCGGCACACAGCGCCCGGTAGGCGTCCATGCCCGAAATGGTGGCCTGCTTGACAAATTCGGCAGAGGGCTCAAAAAATTTTACGGCCTCGTTCAATGACATGTCCCATCTCCTGTTTGGTATTGGTAGAGAATTCAAGAAATCGATGCTGCAATTAACGAAAAGAACCCGTCGCTCGCGACCTCCGTCTAACGTTTAACGCCTAGCGGAAGGCAAATCATACGCTGCTAGCCCTGCCCCGTGTCACGCCAAGTGGGTCAGATTAAACGCCGCCAATCTTACACACCACTTACGGCATGTCCGGCAACGCAACGCAAACAGGCCTTGATGCTAAAATCCCGCATCCAATCTGTTGACCCTGAAGAAAATGGCCTCCTTGAAACCTGCCGTAGACAAACTCGAAATGTTCATCTTCTGGAGCCGCTGGCTGCAGGCGCCGCTGTATCTGGGGCTGATCATCGCCCAGGGCGCCTATGTCTATCTGTTCATGATCGAACTGTCGCACCTGATTCAGAACCTCTTTTTCAGCAGCACGCGGATCAGCGAGACCGATGTGATGCTCGTCGTCCTCGGCCTGATCGATGTGGTGATGATCGCCAACCTGCTGATCATGGTGATCATCGGCGGCTACGAAACCTTTGTCTCCCGACTCGACCTCGAAGGCCACCCCGATCAGCCGGAATGGCTTTCGCATGTCAATGCCGGGGTGCTCAAGATCAAGCTGTCTACGGCGATCATCGGCATCTCGTCGATCCATCTGCTGAAGACCTTCATCAATGCAGCGAATATGAGCGAGCACACGATCATGTG
This sequence comes from Candidatus Accumulibacter contiguus, assembly GCF_012940005.1. Classification (GTDB taxonomy): domain Bacteria; phylum Pseudomonadota; class Gammaproteobacteria; order Burkholderiales; family Rhodocyclaceae; genus Accumulibacter; species Accumulibacter contiguus. Next base: position 18,637 of record NZ_SPMX01000038.1, on the reverse strand, counting down.
GCAGGTCATCATCCACGCCCTCTTTCTGTGCTCGGCGCTGGCCATGGCCTGGGTCGACCGCATGATGACCCAGACCATCCTGCTCGGAAAAAATGCCGCACGCTGCAGCACACTGAACAGACACCCGCCGCGGGGAGGTGCCCCGCGGCCACCCACGAGAGAGAGCCTGAAATGACCACGATCAAGCAGGAAGACTTCATCCAGAGCGTTGCCGACGCATTCCAGTACATCAGCTACTATCATCCGCTCGACTACATCCAGGCGCTCGGCGCCGCTTACGAGCGCGAGCAGAGCCCAGCAGCCAGGGATGCGATCGCCCAGATTCTCACCAACAGCCGCATGTGTGCCGAAGGCCATCGCCCGATCTGCCAGGATACCGGCATCGCGGTGATCTTCCTCAAGGTCGGCATGGACGTCAGATGGGACGCCAGCCTGTCGGTCCAGGAAATGTGCGACGAGGGCGTGCGCCGCGCCTACAACAACCCGGACAACAAGTTGCGGGCCTCGGTGCTGCTCGACCCGGCCGGCGCGCGCAAGAACTCGCGCGACAATACGCCCGCAGTCGTGCATTACGAGATCGTTCCCGGCCATCACCTCGAAGTCATCTGCGCCGCCAAGGGGGGAGGCTCGGAAAACAAGTCCAAGTTCTACGCGCTCAACCCATCGGACTCGATCGTCGATTGGGTTCTCAAGACGGTACCGACGATGGGCGCCGGCTGGTGTCCACCGGGAATCCTTGGCATCGGCATTGGCGGTACGCCCGAGAAGGCCATGCTGCTGGCCAAGGAATCACTGATGGCGCCGGTCGACATCCACGAATTGATCGCCCGCGGCGCGAGCAACCGCGTCGAGGAACTGCGTCTGGAGCTTTACGAAAAGGTCAACGCACTGGGAATCGGTGCGCAGGGCCTCGGCGGACTGACGACCGTCCTCGACGTCAAGATCCTCGACTACCCGACGCATGCGGCCAGCTTGCCGGTGGCGATGATTCCCAACTGTGCTGCGACGCGGCACGCGCACTTCCATCTCGACGGTTCAGGGCCGGCCATTCTGACACCACCGGACCTTCGTGAATGGCCCCAGGTCAACTGGACGCCGAACACCGAGACCTCGACGCAGGTCAACCTCGACACGCTGACACCGGCCGAGGTCGCCTCCTGGAAACCCGGTCAAACGCTGCTGCTCAACGGCAAGATGCTGACCGGCCGCGACGCCGCCCACAAACGCATCCAGGACATGCTGGCGAAAGGCGAAAAGCTGCCGGTCGACTTCACCAACCGCGTCATTTATTACGTCGGTCCGGTTGATCCGGTTCGCGACGAGGCCGTTGGCCCGGCCGGCCCAACGACCGCCACGCGGATGGACAAATTCACCGAGATGATGCTGGCCCAGACCGGGCTGATCTCGATGGTTGGCAAGGCCGAGCGTGGCCCGGCCGCGATCGAAGCGATCCGGAAACACCAGTCGGCGTATCTGATGGCTGTCGGCGGTGCAGCGTACCTGGTCGCCAAAGCGATCAAGACTGCCAGGGTGGTCGGTTTCGCCGATCTCGGAATGGAGGCAATTTACGAATTCGACGTCAGGGACATGCCGGTGACCGTCGCGGTGGATTCGACCGGAACATCGGTACACAACACCGGACCGAAGGAATGGCAGGCCAGGATCGGCAAGATCCCGGTCGCCGTCGTCTGAGTTTCCGGGAGTCACAGGCGGGGAGCCGGCTCCAGGCCGGCTTTGCGGGAGGGAAAAGGCATGGCGATAGAGCGGCACGGAACGACACAGCGGTATTCAGACATTTGCGCGTACGGGAACACCATCTATCTCGTCGAAACGCCGCAAACGCTGGACAGCAACGTCGCCACCCAAACACGCGAGGTTCTGGCCAGCATCGAAAAGCTGCTCGAAAAAGCGGGGAGCGACAAGACACGCCTGCTGATGGTCACCATTTATCTGCGCGACATCGACGATTCGATCGCGGTCAATGCGGTCTGGGACCGGTGGATTCCGCGCGGCACCGCGCCGGTGCGGGTCTGCGTCGAAGCCAAGCTGGCCCATCACGACTTCCTCATTGAAGTTGCCGTCGTTGCCGCTCGCTAGCTGCCTGGCGGCGCCAGCGGCGCAAACCTCTGCCTGAGCCGATGATTGGCATTTTCGACAGCGGTATCGGCGGACTTTCGGTATTGGCCGCCATTGCACGTGCGCTGCCGCGCGCGGATCTGGTGTACCTTGCCGATACGGCTCACCTTCCCTATGGGGACAAGGATGACGCCTACATTCGCCGGCGCGTGCTGACGATCGGCAATCATCTGGTCGATCAGGGCTGCGGGGTCATCGTCGTCGCCTGCAACACCGCCACCGCGGCAGCGGTTGCGGCCTTTCGCGAACACTTTCCCAAGCTTCCCGTGGTCGGCGTCGAGCCCGGCGTCAAACCTGCAGCGGCCATGTCGCGCAGTGGTCGAATCGCTGTCCTGGCGACGCTGTCGACGGCGCGCAGCGAGCGCTTGGCACAGTTGATCCGGCAACACGCAGGCAGCGTCCAGGTCGAGATCGAGGCCTGTCCCGGCTGGGCCACCCGCGTCGAAACCCTGTACCTCGACGACCCGGATTTCGTCGAGGACGCGCGTCGTCATCTGGCGCCCCTGCTCGCTGCCGGCGTCGATCAGATTGTTCTTGGTTGTACCCATTACGCCTTCCTCTGTCCGGTGCTGGAACCGATTGTCGCCAAGCAGGCAACGCTGGTTGACGTTGCCGACGCCGTTGCCCGCCAGTGCGTTCGCCTGGCCGGCGCCGACGCACTCGGGCAAGGCCGACTGACGCTGCTGGCTACCGCCCAGCCGGAAAGACTGCAGGCCGCTTTGCCCGCACTCGGCCTGCGCTGGCTGGACGACCGCCTGTACAGCGCCGCGCGTCTGGTCGTCGCCTGAGCTTGACGGACACGACCGCCAGCCAACCTCACATTCATTGCCGCCATGGACCCACTCAAGAAAACGACCGTCAGCGAGTACGTTTCCTGGAGCATTGCCTTGCTGGCGATGCTGCTGGTCATCGAGGTGCACCTCTTGCCGGCGCTGATTGCCGGGTTGCTGGTGTATGAACTGGTGCATGTACTGGCGCCGTTCTTTGCACGCCATCTCTCGAGCACGCGCGCCAAGGCCATGGCTGTTGGTCTGGTCGTGTTATTGGTCCTCGGCGCGGTGGCTGCGGCAGTGCTCGGGCTGATTGTCTTCATGAACAGCGAGGGCGGCAGTTTCGCTGCGCTGCTCGCCAAGATGGCCGAGATCATCGAGACTTCCCGCTCGACGCTGCCGAACTGGCTCGCCGACTTGCTGCCGCGAGGCGGCGAGGCCATTCGCGAACGAGCTGGCCACTGGCTACGGGAACATTCGGCCGAACTGCAGATGATCGGCAAGGAAACCGGTCGCCTGCTCGCACACCTGCTGATCGGCATGATCATCGGTGGCATGGTGTCCTTATGCGAGGCGGACGCCGGCGAAAGCATGAGGCCGCTGACGCGCGCGCTGGCCGAGCGGGTTTTTCGCCTCGGCGAGGCCTTCCGCCGGGTCGTCTTCGCCCAGGTCCGGATCTCGGCGCTGAATACCGCCTTCACCACACTCTACCTCGTCGTCGTGCTACCGCTCTTTGGTGTGCACCTGCCGCTCACCAAGACCATGATCGTCGTCACCTTCATTGTCGGCCTGCTGCCGGTAGTCGGCAACCTGATCTCCAATACCGTGATCTTCGTCGTCAGCCTGGCACACTCGCCCGGCGTGGCGATCTCGTCACTGGTTTTCCTGGTATTCATCCACAAGCTCGAGTATTTTCTCAACGCGCGTATCGTCGGTGCCCAGATCCGGGCCAAGGCCTGGGAACTGCTGACTGCGATGCTGCTCATGGAGAGCAGCTTCGGTCTCGCTGGTCTGGTGGCTGCGCCGATCTGTTATGCCTGGCTCAAGGACGAACTGTCGAGTCGGGAGCTGATCTGAACGCGCAGCGGAATGATTGGAGCAGCGGGCAGGGGAGGGCGGCCTGCCCTTACCGGGGTAGGTTTTCCAGCAGCCTGTCGGACTGGGAGTAGGGAAAAGGGAAAAGGGAAAAGGGAAAACCGCAAAACTTCACGATGCGGAATGAGCGGGCCGGATTTCGTCGACTTTGCGGACTTTCGGACGGCTTTCCCCTCGTTTTCCCCTACTGCGGGCGAAAAAAGCTTTTCTGTACCAGCGCACCTAGGTGCCCGGCTGCAGCTCAACACGCACCTCGCGAGCCTTCCCCTCTCGTTCAACAGACAAGACGACGATGTCACCCACCCGACGGTCATCCATTTGTGCCAGGAGGCCAGTAACACCGTCAATGGACTTCCCGTCTATCGCTGTGATGAGGTCGCCCGGAACAATCCCCTCCTGCGTAGCGCGAATGCCCAGCAAACCGGCTCGTTGAGAAGCGGAGCCAGGCTGTACCAACAGGACAAATACGCCACGGCGGCCGGTAATCATCTGCAGCCGCAAATTGAGTTGCTCGTCCACTTCGATCCCCAAAGCCGGGCGCACATACTTGCCTGACTTGATGAGTTGCGGGACCACTCGCATCACCGTGTCGACCGGCACCGCGAAGCCGATGCCGGCCGACGCGCCAGAAGGGCTGTAGATGGCGGTGTTGATGCCGATGAGGCGCCCTGCGGAATCGAGCAGTGGCCCACCGGAGTTGCCGGGGTTGATGGCGGCGTCGGTCTGAATCAGGTGCTCGATTGAGGGACTACCGGCATCGCCCGGCAACGATCTGTCGAGCGCCGAAATGATGCCTGTGGTCAAGGTCCAATCGAGTCCGAACGGGTTGCCGATGGCGAAGAGCTTCTGGCCGACCTTCAGGTCGGTACTGGTGCCGATGGGCACAGCCGGGGGACGCTTGAAGCCAACGCCAATCTTGAGCACCGCGATGTCGTGGGCCGGACTCGCACCGACCAGGGCAGCCTGATAGTCGCGGCCGTCGGCAAGCTTCACCGTCGCTTGAGAGGCTCCCTGGATGACATGAAAGTTGGTGACGACGTGCCCCGCATCATCCCAAATGAAGCCGGAGCCGGTACCGCGCGGTACGGAAAAGACGTTGCGTGTCCAGACATCGCGAACCAGCTGGGTCGTAGAGATGTAAACCACCGAATCGCGCGATTTCTCGAAGAGCTCAATGGTTGCCCGTTCATCGGCCGCGAGGTCTCCCCGGGGCGTGACCGTTCTCTCGGCGGCCTGTTGGGGGCTGAACCACGCTTCGATGGCGGGCAGAAACTGCCAGAGCAGCATGAGCGCCGCAATGCAAGCGGTAATGACCAGCCAGCGCCGGAGAAAGCGGTCCGGAGCTGCGTGACCGTAGGGATCGTGGTAAGCCATCGCAAGGTCTCCTTGGTTCGAATCAGCGCCAGAGGCCGCCGGGGTGCCAGCGCGGCGAGCGCATCGCCTTGACGGGTTCCGGGGCGGTGTAGAAGGGATGGGGCCGCAGCGTCACGGGATGCTGGGGTACGAGTTCAAGCAGTCGGGCGATGCGATCCGGCGTGGCTGGATGCGTGCGTAACCAGGATGGCTCCGGATTTCCCCAACCCGGCATTAGCCAGGCTCGCCAGGAGCGGCTCACCCGTTCAATCTTCGCCAAGGCCGATGCCAGACCATGCGGGTCGCCGGTCAGCTGCGCCGCCAAATGATCGGCATCGAACTCGCGTACCCGAGACAGGCCGAGTTGAGCAAGCAATGCCAGTTGTGGAGACACCGCCAGCAGGAACAGGCCGAACCAATTGACTTCCGCCGCCCCGACAAGCAGCGCGGGCAGGCTGAGAATAATCGCAATCTGCCCCAGCATGGCCAGGAGGCTGGTGAGCCGGCTGATGTAATCCGCCAGCCCCATGACACGCAAATCTTCATTGGCGATATGCGCAACCTCATGACCAATGACACCCGCCAGCTCGCGCGGCGTCAGGCTGCGCAAGATGCCATCGGTCAGCGCAATGGCCGAATGACGCTTCGAGCCTGTCGCAAATGCATTGACCACGGCACTGGGGATGTAGTGCGGAATCGGGACGGCGGGCAGGCCGGCACGGGTGGCCAGATCGCGCACGATCTCCCACAGTTCGGGCGCGTCGCCCGGATGAATGGGACGTGCACGGTACAACCTCAGCGTCAGCGTGGAGGTTGCCGCCGGTTCGAACAGCAGTGCGAAGATGCTCGCACCCAGTGCCATCCAGAGGCCACCTTCGCCGAAAAGCAGACCACTTGCCAGCGCAGCGATACCGATCAATGTCAAGACCAGCAGCGCCGTCTGGAGGCGGTTGATCGAACGATGCCGCGGCCAAATTTGCGGCCCATCCCGTGGATCACTTCCTGTCATAGCGGATTGAATGCGTCGAGGATCAGCAGCGTGAAGACGATCTGGATCAGTTTGAGCAGCGACACCACGCTGATCACGGTGATCACCGCTGAAAGGATCAGGGCAACGACCTGATCGAAGCGTTCGTGAAACGTCATCACCGACCATTGGTGGGAAATCACCGCAGTTCGCCGTTGCCGGATCAACCCCATTGGCAGCCCTTCAGAGCCAGCCTTCCACCTTGCCGCGTGTGGGCACGCCACCGGCATGCACCACCTGCCCGTCAATGACTACGCCAGGTGTGGACATCACGCCATAGCTCATGATGTCCGGCAGGCTTTCAACTTTTTCGAGCGTGATCTCCACTCCTTTTTCCTTGGCCACCGCCTCGACGAGGGCGATGGTTGTGCGACATTTGGCGCAGCCGGTGCCGAGGACTTTGATGCTCTTCATGGAGTTTCCTTTCGTTGGGTCAAGAAGATGAAGCGAGGCCGAAGAACTCGACCACCGTAGGCAGTCCTGAAGCGGTGGCATTCTGTACCAGGCGCATGCCGGGAGAAGCGCTCGTAAAGGGGTCGCCCCGGTCGCAGGCAGGCATCGGCAAGACGGCGATGGCCAGGAGAAGAGCCCGAAGCCAAGGCGAGGTATCCATCATAGCAGCCAGTTGAAAATGTAGCCCACCAGCAGAATGCCGGTCGCCACGACACCGACAAAGGTCGCGATCAAGGTCGGCTTCAGCGCCTTCCGTAGAATGATCATCTCCGGTGCCGAAAGCGCGATCACCGCCATCATGAACGCGAGGACCGTACCCAGGGCGGCTCCTTTTCCGATCAGGGCTTCGACAATCGGAATGATTCCCGCCGCGTTGGTATACATCGGTACCCCGAGCAGAACGGCGGCCGGGACTGCCCACCACACATCCTTGCCCATGAACGAGGCCATGAAGTCCTGCGGCACATAGCCGTGGATGGCGGCACCCAGCGCAATGCCCGCCAGAATGTAGGGCCACACCTTGCCGACAATCTCGCGCATGTGCGCGCCGCCGGCCTCAAGACGTTCCAGCCAGGAAAGGCGCTCGCCGTCTGCTTGGGCGACTTGGCCAGCGAGGATTTTCTGTACCCAATCCTCAAGGTGTCGTTCCATCTTCAGCTTGCCGATCACCAGGCCGGCGATGATGGCCACCAGCAGCCCCAGTCCAAGGTAGAGGCCGGCAACTTTCCAGCCGAACATGCCAAACAGCAGCACCAAGGCCACCTCATTGACCATTGGTGCCGAGATCAGGAAGGAGAAGGTCACTCCCAGCGGTACCCCGGCGGAGAGAAGGCCGATGAACAGCGGCACGGCCGAGCAGGAGCAGAACGGCGTCACAATTCCCAGCGTAGCCGCCAGCACATTGCCGACACCTTCCCGCTTGCCGGAAAGTAGCGCCCGCGTACGTTCCGGCGAGAAAAAGGTCTGGATGATGCCCATGACGAAGACGATGCCGGTCAGCAGCAGCAATACCTTGAGGGTATCGTAGAAGAAGAAATGGACGGCTTCGCCGAAGTGGGTCTCACGGGAAAGGCTGAGCAGTCCGACGACCCAGTTGGCAAAGGCGGTGAGTTGGCTGTAGGCCAAAACCCAGGCAACCGTTGCGATGAAAAGGCTGAGCAACCATTTGGCCAGTCTCCTCTGGGAAGACTCTTCGATGTGCACTACACGCATTGCGCTACTCCGGGTTCGGCTGAAAAAAGAGCGACGGATCGTTATTGTTCATCTAACTTTTCACATTAAAAGTGACGACTGCTGCAATGGCAATCATGAAGAATGTTGCCCCTCAAACTGTTGTTGCGCGCTAGTCTGCCGCAATCTGGGATGGTTGCTCAAGACCCCCCTTACCCTAGTCGACGCGAACTCCGCCAACGCAGAGAGGAAACCGCGAAAACCGTGCGCCGCATTCAACCGTGTTCGGCTTCGCTCAGCATGTCGGCCGAGAGCAGGATCAGCTCGATTTCCTCGGTAATTTCCTCCTGGCGCTGGCTGTTGTAGCGGAGTCTGAGCCGCTCGCTGTCTTCATCGAGTCGCTGCAGGGCACGATCCATGTGTGCCTGCCGTTGCCGGTTCTCGGCCATCAGCGAGCTGTACAGCAGCTCGTTCAGTACCGCGTGCAGATAATGCCCGGTCAGCCCGCGCAGGAACTCGATGGGACGCAGATTCATTTCCGCCGGGTACGCATACGCCCGCTCGGGAGCGGGCAGATCGCGCAAGGGCAGCAGATGACGCATGCGCATATCGCCACTGGCATCACAATGAGAGAGGGCCGAGAGCCCGTAACCGGCGTACACCTCGCGGGCCAGCAAGCCGCCGAGCTCGCGCGTCAAGCGCAGCAGAACGGCTGGAACTTCGTCGGCGACAATGGCGCCCGGCAGCGCCAGGGCAACGCAGTCGCGTTCGCCGATTCGAGCTGCCAGACGGCTACCGACGACCAGCCAACGAACCGGCGCCTCCTTTTCCTCACACAGTGCCGCCATCCGCGCCAACAGCGCTTCGTTGAAATCGCCGCAGAAGCCCTGTTCCGAGCCCACCAGCACGCAGAGTTCCCGTCCCGCAACCGGCTCGCTGCTGAATTCGGCGTGCCAGGCCAGGAAATCGGCGGCGGCCGTTTCGATCCCTGCCACCATGCGCTGCTGGCTGACGAGGAAATTGCCCAGGATGCGGGTCTCCATCAGAGCCAATCCCTTCATCGCCGACAGGATGCCACCGATATCGGACAGCGCTTCCAGCCGCCTGGCGATCTCACGCCGGCGGCTCATCGGCTGGCTCCTACGACCCTGTGCATGCGATGGTCATATCTGGCCGTACGTGAATACGCTATTCCCGGCACCCGTCGGCGCCATCTGGGCGAGAAGACGATTCAAGGGTGGTACACCTACCGAGCCCAAGGCCTCGATGGCCTGATGCCGAAGGCGCGCGCCGACCGCGGGCAATCGAAGCTTTCCGAGGCCATCCAGGCCGCGATTCTGGCGGCCAAACGGGATAATCCCCGGCGCTCGATTCGCCAGATTCGGCAGTTGCTCGAAACCGCTGGAACCGTCGCCCGCGGGAGTCTGTCGCGATCGACGATCCATCGTCTGCTCCAGCAACACGGTCTTTCCCGCCTCACCGGCTCGGCCAGCCTGCCCGAGGAGAGGCGCAGTTTCGTCGCCGCTTCGGCCGGCGCGATCTGGTACAGCGACGTGATGCACGCTCCGCAGGTCCCCATCGGCGGCAAGCTCGCCAAAGGGTATTGTTCGATGATGCCTCACGTTTGCTCGCCCACGGCGCCTTCTGCCCCGGGGAGACGGCGCTGGACATCGAGGGCGTGCTCAAGCAGGCGATCCTGAAACGCGGCATCCCGCTCAAGCTGGTCGTCGATCACGGTGCCGCCTACCGCGCCCACATCTGGCAAGGGATCTGCGCCCGCCTGGGCATTCAGTTGATCTATTGCCGGCCATATGCGCCCGAAGGCAAGGGGAAGCTGGAGCGCTGGCACCGCACCTGTCGCGATCAGTTTCTTTCTGAACTCGACGAGCGCCACATCACCGGTCTGGCGGACATCAATGCGCGCCTGTGGGCGTGGGTCGAACGGGTCTATCACCACAGCCCCCATGACGGACTGGAAGGAATCACGCCGCTGGCGCGTTACCAGCAGGATTTGCCGAACGTTCAAATTCAGCGGTGAGCGAAGCGAGTCCGCTGCAATGCAGAGTTAGGCGTAGGAAGTTCAGATGGAGGAGAAACAAAGGGATGGCCGGCGGCAATACGCTCAGCCTCCGACCTTTTCAGGTCTGCATAAATCGCGCGCAGGTCGTAAGCAAATCTAGCGGCATGGGCGTCACGAATGGCCCGCACTTCATCGATCACTTCGTCATTCAGCATTGGCTTCTCCAAGAAGTTCTTCCGGTGTACAAATGAAGGGTAGAAATAGACCAATCTGCTCAAAGTACTCCGCAATGCATCTTTGTAGCTCCGGGTTTGCGATATGCCGACAGTTCCATGTCAGCAAATAATCCATACCGCTGACCGTGGCGACCGCGATGTGCAGCGCATCTTCCGCAACCTTGACCGGCACAATTCCATGTCCTACCAACGACTCCGCGATATGGAGTGCCTGCTCAGTGATTAAGAGCAAAGGCACATCATTCAACACAGCCAGCCGTTTCTCGGCTGCATCTGGGTCACCAGAGCCACACTCACGCAATACCGCCTCCGACACCAGCAGTTCGTACTGGTTGCGGGTTTCCCACCAAGCAAGAGTAATTTGCTGATGGGCTGCCCCGAGAATGGTCTTGCTGGGACGAGCCGTCAGGTAGCTGATGACCGAGGTTTCAACGTATACCTTGCGCTTCATGACTTCAACCCTCGTTCAGAAAACCGTGGTTTGTCCCCTATTAGTTCGATTAGACGTTTAATTGACCCTGGCCCCTTTACTTCTGCTTTACTTCTGATGCTTTACTTTCTGATGGGTTGGGCGAACCCTTCCTACTTAGCTTTCCTCGCAACAGCCAAAGCTGACGCATTTCAAGTCTAGGTGATTTCCACCGTCAGCAACGGATCGAATGCCTGATTCTCGTTCAGCCCGCCCTTCGCATAGCCCCTGGGGTTACACAGCACCCGCGTGCCATTGATCTCGTAGTTTGAGCTGTCGTGCAAGTGGCCGTGCACCCACAGGCAAGCGCGCTCGTGGCCCACCAGGTGTTCGGCGTCAGAGACGAAGTTGACGTTGAGTGCAGAGCCAGCAAAACGAGGGGGGATACTGCGCAACGAAGGAGCGTGGTGCGTGACTACTACCGTTGAACCGCCAAAGGGCTGGCGTAGCACGGTGTCTAACCAGCTAGCATTGCGCGCAAACAGCGCAGCCGAGTCTTGTGGTGTGAACAGCCGTCTGTCGGGCGGCTCATCGGTGTAGATACGACTAAAGTCGCGGTTGAACGCCATCGATTGCACTATGGCACCGGTTTGTTCGGTTCCAGTTCCTGCGGCGAGAAAATCCGTCCACAGCGTGCTACCCACAAAACGAACGCCATGCCACTCCAGTACCTGGTTGTCGAGGACGTGGATGTTTGTGCCTGCTGTCAAACGCTGCAGTTCTTGTACCGTGGCCTGGAGGCTGGAGCCGTAAAACTCATGGTTGCCCGGTACGTATACGACGGGTTTGTCAGTGAATGCCAGAATCCACGCGATAGCCTCTACCGGACGAGCAATGTCGCCTGCGAGAATGACCACATCTGCGTCGGTGCGTGGCGGTGACATGTCGTACACACTCAAGTGTAGGTCCGAAAGGATGTGGAGCTTCATTGTTACTTCCCTTTCTCATGGCAACTGCCTTGAAGCTTAGGGGGACTAATTGTTTTCCAGCCTAGTGCGCCCAACGTTCGAGTTCAGGGGAGCGGCGCAGCTTTATTGCGGTTAGATTGCCGTGGCCGCGTTCCAGATGACTTCATAGATCTGAATCTTCTGCGCCGCGACATCGGCGGAGAGCGGGGTCAAGTACGTTGGCTTCTTGGTGGCGGCATCCTTTGTGGAAGCGCCCAGAACCCAGCACTGCGCCCCATCGACAAACATGACCCGATCATGAATGGAGTTGCTCTTTCGCGCCTCAACTCTGCACTTGTGTTGGAGCGCGAACTTCTCGGCCGCCACGCGCACGTCGTCTGCATACCTCGCTAGGAGTAACCGAACATCCCGTCCGGAGCCTAGGGAACGTTCAAGAAACAACTTGTGTAAATTCAATATCTGACTGCGGAGAAACGGTGTAATTCCATTTAGGAAGAATGGAATCGGCAATAATCTTCAGGGTTGACTTGAGTTGCTCTGAAGCTTTGCGCCCAGTTTCGTAGACTTTGTTGAGGATGTCGACGGAGACACACAGGCCAGTTTTCGTGTGTGTGCGTTCAATCAATTCCTTCACCAATGGAACGTTCTTGAAGACTACGCCTTCGCAAGCACGCGTGACATGAGGGAAAAGACGGTGTTCGATCGGGTTGTGTTTGGAGCAGTACGGCGGGTAGTGGGCAATACGAATTTCCAGTCCGATGCGGTTGGCCAAGGTCTGCAAATCCTGTCGAAACAAAGAGGAATTGGAGGGATTGCTGCCTCCGCCATCGCACGTCAGGAGGAGTTGGGTGGCGTGAGCATAGTCGTACTGGCCCACCTTTTCCCACCAGTGCGCGACGCTGTCGCACGCAAATTCCGTCGTATCGTGGCTCGTTCCTAGGTTCACGTGCCCCTTGTTTAACCCTACATCATATAGTCCATGAGGCACAATTTTTCCCTCGCCGTAGCTGGCAAAATCATGGTCCAAGACTTCAATGGATTCTCGTGCGTACAATTTTCCCGCGCGATAGAAGTTGCCTATCATCTCCTTTTTCTTCGTATCCATGCTGATCACAGGCTGGTTCCGTGCAAGATACTTCGCTTTGATTTCTGTGATGTTCTGAAACTGGGGATTACGTTCTGGATGTTGCTTGAACGACTTCTTTTTCTGGGCTTGGCGACTTGCAAATTTATTCTTTTTCAACAACTTGCAGGCAACATAGCGACTTACAGGAATGCCATTCGTCGTGATTCGATCGGCAATAGCTTGCGGTTTGAGGTTCGTCCAGACGATGTCGTGTTGCGGACTTCCTGCCGTATGTTCAGCGATGACTTCAAAAAAAAAATGCTTTCCAATTCAGGCATGGCGTTGATGATGGATTTGCGGCCGCCCCCTGGTCTGCGGATCCGACCGGGCGCCAATTCTTGCATTTCTTTCAAATCCGCCAAGCTTGGCAGATCGTCCTGGAGTCTATACCCAACAATTGCGAAATATATTCCTTTCCACCCCACCCTAATTTCTGGGCTTCGACTGCCGCATACCGTCGCCGATCTTTTTCGGACAACCTGCAAAACATTGTCGTCATCAGACGTTCTATTTCTTCAGTGTAAGGCTTCATGCAATGAAGGAAATCTTAGCCATGGGAGAATCTGCCATCTTAACAAATACTCAGTAATTCCCGGCCTGACTTAACCTATTAATTTATATAATAAATTATCGCACCAAAGCTGTGCATGCATTTTGAGAGTCATTTGTAATCAATGGGTTGAATGATTTATGCCGGGAATTGCTGACAAATACTCAAATTCCGCAACTTGTTTTTTGAACGTTCCTAGGCACGTCCGCCGATCTATGGCTAGGGATGCAGAGCCAGTGGGATCTGTGGCAAGCCGAGCAACTGCCGAAACCCAACATCAAGCCGTTGGAGAAGCTCGCCGCCTGACCAAGTTTTGCCGCGCCTATCCCGACGGGGAGAAAACCGGGTTCCTTCACCCGGCTGGCGCGGCACCCAAATGCAGGAGCATTTGAAGGAATGCGCGATGCAAATCACATTCAAAGCGAACATCCCGACCGACGGTGAGATAGCGCGAAAGCTCGCCAAGTGGTTTGACCGTTCGATAGACGATCTACCGCTACAACTGCGCTCAATTGCCGAGGCGTACATCCCGAGATGGTCTGAACTGTCTGCCGCAGACCAGCGAGTACGGGCCGACGAAGCAGACCGGGAATTGCAAGAAAAGATCGGCGCCCGATTCGAGAAGGCCAGAATGGATGCTGAGCAAGCCAATGCCGCGACGCCTGCCAGATTTGCACAACGCGCCATGCAAGACGGATTTGACAAGGTCGCGAGAGAGAAGGCCGGCGAACCGAACTTTGAGGCGAGAGTTGCCGCGGTCAATCTCAATCCTCCCAACTTGGCACGAAGGCATAATTCGTCGAAGATCTCTTTGTCCGCGTAGTTCATATAGCATAGCGTCTCTCCAACAAGCTGATAAGAAGAGAGAAATGATGCCATCACTGACCCTGAAGTATTGAAATGTAATTAATGCACTCGCCCGCTATCTGTCCTCCCAGGACCTGATGGAGAAATCCCGTCTCGATCCCCGGCATTTCACCCGCGACCGCAAGCTCACCTTCCCCGTGATCCTGAGCTTTCTGCTCTCGGGTGTACAGGGCGCCGTCCAGTCGTAGTGGAATACGTTCTTTGCCGACCTCCGGAATCGGGCGGAGTCGATCCGGAAAGTGAGCGCACAAGCGTTTTCCGCCGCGCGCTACAAGATCAGTTCGCGGGTCTTCGACGAGGTGAGCCGGGAGTTGATCGCCCACGTGGAGAAGGAGATATCGATTCCTCGATGGCAGGGGCTGCGGGTGGTTGCCGGCGATGGCACGACGGTTCAGCTGACGATGCGGAAGAAGGGGATACGTTCGATCGTCAGTGGCGTGGCGTTCGGCCTTTACTTGCCGGGAATCGAACGGTTTCTCAGCTTCAAGTTGCAGATGGGCAGTGGTAACGAACGACAGATGCTCTTCGAATCGATTGATGAGCTGTGCCCGCAGGATCTGCTGCTCCTTGACCGGGGCTTTCCCTGCCGGTGGCTGCCCGCAGTCCTCATCGCGCGCCCCATTCATTTCTGTATCCGTTGCGATCTTTCCCGTGGATTCAAGGTGGTGCGTGAATTCCTGCGCTCCGGCGAAAGCGAACGGGTGGTCACGCTGCGCGCACCGAACCGGCGTGATGCCGAAGACTACGACTGCCCGTGGACGTCCACGACGGTTCGCCTGGTGCGGGTAGTGACCCCAAATGGGCGGATTCATGGGGTGATGACCTCTCTATTGGATGCGATCGCTTTTCCCACTGCCGCTTTCGCGGGGCTCTATCATTCTCGCTGGAGAATTGAGGAGGCTTTCAAACGGATCAAGCATCGCCTCGGCCTCGAGCACACTTCCGGCCTGTCCTGGCACGCCGCCAATCAGGACTTTGGGGCCAAGGTGAGCTTCGACAACCTCAATGCCCTGGCCGCCTATGTCGCGACTGATGCCCACCTCGACCCCGACTCCCCCTACAGAATCAACCGTACCCAGGCGATCCAAAAGATCAAGGAAAAAAGTCGGCCGCTGGCTGCTGGCCGGCGCGGCTACTACCCGCCAACTCAAATCCCTGATGAAAGAGATCGCCAGGGACCTGCAGAAGCTCGTCCCCGAGCGAACGAATCCCCATCACCCTCAACCCAAACCTCATCTCTCTCATGCGTACAAACCCGCATGACTATGTGCTAAGTTGCGAGGATTGCCTCCCATCCCGGCGTCCGCTACTGCCTTCTCGGCTTTCGGGTGTGGTGTGTCTCCCCCATCATTTGAACCGTTGGCCACCGGCACACTGCTCTCTGTTCTGGTTTGCTGGTTCTCTGAAGCGCCGCGCAGCGGCGCCCTGCTCTACGTGAACGACTTTGCCCTGTTCAGCGACAGCAAGCGCGAGAGATAGGCTTGCCGCGCTTCCTTGCCTGCAGGTACTCCAACCGCACCCAGTCGTTGGCATTGGCGTTGGCGGCCGTCGATACCAGGTTGACGAAGGCATGGGCGCGCTCGATGCCGTCGGCAATCGCCGCCAGCCATATCTCGCCGCCGGGGATGTCGCTGGTATCGAGCCAGCAGGCGTGGCCGGCGTGCTGCAGGTCGGCGACCAGACGATCGGCGATCTGCCGGTCGCTACGCGAGTAGCTGATGAAGACCACCGGATCACGCGCACTGGCCTGGCGGACGAGCAGGGGCGGGACACCGGGAGGGGATGCGGCTGCAGAGGCAGGGGCGGTGGCTCGTTCGATGATGGTCATTCGCGCCTCATCAACCGAGGATCCGGATTTTCAGGCGTTCGATGAAACCGAGGCTCTTCCACCAGGTCTCGCCGTCCTTGCGAACGCGGTCCCCGGATTCGGTCAGCGCGAGCCTGCGGACACCTAAGCCGGTGGCCCCCGCGTCGGCAACCAGACCCGCTTCCATGAGGTACTTGGCGATTCCTGGCAGCACCTCCTGGCCGTCCAGCAGCCAGCGCGTGCCATAGCCATCGTCATCGCCAAGGAGCATCAGCAGGGGGCGATGCCGGCCCATCAGCCGCAATATCTCGAGCGTCTGAGCGCGGTTGGGAATCAGGCCTGCCGGTGAGAAGTTCAAGGCTTTGCGAATGCCGGCTGTCGATCCTGCGAACCATTTCCGGTCAACCCGCGTCCGGAAAGTCGGCACCGAGCGAGAGGTCTCGCCACGTCGCCATCTCCGCCGAAAACTCCTTCAGCTTGACGGTGGCCAGTTTGAGCGCGGGCCGGCCTGCGGCAATGGCGCGCGGTACGGCGCTGGAGCCCGGCGGCCAGTTCGCGCGCGGGCCGGCCAAGCAGCAAATGCAGCGGCGCCTGCGGCGCTTCGACCGCTTGAATGATCGCTTCTGCAGCGCGCACCGGATCGCCCTGCCGGCTGCCGCTCCGGATGGCGGCCCGGCGGGCGCCCGCGGATGGCGCATAGTTGGCGGTGGAGGTCATGGTCAACTCATCGGTCGTTGTGCTGCTTCACCCAGGCCACGTAGCGGTCCACCCAGTTCTGCAGGAACTGCCGGCTACCTTCGCCAATGTTGCCGGCCTCGTCGAACAAACCCTCCTTGACATGAACGAAGGCTTCCGGTTGGCCAAGCGTCGGCACATCGAGGTAGGCGAGGATGTTGCGTAGATGCTGTTGCGCCATCGCCGTGCCGATCGCTCCGATGGACGCGCCGAGGACGCCGGCGGGCTTGCCCGCCCAGGCATTCTGGCCATATGGGCGCGAGGCGTGGTCGATCGCGTTCTTGAGCACCCCTGGGAGCGAACGGTTGTATTCGGGAGTGACGAACAGCAGGCCCTGTGCGGCCGAGATTTCGGACTTCAAGCGGCTGACCGAATCGGCGGGACGGCTATCGTCGTCCTGGTTGTAGAGCGGCAAATCGCCGATCTGTACCTGGGAAAACAGGAAGTTGGACGGCGCCAGCCGGCTGACGGCGGTCGCCAGGCGGCAGTTGTACGAATCGCGCCGCAGGCTGCCGACGACAACGGCGATCTGGTATTGGCTCATGGTGATCTCCAGTGAAGTTGAAGGAAGTGAAAGCGATGGCACCCGGAAGGCCTAACGACGCAGACGATCGCCGCAGCCGGCTTCTCGGGCAGTCAAGCGTCACAGACAGACCATCGTACCGGCGGAGAGGTTCCGCCCGCAGACAGACGGGCTCCCAGCTGCCGTCAACTTATTTTCCGAGCGGCGGTTTCTGCTCGCTGATCGGCCTATACTCGATAAACACCTGCGTTCGCGGGTGCTCACGAGGAGTACGATCATGGGCAAGATAAGGCAGGGCAACAAGGAACAGAAGAAGCAGCCGCTGTTGACTCCCAAGGAAAAGAGGTCCGCCAAACAGGCCGAGAAGCGTGCGACGGATATCGTGCCCCTGGTCAGCCGCTGAACCGCTGCACGGGTGACGGGCCGGCACTGCGGTTCAACTGCCGGGCAGACTCAGGCAGTCGAGCCGCAGCGGGATGTCGTTCAACATGACGACAAAGTCATCCGCGTAACGCACCAGATGTGCGGACACCTTGCCCTTCAGGTGCTGAGAGAGATCACCCGATTTGATGTTCAATCGACTTCATCGGCTCAGGCCGTACACACTCGACCATCGCCTGGATCAGCGCCCGCGGCGTTTCAGCAATGCTTTCGGATCGGGAGTCCCTCCGCGATTCCCTCCGACGAAGGCAAACCGAGTGCCTCATCGCTGAGCGTGGTACCAAACACACTGCGCAGGGCATCGCCATCGACGATGGCACACGCTTCCGTCTCGCGCACCGGAATGACGGCGACCCCGCGACGCGCGTCCGCGTGTTCCTGGTACAGTCTATCGATTGCCGGCTGAGCCTGCTCCTTCCGCTTGCGTTCAGGGTCGCCCGCACCGTCAGCATGAATGTGCCTGGAAGGCAAGTTGATCGTCAATCCTCGAAAAGCTTTCTTCGAGGATCTCAATCAATGCCAGCTGCTCAGCAGAAGTGATCCAGTCACTGCGCAAGGTTAGGTTAGTATTCGTCACCCCATATCTCAGGAGACTTGCAACCATGACCACGCTTTTCAGCCCGCTCAAGCTTGGCGCCCTGACGGACCTTCCCGGAGCCCTTGAGGTAAGTCGTTGATTCATGGCAAGAAACCAGAAAATCGGCAAAAATGTAGGCATGTAAATATAATAATAGCTATTTACAAACAATGTGCTATTGGCTATTATTGTCGGCATGTACATCGCCCGCGTCCCCAACCGAAAGTCCAGGCCGGCCATCCTGCTTCGCGAGTCCTATCGCGAGGGAGGCAAAGTCTGCACACGAACCATCGCCAATCTGACGAACTGGGCACCGGAACGAATCGTCGCCATGGAACGTCTGGTGAAGGGCGAATTCGACGACTGGTCGGGAG
>NZ_SPMX01000037.1 GCF_012940005.1 Candidatus Accumulibacter contiguus | reverse complement strand
TTAAACGCGGACAGTGGTCGCCACAAGGGTAAGCGCATCACCTGGGGTGGTCGAGCGACGGTCCGTACCGCTTTATACATGGCGGCCTTAAGTGCCATACGTTACAACCCCGTCATCAAGACCTTTTATGAACGTTTGCTTGCTAACGGAAAACTCAAAAAAAGTCGCGCTGGTCGCTTGCATGCACAAGATGCTGACGATCATGAACGCCATAGTCAAATCGGGTATTCCGTGGAATCCAGAGCATGCAAAATGCGCCTAAAAAAAGCTTGACTGGGAACACAGTTGCTCCCCCGCAAGGGGGGGAGGGGAGATTCGAGAGTCGCTCGCGACTTTCATAGTAACCGTGAGTGCTCTAACCGGGATCCATCGCAATGACGCTGACTGAACTGCGCTATATCGTGGCGCTTGCACGTGAGAGGCATTTCGGGCACGCGGCCGAGAAATGCCACGTCAGCCAGCCAACGCTTTCGGTGGCGCTGAAGAAGGTCGAACAGCGCTACGGCGTGACTCTGTTCGAGCGATCATCCGCTGATGTACGTCTGACGACGATTGGCGAACAGATCGCGATGCAGGCCGAACGGGTGCTTGAGGAGGCTGGAAGACTCAGGGAGATCGTCGAGCAAGGAAAGGATCCCTTGCATGGGCCATTGCGCCTTGGCGTCATCTATACCATTGCACCCTACCTGCTGCCGCGCCTGATTCCTGCCCTGCATTCCCGCGCCCCCCCGGATGCCGCTGTACCTGCATGAGAACTTCACCGTAAACCTGGCGTCGCAGTTGCGTCGGGGTGATCTTGACGTGATTGTCGTAGCCTTGCCTTTCGTCGAGCCGGGGATCGTCTCGAGAGTCGTCTACGAGGAGCCCTTTTGTGTCGTGATGCCGAGTGGCCATCCCTTGGCGAAGGAATCCTTGATCGATCCCGAGCAGATCGCCGTGGAAAATCTGCTGCTCCTGGGGATGGGCAACTGTTTTCGGGATCAGGTCGTGCAGGCCTGCCCGCAGCTTTCAGTGCCTGGCGGAACCGTGGGTGCGATCGAAGGAAGTTCTCTTGAAACGGTTCGCTACATGGTTGCAAGTGGCGCGGGTATATCGGTCGTCCCCGCATCGGCCGCGGCATCGTGGCCACAGGAAGACCCACTACTCTTGTTTCGCTATTTCTGCGAGCCTGCTCCAGTGCGGCGAGTGGTCATCGCCTGGCGGGCAACTTTCCCCAGGCCACAGGCAATCGATGTCTTGCGGGCGGCGATCCTGGATGCACCACCGCCAGGGGTTGTGGCGGAGTGATCTCGCAGGCCAGTCTGATTGGGCAAATGTCAGGAGTGATCGTTCGATATGTTCCACGTGAAACAGGCTGCCTCCCGGCAGCCTGTTTCACGTGGCCGGGTCCGCCTTCCTGCGCCGTGTCGGAACCGCAGCGGCATCGGGCAGTGTCGTCGTGTTTGATTTCGCGGGTGCGCTTCTGGATGTTTTTGCGGCGGTCTTAGGCTCGCGCTTCTCGAACTCGAAGCCGACTTTTCCATCGGCGCCGCGCACCAGGTAAGCCGAAAACTTGCGCCGTGTGCGGGCCGAGATGAAATTCCTGAGCAGATCGGTACGCCCGGTTTCGAGCAGTTTCTGCATTTGTTCGGGTTCAACCGTTTGTTGCAGAATGATCGTCCCCGAGCGAAAGTCACAGCTCCTGCCGGGGCCGACAGATTTTTCACAGACATACGCCATGCCATGAGCAAATACGCGTGCCGCGCATTTCGGGCAGGCACCCAGAGATTCGCTTTGCGAAAAATCCACCTCGTCGACGGTGCCGTCATCACCGGCTGTGCTTTGCCCGAAGTCAAACTCCGGAGCGTTTTCAGCGTTCAACTGGACGATGGCGTTGAAAGTACGGCCCATCTTGTTCCTGAAGCCGCTCAAGGGGCCGACTCTGCGCTCGGTGAGCAACTTTTCGATTTCCGATGATTCAAACTGCCTGCCGGCGACAATTTTCCATAGCGCAAATTCGCAGGCCTGACACTGGAATTTCTTGTAGGTCTCCTTGATCAATCCACCGCATTTCGGGCAAGGCGTCGAAAGTTCACCGAAGTCACCAGGAATGCTGTCGCTGTCGTAACTCTTGGCTCGGTCGACGATGTGCTGCGTCATCGCCGCGATCTCTTTCATGAATTCGCTGCGCGACATCTCGCCTCTTTCCATGCGCGCCAGCTTCCATTCCCATTCTCCGGTAAGTTCGGGTGCGGTCAACTCGCGGATTCCAAGTCCGTTCAAGAGAGTCATCAGCGAAAAGGCCTTGGCCGTCGGCAGCAGTTCGCGGCCCTCGCGGAACAGATATTGCTCGGTGAGCAGATTTTCAATGATCTGTGCGCGCGTAGCCGGGGTACCGAGACCTCGTCCCGCCATTGCCGCCCGCAACTCCTCGTCGTCCATGGCCTTGCCGGCACCTTCCATGGCCGTCAACAGGCTGGCTTCGGAGTAGCGGGCCGGTGGTTTGGTCTGGTGTGCGCTGAGCACCAGTTCTTCTGTCTTGACCTGCTCATTCGGCGCAACGGCAACCAGGTTGCCCTCATCTGCCCCCTGCGCATCGCGGCCATAGACCGCCAGCCAACCCGGGTTGACCAGGACCTTGCCCTCGGTCTTGAAGGGTTCGCTTTCGACACGCGTAATCCGGGTGGTGATCAAAGATTCTGCAGCAGGATAGAACACGGCAAGAAAGCGCTTGACCACCATGTCGTACAGCTTCGACTCGGGTTCGGACAGGTGCTTGGGTGCCTGCAGCGTTGGAATGATCGCAAAGTGATCGGAGATCTTGGCATTGTTGAAAATGCGTTTGTTCGGCACGACCCAGTTGCTGGCCAGGATCTGCCGGGCAAAAGGCGCGTAGCGAGCCAGCGCTGCTTCGTCGTGGCCTTTGCCGACACCCTCGCCGGTAAGCATCGCGAGCGTGCTGTTGACCGTCGGAAGATAGTCTTCAGGGAGTGCGCGCGAATCGGTACGAGGATAGGTGAGGACCTTGTGTTTTTCGTAGAGCGCCTGTGCCAGGCCAAGCGTCGCCTTGGCAGAAAAACCGAAGCGCCCATTGGCCTCGCGTTGCAGGCTGGTCAGATCAAAGAGCAGAGGGGAGAGTTGTGTCGAAGACTTCGACTCCTCTCGGACTTCACCCATTCTGCCCGCGCATTTCTGCTGCAGCAGCATCCCTCGGGCCTCATCCCACAGGCGATCGGCGCGCGCATGCTCGTCCTCATCCTTTCCCTTGAATTTCTCGTCGAACCACTTGCCACGGTATTCTCCGGCGCCACAGAGGAAGATCCCCTCAAGCTCCCAGTAGGGACGAGGCTTGAACTTGCGTATGCGATCCTCACGTTCGACGATCAGCGCGAGTGTCGGCGTCTGAACGCGACCGACGGTAGTCAGGTGGAAACCGCCCGTCTTGGAATTGAATGCGGTCATCGCACGCGTGCCATTGATGCCGACCAGCCAGTCGGATTCCGAGCGACACACCGCCGCGTCCCCCAGGCCGCGCATCTCGGCGCCACTGCGCAGGCGCGTGAAGCCTTCCTTGATGGCTTGCGGAGTCATCGACTGCAGCCACAAGCGCTCTACCGGCTTGCCATTGGCCGCGTGCTGGGTGATGTAGTTGAAGATCAACTCCCCTTCGCGGCCAGCGTCGCAGGCGTTTACCAGACTGACCACATCCTTGCGCTTGATCAGACGGACCAGCAACTTGAGGCGCGACTCGGTCTTGGCAATCGGCTGCAGCGTAAAGTGCGGTGGAATTACCGGCAGATGGACGAATGACCACTTGCCACGCTTTACCTCATACTCTTCGGGACAGGCCAGTTCCAGCAGGTGGCCAATTGCCGAGGAGAGTACGTAGTCGTCATTCTCGAAGTAGTCTTCGTGCCGAACGAATCCGCCAAGGGCGCGCGCAAGGTCGGCGGCGACAGACGGCTTCTCAGTGATGATCAGTTTCTTGCTCATGTGGTTTTCATCAGCCGGGGAGAGTGGCGAAAGGAGTAATCAGCGGACTGTCCGTACAGTCCGCTGGTCAGGAATAATCTGTCAGGGGGGGCTCTCGGTTTTGGGAAATGCGTTGATAGCGACCGCCAGGCAAACTGCCGACCTCGCCATTCATTTCCAAGTGCAGCAGCATCACCGAAACGACTTCAGCCGTCAAGCCGCTGCGCTCTACGAGATCGTCCAGAGCACAGGGATCGAAACCCATGTTCAGCAACAGCCCGTCGGCTTTGTCATGGTTCGCTGGCGGAGTCATGAGCTGGGCTGGAGCACTCACCCACTGCAGTTCGTCGAGTACGTCCTGAACGGTTTCGACGAGTTTTGCGCCCTGTTTGATCAATTGATGGCAGCCGCGCGATTGCGGGGAGTGAATCGATCCGGGAATGGCAAAGACCTCACGACCCTGCTCGGCGGCTCGGTGAGCGGTGATCAGGGAGCCACTTTCGATCGTTGCCTCGACCACCAGGGCGCCGCGCGAAAAGCCCGCGATCAGGCGATTGCGGCGAGGGAAGTTGGTCGCGAGGGGGGGAGTCCCCAGCCGAAACTCCGAAATGATCGTCCCTTTCGCCGCGATCTCACATGCCAGATCCCGGTTGGCGGCCGGGTAGAGCCGATCAATTCCGGTGCCGATGAATGCCACGGTATTGCCCGAAGCCTTCAGCGCGCCACGATGAGCAGCAGCGTCTATCCCCAAGGCAAGACCGCTGGTGATGGTCAGGCGAGCCTCGGCAAGAGCGGCGGCAAAGCGCTCGGCGTTCGTGATCCCTTGTGGTGTAGGGTTGCGGCTACCGATCATGGCCAAGGCCGCCGTGTTGAGCAGATCGAGACGGCCGCGAACGTAGACCAGTGTCGGTGGGTCGGGGATTTGCAGAAGAGCTTGGGGATATTCCGGGTCGGCCAGGCACAGCAGGTGATGACCGGGCTTCTCTGACCAGCAAAGCGCTTCCTCGACGCCGGCCTGATTATCCGTGTTGATCAAGAGGTTTGCCGCTTTTTCACCAACGACATGTCGCAAGGCGCTGCGATCGGCACTGAAGACGGCTTCCGGAGGCCCGAATGCGGTTAACAGCTTGCGCTGGGTCTCACCGCCAATACCAGGAATCAGCGTCAGTCGTAGCCAGTATGCCAACGACTCGGCCGCATTCATTCCTAGGGAGTACGGGCGAAGTCGTTGACGTCTACGGTACTTTGCGATTGCACCACCAGGCCGTACGATAGACGTTCGAATGTCCTGAAGACGAACAGCAAGCCAATCCGTTCCGGGGGAATCGGTATCATCACCTTGGTATCGTTCTCATCGCGCTCGACCACCGTACGATTGCGCTCCAGTGCCAGAACATGCCCAATCTCGATGCCGTCCCTGACGCCACGGTTGATCGTGACAATGGAGCCGCGGCCTGCTGTGTCGACGCCGCCATACACGGAGATCACTCGACCATTGACCTGAAAGTCGGGTTTGTGTGGCACGTAAGCAACCAGCGGAGGACGTATCGTCGGCAGCAGGCGATCGCCGCGACCGATCTCCTGCTTCATTGTCACCACTTCAAAGGTCGCGTACTTGCCGGGTTCGATCTGCCTTGCGGTGCCGAGATAGAAAGCCTCGTAACCGAGGATCTCCTTACTGACGGGATCCTGTAGCGGCTTGCCGTTGCGATAGATCTGCCAGTCCAGCCTGGACGGATCGGCGTCGGCAACATAGGCAAGATCACCATTGCCGATGTAGACCCGATCCTGCTGCGTCGCGATAATGCGCGCAGCCCGGTCGAGGCTGGCGACTTCGACAATCAGCGGGTCAGAAAGAAATGGCCTGATGACGTTCGGTGGGATCGCCGGGATTCCTTCCCTGATCATCGTCGAATAAATCTGCGGTACCAGGCGGGTGCTCCGCAAACTCAAGCGTGGCGAGCCCTGTGCATCGCGTTCGAGAACGATTACATCGCCAGGGAAGATGCGGTGCGGGTTCTTGATCTCTTCATCGTTCATCCGCCAGACTTCCGGCCATCTCCAGGGATCTTTCAGGAATTTTCCGGCAAGGTCCCACAAGGTGTCACCTGGCACGACGATATGGCGGCTTGGGGCACCATCAGCCAACTGGATTTCCTGCCCGGCGGCGCAACAGAGCGCACTGAGCATGGCCAGAATGAACGCGGACATAATGCGGATCATCGTGTTATCCTCGTAGGAGCGGTTGGGGAACTCCCGGTCGAGATTTCTGTCTCACGCCGTTGTTTACCCGGTCTGCTGCCGTAATCATCGCTGGCGTCGCGCCAACGACGTCGGCATTGTCAAGACACTGCGCCGGATTTTGCACGTAGTTACTTCTTCGATCAAGCATTTTATGTCTCTACTACCAATCCTTCGTTTTCCCGACCCACGCCTGAAGAAACTTGCTGCACGCGTTGAGCAGGTGGACGACAGTATTCGCCGTTTGGCACGTGACATGGCCGAGACCATGTACGAGGCGCCAGGCATAGGCCTTGCTGCCACACAGGTGGATGTGCACCAGCGCGTCATTATCATTGATGCTTCAGAAACCCGGGATCAGTTGCTGACCCTGGTCAATCCGGAAATCATTCTGCAGGATGGCTTGCAGATCTGTGAGGAAGGGTGCCTGTCGGTGCCCGGAATTTACGACAAGGTCGAGAGGGCTGAACATGTCGTCGTTCGCTATCTCGATCTGCAAGGACACGAACAGACTGTCGATGCAGTGGGGTTGCTGTCCATATGCCTGCAGCACGAGATCGATCATCTACGGGGACGAGTCTTTGTCGAGCATCTGTCGCAACTGAAACAGGTGCGCATCAAGAACAAGCTCGCCAAGCAGGCGAGAATCACCGCGTGAAACTCGTCTTCGCCGGAACGCCAGAGTTCGCTGCACTTGCCTTGCGGGCGATCATCGCAGCGGGACATCAGGTAGCGATGGTGCTGACCCAACCGGATCGCGCTTCCGGGCGTGGTCTCGCACTGCGTGCTTCGCCAGTCAAGCAACTGGCAGAGGCGATGGGAATCGAGGTCTTTCAGCCTCCGACCCTGCGGGACCCGATCGCGCAGGAGCGGATACGCGCAGTAACTGCCGAAGTGATCATCGTCGCAGCTTATGGCCTGATTCTCCCGCAGGCATTACTCGATATGCCCCCCTTCGGTTGCATCAATATTCATGCCTCGTTGCTGCCACGCTGGCGCGGTGCCGCACCGGTGCAGCGTGCGCTGCTTGCTGGTGACCGGGAAACCGGTGTGTGCATCATGCAGATGGACGCCGGGCTCGATAGCGGCCCGCTGCTGCTGTCGGCAAGGCAGCCGATCAACAAGGACGATACGGCATCTTCGCTGCATGACCGTCTGGCAGAGCAGGGCGCCAGGCTGATCGTCGAGGTGTTGGCGCGCTTGCCACTGCTGGCGCGTCCACAACCGGAGACAGGGATCACCTACGCCGCCAAGATCAGCAAGACGGAAGCCGCTCTGGACTGGCGTCTACCGGCAGCCCAACTGGAACGGCAGGTGCGGGCCTTCAACCCCTTTCCAGGCGCAACCTGTGTAATCGACGGCAGTGTGCTCAAGGTCTGGCGTGCCGAAGTGGTTGCCGGCGTCGGACTGCCAGGGGTGATTCTCGCTGCACAGCGAAGTGGCATCGTCGTGGCCTGTGCTGACGGGGCGCTGCTTCTCGCCGAATTGCAGAAGGCTGGTGGCAGGCGGCTCTCCGCTGCACAGTTCCTGGCCGGCACTCCGGTTGTGGAGGGTTCCCGGTGCGCGGTGAGCACGGCTTGAAATGCGGCATCGACTCCCCATCTAGCTGCTCACACGAGAACCAAGCTTGTCTGGAAGGAGGACTCTGCGATGCTCGGCAACTGGCTGAAAACGACTATCCTGATGGCCGCGATTGTGGCACTGTTCGGCTCTGTCGGAGCGCTCATGGGTGGCAAGACAGGGATGCTGCTGGCGCTGCTCTTTGGCGGCGCGATGAACTTCTTCGCCTACTGGTTCTCGGATCAGATGGTGCTCAAGATGTACAACGCGCGCGCGGTCGACGAAAGCTCGGCGCCGCAGTTCTACGGTATGGTCAGGGAACTTGCGCAGCGCGCAGCACTGCCGATGCCGAAAGTCTACCTGATCGATGAGGCGCAGCCGAACGCCTTTGCTACCGGTCGCAACCCGGATAACGCGGCGGTCGCGGCAACGACGGGAATTCTCCAGTTATTGTCGGCACGCGAGATCCGTGGGGTCATGGCGCATGAGTTGGCGCATGTTCGGCACCGCGACATTCTGATCTCGACGATTTCAGCGACCATGGCTGGTGCCATTTCTGCCCTGGCCAATTTCGCGGTATTTTTTGGCGGTCGTGATTCGGAAGGGCGTCCAAGCAATCCCCTGGCCGGCATTCTTGTCGCCTTGCTCGCACCACTGGCTGCCTCGCTGATTCAGATGGCCATTTCCCGGGCGCGCGAGTTTGAGGCCGATCGCGGTGGCGCAGAAATCAGTGGTGATCCGAGGGCACTCGCCGATGCCCTGGCCAAGATCGACGCCTACGCTCGCGGCATCCCGATGGCAGCGGCCGAGGCACACCCGGAAACTGCTCAAATGATGATCATGAATCCCTTGTCGGGCGGTGCGATTGCTGGTCTGTTCAGCACCCATCCGCCGACCGAAGAAAGAGTGGCACGGCTGCGGGCCATGGCCCGCAGCTAAGGTCCAAGGACAGCCGTGTTTCACGTGAAACATTGGCTGGCGTCGTCATGCATGCGCACTATCGCAACAACTGCCGCAGCAGTTCGGCAAGACGATAGCCGGCCTCGGTGACCCGGCGCTTTGCGATGGCCAGCGAACTTTCGTGAAATTCGGCGGTAATCGTTGGCACGCCATCGATTACCGGTGGATAGGCGTATTCGCTGGCAATCCGCCAGCTTTCATCAATCCATTGCTCTGACGTTGCCGTTACCGCAGCGGGCGCGAAGTGGCCAACCAATGCAATGGCGGCACTCTGCAATCCTTGGCCGTTCAGCCAGGGTGGCCCCGGCAGGTCGTCCCAATACCGGTGCAGATTCGTCGACGAGGAAGGCAAATGCAAGGGATTGCTGATCGTCACCTTGTTTCCGCCATGATCGCTTTGTCCGTCCGGGCCATAGCGGCTGGCAGCATGCAGCGGCTGATGGGCATCACCAACCAGGTGAATCAACCAGGGTAGTGCGTAGGCTCGCGCACTGAGCTTCGCCTTCCGGTCGCCGACCGTCTGGGCCAATGCCACCAGTTGGCGATCGATCAGGCCTGGCGACGGCAGAAGATTTTCGGATGGACCCAAGGGACGATCGACGTAATGCCAGCTCAATCGCCGTTCCATATCGGGGAAACCTGGCTGGGTCGATGTTGGCTCCTCTCTGTCGGCGGTATAGAAGCGCTTGTCGTGGCGTATGTCGTCAGGCCAGGTCGAGGCCTCGAGAAAGGCTGTCAAGTCGGGATCAGCACCATTGGCGCGCAACTGCCAGCGCTCGTAGTCCGGGTGTTGCCGCAGCAGTGCCGCCACCGCATCTCTTGTCGGCGCTTCCAGGCGTTCCCAGGCAATCAGGGCACTGAGCCGATGCCCGGCAGCATTCCAGGCCAAGGTCGGAGCAGCCAGAAGCAACAGCAAGCTCAGCAGCAACAGCCGCCGGAAGAATCTCGCAGACATCGTTTGTCTAGCGGTCAAGGCCGATATCGTCCTGTGAGGCTGGATCATCCAGTGGTTCGAGATGGGTAAATACCGACGTATGCGGCAGCGCTTGACGTATCTCGCGTTCGATATCTTCAAGCAGTTGATGACCATGGTCGATGGTCCACACACCCGGCACGAGGACATGCAGCGAGACGAAGCGGCGTGCACCCGACTCGCGGGTCCGCAAGGCATGGTAGTCGATACCCAGCGAACGATAGCGCTCCAGGATGTTGAGTACGAGTGCGTGCTGCTCCGGCGGAAGACTGCCATCCATCAGCCCCGTGGTCGTACGTTGCAGCAGGCGCCAGGCAGTCCACACGATATTGCTGGCGACCAGCAGCGCCAGTGCGGGGTCGAGCCATAACCATCCCGTGGCTGCCACTCCGGCAACGCCAAGGATCACTCCTGCGGATGTCCAGACATCGGTCAGCAGGTGGTGCGCATCGGCCTCGAGGGTGATTGATCGCTGTCGCCGGCCGGCAAGCAGCAGAATGCGGCCGACGACAAGATTGATTAGAGAGGCCAGCACCGATACCATCAGCCCAACCCCGATCTGCTCGAGTTCCTGCGGATGCAGAAGGCGCTCAATCGCGGCAATGGCGATTGCCGCTGCAGCAATCAGGATCAGCAGTCCTTCGAATCCACTCGAGAAGTACTCGGCTTTGCCGTGGCCAAAAGCATGTCCTTCATCTGCCGGCCGTTCCGCGACCGTAAGCATTGCCAGCGCCATCGCCGCTCCGGCCAGATTCACGACCGATTCGAGGGCATCCGAGAGCAGCCCGACGGAACCGGTAAGCAGCCAAGCCACTCCCTTCAGCGCAAGTGTGGCGAGAGCGGCAGCGATTGACAGCCACGCATAAGATTTGAGTGAGTGCGCATTCTTCATATGTGCATTATCGTCTGCCAGCGACCATCTCGCCATCCTCAGGCATCGTGCTACACTCAATGGATCCTCAATCGCCATGAATCCCGGCCTTGCCTTCTTCATCTACTTCGCCCACGGCACGCGCGCAGCGCGTGCGCAAACCGACACTTCCAGACCAGGGCACATCGTCGCGCTTCGCCGGACGGACGCTATCCACGCTCGCACCGGATTCGCTGGCCCTGAGCCTTTCACTGGCGGCGCGGGTGATTGCTCTGGTGCACACCGGACAGAGCCTGACGCAAGCGCTGACCATCCTCGGCGAAACGGCACCAGCAGCCCGTGCGGCGGCCCAGGACGTGGCTTACGGCAGCTTGCGCTGGTACGGATGTGGCGAGTTCATTCTGCGGCGCCTGCTGGCAAGATCACTGCCGCATCCGCAAGCGCAGGCACTTCTGCTGGGAGCGCTTTACCGTTTGCAGACTCGGCCCGAATCCGGATACATGGTGGTCGATCAGGCCGTGGCTGCGGCCGGCGAACTGGCGGGCGGCGCTTTCAAGGGCCTGGTGAATGGCGTGTTGCGCAATTATCTGCGTCAACGTGAGGCCCTGCATGCGGCCATGCTCGAAGAGGACGAAGCTGCACAACAGCACCCCGGCTGGTGGCTGGCACGCTTGCGGCGTTCCTATCCGGATCATTGGCAGAATATCGTCACGGTCGGCAATAGCCAGCCACCGATGACCCTGCGCGTCAATCGTCGGCGTGCCACCCTGAGCGATTATTCGACTCGCCTGCAAGAGGCAGGTTTGTCGGCCCGGCCGCTGGGAGGCGATGCACTGATCCTCGACAAGCCTGTCCCGGTCGATGCCTTGCCGGGCTTCGCCGACGGACTGGTTTCGATCCAGGATGTCGGCGCCCAGGGTGCGGTGCAGATCCTTGAACCACTCGCTGGTCAGCGCCTGCTCGACGCGTGTGCGGCGCCAGGCGGAAAAACCGGGCATCTGCTCGAAGTGGCAGACATTGACTTGCTGGCGCTCGACATCGACGGCAGTCGCACGCGCCTCATCGAGGACAACCTGCGGCGCCTTGGCCTGCAGGCAACGGTGCAGGTGGCCGATTGCCGATCCACCGAGCAGTGGTGGGATGGCCGGTTTTTCGACGCCATTCTTGCCGATGTACCCTGCTCGGCATCGGGAGTGGTGCGTCGGCACCCGGATATCAAGTACCTGCGCCGGGAGAGCGATATCAGACGCTTCGCTCACATCCAGACCGAAATTCTTGACAAGCTTTGGCCACTGCTAAAACCGGGCGGAAAGCTGCTCTACGCGACCTGTTCGGTTTTCCCTGAAGAGAATAAAGCGCAGATCGACGCCTTCCTTTATCGCCAACCAACCGCCATGCGGCTGGCCGAAAAAAGACTCCTGCCCCAGGAAGAACATGACGGATTCTTTTATGCCTTGTTACGGAAAGCTCTCTAGCTCCCTGTTCCTGGGACTACTGCTGCTATTGGTTTCCTCTGGCACGCGGGCCGCCGAAATCAGCGTCCGCAACCCGAACCTTTCCGCAGGCGACGACGGCTATACGCTGGCTGCAGACTTCAACATCAATCTCAATGCCCGACTCGACGAAGCAATAGCCAAGGGCATCACCCTGTACTTTGTCGTCGATTTCGAACTGAGCCGTTCTCGCTGGTATTGGCTGGACGAACAGGTGATCAGCCGCAGTCAAACCTATCAGCTTTCCTACCACGCGCTGACACGTCAGTATCGTTTGTCCAGTGGTGCCTTGCACCAGAGTTTCAGCACGCTCGACGATGCGCAGCGGATTTTGTCGCGTTTGCGCAACTGGCAGGTACTCGACAAGGGCTCGGTCAAGGCCGATCAGACTTATCTCGCTGCGGTGCGCATGCGTCTCGACCTGTCGCAAATGCCCAAGACCTTTCAGGTCAACGCCCTGGCCAACCGGGACTGGAACCTCTCCTCCGATTGGGCGCGCTGGAACTTCACGCCTGTCGAAACGGCTCCGTCAACCGTGACAGGCACCCCGACCTTGCTGGTTCCTTCCACTGACGCCAAATGAAAGCACTGATCGTCGCCGCCGCGTCGTTTGGCGGCATTCTGTTGTTTCTGCTGGCTTCGGCAAGCGCCAATACGGCGCTTTTTGCCAGTCACTATCCGTGGCTGCTCGGGCTGAACGCAATCGTCGCCCTGTCGCTCTTGGCGCTGATCGCATGGCAATTGCACGCACTTTGGCGAGAGCATCGGGCGCAGGTATTCGGCTCTCGCCTCAAGTTTCGCCTGATGCTGATGTTTGGCCTCATGGCCGTCCTTCCCGGGCTGTTGATCTACGCGGTATCGGTACAGTTTGTCACCAAGAGCATCGAGACCTGGTTCGACGTCCGCGTGGAAAAAGCCCTCGAAGCGGGATTGAACCTCGGTCGCAGTGCGCTAGACTCCTTGCTCGAGGATCTTGCGGTCAAGGGGCAGGCCATGGCGCTGGAACTCGGCGAACGTTCGGAAGTGCAGCGGCGACTCGAACTCAATCGCTTGCGCGAGCAGCATGGCGTGCAATCCGTTGCCTTGTTTTCGACCACTGGCGAACTGCTGGCGACGGCCACCGACGAACTGGCCAACCGACTGCCAGCACAGCCAGCACCCGAACAGTTGCGCCGCGCGCGCAGCGAGCGCAGGTACGCGGTCATTGAAAGCAACGGCGACAAGGACCTCAGCTTGCGCGTCCTGGTGGCCGTCGCACCACCGGGCCTCGGGGTCGAGACGCGCATCCTGCAACTCACCGAGCCGGTACCGGGAGCGCTCGCGCTGAACGCCGACAGCGTCCAGACCGTGTATGCTGACTATCAGGAACTCTCTTTGGGTCGCGAAGGGCTTACCCGCATCTACGCGATGACTCTCACGCTGACCGTACTGCTGGCCCTGTTCACCGCCATCGCGCTGGCTTTCGTGCTGGCCCGTCGTTTGTCGGCACCCCTGTCGATCCTTGCAGAAGGTACCCAGGCCGTGGCGGCTGGCGACTACACTCCTCGCCAGGCGATCTATAGCCGTGATGAACTGGGCATCCTGACGCGCTCGTTCAAACAGATGACCAGCCAGCTGGACGAGGCACGACGCGACAACGAGCGTCACCGCGCCGAGCTGGAAGCGGCACGAGCTTATCTGGAATCGATTCTGGCCAACCTGTCTGCCGGTGTCCTCGTTTTCGACCGACGCTTCGTGCTGCGGACGGTGAACGAGGGCGCACTGACCATCCTTGCCGACGACTTCACCAGCCTTCTCGGAGAGTCTGCCACAGTCTGGCCACGCCAGCAGGTTCTCGGTCAGGCCATCATCGACGCCTTTGCCGAGATCCAAGGTACGGAATGGCAGGAGCAGATCGAACTTGATCATCCTGACGGCCCGCCACAGATCCTGCTCCTGCGCGGGTCGCAGCTTCCGGATGAATCACACGGTGGCTACGTCGTTGTATTTGACGACGTGACGCGACTCGTCGCCGCCCAGCGCAGTGCCGCATGGGGCGAAGTGGCACGGCGGCTGGCGCACGAGATCAAGAACCCTCTGACACCGATCCAGTTATCCGCCGAACGCCTGCAGATGAAGCTTGCCGATCGTCTCAGCGGTACCGATGCCGAGATGCTCGCTCGCTCGACCCAGACCATCATCATGCAGGTACAGGCGATGAAAAGGATGGTCAATGACTTCAGCGACTACGCGCGCATGCCTGCGCCCGAGCTGGCCGTCGTCGACCTCAACGCGCTGGTCGTCGAGGTGCTTGGCCTCTACGAGACCTCGCGGGCCACGATCGAGCCAAATCTCGCGGCCAGGTTACCTCCGGTATGGGGCGACACCACCCAGTTGCGACAGATCATCCACAACCTGCTGCGCAACGCTGAAGAGGCGCAGGAGGCGGTGGATTCACCATCCATCGTGATTGGCACGCGCCGTACCGACAGTATGGTTGAACTGCTGGTCAGCGATCAGGGGCCTGGTTTTCCACCCGAAATCATCGCGCGGGTCTTTGAACCCTATGTCACCACCAAGGCCCGCGGTACCGGCCTGGGCCTGGCGATCGTCAAGAAGATCGTCGATGAACATCACGGCCGCATCCGAATCAACAATCGTCAGCCGATCGGCGCCGAGGTCAGCATCCTGTTGCCGCTGGCTGCTCTACCGACACCCAGGCGACGCGCAAGCCAACTTCCTTCCGAGGCCTGACCATGGCGCAAATACTGATCGTTGATGACGAAATGGGAATTCGCGAATTGCTCTCCGAGATTCTGGCCGACGAAGGTCACTCGGTGTGGCTGGCCGAGAACGCTGCAGCGGCGCGCAAGCTGCGCACAGACCGGCGGCCTGACCTGGTTCTGCTGGACATCTGGATGCCCGATACCGACGGAATTTCACTGCTCAAGGAATGGTCCGCGAGCGGTCTCCTGACGATGCCGGTGGTCATGATGTCCGGTCACGGTACGATCGACTCGGCCGTCGAAGCGACACGCATCGGCGCCACCGATTTCCTCGAGAAGCCGATCGCTCTGCAAAAACTGTTGCTCACGGTCAAGAAGGCGCTCAAGCACGAAACGGTACTGCTCAAGAAGCCCTTGACGCTTGATGCTTTTGCCCACTCCCCATTGCTCAAGGACCTCAAGAGGCGCCTTGAGCAGGCCGCGGCGAAAACCTCGGTGCTGCTCCTCAAGAGCGCATCCGGCAGCATCGCCGAAATTTGCGCGCGTACCTTGCAGACACACCGGGCGCCGTGGCTGGATCTGTCGACTTCGAGTGCGCCGCTGACGCAGGAAATGCTGCAGAATGCCAGCGGCGGCATCGTCTTCATCTCCGACCTCGCGCAGCTCGGAAAGCTGCAACAGATGAATCTGGTCTTCGCGCTTGAACGACTCGAAAGACACAATCTGCAGTTGGTCGCCGCTTCGACCCGCCCGCTGACAAACCTCGTCGATGCCGGCTGGGATCCGGTGTTGGTCAACCGCCTGGGTGAAGTCTGGGTGGCGCTGCCGCAGATCTCCGGCCATGCCGACGATGTTCCCGAGATTGCCTCCTTGCTGCTGGCCCATCTGGCCGAGCGCGGCGAGGTTCCGTTGCGGCATTTTTCCAGCGGCGCCCAGAACGCACTCCGTTTGCACCGTTGGCACGGGGAGTGGGCAGAACTGCTGACCACCGTCAAGAATCTCGCGCTCTCGGCACTCGACGAAGAAATCAGTGCCGATGACGTCGCCCGCATTCTGCAGATCGAGGTCAGGCAGATTGGTGCTCCTTTCCCACTACCGGCAATGTTTTTCGATCAACCATTGCGCGAGGCCCGGGAAGCCTTCGAAAGGATGTATTTCGAATACCACCTGACCGGCGAACGCGGTAGCATGACGCGTTTGGCGGAGAAGACAGGCTTGGAGCGCACTCACCTTTACCGCAAGTTGAAGCAGCTCGGACTCAATGTTGGCCGACGCGGCGACGAGCGCGAGTAGAGTCTAACCGTCAAGGCTGTCAGGGAGATCAACAACCATGCGTATCGTCATACTCGGCGCTGGCCAGGTGGGTGCCAGCGTCGCCGAAAGCCTCGTCTCTGAAAACAACGATATCACGGTGGTCGATAGCGACCATGAGAGGCTGGCGCATTTGCAGGATCGCCTTGACCTGCAAACGGTCGTCGGCAACGCAGCGCATCCGTCGGTACTAGCCAATGCCGGTCTGGACGACGCCGACCTGCTGATTGCCGTGACCCAGAGCGATCAGACCAATCTCGTCGCCTGCAAAGTGGCACACAGCATTTTCAACGTCCCGGCGCGGATCGCTCGTCTGCGGGCACGCGATTTCCTGGACAGCGAAAAGCTCCTGTCCCCGGAAAATTTTGCCGTCGATTACGCCTTGTGTCCGGAACATGTGATCACCGAGTACATTGCGCGCCTGGTCGATTTCCCGGAAGCACTGCAGGTCCTGAGTTTTGGCAGCGGCCGTCTGGCGCTCGTCGCCGTGCGTGCCTACTCCGGCGGCCTGCTAGTTGGTAGCCCGATCAAGGAAATGCCCAATCATCTGCCACCGGGAATCGAGGGAAGGATCGCTGCGATCTATCGCCGTGACGGGGCGATCACTCCGACTGGCGATACGATCATCGAAGATGGCGACGAGGTATTCCTGTTGGCCGCCGAGGAACACATTCGAACCGTGATGCGCGAACTGCGACGCTCGGTGGAGCCCGTCCGGCGGGTGATGATTGCCGGTGGTGGTAATATCGGGCTGCGCGTCGCCCAGGCGCTCGAGAACAAGTGCCAGGTCAAGGTCATCGAGCTAGACCGGCGCCGCGCCGAGTTCGTGGCCACCTCCCTCAAGTCGGTGCTGGTACTCAACGGTGACGCCACTGACGAAGAGTTGTTGCAACAGGAAGCGATCGACGAAATGGATCTCTTCCTGGCGCTGACCAGCGATGATGAAGACAACATCATGGCCGGGTCGCTGGCCAAAAGGATGGGCAGCAAGCGGGTGGTGGCACTGATCAACCGGCGCGCCTACGCCGAACTGGTTCAGGGTGGGCCGATCGACATCGCGATTTCACCAGCGCAGGTATCGATCGGCACGCTGCTGACCTATGTCCGTCACGGTGATGTGGCACAGGTCCATAGTCTGCGCCGTGGCGCTGCCGAAGCGCTCGAGATCGTCGCGCACGGTGAACAGAAGAATTCGAAAGTGGTTGGCCGGCGCATCGGTGAGTTGCCGGAAATTGCTGGCGCATTCATCGCGGCGATCGTGCGCGATCTCGACAAGAGCCAGGATATCGGTTTTCTCGGCCTGGCCAAACAGAAGCAGATGGGCCGGGTACTGATCGCCCACAAGGATGTGGTGATCGAGTCCGGAGACCACGTGATCGTCTTCTGCCTCGACAAGAAGGTGGTCAAGCAGGTGGAGAAGCTGTTTGCGGTCGGTTTCCATTTCTTCTGAGAGGCATTGCCATGCAACGCTATTACCCGGTCATTCGGGTTCTCTCGCTGGTGATCTGCATGTTCGGGCTGACCATGCTGGTTCCCTGGGCCTTGTCCTGGGCGACGCATGACGGAGCCGAGAGTGCTTTCGACGAGGCGGTCCTGCTGACCGTCGGTACTGGCCTGGGACTGTGGTATGTAACCCGCAAAGAGAAGCGTGATCTGACGATTCGCGACGGGTTTCTGATGGTCGCACTGGTGTGGACGGTCTTGCCGGTCTATGCCGGACTGCCTCTAATGATCCAGCTCAATGCGAGTTTTACGGATGCCTATTTTGAAGCGGTCTCCGGACTGACCACGACCGGCGCGACAGTCTTCGAGGGACTGGACACGCTGCCGGTGTCGATCAATTTCTGGCGTTGCCAACTGGTCTGGCTCGGCGGCATGGGCTTGATCGTTCTGGCGGTAGCCATCCTGCCTTTGCTCGGAATCGGCGGCCGCCAGATGTTCAAGGCCGAAACACCGGGGCCGATGAAGGATTCGAAGATGACCCCGCGCATGGCAGAAACGGCCAAAGGCCTGTGGGTGGTCTATACGCTGATCTCGATTTGCTGCACGCTGGGCTACCATTGGGCCGGCATGACCTGGCTCGACGCGCTCATGCACATGTTCAGCACCATGGGACTTGGCGGCTTTTCCAGTCACGACGCGAGCTTCGGATTCTTTGATTCACCGGCGATCGAAGCCGTCAGTATCCTATTCATGCTGATTGCGGGCTGCAATTTTGCAACCCACTATGTCGTTCTTTCGGGTCGTTCGCTGCGTCCTTATGTAACCGATCCGGAAGCTGGAGCCTTTCTCCTGGTAAGCATCGGCAGTGTCATCGCAATCGCCGTCTTTCTCGATGTGCATGAGGTGTATCCGAACTTCTCCGAGGCGCTCAGGTTTTCGGCCTTCAATGTCGTCTCGATCGCAACGACCACCGGTTATGCCAATACCGATTATGCGCTGTGGCCTTTCTTTGCTCCTTTGTGGATGTTGTTCCTGTCGAGCTTTGCGACCAGTGCGGGTTCGACGGGTGGCGGCATCAAGATGATCCGCGCCATCGTGCTCTACAAACAGGTCTACCGCGAACTGACACGCGCCATGCACCCCAACGCCGTACATCCGATCAAGATTGGCAGTGAGGTGATGCCCCCCAACATTCTCTTCGCGGTATTGGCCTTCGGCTTCATGTACATGGTGTGCATCGTGTCGATGACGCTAGCGCTTTCCTTCTCCGGACTCGAGATCATCACCGCCTTCTCGGCAGTCGTCGCAAGCATCAACAATACCGGTCCGGGTCTCGGCGAGGTCGGTCCGGCGACCAATTTCGGTGGTCTGTCAGACTTCCAGACCTGGGTGTGCACCTTTGCCATGCTCCTCGGTCGCCTCGAAATCTTTACCCTGCTGGTGGTCATGACCCCGGCTTTCTGGCGCAAGTAAGGGCGAAAGGCGGATAATCGAGCTTTCGCGGCGCATTCCCCGCTGCGGCGGAGCCCAACGTGACCCGACCCTGCAACGATACTTTCCTGCGCGCCCTGCTCAAGGAACCGACCGAACATACGCCGGTCTGGCTGATGCGACAGGCGGGCCGCTATCTGCCAGAGTACTGCGAAACGCGTCGGCGTGCCGGCAGCTTTCTGCAGTTGTGCAAGAACCCTGCCATGGCTTGCGAGGTGACCCTGCAGCCACTCGCGCGTTACAATCTCGATGCGGCGATCCTTTTCTCGGACATTCTGACGGTGCCCGATGCGATGGGCCTCGGGCTGTATTTCACCGATGGGGAAGGACCCCGCTTCGAACGTCCGCTGCGCGAGGAATGGGCGATCCGCGACCTGACTGCACCAGACCCCTGGGATCACCTGCGTTATGTGATGGATGCCGTCAGCGAAATCAGGCGGGCGCTGAACAACACCGTGCCGCTGATCGGCTTTTCCGGAAGTCCTTACACCCTGGCATGCTACATGGTCGAAGGCGGTGCGAGCAGCGATTACCGCTGCATCAAGGGCATGCTTTACGACCGACCGGATCTGCTACATCGCATTCTGTCGGTCACTGCCGATGCGGTAAGCGCTTACCTCAACGCCCAGATCGAGTCCGGAGCACAGGCAGTGATGATATTCGATTCCTGGGGCGGCTCGCTTTCGGCTGCCGCGTACCAGGAATTCTCGTTATCCTACCTGCAACGCATCGTTGCTAGTCTCATCCGCGAGCGGGCAGGTACACGGGTTCCGTCGATCGTGTTCACCAAGGGGGGGGGGCCTGTGGCTGGAATCGATCGCCGATATCGGCTGCGATGCGATCGGCCTCGACTGGACAATCGACATCGGCGAAGCGCGCCGACGCGTGGGTCACCAGGTTGCCTTGCAGGGCAATCTCGATCCTGGAGTGCTCTTCGCCTCACCCGAGAGGGTAGCCGCCGAAGCCAGACAGGTGCTGGACAGCTACGGTTTGCACAACACCGGTCATGTGTTTAATCTGGGCCACGGGATTTCCCAGTTTACGCCACCCGAAAACGTAACGGCACTGGTTGATGCGGTACACACCCATAGCCGCCTCCTGCGTAGAAAAATCGAATAAATCGTCTTCTACCAGTTGACTTATTCACAGAAATGGCCACAACTTTCGCCGTCTGCTGAAAACCAGTGGCTTCTCATGGCTATATTTCCATCCTATTGATTTAAAAGGTTTTAAAAATTGCCTATTTTTCCGGCGATCTCCGGAAACCCTTGTGAACAGGGCCTTTGCGCCACTTTTCGGCAAGCTGATCCACAGAGTTATCCACAGATCTGTGTATAGGCTGGAAAGCCGAGATAACTGAATGCCTTAGCTCGCAAACGCGTTTCCCGGATCGGATCTTCCGCATGCAGATTGCCCGCGTCGCCCTAGACGTGCCGCTTCGCCGATTCTTCGACTACCGGGTTCCCGAGGGAGAGCGGATGTCGGTGGCGGACATCGGCTGTCGGGTTCGTGTACCCTTCGGTCAACGCCACAAGATCGGTATCCTCGTTGAGTTGGCTACCGATACGGACATTCCGCTTGCACAGCTCAAACCGATCGAAAGCATTCTTCGCGAGCTGCCGCCATTGCCCGCCGCCTGGTTTCGCCTGACCAAGTTTTGCGCGGCCTATTATCACGCGCCGCTTGGGCAGGTGATGCTGTCTACCCTGCCGGCCGGACTACGCGCGCTGGCACCACCGAAACCTCGGCCGCTTCGGCAGCGCATCGTGGACGTGCCGGCGCAGCCAGCGCCGCTGCTGACCTGCGAACAGGAAGCTGTGCTGACGTCGATAGCTGCAGGTAACGCCCGCGCCTACCTATTGCACGGCGTCACCGGCAGCGGCAAGACCGAAGTCTATCTCCGCCTGATCGAACGCTGCCTGGCGGTGGGGCAACAGTCGCTCCTGCTGGTACCGGAAATCAACCTGACGCCACAACTCGAAGCCCGGGTCACGGCTCGTTTTCCAAATGCCGGGCTGGTCAGCCTGCACAGCGAGTTGGGTGAGGCTGCGCGTAGCCGCAACTGGCGTGCCGCACTGACTGGCGAGGCACGTATCGTCCTCGGCACCCGCCTGGCGGTATTCACACCCTTGCCCGAGCTTGGCCTGATCATCGTCGATGAAGAGCATGACTCGTCGTTCAAACAACAGGACGGCATTCGCTATTCGGCGCGTGACCTGGCCGTCTTCCGCGCTCACGATAGTGGCATCCTGATTGTCCTTGGTTCGGCGACTCCTTCACTCGAGAGTTGGGCCAATGCCCAGGGCGTTGACGGGAGCGGGCGCTATCGGCTTCTTTCGCTGCGGGAGCGGGCCTTCGCGGGTGCCTGCCTGCCCCTGCTGCGGTGTATCGATACGCGCTTCGACAAGTTGCAGGATGGACTCTCCGGAGCCCTGCTGCTGGCCATCGAGCAACGTCTGGTGCGTGCCGAACAGAGTCTGGTTTTCCTCAACCGGCGCGGCTACGCACCGGTCCTGGCCTGCGCGGCCTGCGGCTGGACTTCACATTGCCATCGCTGCGCCGCCAACCTGGTTCTGCATCTCGCCGACCGCTGTCTGCGCTGCCACCATTGCGGCTTCGAGGCACGCGTCCCAAAGCTTTGCCCGACCTGTGGCAACCAGGATCTCAGCGCCTTCGGTCGCGGTACGCAACGGATCGAGGCAGTCCTTGCAGAGCGCTTCCCACAGGCACGCATCCTGCGTGTCGATCGTGATTCGGCGCGCAGCCGCAAACAATGGGAAGTCCTGCTGGCGAGAATCCATGGGGGCGAGGCTGACATCCTGGTTGGCACGCAGATGCTGGCCAAGGGCCATGACTTCCCGAAGCTCACGCTGGTCGGTGCGATCGCCCCGGATGCCGCCCTGTTCGCCGCAGACTGGCGCGCCCCGGAGCGTCTGTTCGCACAGTTGATGCAGGTGGCCGGGCGCGCCGGCCGTGCCGACCGGCCAGGCGAAGTGCTGCTGCAGACACAGTTTCCCGAACATCCGCTCTACGCCGCGCTGATCCGGCATGACTATCCGGCTTTCGCCGCCATGCAGCTCAAGGAGCGACAGCAGGCCGGCTTCCCGCCCTATGCCCATCAGGCCATGCTGCGTGCGGAATCTCCACGGATGGCTGACGCACTGGGCTTCCTCGCCAGCGCTCGTGCCCAGCCGGTGTCCGACGAAGATCTACAAGTGATCTTTTACGATCCGGTGCCGATGCGCCTGTCCCGTCGCGCCAGTCTCGAACGTGCACAGTTGCTGGTCGAGTCGCCATCACGGCGAGCCTTGCAGCGCTTCCTCGCCCACTGGGTGACCCAGCTCGAAGCCATCAGGGCGCCATCCCGGCTACGCTGGCACCTGGAAGTCGACCCCTTGGAGTTCTGACCCGCCAATTATCGGCCTGTGAGCCGAGCAGACATTCGCGATAGAATCGCTCGTTTTCTCTGCGGAAGCGTCGCATGCCTACTGGAATCATTGAGTCGCTGGACCACGAGGCGCGGGGAGTGACGCGTCTTGACGGCAAAACGGTTTTCGTCGAGGGCGCCTTGCCGGGCGAGTGCGTCGAGTACGCCAGCTATCGCCGGAAACCCAGCTATGAGCTGGCACGCACGCTGCATGTGCTGGCATCGTCGTCGCAGCGGGTGACGCCACGCTGCCCGCATTTTGGCGTCTGCGGCGGTTGCAGCATGCAGCATCTCGATCCACAGGCGCAGGTCGCGGCCAAGCAGCGCCTGCTCGAGGACAATCTCTGGCACCTCGGCCGCATCAAGGCAGACCAGCTCTACACGCCGATTTACGGCCAGCCATGGGGCTACCGCTATCGAGCGCGCCTTTCCGTTCGCCTGGTGCTGAAGAAGGGTGGCGTTCTCGTCGGCTTCCACGAGAAGAAAAGCAGCTACGTCGCCGACATGAAACAATGCGAAATTCTACCACCACGCCTGTCGGCGATGCTCTTGCCGCTGCGCGAACTGATCGGCGAGCTGTCGATCCGGGATCGCCTGCCGCAGATCGAGGTGGCTGTTGGTGAACGGATGACTGCGCTGGTGCTGCGCATTCTCGAAGGCCTCGATCCGGCGGACG
The DNA here is from genome assembly GCF_012940005.1 of Candidatus Accumulibacter contiguus. Taxonomy (GTDB): domain Bacteria; phylum Pseudomonadota; class Gammaproteobacteria; order Burkholderiales; family Rhodocyclaceae; genus Accumulibacter; species Accumulibacter contiguus. The sequence goes on along the minus strand of NZ_SPMX01000037.1, from coordinate 15,557 downwards.
AGTCTCTGCTGCGCGACTTCGCCGACCGCCATGCCGTGGTCTTCTACCTGCAGCCGCAGGGGCCGGCGACGGCTTATCGCTTCTATCCGCTCGACGGGCCGCAACTCTCCTACCAGCTCCCCGATTTTGCGGTCGAGCACGCTTTCTCGCCAACCGAGTTCACCCAGGTCAATCACGCGATCAACCGCGTGCTGGTGCGGCGTGCGCTGGCCCTCCTGGCCCCGCAAGCGGGCGAGCGCGTTGCGGACATGTTCTGTGGGCTGGGCAACTTCACGCTGCCGATTGCCCGCTCCGGCGCGCGCGTTCTGGGAGTCGAGGGTAGCGCCGAGCTGGTTCGCCGCGCCACCGAGAACGCTGCGGCGAATGGCCTGGACAGGCTCGCCGAGTATCGCCTCGCCAACCTCTTCGAGACCACTCCGGACAGCCTGGCGGCGCTCGGCCGCTTTGACAGGATGCTGATCGACCCGCCGCGCGAAGGTGCTCTCGAACTGATCAAATCGCTCGATGCGGACGGCCCGCGGCGAATCGTCTACATTTCCTGCAGTCCCGCCACGCTGGCACGCGATGCGGGCATTCTCGTCGCCCAGAAGCATTACCGGTTGCGCGGCGCCGGCGTGGTCAATATGTTTCCGCAGACTTCGCACGTCGAATCGATCGCCCTCTTCGAGCGCACGCCAGCGAGCTGAGCTTCGCTCTGCAGCGCCGCGCAGGTCCACGGCCACAGCAGCGCTTCGCTTTGTGACAGAATCCTCCTGTGTAGGCGCGATCATTGAGCGGGAGAAAGTAATGCACATGGCGGATGCACTGTTGTCGCCGGCTGTCGGCGGCACGATGTGGGCAGTATCAGCGGGCATCATTGTCTATTGTTCGAAAAAGGTCACGGACGAACTCGACGAGCGCAAGGTGCCGTTGATGGGCGTTCTCGGCGCCTTCCTTTTTGCTGCCCAGATGATCAACTTCAGCATCCCCGGCACCGGTTCGAGTGGCCATCTCGGCGGCGGGCTGCTGCTGGCGATTCTGCTCGGGCCGCATGCAGCTTTCCTGACCATTGCCTCGGTACTGGTGGTGCAGGCGCTGTTCTTTGCCGACGGTGGTCTGCTGGCTCTCGGCTGCAACCTCTTCAACCTGGGATATTTTCCGGCATTCATTGCCTACCCCCTGATCTACCGGAAAATCGCAGGTGCGCGGCCAGGCCAGTTGCGCCTGAGCGTGGCGGCCATCGTCGCAGCGACCGTCGGGCTGCAACTGGGAGCGTTCGGGGTCGTCGTCGAGACGGCCAGCTCGGGGATTTCGTCGCTGCCTTTTGCCACTTTCGTGCTGTTCATGCAGCCCATTCATCTGGCCATCGGAATCGTCGAAGGCGTGGTGACGGCCGCGATTGTCTCGTTTGTCCATCGTGCGCGGCCAGAATTGATCGGTGCAGCAGCCCGGCCAACGGTCACGCCTGGCCAGCAATCGCTGCGCAAGCTGCTGCTGGCTTTCCTCGCCGGGGCCGTGCTGACCGGTGGATTGTTTTCCTGGTTTGCGTCGAAAGACCCGGACGGACTCGAATGGGCGATTGCCCAGGTGAGCGGCGAGGCCGAGCTCAAGGGGCCCGAGCAGGGAATGCACGCGACACTGGCCGCGCTTCAGGAGAGGATGGCGATCCTGCCGGATTACGCTTTCCGGAAGACCGATGCCGGAGGGCAGGGCAACGGAGGCAGCGATGGCAACGGCGATGCCAATCCGGAAAGCCGGCTCGGCAGCAGCGTCTCGGGGATCGTCGGCGGTCTGCTGGCGCTGCTGCTGGCATTCCTGATCGGCTTCCTGCTCAAGAGACGCGTCCACCGCATGCCGCGTGCCGGCGGCTTGTCTTGATGGCGTACCGCCAGGCGCCAGTCGCTTTGCTTTCCCCCTGAGCGCGCAGCATGGCATCGATCGAGAGCATGGCCGCAAACTTTCGGCGCCTCGACCAGTTTGCCCGCGCGGATACCGCCATGCACCGTCTCGATGCACGTGCCAAGGTGATGGCGACGCTAGCCTTCATCGTCGTCGTGGCGTCTTTCGACCGATATACGGTGGCGGCCCTGCTGCCTTTTTTCATTTTTCCGATCGTTCTGGCCGCACTCGGCAAGCTGCCGACGGCTTATGTCGCCAGGAACGTTGCCGTGGCCATCCCCTTTGCTCTGGCGATTGGCCTCTTCAACCCGCTTTTCGACCAGCAGGTGCTTTTCAAGCTGGGGTCGATCCCGATCAGCGCCGGCTGGATTTCCTGCCTGTCGATCGTCGTGCGTGCCGTGCTCACCCTCAGTGCAGCGCTGATTCTCATCGGCGTGACCGGATTCCCTGCGGTCTGTGAAGCGCTTGAGCGCCTCGGCATGCCGAAGGTCCTGGCGATGCAGATGCAGTTCCTCTACCGCTACCTCTTTGTCCTGATCGAGGACACCAGGCGCAGCGCCCGCGCGCTGGAACTGCGCTCGTGTGGCCGGTCGCCGCGCCTGCCGACCGTCGCCTCGCTGATCGGATTTCTCCTGCTGCGAACCTGGCAGCGCGCAGATCGCATCCACATGGCGATGCTCGCCAGGGCCTACCGCGGTGATTTCCACAGCCGGAAGGTCGGGAATTTCGGTAGCGGCGAAGTCGCCTTTGTCGCTGGCTGGCTGGTCCTCTTCGGTCTGTTGCGTGTGTACGACGCGTCGCAGCTTCTTGGCGCGCTGGTCGGGCGGGCGCTGCCGTGAGTCACCATCTCGTCGAGCTGAAGCGCCTTGGCCATGTCTATCCGGATGGTACCGCCGCGCTGAGCGAGGTTTCGCTCCGCATCACGCACGGCGAGTGCGTTGCCGTCATCGGTGCCAATGGCGCCGGCAAGTCGACGCTGCTGCTGCACCTGAACGGCTGCCTGGTCGCCAGCTCGGGCGAGGTACGGGTGGGCGACTTCCCGCTGACCCGAGCAACCCTGCCGCAGATACGACGCACCGTCGGCATGGTCTTCCAGGATCCAGACGACCAGTTGTTCATGCCGACGGTCTTGGACGACGTCGCCTTCGGACCGCTCAATCTCGGCTTGCCACCGGCCGAAGCCGAAGAGCGCAGCCGCGATGCCCTCGCTCTGGTCGGCGCCTGGCACTTGCGCGACAAGCCACCGTACCTGCTTTCCGGTGGCGAGAAAAAGCGCGTCGCCATCGCCACGGTGCTGGCCATGTCGCCGGACATTCTCGTCCTGGACGAACCGACCAGCGGCCTCGATCCCTTTGCGCGCCGGCAACTGATGGCGCTGCTCAAGGACTTTCGCCACACCCGGATCATTGCCAGCCACGACCTCGACCTGGTGATGGATCTCTGCGAGCGCACCGTCGTTCTCCACGACGGGCGAGTCGCCGCGGACGGGGAAACGCGTGAACTTTTCCGGGACGACGCGCTGCTCGCGCAGTGCCGGCTGGAGAAGCCGTTTTCGATGCAGGGGTGTCCGGTTTGTGGGGTCGTTCGGCGGATCGCCTGACGGTGCCTGGCGGGTACCCTTGCCGCTCAGTGCCGCCATGCGTGGCTGACGATTTCGCGGATCAGGTGCAGGCGGCGGTGAAAGAAGTGGTCGGCACCGGGAACGACGATTACCGGCAGGTCGAGTGGCTTGGCCCAGGCGATGACGTTGGCCAGCGGCACGGTGGTGTCTTCGGAACCATGAATGACTATGGTGTCTCTCGGGACGGCCTTGGTGTGGTAAGTGCGAGCGCCTTCGACGAAACCCGAGGCGGTGCCGACGAGCACCAGCCGCTGTGCCGGATGGCCGGCGGCGAGCAGCGCTTCGGCGACGCGGGTCGCGACATAGGCGCCGAAGGAGAAACCGGCGAGCGCGATCGGCAGATTGCCGTAGCGACATTTGGCTTCCGCGAGCACGGCCAGCAGATCCTGGCTTTCGCCGTTGCCTTCGTCGTGTTTTCCCTCGCTCAGGCCGATGCCACGGAAATTGGGACGCAGCGCCACGTAGTCGAGGTGGATGAAGGTGCGCGCCAGCGTCTGCACCACCTTGTTGGTATTGCCACCGCCGAACAGCGGGTGCGGGTGGGCGATCAGCGCGATGCCGCGCGGCGCGCCGGGATTCTCGACGGTGATGTCGATCTTGCCGACCGGTCCGTCGATCAGCAGTTGTTCTGCCTGCGGTCTCATCGTTTTTCCTTCACAGATGTCGCGCTGCTTCCGTTCAGATGCGCAGACGGTCGACGACCCGCCCGTGTACCAGATGCTCCTGGATGATCTCCTCGATGTCTTCGCAGTCGACGTAGCTGTACCACACCTCTTCCGGATAGACGACCAGTACCGGTCCCTGGTCGCAGCGGTCCATGCAGCCGGCCTTGTTGATGCGGATCTTGCCGGCGCCCTTGAGGCGCAGTTCGCCGATGCGGTCCTTGGCGTAGGTCTGAGCGGTGGTGGCGCCGGCATTGTTGCAGCAGGTCTCGCCCTCGGCGCGCTGGTTGCAGCAGAAAAATACATGATGCTTGAAATAGCTCATAAGACTGGCTCCTTCGGGTGGATTGCTGGCTGCGGTGCTCGATTCTAACGGTCATGACTTTTCCAGACACCCCCGATCATGAAAGTCGGGAGTTGCTGACGCGACCTTCATATTAACCCCGAATCTGCTATTGCCGCTGCCGGACGCGCATACCACACAGCCCACAGATCTGCGGGCTTTGATCCCTGATCGCGTAGAATGCTCACAGCCCTGGTGCCTGCGGTCGCCAACATCCTTCCCTGGCGCGCGGCGCGCCAGCCTTACTTTGATCATTGATGAGTATCAGCGAGGACCCTTTCGCCATCCTTGGCGTACGCCGTGACGCATCGCTTGACGAAGTCAAGCGCGCGTATCGTCGGCTGGTCATGCAGTGGCACCCGGATCGCAACCCCTCGGCAGCTGCGGTGAGCGAGTTCATGCGTGTGCAGGCCGCATACGAACTGCTGCTCGACCCGCAAAGCCTGGCCGAGTGGCGGCTGGCGGCAACGAGCAGGGAGCGCAGCACAACCGCCGCCGGGCCGGTCGCCGAAGATCAGACGCAATACCTGACGCTGACGCTCGAGGAGGCGGCAGAGGGTTGCCAGAAGAACATCGAACTGCTGCACCGCGTTCGCTGCGCGAGCTGCCGTGGCAGTGGCCGGCTGCAGCACAAGCATTCGCTGCCTTGTCCCCGTTGCAGCGGCTGCGGTCGGGTTGCACGCAAAGGCGGCGGAACGAGTGTGTGCGAAGGATGCGGCGGGCGCGGTTACCTGCGCGAGACGGTCTGCACGGACTGCTCGGGCAGTGGCTGGCGCCAGGAATGGCGAACGCTGGCGGTGCGCGTGCCGGCGGGTCTGCGCGACGGCGAGCGTCTGCGCCTGGCCCGGCAGGCGCCACTGGCCCCCGGCCAGACCATTGCCGGCGACCTCTACCTCGAGATCAGCCTGGCCGCACATCCGCTGTTCGTTCTCGATGGCCATGACCTGCATTGTCAGTTACCGGTGAGCATCTTCCGGCTGCTCTGCGGTGGCCATGTCGAGGTGCCGACCCTGCGCGGCACGACCAGCTTCGAACTGCCGCCGCAGCGCTCGATTGAACAGCGTCTGCCCGGCCTGGGTTTTCCGCACCGGCAGGGTGCCGCGGTCGGCGATCTGGTGCTGCATCTGCAGTGCATCTGCCCGCAAGCCGCTAGCTCCGAGGATCTGGCGCTGCTCGAGCAGCTCGAAACGCGCCTGACGGCCGACCTGGATCGACGCGCTCCGGAACTCGCTGCCTGGGAACGGCAGTTGCGTGCGCGCCGCCATTCGGGCGACGACTGAGCGGTGCTACAGGTCGCGGACGACCATCGTCAGATAGGGCAGGGCGACGAAGGGCCAGAAACTGGCAACCCAGCGGGTAAGACCGTTGAAGTTGAGGAAGTGCCCTTGTCGCCAGGTTGCCAGCGCTGCTTCCGAGTAGGGGTTGGCCGGCGTCAGATTGACCAGCGCGGTGCCGGCCATCAGCGCCACGCCAGCCAGCACGATGCGGATTGGCGCTGGCAGCAGCAGCAGCAGCGAGAGCAGCACGCCCCCGATCAGCAGTCCGAGTTCGGCGCCTGGTGTCAGCCAGGCGAAAGCGTCCTGCGGAGCGACCAGGACCGCGGCGGCGAGTGTCCTGATCGCCAGGGCAAGTACGAAAAAGGCGAGCAGGGCGAGATGCGGTGCTGCCTGATCGGCCAGCAGCGTGCGCGCAAATAGGCCGATGACGATGCTGTTGAGAGCGATGACGCCGGCTTCGAGAACGAAGAACGAGTGCGCCGCGTAGGGAACCGCCGGCGTCAGTTCGAACACACTGCGCAGGTCACCGGTGGCGAACAGCAAGGTTTCCGGCGAGAGTTGCGTCAACAGCCAGGTGCCGAGCAGCACCAGACCGAGGTCGAGGTGATCTATCGGTGCCAGCAGGGCCTGCTGAACCTGGCCGATGCGCCGGAAGATTTGCTGACCCCTGGAGAACGCAATGAGCGCGCCAATGGCGGTGCCGCTGGCGTTGCACCCCAGATCAAGGTTCGACGGCACGCGCGACGGCAACCAGTTCTGCAGGCATTCCATGGCCAGGCTCAATAGGCTGCCGAGCAGCAGTGCGACGATGCTTGCGGTCCAGCGCCCGCCTGGCAGCCGGCGCATTGCCAGCGCCAGCAAAAAGCCGAGCGGCAGGTAGGCGACGAGATTGACCAGCAGGTCGAATACCGTCCAGTAACGCGGCCAGGTTGAGGAAAGAAACTCCAGCGGCGATACACCGAGGTCGCGCCAGTTGGTGAAGGGATAGAGGCTCGCGTAGATGATCAGCACGAGGTAGGCCAGCGCCAGATACAGCGGCAGCCGCAAGGAGCGTGCGAGCGGCGGTGGCGCTAGGGTTTCGTCAGCCTCGGGAAAGGGCTGGGGTGGCGGTAGCGGGGTTTGCTCCATGAGATCACCGCCAAGCGTTGCAAAACGGCAATTCTAGCGCCTTAATGTGAAAGTCGCGTCCGCCAATCGCGGCTAGCGCATCCAGGGACCGAGCAATCGGGAGAGCGCCTGCTCGTCGAAGCCATGCACCAACTCGTCCTTGCCGACCAGGATCGTCGGGATACCGCCGCCGCCAAGCAGCCTGTTGAGGTGTTCCGCACGCGCATCGCGCTCGACATCGATTTCGACGTAGGAGATACCGTGCTGGGCAAAGAATGCTCGCGCCTTGGCACAGTATCCGCACCAGCTGGTTGCATACATGAGGACTTCCGGCTGGGCGGTCGCAATGCGGGCGGCAGGGGCATGCTGCCGGTGCTGCACGGCATAGAGACCGCCGATGACGATCAGGGCGATCGCGAAGCACACGAAGCGCTTGCTGCGTCGCGACGGCGGTACGACCCGAACGCCGACCGGCCGAACGTTGAGGGCGTCTTCGGCCTTGTTGTAGGCAACGCCACAGGCAGGGCATTGCCAGTCGGGCGCAGTATCGCTTGCCAGGCGCTCGTATCGGCAGCGCGCACAGCGCTTGGGTGTGATGTACATATGGGTTGCGACAGCGGAGGGGGTTGGGGCAGGGGTCAGACGACTCGCTTGATGCACGACCGAACTGCCTGGATGATCCGGCACAGCCGGTCAGCAAGATTCAAAGGAATGAAAGGGCTTGCCACGGCAAACGGGCCAAGCCTCAGACCGCCGGTCCCGGCCGGCGTGCGGATTTTGGCCGGAAGGCCTTGATCACCGCGTCGAACGTCTCGATATAAGGACCGCCGATCAGGTCGATGCAGTAGGGGACCGCAGCGAAGATGCCGTTCGCCAGCACCGTACCGTCGGCAGCCTTGACCCCTTCCAGGGTTTCCCGGATCGATTTCGGCTGCCCCGGTAGGTTGAGGATCAGTGCCTGGCCACGGATCACCCCGACTTGACGCGAGAGGATGGCGGTCGGCACGAAGTTGAGGCTGATGCGCCGCATTTCTTCACCGAAGCCCGGCATCACCTTGTCGGCGACGGCCAGGGTGGCTTCCGGCGTAACGTCGCGCGCAGCCGGGCCGGTGCCACCGGTGGTCAGCACCAGCTGGCAGCCGACCGTATCGACCAGTTCGATCAGCGTCTTTTCGATCATCGCCTGGTCATCGGCAATCAGGCGGGTTTCCATTCGCCAGGGGCTGCGCAAGGCGTTGGCAAACCATTCGCGCAACGCCGGGATGCCCTGGTCCTCATAGACACCTTGCGAGGCGCGGTCACTGATCGACAACAGGCCGATCCGCAGTTCTTCATCGGGGTTCATGTTCATCGTTGTCGTCGACAGTAGTATCGCCTTCCTGGAGTTCTTTGAGGAGTTGAAAGATGGCGCGGTAGCTGCGCGGTGGCTTGCCCTGTGCCTGCTCAAGCAGTGCGGCGCGGCGCAGCGAACGCAGACGCTGCAGGTCGATCGACGGCGACGTGCTGGCGATGCTGTAGATAACCTTCTCATCCGCCAGCAACTCGGCGCGCAGACGTTCGAGGCGGTGCAGTTTGCCGGTTTCTTCGGCTGATTCGCCACGCACTACCGCCAAGGCATGGCGGATCGGCGCAGGATCCACATCGCGCATCAGGCGGCCAATATACTGCAGTTGGCGGCGCCGCGCATCGTCGTGTCGGGACATGCGCCGGGCTTCACGGACGGCGGCGAGCAGACCCTCCGGGAGCGCGATTTTCTTGAGCCGATCAGCAGCCAGTTCGACGAGTTCCTCGCCGAGCGCCTGGAGTTCTTCCATGGCCCGTTTGCGCTGCGTTTTCGATGGCGGTGCTGGCACTTCTTCAGGGGTGCTCATCGGCTTACGACGTGCCTTTCGCTGTGGCAGGGGGAAAACCGGGAAGGCTTGCAATGCGGCAAGCGGCGCCTTTCGGGGAACTGCTATGATAACGGTTTTTGCCTCTGGCGATCGCCCCCATGCCCCGTTCAAGTTCCATTGCTCCTAGCGAATCACGCTTCAGTCACCGTCTCGAAGTTCTCCAGCAATTGGCACAAGATGTCCTGGTTTATGCCGGCAAGCAGGGAGCCAGCGCCTGCGAGGTCGACGTCTCGGTTGGTTTTGGTCAGTCGGTGACGGTGCGCTGCGGTGAGGTCGAGACCATCGAATACAACCGTGACAAGGGAATTGCAGTCTCGGTCTACCTGGGTCAGCGGAAAGGGCAGGCGAGCACTTCCGACTTTTCTCCAACGGCCTGGCGCGAGACTGTCGACGCGGCGCTGAACATCGCCCGCTTTACTGCCGCCGACCCCTGTGCAGGCCTGCCCGACCTGGAGTTGCTGGCCATCGACACCGGCAGCCTACCGGATCTCGATCTCTACCATCCCTGGCTGCTCTCGGTCGAGGCTGCCGTCGAACTTGCCCGGCGTTGCGAACAGGCGGCATTTGCGGTCAGCCCGCAGATCAGCAACTCGGAAGGTGCTACCGTGTCGATCCAGGAAGGGCAGTTCATTTCGGCCAACAGCCTGGGTTTCATGGGCGGCTACCCGAGTTCGCGGCATTATCTTTCGTGCTCGGTGATCGCCGGCAAGAACGAAAACATGCAGCGTGACGACTGGTATTCGACTGCCCGCGACCCCTCGGCAATTGGCTCTCCCGAGTCGATTGGCGAGATCGCCGCGCAGCGAGCCGTGTCACGACTCGCTGCGCGCAAGGTCAAAACCTGCCGGGTACCGGTCGTTTTCGAAGCGCCCCTCGCATCTTCGCTGATCGGCAGCTTCGTGCATGCGGTCAGCGGTGGCAGCCTGTACCGGAAGACCTCCTTCCTGGTCGACAGTCTCGGCAAGCGCATCTTTTCGAGGAAAATGCAGATCAGCGAGCGACCGCATCTGCCACGCGGCCTGGCGAGCAGCTATTTCGATAGCGACGGGGTCGCAACGCATGACCGCGAAGTGCTGGTTGATGGCCGGCTGCAGGGCTACTTCCTGAGCGCCTACAGCGCGCGCAAGCTGGGAATGCAGAGCACCGGCAATGCCGGCGGCTGCCACAACCTGATCGTCCATCCGGGGAAACGTGGTCTGCAGGGCCTGCTCAGGAAAATGGGGCGCGGATTGCTGGTCACCGAGTTGCTCGGTCAGGGTGTCAACTATGTGACCGGTGATTATTCGCGCGGCGCAGCCGGTTACTGGATCGAAGGTGGCGAGATCGTACATCCAGTGGAAGGAATCACCATTGCCGGCAATCTTCGCGACATGTTCCGAAACGTCGCGGCGGTCGGCAACGACGTTCTGGTGCGCGGTTCGAAGCAGGTGGGTTCGCTGCTGATCGAGAAGATGAAGGTGGCTGGCGACTGACGAATCTCCCCTCTCGCGGAGGCGAAGGCGGGGTTTCGCGGAGCATGCTCCGTGCCCATCGAGGGATTCCGGCAAGGGAGGGAGACGGTCTTGACTTTCATGAATCGGATGTGCCTGGAAAAGTCCTGGCCGTCAGGCAAGGTTTGTTCCATGCACGACTGCTTTCGCTATAATCGTTGGGCGACTCGTTTACAAGAACACAAGAACCTATAGGAGACAAATTGTGGAAAGACGTTCCTTTTTGAAGAATGCGGGTGCTGGCCTTGCGGTCGGTACGATGGCCATGCCGGCGATTGCCCAGAACGCCCCGACGGTCAAGTGGCGCCTGGCTTCAAGCTTCCCGAAGAGCCTCGATACCATTTACGGAGGTGCCGAGCACATGGCCAAGCGGGTTGCCGAAGCGACTGGCGGCAAGTTCCAGATTCAGGTTTTTGCCGGCGGCGAAATCGTTCCCGGGCCGGCGGTGTTCGATGCCGTCAAGGACGGTACCGTCGAAATGGGACACACGGTTTCCTATTATTTTTTCGGCAAGGATCCGACCTACGCCCTGGAGACGGCCGTTCCCTTCGGGATGACCAACCGCCAGATGGACGCCTGGATGCGTTACGGTAATGGCAGCAAACTGCTCGGCGAAGTGTTTGCCAAGTCGAACATCATGACCATCCCCTGTGGCAACACCACCACACAGATGGGTGGCTGGTATCGCAAGGAGATCAAGACGGCGGCCGACCTCAAGGGCCTGAAGATCCGCATCGGTGGCTTCGCCGGTGCCGTGCTCAGCAAGCTGGGTGCCGTTCCGCAGCAGATCCCCGGTGGCGACATCTATCCGGCACTCGAAAAGGGCACCATCGACGCGGCCGAATGGATCGGCCCCTATGATGACCAGAAGCTCGGATTCAACAAGGTGGCCAAGTTCTATTATTACCCCGGCTGGTGGGAAGGCGGCCCGCAAGTGTCCGCCTATGTCAGCCTCAAGAAGTGGGCTGAACTGCCCAAGGAATACCAGACCATTCTACAACTCGCCTGTGCCGACGCGCACGTCGACATGGTCGCCAAGTACGACTCGAAGAACCCAACTGCGCTCAAGCAGCTCGTGGGTTCGGGAACACAGTTGAAGCAGTTCCCGAAAGAAGTCATGGACGCCTGCTACAAGGCTGCGATGGAACTGTACGCCGAGACCTCGGCGACGAACGCCCAGTTCAAGAAGGTCTATGACGACTACAAGAAGTTCATGGACGACCAGAACCTCTGGCATCGCATCGCCGAAGGTGCATACTCCAGCTACATGTACAGCAAGCGCTAGACGTATCGAGCGAAGCCTGCGGCAGTCGGTTGCTGCCGCTACTGCGCAGTAAAAGGAACGGAGGCCGACGCCGCCGTTCCTTTTTCATGGGCCCATCACCCGCGAGGCCGCTCGACGATCTCCGGCCGTCGAGCATTCGCCGAGAGGCGACAACAGTTACTTCGTCTGATCCTGCTTCATCGCATCGCGCACGGCCTTGCTGGCGGCATCTTCCGAAGCGGCAGGGGAAGCCTCTTTCGGGCTCTCGAAACCCGGTGGCGTAGAGGGCGCGCCGTAATCGGACGTTGGCATCTCGATCTGTACCGAATCGAGATCGACCTTCTCCTCCTGATCGAGACCGAAAGTGACGAGTTGCGGAAAGAAGATGAGGATTCCGACCATGATGATCTGGATGCAGACGAAGGGTATCGCTCCCCAGTAGATATCGGTGGTCTTGACCGACGCCGGCGCCACCGAGCGCAGGTAGAAGAGCGCAAAGCCGAATGGCGGGTGCATGAACGAAGTCTGCATGTTGACCGCCAGCAGAACGCCAAACCAGATCAGATCGATGCCGAGCGCCTGCGCAACCGGACCCAGCAGCGGCACGACGATGAACGAAAGTTCAAAGAAGTCGAGGAAGAAGGCGAGCAGGAAAACCAGTATGTTGACAATGATCAGGAAACCGACTTCGCCACCTGGCAGGCCGGTGAGCAGGTGCTCGACCCATTTGTGGCCATCGACCCCGTAGAAGGTCAGCGAGAAGACGCGTGCGCCGACCAGGATGAAGACCACGAAGGTGGTCAGTTTGGCGGTTGTATCCATCGCCTGCCTGAGCAGCTTCCACGACAGGCGCCGGCGTGCCAGCGCCATGATCAGGGCGCCGGTCGCACCCATCGCACCGCCCTCGGTCGGCGTCGCGATACCCAGAAAGATCGTGCCGAGCACCAGGAAGATCAGCAGCAGCGGCGGTACCAGCGTCGTCAGCACGCGCAGCAGCAGCTTGCCGCCGCGCAAGGTCCGCGCTTCGAGCGGCAGGGCCGGCATCCAGCGCGGTCTGAAGATCGCCACCAGCACGACATAGCCGACGTAGAAGGCGGTCAGCGTCATGCCCGGCAGGAAAGCGCCCTTGTACATGTCGCCCACCGACTTGCCCAACTGGTCGGCCATGATGATCAGCACCAGCGAGGGGGGAATGATCTGCGCCAGCGTTCCGGAAGCGGCAATGACGCCGGAGGCGAGTTTCTTGTCATAGCCGTAGCGCAGCATGATCGGCAGCGAGATCAGACCCATCGAGATCACCGAGGCGGCGACGACGCCGGTCGTCGCCGCGAGCAGCGCGCCGACGAAGATCACCGCGAGAGCCAGGCCGCCACGCAGCGGTCCAAAAAGCTGGCCGATGGTGTCGAGAAGATCCTCGGCCATTCCCGATCTCTCGAGGATCAGGCCCATGAAGGTGAAGAATGGGATCGCCAGCAAGGTATCGTTGTTCATGATGCCGAAGATGCGATCCGGCAATGCCTGGAACAGCTGCGGCCCGAGCAGACCGAGTTCGATGCCGACCAAGCCAAAGAAAATGCCGTTGGCCGCCAGCGCGAAGGACACCGGAAAACCGACGAGCAGGAAAAGGACCATCGAAGCGAAAATGATCGGCGCCATGTTGGCGATCAGGAACTCGGTCATCACAGTTCTCCCTTCTGGGCCTTGATGGCCAGCGCCAGTTCTTCTTCAGGCGTTGGTTGGTGCGTCTTGGCGGTCGGGTCGGAGCACTTTCCCAGCAGAAAGCCGATTCTTTTGATCAACTCGGAGAGGCCCTGAATCACCAGCAGGAAGAAGCCGATCGGCACCAGCAGGCGCACCGGCCAGACCGCCAGACCACCGGCATTGCTCGACTGTTCGTTGTTGTGCAGCGCGAGCAGAAAGATCGGCCAGGACAGATACATGACGGCAATCGCCATCGGCAGCAGGAAAAAAAATGATGCCGAAAATGTCGATCCACGCCTGGCCTCTTCTCGACAGGCGGCCGGCAATGAGGTCAATGCGCACATGCTCGTTGCGCTTCAGCGTGTAGCCCGCGCCAAAGAGAAAAATCGCCGAAAACAGGTACCACTGGATCTCGAGAAAGGCGTTCGAACTGTAGTTGATGGAGTAACGCATGACCGCATTGCCGGCGCCGATCAGGGTAACGACCAGGACCAGCCAGATGATGCTCTTGCCGATCCGTTCGGTGAGTCCATCGATCAGGCTGGAAAGCTTTAGTAGACTGTTCACGGGATATCCCTCCATTGACAAGCAAACTATTCACTCCTCCAAGACCTGATCGCTTGCGCTTTGCCTCATTGCCGGGCAATTCATCAGGCCGCTTTGCAGAATGCAAGATCGCATCCGCTTGATCCGCATGCGGAAGTCATGATTATGGCACATCTTTGTTTGAGTCTACGAGGTAGTGGCAAGTCGCCAGCTTTATGCTTGCCCAAAAGCAACAAGGCCCGGAGATCACCGCCAGGCCTTGATCGCCAACAAACTTTGAGGTTGTCCCCCTGCGCGACACCAGACGGCTGGAATTCAGCCCGATCCTGAGCGCTCGCGCCAGATTGGCCCCTGCGATTGGCGACGGTCTGCAACAAGGAAAAACCCGGCGCACGTCCGGGTCTGGTTCTGGCCTCAATCAATCGGCCTTCGATCTGGCGGAAGAATCTCGATCTCCTGCAGCTTCCGCAACATGCTTTCGTGCTCGCTGCCGCAATAGCTCTTCAGGTCGTCAGCGAGGTAAGCGCCGGCAGCGGCAAGATTGACGATGCGCGGCACATCTCGCAATGCGCCAAGACACAACAACAGCGGCCCTCCATCTTGGTGTCAGCAATTCTCCTTCCGCCGAAGCCCGAAGACACCGCCGAGCGCCGTGGCAAGGAGAAGTAGGCTGCCAGGCTCAGGAACAGCCGCATCAGGTACTGGAGTAAGGAGATAGGATCGGTAGAGGCTGTGCGTTTCCGCTACAATCTGGCTGCTGTTATTTATGCCTATGCCAAAATTAGGCCTACCGCTGCAGCACATGAGGTCGCCTAGACTCGTCATGATGCCATCAGAATACAGGAAGGTGTTCATCCGGGCATCGTCAGGGGTACTTGCCATGCCTGTTATTTGTCCGAGGTCGTTGATGTCGTACGCGACACTATTCGTCCCACCTAAAGTACCCAGGTCAGTCATTATGCCGATCGAATACAAGAAGTCGTGGTTGTCGCCGCGAGAAGTGTTGTAGAACGACCCTCCTGTAACTTCCCCGGCATTGTTAATGCCAAGAGCTATGCTCTCATTGCCTCCCAAGGCACCTAGGTCGGTCATTACACCTCCGGAATATATATAGGCGTGATAGTTGCCGCTATTCGTGGTCGAGCCTCCTGCGATTTGCCCGCTATCGTTGATGGCGCTGGCGCCAGCGTGCGCGCCACCAAGTGTGCCCAAATCGATGGCCGTGTAGGTGGGCACCGCGGCCGCTAGGGCCGGCACGCAGGCAACGACAATGATGGCGCAGTGAAGAAATCTGCGTTTGTACATTGGCTTTTTACGACAGTTCAGCGAATTGAACAATCGGGCGGACCTTCCCGGAGCCCTTGAGGTAAGTCGTTGATTCATGGCAAGAAACCAGAAAATCGGCAAAAATGTAGGCATGTAAATATAATAATAGCTATTTACAAACAATGTGCTATTGGCTATTATTGTCGGCATGTACATCGCCCGCGTCCCCAACCGAAAGTCCAGGCCGGCCATCCTGCTTCGCGAGTCCTATCGCGAGGGAGGCAAAGTCTGCACACGAACCATCGCCAATCTGACGAACTGGGCACCGGAACGAATCGTCGCCATGGAACGTCTGGTGAAGGGCGAATTCGACGACTGGTCGGGAGAGATGACCAGCGGCGAGATTTTTGGGGTGCTGTTTGCCCTCAAGCAGTTGGCCGACCAGGTGGGCCTCACGCGGGTGCTGGGCAGCGCTGCGGAAAGCAAGCTCAACCTGTTCCTGATTCTCGC
>NZ_SPMX01000036.1 GCF_012940005.1 Candidatus Accumulibacter contiguus | reverse complement strand
TCATCACCGCTCGAATGTCGCCTTCCCTATCCGTTATGTATACCAGCCGGCTACCAGGCACGGTCTCGGCCAGATCGGCCACGATGGTATAGCCTTCCACCCAGCGGATACTTTCCTTGATGTCGGGCTGACCTTTTGGCTTTCGCGCCCACATCCAGCAGTCGGTCGCGCCCAACACCAACCCGCTCGGCGTCATCGCCAGGGTCGGATGCGCAAACATCCCATGCTGGGCGTCGTAGCTCAACCGTCCCAGCCCGGCAATCCCCGGCTGCGAGGTAAAATCCGCTTCGGTGGTATCCTGAACACACAAGACAACCGGCTGGCCCTGCATCCGCTTTATCGTTTGCTGGGTATGAACCTCCAGGATTTCACGCCAGTCCGTCGCGGGATTGTCCAGCAGCCGGTAGGCCGCTTTGGTTTCCGCCCAACCCCCGCAAGCCACCGGGATGCTTCCGGTCGGTTGTGCCGACAGATCATCCACCAGCTTGATCAAGCGCCGCGTCCGCCGCGCATCCCCCAAATCCAGATCCTTGAACTCCTCCGCTGCCCAACCCATGCCATACCTCCGCAAGATTACGAAATATACGTTTTAACAACAGCTTGAAAACTGTTGCCGTTTGCATATATGGGGTGGGTAAGCGGAAATGCAACAGCGTTTGCTATCGCGTTGGAGTCAAGCCACGCCGCGCGCTCCTATGTCAAGTGAGTTGTGGGTAATCGGGTGCGCCAAACACCCAGATCAGCGGTGCGACCAGGACCACCGCCAGCCAGCTGCCATGTTCCCCGAACAGATCGATCATCAGCGCGGTCGCGATCGTCGAGTTGGTCACCACCGCGATATTGGTGCCGACCAGCGTCGTAGACAGCAACCATTCCGGCCGCTTCTCGAGCATTTCGAGCGCCAGACGCGCGCCACGCGAGCCTTTGGCGGCATCGTGACGCAGCTTCATTCGGTCGGCGCTGACGATGCCGAGTTCTGAACCCGAGAAGAAGCCCTCGGCGACCAGGCAAACGATCATCAGCAGGACAGTGATCCAGATCTCCACCATCTATGCATCCTTCCGCTTGCCGAACACAGGAGCCGGCGCCCCGGCACTCGCTGGACCGCCCTCGCCAGCCGGCGGCATGGCTTGTGCCGTTGCCGATGCGCCGTGTACAAACTCGTCACCGGCATCCGTTTCCGGTCGTGCGACCACTTCCGGCAGGCGTTCGACCAGGGCGTGCGTGATGCGGTTATGCTCGATCATTTCCACGGTGAACTTCAGGCCGCAGAGATCGATCACTGCGCCTGCGGCCGGCAGTTCACCAAAGGCGTCCAGCAGCACGCCGGCCAGGGTTTCGGCCTCCTCGCGCTCGATCGCGACGCCAAACTCCTGATGGAAGTCTTCGACCGACATGCTGGCATCGATCAGACGGCGGCCATCGGCCAGTTCGCGCACCGGGTGTCTACTTACCGCTTCTCTGTCGGAAGGGCTGGCAATCTCGCCGAAGACGCACTCGAGCAGATCTTCCATCGTTACCAGCCCGGTAACGCCCCCGTACTCATCGACGATCAGCGCGAAGGAGAGCTTGCGCTGGCGGAAGGTATGGAACAGCTCCACCGCCGGTTTCGATTCGGGAAAGAAGTTTGCCTGGCGCAGCAGTTTGCGAACCCCCTGCGGATCGCGTTCGAGGCGTGCAAGATCGACGCCGAGCAGATCGCGCGCGTGCAGGATGCCGACGATGCTGTCACGGTGTCCCTTGAATACCGGATAACGGGACTGGCGGCTTGCCTTGATCTGTGCCAGTAATTCCGCCAGCGGCAGATCGGCCGACAGAAAATGGATGTCCGAGCGCGGGCGCATGAGATCGCGCAGGGTCTTGCTGCCGAAGTCGAAGATCTTCTCGATGTACTGCGCTTCCTGACTGTCGAGGGCGCCTTCGCCAACGGCATCATGTACCAGCGTGCGAATCATGTCTTCGGTGACCAGATTGCCCTGTGAGCGCTGTCTGCCGACGATCAGGGTGATGAAGAAATCGGCGATATACCGGATCACTTCGCGCAGCGGCGTAATCAGGCGAGCGACGAGATCAATCGGACGGCATTCGACGTTGGCAAATGCGACGTTGTTGCGAATCGCCAGCACTTTCGGCGTGATCTCGCCGAACAACAACAGGATCGGCACCATTACCAGCAGGTTGATCATCTCGTTCTCGGCGCCGAACAGGTGGATGATCATCGCCGCCGAGATCACCGACGCCGAGACATTGACGAACTCGTTACCGATCAGGATGGTGACGATCAGTCGCCGCGGCTCGCTGCGCAGCCGTTCGATCAGCTCGATGCGCGGATTCCGGGCAGCGCGCATCTGATCGAGCTGGAAAGAACTCAGCGAGAACAGCGAGGTCTCGGTGCTCGAAAAGAAGCCCGAGAATCCCAGCAGGACGACAAAAACGACCAGTTCAATCCAAAGTGATGGGTCCACCCCAAAGCTCCCGAATCAATGTGTGCATACTTTACGACAAAAGTTAGACGCCGGCCATGGCCTGCCAATGCAAACTCGTTCAGTTTCAGCCAATTTGATGCCAAGGTCAAATACTGTGCATTTCAGTCTGTGGAGGGCACTGGCCGCTGCTGCCTATCACGAAAAGTATATTGCTGCGACGCAGCATATTCTGCTATATTGTATGCGTTCGCTACTTGCGTACGCACGCTGCTGCAGGACATGTATGTACATCGTAGATGACCCCACCCTTGCGCTGATTACCCGATTTGTGGGTGATTCCCCGAATCCGGATCTCGCGGATGCCGAGTTCTTTCGCCAGCAGCTTTCGGCCATCGAAGCGTATGTCGAAAGCTTTCCTGACGCTGACAGGGAGTTGCGTGCACTGGAGTGGATTGAGGCCAATGCCAGGCAATATCGCCAGCAGTGGCAAAAACAGGCGGCGATCAGTACCCTGGCCAGTACGCGTTGCCCGGATTGCCCGATCGCGGGCGGCGACAAGCACACGCCTTGTGCCATTCACACACGCTGGTTGGCTCTCCTGCGACGCTACGCCGCGAGCGAGTTGTCTTCAAATGCTTATGTGGAACAAAGCCTGGCGCTATTGACTGCACACAAGGACTGGCTGAAGGTCGGCCATGCCCGTCAGTCTCTGCTGCGCGCAGGTGCGCTGCGTGACGTTTTCACGGACGCTCAGCGAGAGCCGCAGCGGCTTCAATGAAGCAAGTTTCCATTTGTCCTTGCAAGGCGAGATGCCGCATTCCTGATCGGCAGCCTGATGGCTGACACATCGGCCATTTGACGGTATTGGCCAGGCGGCCACTGCGGAACCGACCCACAGTGCTGCCGAACGACTCGGTGGTCGGAAAGGGGGAAGTGCAATGCAAATCGCGGTTCTGGGTGCCGGCGCCTGGGGTACTGCCCTGGCGATCTCCTTTGCCCACCGTCATTCCGTCAGCTTGTGGGCACGCGATCCCGAAAAGGCTGCACGCATGCAGGCGGCCGGTGAAAACAGCCGCTACCTGCCGGGCCATCGCTTTCCTGCTTCGCTGCGGGCGACTGCTGATTTTTCGGCGGCCTGCAAGAATGCCGAGCTGATGCTCATCGCTGCGCCCCTGGCTGGTTTGCGTGCTGCGCTGCAGCATCTGCGTGATGCCGAGGTCGAAACGCCCTTCCTCTGGGTCTGCAAGGGCCTTGAAAAGGGGACCGGACTGCTGCCGCACCAGGTCGTTCGGGAGGTGCTCGGCGAACGCATGTGCGGCGTACTCACGGGGCCGAGCTTTGCCGATGAACTGGCTCGCGATTTGCCGACGGTGGTGACGATCGCGTCGACCGACGCGAACTTCGCGCTGCGCTGTGCCGAAGCCTTGCGTGGGCCGCGACTGCGCATCTATGCCAGCGATGACGTGATCGGCGCCGAAGTGGGCGGTGCCGTCAAGAACGTCATGGCCATTGCCACCGGTGTTTGTGATGGTCTCGGGCTGGGGATGAATGCCCGCGCCGCCTTGATGACGCGGGGGTTGCACGAAATCGCCCGTTTTGGCAAGGCGCTGGGGGGACACGCCGACACCTTCATGGGCTTGTCCGGCATGGGCGACCTGTTTCTGACCTGTACTGGCGACCTCTCACGCAACCGGCGCGTGGGCCTGTTGCTGGCCACCGGCAAGCCCCTCGATCAGATTACCCGCGAACTGGGCCAGGTTGCCGAAGGCGTACCCGCCGCGCACGAGGTACAGCGCCGTGCCGCTGCGCTTGGCGTCAAAATGCCGATTACCGACTGGGTTTGTACGTTGCTCGACGGCAGCGTGACGCCAATCGAAGGTGTCGCCGCGCTGATGGAGCGGGACATTGGTTTCGAGGGCAGGTAGCGCTCGATGCTCCGGCACTTCGCCCGCCAGACTCATGCGGCGCCAGCGTAGCCGATCTGCCGCCAGGCTTCATATACCGTAATGGCGACGGCGTTGGAGAGGTTGATGCTGCGATTGTTTGGCCGCATCGGCAGGCACAGGCGTTGCTCGGCGGCAAACTCGGCGAGAATTTCTGCCGGCAGTCCGCGCGTTTCACAACCGAAGACCAGCACATCCCCGGCCCGGAAGTCGGCAACAGCGGGACGCAGAGTTCCTTTGGTGGTCAGCGCAAAACGCCGCCCCTGCGGCGAAAGTGCCGTCAGTGCCGCACAGCAGTGGGTCCAGTCGGGGTGAATCTGCACGCTCGCCAACTCCGCGTAGTCCATGCCGGCGCGCCGCAGCCGGGCTTCGGTCAGCGCGAATCCGAGCGGTTCGACGAGGTGCAGGCGTGTGCCGGTATTGGCACACAGGCGAATCACATTGCCGGTATTGGGCGGGATTTCCGGGTGGATCAGTACGACCTCGAACATCTGCCCGCCTGCACGCTGCTTGATCGGGCGGCGACTCAGCGCAGACCGAGTACGTCCTGCATGTCGAACAGGCCGGATTTGCGCTGCACCAGAAAATGCGCCGCGCGCAGGCTTCCCAATGCATATGGCATGCGACTGCTCGCCTTGTGGCCGATTTCGATGCGTTCACCAACGCCGCAGAACATCACGTTGTGATCGCCGACGATGTCGCCGCCGCGGATGGTGGCAAAGCCGATGCTCGACTGCGGCCGCTCACCGGTGACTCCCTCGCGCGTGTAGATGGCGCACTGCCTGAGTTCACGCCCGAGCGCCTGCGCCACCACCTCACCCATGCGCAGCGCGGTTCCCGAGGGCGCGTCGACCTTGTGCCGGTGGTGCGCCTCGAAGACCTCGACATCGTAGCCTTCGCCGAGAATCCGGGCCGCCACGTCGAGCAGTTTGAAAACCACGTTGACGCCGACGCTCATGTTCGGCGCCAGGACCACCGCAATGTCCTCTGCTGCGGCAGCAATCGCTGCCTTGCCCGCGGCGTCGAAACCGGTGGTACCGATGACCATCGCCACGCCATGGCGGCGGCAGATTTCGAGGTGCTGGAGAGTTGCTGCGGGGCGTGTAAAGTCGATCAGGCAGGTGGCACGGGCAATGCCGGCGTCGCGGTCGCTGCTGACCAGGACACCGCAGGGCATCCCTACCAGTTCGCCAGCATCCTTGCCCTGTTCGGGGACGCCAGGCTGGTCAATCGCGGCCACCAGCGTCGCTGCCACATCTTTCAGCGTGACTTCGAGCAGCATGCGTCCCATGCGTCCGCCAGCACCGGCGATCGCGATCCTCAATCCATCCATGTCAGAATCCCATGCTTTCCATAATCGTGCCGAAGAAACCCGGTCCATCCGGAGGCGGCAGCACCGTACTGCCATCTGCCGGCAGCGAGCCCAGATCGATTTCCCGGTTGCGCGCCTCGAAGACCACTGCGGCGTCGGTGGATTGCACCGGGGCCACATCACCGGCCACGTTTCGCAGTTTGCCGTCGGCGTCAAAAAAGACCGTAAACCGGCGCGTTTCGATCTCGCCCGAATTCCCTTTCTTCAGCCAATAAAAGTAATCCCAGCGGTTGGCGTGAAACATGTCCGTCAACACCGGCGTGCCGAGGATGAAGCGCACCTGATCCTTGGTCAGGCCGGGGCGCAACTGGGAAACCATTTCCTGAGACAGGACGTTACCCTGCTGCACGTCGATCCGGTATTCGTTGACGATGCGCGGTACCGTCGAGCAAGCGGCAAGCGTGCAGAGAACCATGACAGGATAGGCGAAACGTGGAAAGATCATGTTCAGGTCGGATCGTGGTGTGTGATCAGTGCGAGCCAGGGCAAGTGAAGCGACCCCGCCGGGAGCCGGATCATGTTCGATCCGAACGAAAGCTTGGCGGCAGTGCCGCACGGCTGCCATCGCAGGGTATATCATAACCGAAACCCTCCTTTCATAGCCGATCAAGGTAAGCCGATGAGCAACTCCGACGACCTCAAGAACATGGGGCTGAAAGCCACCATTCCACGCCTCAAGATCCTCGCCCTGTTCGAGAAGACCGAGATCCGCCATCTCACCGCCGAGGATGTCTACCGACTGCTGCTCGCCGAGAATCTGGACATCGGCCTGGCCACCGTCTATCGTGTCCTGACCCAGTTCGAACAGGCAGGGCTGATTGAGCGCCACTATTTCGAATCGGGCAAGGCGGTCTTCGAGTTGAGCCCCGGACAGCACCATGATCACCTGGTCTGTGTCGACTGCGGCCGGGTCGAGGAATTCTACGATGCCGAGATCGAACGCCGGCAAACGAAGATTGCCAAGGATCGCGGTTTCGTCATTCGCGAGCACTCGCTTTATCTGTATGCCGAATGCACCAAGCCGGACTGTCCGCATCGCGGCACTGCGCTCCGGCATCCCGGCGAGCGCAACAGGACGCCCTCCTGAGCAGCGCTTACCAGAGGGGCGCTGCAAAAGCCCTGGCGAATAGCTCGGCGATTGCATCCCGGCTTGGACGATGATTCTGGCCACCCCGATGGGCGATCTTGACAGCGCCCATCACCGCTGCAAGCTGACCAATCTTTTTCCAGCCCCAGCCGGCGGCAATTCCGTAGAGCAGGCCCGCGCGGTAAGCGTCACCGCATCCAGTAGGGTCAACGACCGCCTCGGCCTGAACGCAGGGAATCTCATGGCAATGGCCGCCGGCATAGATTCGTGAACCGGCACCACCCAGGGTGACGACCAGCGCTTCCACTTCGCCAGCGAGTTGCTCAAGCGATCGGCCAGTTCGGTCGCACAGCAGCTTCGCTTCATAATCGTTGAAACAGGCGTAATTGGCGAGGCGCATGAAATTCATCAGTTCGTCGCCAGAAAACATCGGCAAGCCCTGACCAGGGTCGAAGATAAAGGGCACGGCCGTCGCCGCGAGATCCTGCGCGTGTTGCAGCATGCCGTCACGACCATCGGGAGCGACGATGCCGAGTGTTGCCCCTTCGACGTCGGCGACCCGATTGAGATGCGAGTACATCATCGCGCCGGGGTGGAAGGCGGTGATCTGGTTGTCGTCGAGGTCGGTGGTGATGAAGGCCTGCGCGGTAAAGCTGCCGGCAATCCGGCGCACATGTGCGCGCTTGATGCCGTAGTCATCGAGTCGCAACAGATAGGGGTCGGCATCGTCGCCCACCGTGGCCATGATCAAGGGTTCGCCACCGAGCAGTTTGAGGTTGTAAGCGATATTGCCTGCGCAACCGCCAAACTCCCGACGCATCTCGGGTACCAGAAAAGCAACATTGAGAATGTGAATCTGCTCGGGCAGGATGTGATTCTTGAAACGATCATGGAAGACCATGATGTTGTCGAAGGCGATGGAGCCGCAAATGAGCGTAGACATGGACTTTCCGGGGTTTTAGGGTCTGAGGTGGAATGGGAAGGAATGGCGGCAAGGCCTGCTCGGCACCCGCAGCCCTCTGGAACACGCAATCAAGGGTAGAAGACGTAAAGCCGGTAACCGGCAGCTTTGATCCCGCCGGCCTCGATCCATAGCCTGATCTCGACGTCGGCATTGGCTGCGAATGATTCCTCTGGCAGCAGCGAAGGTAACAGATACTCATCAGGCTGCAAAACGCGGCGTGCGATCACCCTGTCATTGCTGTCGGTGAGCGTCAGTTCGAGCGCCGGGTAGGCCTGCGCATATGCTGCCCGATTGCGCAGCGTAGCTTGCAGGGCGAGCAGTTTGTTGCGTCCCGGATCGATCTGCAATTCCGAGTTCTCGATGCTCACCCACTCTGAATGGCGCGGTAGCGGCATGCCGGTTCCCAAGGCATCACTCAGCGCCGTCAGCGCTGGTCGCAGGCCGGGTATGCCGATCGCGATGGCCGTACGAAAATGAAACACCAACTGGCAGGCAAGCATCACGGCAAGCAGTGCAGCGACGGTCGCGAATGTCCTGCTGGTCATGGCCTTGTCGGCCGGCCGCGCCGGCCTGCCCACCACCCCTTCGAGCCAGCCGCCGTAGCCTGGCATTGCGCGCGTTTCATGAGGCCGCACCGGACTTTCTGCCAGGGGCTTCTCGGCACTGGTGATGCCTGGTTCAGAAGAGCATGGCGCAGACTCGATGGGAATGTCGGCAGGCTGCATATCGGTCGGCTCGGGAACTGGCGGCAATAACAGGCCGGTGGCGGGGGCAGGGCGATGGGTTGGCTCCTCCCAGGTTTGCACGGCTGCCGTCGCGGGATCCGAAGAAGCCGCTACCGTCGCCTGATCCGGGGGGATCGGGGTCAGCAGCGGCGCGTCGTCGTCGAGCAGGCTGTCGATGGCATTGAACACTGTGCGGCATTGCCCGCAGCGGACTTTTCCGGCACGCGCGCGGATCTGCTCGGAAGTGACACGGAAGATCGTTTGGCAGCTCGGGCAGCAGGTTTTCACGGCTTATGCCTTGACGCCCGCCAGGCAGACCCAGCCGTCGCGAGTGTCAGCAACGCCAAGCGGCAGGTAGGGCGCGTAGGCTGCAATCAGCTCGTCCGCCTGCGAGAAGAGAATTCCCGACAGCGCGAGCCTACCACCTGAGCGGACGTGCGCGCTGATCAACGGTGCCAGGACCTTGAGCGGATTGGCAAGGATG
Organism: Candidatus Accumulibacter contiguus; assembly: GCF_012940005.1. GTDB lineage: Bacteria > Pseudomonadota > Gammaproteobacteria > Burkholderiales > Rhodocyclaceae > Accumulibacter > Accumulibacter contiguus. The sequence continues at coordinate 78,854 of NZ_SPMX01000036.1, read as the reverse complement.
TTCGCTACCACGATGTCGAACTGAGAATGCAACTCTTGTGCCGAATCCTGGAAGCGGGCGTTGACCCCGTTCCCCTCGGCATTTTGCCTGGCTGAGATCACCGCCTGCGGGTCGATATCGACGCCGACCACCTCGCCTGCACCGAGTCTGGCCGCGGCGATGGCGAGAATCCCGGAGCCGCAGCCGTAATCGAGCATCGACATCCCAGGGAGCGCACAGCGCTCAAGCCATTCCAGGCAAAGCCGGGTCGTCGGATGCGAGCCCGTTCCGAACGCCATGCCGGGATCGAGCACCAGGACGATTGCTTGTGGATCCGGGGCCTGGTGCCATGAGGGAACGATCCACAAGCGCTTCGAGACACGAATCGGCTCGAACTGCGATTGCGTCAGTCGCACCCAGTCCTGATCGGCCACCTCTTCCTGTGTGAAGGCCGGCAAATCATCGAGACCGGCCAGCGCCGCGCAGCTTGCCAGAAGCTGCCTGGCATCGCTGTCCGGCTTGAGCAGCGCAATGACCCGTGAACGATTCCAGCCCGGCCGGCTGATTGAATCGGGCTCGCCAAACTGCGGCTGTTCATCGGGTGTGCCAGCATCCGCATCCTCGATGCTGGCTGCCAGTGCGCCTGCATCGAGGAGGGCGTCAGCAAGCGCCTCGGCGTGTTGGCAGTCGGTCTGGATGCTCAGAGATAGCCAGGCCATCGTGATTCGGCGACGATCAGCCGCCCTTGTTGACCTCGTCCTTGGCGGCGAGTCTTTGCTCCAGATAGTGGATGCTGGTGCCGCCCTCCATGAAACGGGCATCCTGCATGAGATCCTGATGCAGTGCGATGTTCGTCTTGATGCCTTCGATGCTCATTTCGGAGAGGGCAATGCGCATGCGACGAATCGCCTGGTCGCGACTGTCGCCATAGGCGATCACCTTGGCGACCATCGAGTCATAGTGTGACGGAATGGTATAGCCCTGATAGATATGCGAGTCCACGCGAATTCCGGGCCCTCCCGGCGGATGATAGAAACTGATCTTGCCTGGCGACGGAACGAAAGTGAAGGGATCTTCGGCGTTGATCCGGCATTCGATGGCGTGGCCGCGGAAAGTCAGATCACGCTGCCTGAAGCGCAGTTTTTCACCGGCAGCAATGCGGATCTGCTCGGCAACGAGATCGACCCCAGAGATCTGCTCGGTGACCGGGTGTTCAACCTGGATGCGGGTGTTCATCTCGATGAAGTAGAACTCGTTATTCTCGAACAGGAATTCGAAGGTGCCTGCACCACGATAGTTGATGCGCCGGCACGCTTCGGCACAACGCTCACCGATGCGCACGATATACCGGCTGGGGATGCCGGGGGCCGGCGCTTCCTCGATGATCTTCTGGTGACGGCGCTGCATCGAGCAATCGCGTTCGCCAAGGTAGACTGCATTCCTGAAACTGTCGGCCAGGACCTGGATCTCGACATGGCGCGGATTTTCCAGGTATTTCTCCAGATAGACGTTGGGATTTCCGAAAAAGCTTTGTGCCTCCGAACGGGTCATGTTCACGGCGTTGATCAGCGCTGCTTCGGTATGGACGACGCGCATCCCGCGTCCACCCCCTCCACCCGCGGCCTTGATGATCACCGGGTAGCCGACGGCCTTGGCAATCAGCACGATCTCCCTGGGGTCGTCGGGTAACGCACCTTCCGAACCGGGCACACAGGGGACTCCGGTGATGCGCATGGCCTCCTTCGCGGAGACCTTGTCGCCCATCAGCCGAATGGTCTCCGGTCTGGGCCCGATGAATACGAACCCGGAGGATTCGACCCGCTCGGCAAAGTCGGCGTTCTCGGAGAGGAAGCCATAGCCTGGGTGAATGGCCTGCGCGTCAGTGACCTCGGCCGCCGAGATGATTGCCGGTACGTTGAGATAGCTCTGGGCGGAAGGCGCCGGACCAATGCAGACCGACTCGTCGGCCAATCTGACGTACTTGGCTTCTCGGTCCGCCTCCGAATGAACGACCACTGTCTTGATCCCGAGTTCGCGGCAGGCGCGCTGGATGCGAAGGGCAATTTCTCCGCGATTGGCAATGAGGACTTTTCCGAACATGGCGGACGGTTCTCCTAATGCGCGAGTCGCGTCAGCGACTCACGAATCTCTCCTCCACACTCGCGGGGGATGGGTTGGTGGAGAGGGAAACGGCCGTGACTTTCCTGATTGGGGGTGCCTGGAAAAGTCATGACGGTTAGCCGATGATGAACAAGGGTTCACCATATTCGACCGGTTGACCGTTCTCGATCAGAATCGCCTTGATCGTTCCCCCCCCGCTCGGCTTCGATCTCGTTGAGCAGCTTCATGGCTTCGATGATGCAGAGCGTATCTCCGACCTTGACCATACTGCCTACCTCGACAAAGGGTTCAGCACCGGGACTCGATGCACGATAGAAGGTGCCGACCATCGGCGCCTTGATGATATCTCCTTCCGGAAGATCGGTTTCCTCCGCTGCGGCAAGCGTGGCAGTTGGCCCCGCTACTGGCGGGGCAAGCGGCAATGCGGCCGGCGGCGCGTAGGCATGCTGCGCCATGCCGCCGCCCTGCTTGACGATGCGGACCCGTTCCTCGGCATCGTTGATCTCGAGTTCGGTGATGCTCGAATCCTCGACAAGGTCGATGAGTTTCTTCAGTTTTCGCAGATCCATGGATTCACTCCAGATAGTCGTTCTTGTTTGTGGCCAAGCCTGGAGCATGCGCCAGGACAAGCCCGCAGGCGATCAAAGGTTTCGCTCTGCAGCGATCCTGCCCAGGAGATATTCCAGCGCCAGCAGATAACCCTCGCTACCCAGGCCGCTAATGACGCCAATCGCCAGCTCAGAAAAATACGAGTGCTGGCGAAACGGCTCACGGGCATGTACGTTGGACAGGTGCACTTCGACGAAGGGAATGCCGGTGCCGGCGAGAGCATCGCGTAAGGCGATGCTGGTATGCGTGTAGGCCGCAGGATTGATGATCAGAAAACGGACACCCTGGGCGCGGGCGGCATGAACGCGCTCGATCAATGCGCCCTCGTGATTGCTCTGGAAGGTTTCGAGATGCACGCCGGCGGACTCGGCACGGTGAGCAAGTGCCAGATTGATCTCGGCAAGCGTGCTTGAACCGTAGTATGCGGGTTCGCGAGTGCCCAGCAGATTGAGATTGGGCCCATGCAGGACGAGCAGTCGGGGGACATCCGGCGTGGCGTCGGTTTTCGACGAAGTTTGCTTCTTCATGGCCGTCAGTTTGCCGCAAATGGCGGCATTTTGTCCAGCAAGACGTCTTCAGCGCGTCACCGCCTGCTGCAGGATACGCTCCAGTTCACTCTCGGACAAGGGGCCGAGTCGGAGCAGCAGGAGTTCACGCTGCGGACTGATCACCAGAGTATAGGGGAGGCTTAGCTGAGTGTTCCCGAGTTGCCGGGCGAGTTCGACGCCTGTTGCGCCGCCGATCAGCAAAGGGTAGCTGACCGGATAGGTTTCGGCAAAAGTTCGGATACTGTCTTCGGTGTCGAGAGCAATGCCGACAAACTGCACGTCTTGCAGCAAATGGCGGTCCTGCAGTCGCGAAAACGCAGGCATTTCGTCCCGGCAGGGTGGGCACCAGGTGGCCCAGAAATTGACGACCAGCGTTTTTCCTTGCCAACGCGAGAACGGATGCGACTTCCCGTGCACGTCATCGAGACGACTGGCGAACAGGCGCGCCAGAGCCTCGGTGGTGACGGCCGGCAAAGCCTGCTGCGGCGTACCGGAAAGTTGCGATGCGGCGTAGATAGCGGCCAGCAGGGTAGCGGCCAGCAGGCCGATCAGCACGGCGCTTCTCATGGGGCAGGGGGGCAGCTGGCGGCCAGCAGCCTGTTGACGACGTCCAGTCGGGCGCGCTCCCGAATCTTGCCGTCACGCGTCCTGAAGCTCACACGCTCCTCGTCACGCGGGTAGATGACGAGGTTGGCAACGGCGTCATCACCAACGATCGTCAGAACTGCCTCGGCACGATCGGTACGCGGAAGGCTATGGCGGAAAGCCATGCCCTCGTTGAGCAGGAAGATTTCAACGTCTTTGGCACTATCCGGGAACAATTGGATATCGATCTCGGCATGGCGGCCAGCGCTGCCATCGAGCACCGACCCGGTCAGATAGGGATGGAAGCGTTGCATCGTCGCCATCAGCCGGGCTGCGGTGCGCAGCAGATGCCGGCTTCTCGCCTGCTGTTCCTGGTCCTGGAACAAGCGCTGATAGATCCGCAGTTCAGCCTCGACTTCACTGTCGTCAGGCATGGCTACGCTCTCCGGCAAGCCGAGGCCGCGTGCCGCCTTGCGTTTGGCCAGGGTGAGATCGCTGATACCGTCCTGGGCCATCAGGCGGGCGGCGAGCGCAGCCAAATGGCTGCGCTGCTGTGAATTACGCTGGCGATCCTGTCGGCCGCTCATTGGTGAATCCCGAAGTGGTCTGGCGATGGCAGAGTGCTCGTCCGGGCGCGCAAAGACTCTGGCAAGGGTACAATCGCGCCTCTTCAGCCTGATTTTAACTTGGATTCGGGACATGCATATTCACATCCTCGGCATCGGCGGCACTTTCATGGCGGGCCTTGCACAGCTGGCGCGCGCCGCGGGGCACCACGTCACAGGTTGTGACAGTGGCGTTTACCCACCGATGAGTACGCAGCTTGAAGCTGCCGAGATCGAAGTCATCGAAGGCTACGATAGCGCGCAGACGGCTTTCGAACCCGATTGCTACGTGGTCGGCAATGCCATTACGCGTGGCAACGCCCTGCTCGAGGAAATCCTTGACCGCGGTCTGCCTTACCTTTCGGGTCCGCAATGGCTGGCCGAGAATATTCTCAAGGAACACTGGGTGATGGCAGTGGCTGGAACGCACGGCAAGACAACGGCTTCCGCGATGCTGGCGTGGATCCTTGAAGACGCCGGGCTGAGTCCAGGTTTCCTGGTTGGTGGCGTGCCGGTGAATTTCGGAGTTTCGGCGCGTCTGTCCGGCAGCAACACGGACACTCCGTTCTTCGTGATCGAAGCCGACGAATACGATACCGCTTTCTGCGACAAGCGCTCCAAGTTCATTCACTACCGCCCACGCACGCTCGTCCTGAACAATCTCGAATTCGACCATGCCGACATTTTCTCTGATCTGGCAGCGATCGAGACACAATTTCACCATTTCGTTCGCACTTTGCCGCGCCATGGACTGATTGTGTCGAACGCCGCCGACGGCAACCTGGAACGAGTTCTGGCCAGGGGCTGCTGGACTCCGGTGAAGCGCTTCAACGACACCGCTGGCTGGCGGGCGGAAGGGAACGATGTCGATGGGTCGCTGCAGCTGTTGCACGGCGACGAACTGCTTGGCAGTACGAACTGGGGCTTGACCGGTACGCACAACCGCAGCAACGCGGTTGCCGTCCTGCTCGCTGCCAGGCATGCCGGGGTATCTATTGCCAGAAGCCTGGCGGCGTTGTCACGCTTCAAGAATGTCAAGCGTCGTCTGGAGTTGCGGGGGGCCGTTGGCGATGTCCATGTTTACGACGATTTTGCCCATCACCCGACGGCAATTGCGACGACGCTGGCGGGTTTGCGCAGCAAGGTGGGCAGCAACCGCATTCTGGCGGTCCTGGAGCCGCGCTCGAATACCATGAAGCTCGGAGTGATGAAAGCCTCGCTGCCCGCCAGCCTCGGCGACGCCGATCTGGTTTTCTGCTATGCCGCGAATCTCGGATGGAGCGCCGCCGAAGCGCTCGCTCCGCTGGGCGAGAGGGTAATCATCGAAGATGATCTCGGCCGCCTGGTGGCTCGCATCGCCAGTACCGCATGCGCTGGTGACCAGGTGCTGGTGATGAGCAACGGCGACTTTGGCGGTATCCACGAGAAGCTGCTGGCAGCACTCGCCGCCGACGTTTCAGCGCAGGAAATGGTCAGCCAGCAGGGCCGCGAAGAGCAGCGTCAGATAGATGATTGAATAGCGAAAAGTCAGTCTCGCCAGCTTGTCGCTGTAATCACGCCACAGCGTGACGCTGTAGACGAGAAAAATCACATCGAGGACCAGTGCGCCAAGCAGATACCAGGGGCCGCTCATTCCCAGCGTGTAAGGCAGTACCGTCGCGGCGGTCAGCATGACCACGTAGAGCAGACTGTGCAGGCAGGTGAAGCGGATGCCGTGCGTCACCGGCAGCATCGGCAAGCCCGACTTGGCGTAGTCGGCACAACGGTAACAAGCGAGCGCCCAGAAATGCGGCGGTGTCCAGATGAAAACAATCAGGAAAAGGACCAGAGCCTCGGGGCCCACCTGACCGGTGATCGCCGTCCAGCCCAGGAGCGGTGGCATCGCGCCAGAAGCACCACCGATGACAATGTTCATCGGTGTCGCCGGCTTCAGCAGCACCGTGTAAACCAGGGCGTAACCGAGAAAGGTGGCCAGCGTCAGCCACATCGTCAGGGGATTGACAAAGCTGTACAGGATCCATAAGCCGAAGCCGCCGACGAGAGTTGCCAGGGTCAGGGTTTCCGTGTACGAGACTTCTCCACGCGCCGTCGGGCGTGCGCGCGTACGCGCCATCAACGAATCAATGTGTTTTTCGATCAGGCAATTGATCGCTGCCGCAGCGCCGGCGACCAGAGCAATACCGACTGATGCCGCAACAAACAGTCCGAACGGCGGGAATGACGGCGTGGCGAGAAACATCCCGATCATTGCGGTGAACACGATCAGGCTGTTAACCCGCGGCTTGCACAACTCGAAGAAAGCTCCCAGGCGTTGTCCGGTCGAACGACGGGAGCTTGTGCTGATAGCGGCCATATCTTACTGTTTTCTCCGACCCGTGATAGTTCGGCAGAGCCCGTGCGACTTGGTGGGGCCTCTTTGCCTGTGGAAGCTGCGTGTTGCGATTCAGCCGGTAAAGTGGATGCCGATCAGGATGTAGTCGATGAACAGCAGAATGGCGAACGGCACCATTGCCCACAGCCACTGTACCGTTCCGGTCGGCCCTGCAAACTTGGCCGGTTGCTGGCCGGCACTCTTGCGGTGCTTGAACATCGAGTAGATCGTGATGCCAAGCACCACGACGAACAGAATGGTGATGATGATCATGAAATAGCTGTGTATCTGGAGCGTATTGCGGCTGACCGCGCCTACTGGTGTGGGGAAGTCCCAGCTGTACTGAGCAAGGGCCAGCGATGGAAGCAGCGCCGCAAGCAGAGTCGATAGCGAAACGCCCGCTCGTGGACAGAAACGATGAAGTGCCTTCAATTTGTCTCCTTAGATATCTTGTCGGGCCAGGCAGCACCGAGGCTTTGTTTCAGTTCTGAGGCGAGTGCCTTTTTCTGCTCTTCTGTCAGCATACGGCCGACTTCGACTTCCCGTCCATGCGAGCGGATCAACAAGCGATGACTGCTTTGTCCCTGCGGCTTCACATACTGCAGGCGCACCCAGTACGGCTGAAATGCGTGCCGCTCAGCCAGGGCGCCACGGCGGGTTTCGATCGTCAGTTGCCCTGATTCAAGCGCAATTCTCTCGAAATCCTCTGCTGTTTCCTCGCTATGTCGCAGTGCCCACCAAAGCAGGGCAAGCTCGATGCCGGTAAAAGGCAGCACCGGCCAGGCGCCGAAATACAAAAAAACGATTGCAATCGTACTCGAAGCTGCGGCCATGGCGACAAACACCCAGTTGCGCTCGGTCACCGAAAGCGACTGGTTCGGGCGAGCCACCCAAGTTCGTCCTGTCAGTGTCCGGGCTGCAACCAGGCTCATTAATCCTCTCCACAATGGCCAGCCTCCCCGAGTAAACTGGCTGGACTTGATACAAATCAAGGTATCGGCCGGGAAATTCTAGCACGGGGCTACACTTCGTTGGCAACAAGTCCCCCCAACATTGTGATTGTATTCGCTTTCGTGACGAATCATGGCGCAGCGCCACCGGCAGCCAATGCATCCCTTGGACGCAACATCCGGACAAGATGTTCCTGTAATTCTGAGATGCCGCGAAGGAGCTCCGGTGTGGCGCACCACCGTCGGGGTGCCCGCAGCCCGCTGGCACAGGATCATGCTTGCGATCACCGCGACCTTTGCTTCCTTGATTTTTTTGCCTGCGAATTGATCCATATCAATTATATTGTGTTAGCCTTTGCGGCTGGTGAGAAACTGGAACGGGGTTCGCACGAGCCCTTTTTGGTAGATTTTCAAAAACGTCAGGTGCTTGCGCCAATGCTGCTCTGCGTGGTGAATGCACTTGGTGGGGGAGAGGGAGAACATGGCACGATACTCAAACAAGAACCGCTACCTGAATCGTTTGCGACTGGGTAAGGCCGGGCTGCTCGGGTTGCTCGGTATGCTCAGTGGCGCCGCAAACGCCGCCTGGCAACTCAATCTGCAGGAACCCGTGACCGCTACAGCCCGGCGTGTTTACGACCTCCATACGCTCTTGACGGTGGTGATCGTCGTCATTTTCGTCGGCGTCTTTGCGGTCGTCACCTATTCGCTAATTTTTCATCGCAAGTCCAGGGGCCACAAGCCGGCTGATTTCCACGACAACACGACCGTGGAACTGGCCTGGACCATCGTGCCGGCGCTGATCCTGATCGCGATAGCCTTCCCGGCTACGTCGGCACTGGTAAACATGCGCGATACCTCGCAGCCCGATCTTACGATCAAGGTCACTGGATATCAGTGGAAGTGGGGTTACGAATACCTCACCGGCGACGCTGCCGGAGTCAAGTACATGAGTGTGCTCGCCACGCCACGCGACCAGATCGAAAACAAGGCACCCAAGGGCGAACATTATCTGCTGGAGGTCGATCGCCCGCTGGTGGTGCCGGTTGGAAAAAAGGTGCGCATTCTCACGACGGCGACCGATGTGATTCATAACTGGTCGGTCCCGGCATTCGCCGTGAAGACCGATGCAGTCCCCGGTTTCCTGCGCGATACCTGGTTCCGTGCTGACAAGGAAGGCACTTACCGCGGCCAGTGCTCGGAACTCTGCGGCAAGGACCACGGCTTCATGCCGGTGGTGGTCGAGGTCGTCTCCGATGAAAAGTACGCCGCCTGGGTTGCCGAGCAGAAGCAGCAAATGGCTTCGGCTGCGGACGATCCGAACAAGGTCTGGAAGCTCGATGAACTGCTTGCCCGCGGCGAGAAGGTCTACGCGGCCAACTGTGCTTCCTGCCACCAGGCGAACGGACAGGGATTGCCGCCCGTTTTCCCCGCTCTGGACGGATCGAAGATTGTCAAGGGTCCGAAAGAAGGACATCTCGACATCGTCATCAACGGCAAGCCGGGTACCGCAATGGCGGCCTTCGGTGCACAGTTGAGTGATACGGATATCGCGGCCGTTGTCGCCTACGAACGGAACGCATGGACCAACAAGCTCGGCGAAGTCATTCAACCCGCCGAAGTCAAGGCGCGTCGCGGCAAGTGATCGCGCTGCCGGCCCTCAGGAGAAACTGATTATGCAAGCCACGCACACTGCCGGACATGCCGGCGACCACCATCATGACGACCACGCCCACTATCCGAGCGGCTGGAAGCGCTGGGTGACCACCACCAACCATAAGGACATCGGTTCGATGTACCTGTGGTTCAGCTTCGTGATGTTCCTCGTCGGCGGTGCGATGTCGCTCATCATTCGCGCGGAGCTCTTCTCCCCTGGACTGCAGTACGTGTCCCCGGAGTTCTACAACCAGATGCTGACCCTGCATGCCCTGATCATGGTCTTCGGCGCGATCATGCCGGCATTCGTCGGCTTCGCCAACTGGATGATCCCGATGATGATCGGCGCCTCCGACATGGCGTTTGCGCGGATGAATAACTGGAGTTTCTGGTTGTTACCGCCAGCCGCCATTCTCCTGACGGTGTCGATCTTCGTGCCCGGCGGCGCTGCCGGAACCGGTTGGACCCTCTACCCCCCACTGTCGGTACAAATGGGGATAGGGATGGACATGACCATCTTTGCCGTCCATATCCTGGGCATGTCATCGATCATGGGTTCGATCAATATCGTCACCACCATACTCAACCTGCGTACACCCGGCATGACTCTGATGAAAATGCCGCTGTTCTGCTGGACGTGGCTGGTCACGGGTTTTCTGCTGATTGCTTCGATGCCGATCCTGGCCGGTGCGGTGACCATGCTGCTGACCGACCGCCATTTCGGGACTACTTTCTTCAATGCAGCCGGTGGTGGTGATCCGGTGCTGTTCCAGCACATCTTCTGGTTTTTCGGCCACCCTGAGGTCTATATCATCGCCTTGCCGGCCTTCGGCGTCGTTTCCCATGTGATCCCGGCATTCTCGCGCAAGCATCTCTTCGGCTATACCTCGATGGTCTATGCGATTGCCGCGATCGGTCTGATCTCCTTCTTTGTCTGGGCGCACCACATGTATGTAACGGGCATCCCGCTCACAGGCCAGCTCTACTTCATGTATGCGACGATGCTCATCGCGGTGCCGACAGGGGTGAAAGTCTTCAATTGGGTCACCACCATGTGGCGCGGGTCGCTGACCTTTGAAACGCCGATGTTGTTTGCACTCGGTTTCCTCGTTCTGTTTACCATCGGTGGGCTTACTGGCCTGGTGCTGGCCATGACAGCGGTGGACATCCAGTTGCAGGATACCTATTATGTCGTTGCCCACTTCCACTACGTCATGGTCGCAGGAGCGCTTTTCTCTGCCTATTCCGGCCTCTATTTCTGGCTGCCGAAATGGACCGGTCACATGTACAACGAAGGTCTGGGGAAACTGCACTTCTGGCTGTCGATCATCTTCTTCAACATCGCCTTTTTCCCGCAACACTTCCTCGGCCTGGCAGGCATGCCGCGACGGATTCCTGACTATTCGCAACAGTTCGCGGACTTCAACGTGGTTTCCAGCGTTGGTGCCTTTGGCTTCGGTTTGAGCCAGTTGCTGGTCTTGATCGTCGTCTTTCAGGCAGTGAAAGGCGGTGCCAAGGCGGACAGCCGGCCATGGGATGGCGCGCACGGACTGGAGTGGACTGTTCCCTCACCCGCACCGTACCATACGTTTGAAGATCCGCCAGCGTTTGATGCGGCCGAGGCACACGCATGACCCACGACGATACATCATCGCGCGAGCAGGGCAGCCGTCGCATCGCGGTCGGCCTTGCCCTGTTCGCAGCAGCCGTATTTCTGAGTTTCATCATTCGCCAGTGGATGGCCAGCTCTTGAATCCTGAGCTCAGCCCGGTTGGATCGACCACTGCCGACTCGCGCCCGCGGGTCGGCAGTAACGTCCGCATCGCATCGATTCTCGTGATCGTGGTCGTTGGCAGCTTGCTGTTCGTGGCCGCACAACCGCGCCTGTACCGGGCATTTTGCGAATGGACTGGCCTGTACGACATCGACCGTGCGGAGCAGGTCGCTGTGTCGTCTCTCCCGGGACGTCCCGTGACGCTGGAGTTCGATGCCAACAGTCATGACGGAGGCTTGCTCTTTCGTCCTCAGACCAACAGCCTTGCGGTCAAGACCGGAGAAATCGTGCACGTGATCTATCGCGTCGAGAATACGCGCGACAGCACCGTGATCGGGCAGGCTGTTCCCAGCTACGGGCCGCAGCATGCAGGTGGCTACGTAAAGAAGCTGGAGTGCTTTTGCTTCAAGCAGCAAACGTTTGCGCCGCACGAGGTGCGCGAGATGGACGTCGTGTTCCTGATTGATCCGAAGCTGCCTGATGACGTTGCTACGCTTACCCTTTCGTATACGTTTTTCGAAGTGCCGGCAGGTGGCGCGAAGGCATTGGCGACGTCTGCGGAAGTCCGGACTTGAACGATGTGTTGGTGAATCCACAATCGCCGAAGAACGGCCTGTTTCGTACCATTCGTACCGTTGCCTGGGCGCTTTTGGGGGTGCGTGGGCACAAACCGTACGAGCAAGATGCACCACCGTTGTCGCCGTTGAAGCTGTTGATCACAGCACTGGCTTTCATGCTGGTTTTTGTACTTACGCTGGTAACTGTGGCAATTTACAGCAGTCGTCATTGATGGACACATGAACAAGGTAACAGGGCCATAACGACAATATGATTTGGAGGGAATCAAGATGAGTCACCCCGCATCCGCAAGCCGCTATTTCGTTCCCGAGCCTTCGCACTGGCCGGTGGTTGGGTCGTTTGCGTTGCTCTTGCTGGCAACCGGCGCCATTCTGACGTTTAATTCGATTGCCTACGGCGGATACTTTTTGCTCGGCGGGTTCGCCGTTCTGACGGTCATGCTGTTCGGCTGGTTTGGACGTGTGATCGGTGAATCGGAAGGCCAGCGCTACAATCTGCAGGTAGATCGTTCCTTCCGTTGGTCAATGGCCTGGTTCATCTTCTCCGAGGTCATGTTCTTCGCGGCTTTCTTTGGCGCGTTGTTCTATGTCCGCGTATTGTCCATTCCTGACTTGGCGAGTGCGGAGCAGGCTGCGCTTTGGGAAGGCTTCAAAAATCAATGGCCAACTGCCGGTCCTGCGGCCAAGGACGCTTTTACTCCGATGCACGCATGGGGAATCCCGGCCATCAATACCCTGCTGCTGCTGAGTTCGGGCGCCACGGTGACCTGGGCGCACTGGGGATTGGTCGCCAACAAACGGCAGCAGTTGATCGTCGGCCTGATCTTGACGGTGCTGCTCGGTCTGTTGTTCCTGGGCCTGCAGGTGTACGAATACCGCGAAGCCTATAGCCACTTCAATCTCAAGCTGACCACTGGGGTGTACGGTTCAACCTTTTATATGTTGACCGGTTTCCATGGTTTTCACGTGACGCTCGGCGTGACGATGTTGACCGTGATTCTCCTGCGGGCGTTGAAGGGACACTTCACCGGGGAGCGACACTTTGCCTTTGAAGCGGTTGCTTGGTACTGGCACTTTGTGGACGTCGTCTGGCTCGGCCTGTTCGTCGTTGTCTATTGGCTGTAACTTCCTGACGCGTGGCGCACCAAGATGTGCGCCACCGCTAACGGTCATGACTTTTCCAGGCACCCCGATCATGAAGTCATGACCGTTTCCCTCTCCCCCCGACCCCTCCCCCCGCGAGGGGGGAGGGGAGATTCGTGAGTCGCATACGCGACTTTCACATTAACCTCGCAATCACAGGCGTTCAACGATCCAGCCAAGCCAGTGGGCAGCCATCAATAGCAGAAACAGCCCAAACGATAGGCCGACACGGAAGGAAAGTGCCTTCACCGCTCTGGTTTTGTCCGGGCCTTGATCGCGATAGATAAACACCAGGGCGCTGCCGAGACTGGCAATGATGGCAATCAGCATCAGTACGACGAAGATGCGCATGAATTTCCCTCCTGAAAGATCACAGTCTACCGTAGTCTAGGACTTTCGGTTCGCATACGACAACAACCCGGGAACAGCGTTCTGCAGATGTCGATCTTCTCCCTCAAGCGCGGGCCTCTGCACCTGCTTGTGGTCCTTCTGGTGGTTCTGACCTGTCTCGCCATGTCCCGCCTGCAACTCTGGCGTGCGGAAACACGCGGCGAGCGCTTTGCGCGCGAGCAGTCCGCCCTTGTCTCGACACCAATCAAATTGTCCGCGCAGCAGCGCGATCGCGAGAGCCTGATCGACAGGGCGGCAACCGCACGCGGTCACTGGCTGGAGGAGAAAACCATCTTTCTGGACAACAAGATCTATCGTAGTCGCCCCGGCTATCATGTACTCACGCCTTTGCAGTTGTCGGGCAGTGCATCCGTCGTATTGGTCAACCGCGGCTGGATACCTGCGCCGCGACTACGTTCTGACATCCCGTCGTTGGCATCGCCAGTAGGTGAAATCGAGATTGCCGGCGTGACTCACAGCTTTGAAACCAGGACATTCGAATTGCAGAAAACCCCACCGGAGGGAGCCATCTGGCAGCATGTGCGGGAAGAGGACTACCGTCAGCGCAGTGGCCTGGACGCGTTACCGGTAATTCTGATGCAAACCGGTGCGGAAGGCGATGGTCTGGTACGCGATTGGGGTACTCCTGACAATCCGGCGGTGAAACATTACGGCTATGCGGCCATGTGGCTGATTTTTGCGCTCATGGCCGTGGCCTATGGACTCCTTGCATGGCGAAAGAAATGACCTCAGAGAAACAGGCGGGCCAGGACGTCCCTGTCAGCTGGGCTCCGGCCAGCGTTTTGAAAGCTTCGAGTCAGACCAGGGGCAGATGGACGCTGCTGGCGATCGTTGCGATAGGCCTGTTGCCGCTTCTTGTTGCGTTGTACTTTCGCTATGTCTCACCGCCGCAGGTCAAGGCGACCGTTGGTCTGCCGCTTGACCCTGTGCCACTTCCGTTTGAATTCCTGCAACGTCCGGATGGCACCCGACTGGAGCATCCAGAAGTCAGTGGCAAGTGGCTGGTGATTTTTGCGGCGCCCGGCGCCTGCGATGCGCGCTGCCAGCACACGCTTTATCTGACACGGCAGGCACGTACCGCGCAGGGACGCAATATGGAGCGTATCGACCGCCTTTGGGTGATCACCGATGCCACGACACCAGCGCCTGGTCTGATGGCATCACACCCCGACCTGGTCCTGGTTAGAGCGACAGACGCCAAACTGATGGATATTCTCGGAGGAAGTGAAAGCCGCCATATCCATCTGGTAGATCGACGAGGTCTTGTGGTCTTCCGCTACCCAGAAAACCCTGATCCAACGGCCTTCATCCGCGAACTCGGCAAACTGGTCAGACTTTGACTACAGGAACGGCGTGCAGCCATACTGCAACAGATGGGCCTGTAGAGCCGCGCTTTGCTGAGGACGGCAGTCTGGTCCCTTCGGTTCACGTTTGCTCCACCAGGGGCGCCAGAATTGCACGCATTTTCTGCATCGCCTTGACTTCAATCTGGCGAATCCGCTCGGCGGATACACCGAATTCCGCCGCCAGTTCGTGCAGGGTCGCCGGGTTGTCATCGGTCAGCCAGCGCGCTTCGACAATCCGGCGGCTACGCGCATCCAGACCTGTCAGGGCACTTTGCAGACCATCGTTCTGTAAGTACGCACGCGCGCGTGCTTCAAGCACACGTAACGGTTCACTCGAATGGTCCGACAGATAGGCAATCGGAGCAAACGCGTCTTCCTCTTCATTATCGCCTTCGAGCGCCAGATCATGACCCGATAGACGAGTATCCATCTCGATCACTTCGTCCGGCTTGACGCTCAGGCGCTGCGCGATATCCGCCACCTGCAAGGAACTCAAGCCATTGCTGTTCGCTTTCATGCCGCGCAGGTTAAAGAACAGTTTGCGCTGCGCCTTGGTCGTAGCCACTTTGACCATTCGCCAGTTCTTGAGGACGTACTCGTGAATCTCGGCCTTGATCCAGTGGATGGCGAACGAAATCAGACGTACTCCGTGCCTGGGGTCGAAATGCTTCACCGCTTTCATCAGGCCGATATTTCCCTCCTGGATCAGGTCGGCGTGTGGCAGACCGTATCCGAGGTATCCGCGCGCGATGGCAATCACCAAGCGGAGATGCGAAAGCACCAACTGCCGTGCCGCATCGAGATCTTCCTCATCACGAAAGCGGGTGGCCAGACGAAATTCTTCTTCCTTGCTCAGCAGCGGAAACTGCCTGGCCGCCTGGATATAAGCGTCAATACTGCCGACGGCAGAAACCGTCGGAAATGCCAAGGCCTGGGTCATGTGGATGATTCCTCCTGCACGTTACTGATGACAAGTTTCATTTTAGCACTCGTTGCCTGAGAGTGCTAATGGACAGAAAAGTTCGTCCAACTAACGGTCATGACTTTTCCAGACACCCCCGATCATGAAAGTCATGACCGTTTCCCTCTCCCCCCGACCCCTCCCACGGCCCGCGCTGCATCGCGGGCCGGCTGCGGCGGCGCGGAGCAGTGCTCCGCGAAACCCCGCCTTCGCCCCCGCGAGGGGGGAGGGGAGATTCGTGAATCGCATACGCGACTTCCACATCAAACCCAAGCTCCAGAATGGCGGTGAAAAAATATTTGCCTTTGGTGTAAGTAATTCCAGCCTGCATGCGTCTAAGCAATGTCAGAGAACTGGTTTCAGAACGGCCAGCTTTGACCCAATCCATCCACTAAAGAGGAGAAAGAAATGTCGAATCAACTGTCTGGTGTCGCTATCGCCGCCGCTGCGGCTGCCCTTCTTGCCACTGGCGGCATGCTGGCGCCGACCGTCCACGCTGCGGAAGGAGGCCCGGTACACTGTGCCGGCATCAACTCGTGCAAGGGCCATTCCGAATGCAAGACGGCCAAGAGCGAGTGCAAGGGGACCAATGCCTGCAAGGGCCAGGGCTGGGTGACCAAAGCCAGCGCCAAGGAATGCACCGATGCGGGTGGCAAGGTGGTCAAGTAAGCTCGATGCAGGGGGGCGTGACCGGGCTGCCGACCGGCAGGTGGTCACCCCCGGCGCCAACCTGAAGGAGACGCCATGCGCGAGACCATCAAAGGCTTCGGCCTGGGCCTGCGTACCGAACATTACCGGGATTTTGTCGAGTCACCACGAGGGGTGGACTGGCTCGAGATCATATCCGAGAACTATCTCGTCGCGGGTGGTAAACCGCTTTACTATCTCGATCGCATCCGCCGCGACTATCCGATGGTGATGCACGGTGTTTCGCTCTCGATCGGTGGCAGCGATGCCCTGGATCCGGAGTACTTGCGGCAGTTGCGGGCGCTGGTCGACCGCGTTGAGCCTGCCTGGGTTTCGGACCATCTGTGCTGGACCGGAACCGGATCGTTGAACCTCCACGACCTGCTGCCACTGCCTTACACCGAGGCGGCACTGCGGCAACTCGAGCCACGCGTGGCACAGGTCCAGGAGGCTCTCGGCCAGCCGCTGTTGCTCGAGAACGTTTCCAGCTATGTGCGCTACCGGGTTGACGAGATGAGCGAATGGGAGTTCATTCGCGAGTTGGTCAGGCATACCGGCTGTGAGTTGCTGCTCGACGTGAATAATGTCTACGTGAGCAGCGTCAATCACCATTTCAATCCGCACACCTTCATCGATGCCATACCGCCTGCGGTGGTTCGCCAGATCCATCTGGCCGGACACGAGGAGCATGGCAGCTACCTCATCGATACTCACGATCAGCCGATTTGTGAGGCCGTCTGGGATCTGTACGCCTATACCGTTGGGCGACTTGGTCCAATACCGACGATGATCGAGCGCGACGACAACATGCCGCCGCTTGCGGTGCTCATCGCCGAACTCGATTATGCTCGCACGCGGGCACAACACACCCAGATCGAACAGGCCGCATGAGTACCCTGGCAGAGTTGCAGCAGCGTTTCCAGAAAGCCATTCTGCTGGAAAATTTCACCCCGGATTTGTTTGCTGCGGAGGGAGCACTGCTGGCGGGTGGTATCGGCGTTTACCTGCAGGCTTACCGTGCCCGTCTGACGGCGGCCCTGCGCGACAATTTCCCGGTTCTGCAGCGGGCGCTCGGCGATGACGCTTTTGATCTTCTGGCGCGCGCGTATATCGATGAACATCCATCACATTTCCGTTCGATTCGCTGGTTCGGCCACAGGCTGGTGGAGTTTCTCGACGCTGCGCCAGGGCGCTTGCCACACCCCGCGCTGCTCGACCTGGCGCGGATGGACTGGGCGATGCGTACGGCGTTCGACGCTGCAGATGCTGCCGCTCTCACCCGTGACGACCTCGCTGCGTTGCCGCTGCAAGACTGGCCTCTGCGGCGATTCAGACCCCTGCCTTCCTTGCAGTTGATCGATCTGGCGTGGCGTGTCGAGCCGGTCTGGAAAGCGCTCAATGCGAATAGCGAAGTCGCCAGCGAGGAACCGCAACGATTGCCGCATGTGCTGCTGATCTGGCGACCGGCGCTCGATTGCTGCTGGCGATCTGCCGAAGCCTGCGAAGCGGCGGCCCTGCAAGCCTTGACCCAAGCGGCCAGTTTCGCCGACTGTTGCACGTTGATCGCCGAGTCCGGTGTGCCGGAACCGGCGCAGACGGCCGCCGGTTTTCTCCAGCGCTGGATCACCGAAGGCCTGCTGGCTAAGGATTGAGAGGAGGACATGCCAATACTCCCGGAAAACACCATGACGACGCGGTGTACGGACTGCGGCACCGCCTTTGTCTGCGGTGCGGTGGTCGGCCACTCCACTTGCTGGTGTATGGAAAAGCCGACGCTTACCCTGGAACCGGGCGCTGCTGCTGTCGGCTGTTACTGCTCAACTTGCCTGGAGCAGCGGCTCAGCGCACAGACATCCGCTCCGGCAGCATGAGAATTGCGTCGCGGTTGCTCCACGAAAAACATTTCGCGGCCGCTTCGCGCCACGGCAACCAGCAGTAACGCAAATGCTCTTCGGCAGCGACGGTGACCGGCTGTGCTGCCGGAAGCAGCAGCGAGAAGACGTGCTCGGTATTGTGCAGGACCCCCGGAGCGTAACGATGACGCCACTCGGCAAAAATCTCGTAGCAGTTGCTGAGCCGCCAATCCAGCAGATCCTCGGCGCGCACCTGGATCCCGGTTTCCTCGCCGACTTCCCGGATGGCAGTTGTCAGCAATGGCTCATCGTTTTCCTGGCTGCCGGTGACCGATTGCCAGTAGCCTGCATGGGCAGCACGTTCGAGCAGCAGCACCTGCAGATCCCGGGTATGGATCACGACCAGCACCGACACCGGTCGCTTGTATTGCTTCATGCCAGGGTCGGGAGAACCGCCAGTCCGTCAGCACGAAGATCGTAAAACACCCACATCGGTAAACCCTGCAAGCGCCATTCGGCAATGGCCGCGGCAAATACCTCGTTTATGGCATGAAAAGCCGCCGGGTCCTGGGCTCCCAGGATTTCAGCCCGGGTGATGATCAGTACATAACCTGCGGCTTCACACCACGAAAAATCGGTCAGACAATCCTTCAGGGCATCGAGGTTGTGTCCGTACCACTCGGGAAAGTCGAGATCTCGTCCGAGTTTAGCGAGTACGATGTCGACACGGTCGGAGTCGCCAAAACTGAGGTCAAAGCAGGCGAAGCCGGCGGCTTCCGCAGCGGCTTTGACGACTCTGTGAGCACTCCAGGGCAAGTGGTAGATCCCGGCTTGTGTTGCATCTTCGAGCAGGTTCTGCAAGTCGTTCTGGCTCATGGCTATTCGCGTATGCGGCGGAAACTGCGGTAATGATCATCCGTGTAATAGAACTCGCTGGAGTTGGCGACATCACCGCCGCGCCCATCGCCGGCGATGATTCGGCGCGCTCCACGGTCTCGGCTACCCGGTGTCGGTACCGTGTACTCCCGATAGTAGCCGTGTGCCTGCAAGGGCAGGCGTTTCTCGAAATTGCCAAAAGTACTCCCATCCTTGCGCGGGTAGGGAAAGGGTCCACCCTGCCGGATCAGAAGCAGGGTCTGCATTACCTCCGGTGGCAAGTCGGCCAACGCGACCCTCGCCAGGGATCTGGGTTCACGTGCATGGGCCGCGCCAAGCAGACCACCGAGCAGCGCGGCCAGCAGCAGCAGCCGCAGAAAGGTCACGATTTTCAGCACCTGCAATTAGCCTTTGCCAATCTCGATCTGCGTTTCGACTCTCTGGCGCAGGCGGATGTGCAGTTCCCGTAGCTGCTTTTCGTCCACACCGCTCGGTGCGTCGGTGAGCAGGCACTGCGCACGCTGGGTTTTCGGGAAGGCGATCACATCCCGGATCGACTCGGCTCCGGCCATCATCGTCACGATGCGATCCAGACCAAAAGCCAGTCCGCCGTGCGGTGGAGCGCCATACTTGAGGGCATCGAGCAGGAAGCCGAACTTGAGCTTCGCCTCTTCCTCACCGATGCCGAGCGCCCTGAAGACCTGTTCCTGGACTGCCGCCCGGTGAATCCGCACCGATCCTCCACCGAGCTCGGAACCGTTGAGTGCCAGGTCGTAGGCCTTGGCCAGACAAGCGCCAGGGTCACTTTCCAGCAGCGCCAGATGCTCGTCTTTCGGACTGGTGAAGGGGTGGTGGCAAGCTGTCCAACGCTTCTCCTGCGCGTCATGCTCGAACATCGGAAAGTCGACAACCCATACCGGCTCCCAGGCATGGCCATTGACGAAGCCCTTTTCGTGTCCGATCTTGGCGCGCAGGGCGCCGAGCGCGTCGTTGACCACCTTGCATCTGTCGGCACCAAAGAAAATCAGATCTCCCGACTGCGCGCCAGTCCGCTCGACGATCGTCTGCAGCGCGCGCGCGTGCAGGTTCTTGACGATCGGTGATTGCAGGCCAGCCTCGTTGAGTTGCGTGACATCATTGACCTTGATATAGGCCAGCCCTCTGGCGCCATAGATGCCGACAAACTGGGTGTAGGCGTCGATCTCGCCACGCGTCAGGCTCGCCCCTCCGGGAATGCGCAAGGCGGCGATACGACCCCCTTCGCTATTGGCGACACTGGCGAAGACCTTGAAGGAAACATCCTTCAGCGCGTCGGCGACTTCGACGAGTTCGAGAGTCACGCGCAGATCGGGTTTGTCTGAGCCATAGCGATGCATGGCTTCAGAATGGCTCAGGCGCGGGAAGGGATTGGGCAGATCGGCGGCGATCGCTTCCTTGAAAACCGCCCGGATCAGTTCTTCCATCAACCCGATGATTTCGCCCTCGCTCATGAACGAGGTCTCGATATCGACCTGGGTGAATTCCGGTTGGCGGTCTGCGCGCAGATCCTCGTCGCGAAAGCACTTGGTGATCTGATAGTACCGGTCAAACCCGGAAATCATCAGTAACTGCTTGAAAAAGTTGCGGCGACTGGGGAAGCGCGAAGAAGTGGCCGGGATGCACCCGCGAGGGAACCAGATAGTCGCGCGCGCCCTCCGGAGTGCTCTTGGTGAGCATCGGGGTTTCAATGTCGATGAAACCGGCATCGTCCAGGAAGCGGCGGAAGGCCCGCGCCGTGCGGTAACGAAGTTGCATGTTGTTCTGCATCTGCGGACGCCGCAGGTCAAGCACCCGGTGCAACAGGCGAATGTTCTCCGAAAGATTCTCTTCGTCGAGCTGAAACGGCGGTGTCACCGACGGATTGAGGACTTCCATCTCGTGGCAAAGAATCTCGATCGCACCGCTGGCGATGTTGGGGTTGACCGTGCCCTCAGGTCGAGCGCGGACTTTGCCGGTAATCCGCAGGCAGAACTCGTTGCGGACCGACTCGGCAGTCTTGAACATCAGCGGCCGATCGGGGTCGCATACAATCTGTGCCAGACCCTCGCGATCACGTAGATCGACGAAGATCACGCCACCATGGTCGCGGCGCCGATGCGCCCAGCCGCAGAGCGTAACCTCCTGGCCAATAAGCTGTGAATCGACTTGTCCACAATAATGAGTACGCATGCTGTTGTCCGGGTAACTTGTTTCAGTTTATGGTCGGCTGGGAGTGTTCGCGGCCTGTGGTCGTAGCTGTGGGGCCACCACGCCCATCGAGATCACGTACTTGAGTGCGGTATCCACGCTCATGTCGAGTTCGATGACATCCGTTATCGGCAGCATCAGAAAGAAGCCCGAGGTCGGATTCGGCGTCGTCGGAACGTAGACACTGACATGCTCGCCATCGAGATGCCGAAGTACTTCACCGCCCGGTTTACCGGTAAGAAAGGCGATGGTCCAGGTGCCGCGCCGCGGATATTCGATCAGCAAGGCTTTGCGAAAAGCGTTTCCGGATGATGAAAAAAGCGTGTCTGAAACCTGCTTGACGCTGTGATAGATCGAATTGACGACTGGAATGCGCGCCAGCAACAACTCCCACCAGACGACCAGCCGCTGCCCGATGAAATTGGTAGCCAGAAGCCCGGTGAGAACGATGATCAGCAAGGTCAGGATCGCCCCGACCCCCGGGATGTCGAAACCAAGAACCGTGTGCGGATGTATCACTTCCGGCAACAAGCGCAAGGACTGATCCATGGTCCCGACGATCAGCATCAGCACCCAGGCGGTGATCGCCATGGGAACCCAGATCAGCAAGCCGGTGATGAAGTAGCGTTTGATCAGTGGTCGGCGCACGCCGTCGCTCCGGTCGGGGATGCGGGCGCTTTTTCGGTGGTTTTGGCGCCGGCTTCCGGCTTTTCGGTCGGGGCAGAGGGCTGGCCACCCTTGAAGTCTGTCGCGTACCAGCCACTGCCTTTCAACTGAAAACCGGCAGCAGTCAGCTGCTTGGTATAGCTGGCCTGACCGCATTGGGGACAGATGCGCAATGCCGAGTCGCTCAGTTTTTGCAGATGATCTTTCTCGAAACCACAGGAAGTACAGCGATAGGCGTAGATCGGCATGACTAACCCCCAGAAAACGCTTCAAAACCTGCAATTATACGCGAACTGCGAACTCGTGAGGGAAGCGCGGCCGGCCATCAGGCAGACGGCTGGCAGGCAAAGCGCATGATGTAAGTGGTAAGATGCTGCGCCGCACAGGCTGCGCCGCACAGGCTGCGGCGGGCGAGTGGCGGAGCGCCCAAAAGAATTTCCCGGAAGCACAAAAATGGAAGGTTCGACAACAAGGCAATGGCCGAACAACAGGCAGAGAAAGGTTCCATTCAGGTCATCGAGCGGATGATGTCACTCCTCGACGTGCTGGCCGACATGCCGGGACCGGTGAGTCTCAAGATCCTGGCCCAGCGTACCGGCCTGCATCCCTCCACCGCGCATCGCATCCTTGCAGTGATGACCGGCGCCGCGCTCGTCGAACGCCAAGACGCCGGTACCTACGCGCTCGGCATCCGGCTGCTCGAACTGGGCAACATCGTCAAGTCGCGGATCAACATTCGCCAGGTGGCGCTGCCCTACATGCAGCAATTGCACGAGCTGATCGGCGAAGCGGTGAATCTCGGCATTCGCCACGAAGACGAGATCATCTACGTCGAGCGAACCTCGAGCGGTAGCTCGCTGGTGCGCGTGGTTTACCTGGTCGGCGGACGCGCGCCGCTACATCTCACCTCGGTCGGCAAGCTGTTTCTGGCGGCTGACGGGCTGGCCGATGTGCGAGCCTACGCCAGGCGTACCGGCTTGCCGGGCAAGACTCCGCATTCTTTGACTCGCCTCGATGCACTCGAAAAGGAACTCGACAAGATCCGCCGCCACGAATTGGCCTACGACAACGAAGAAGCCGAGATCGGCTTGCGCTGCATCGCCGCGCCGGTCCGCAACGATGAAGGTCAGTTGGTCGCCGGGCTCTCGGTATCAGCACCCAGCGATCGCCATAACCCGGACTGGGTGAGGCCGATCAAGGCGACAGCCAATGAAATATCGCAGGCTCTGGGCTTTCGCCAGCCATTGCGCACCTAACCTTGACGACCGCGACGCACCGCCGTGAGAATGCCGCGCAGGATCTCGATTGGCTCTGGCGGGCAGCCGGGTACTGCGACATCGACCGGAATCACGTTGGCCACCCGACCGCAGCTCGCGTAACCCTCACCGAAAATGCCTCCATCGCAGCCGCAGTCGCCGACGGCAACCACCAGCTTGGGTGCCGGCGTCGCCTCATAGGTGCGACGCAAAGCCAGCTCCATGTTCCGTGCAACGGGTCCGGTCACCAGCAGCATGTCGGCATGGCGCGGGCTGGCAACGAATCGAATGCCGAGGCCCTCGATGTTGTAGTAGGGGTTATTGAGGGCGTTGATTTCGAGTTCGCAAGCGTTGCAGGAACCGGCATCGACTTCGCGAATGCTCAGAGCCTGGCCGAGAATTGCGAGGATTTCGCGCTGAATCTGCTCGCCGTCGACGCGCAGGGCATCGTTGCCCGCGGGCGGGGCTTCGCTGCGGATGCCGTTGCGTGCGATCTGTCTGAGGATGCGCCACATCAGAGGTCGTGTCCTGAATAGCTGAGGTTGAAGGACTTGTTGATCAGCGGAAAGTCGGGAACGATGTTGCCGATCACCGCATGCACGAGTACCGGCCAGTTTTGCCATGAGGGATCGTGGATGTGGCAGCGACGGATGCCGTTGCTGCCGTTCTCGCCATCCCATTCGAGTGCCACGAAGACTTCGCCGCGCCAGCCTTCGACCCAGCCGGCACCGAGCGCTGCCTTCGCCGGCAAGCGTAGTTCACGGCGCGTCTCGCCCGCGCCCTCGCTAAGCCGGCAAAGAATCACGCGCAGCAAGCGCAGCGATTCGCTGATCTCCGCAAAACGCACCATCACGCGTGCAGCGACATCGCCGTCGCTGCACGTCGCGATCTTCACCTGCAATCGGTCGTAAGGTGCCCAGGGCTGGTCGCAACGCAGATCGACCGCCTGGCCGCTGGCCCGACCCGCGAGGCCGGTCAGGCCGAGTTGAGAGGCGAGTTCAGGCGTCACGCGGCCAGTGGTCATGAAGCGATCCTGCAGGCCGGAATGCTCGTCGTACACCTGCTGCAGTTGCAGTACTTCGCGCTCGACGCTGTCGCATTGACGGAAAAGCCGGTCGGCGCTGGAGCGGTCGATGTCCGAGGCGACGCCACCGGGGACGATACCGTCCATCATCAGGCGGTGGCCAAAGGCTTCTTTTGCGAGTCGCAGCCAGTCTTCCCGGAGCCGTGAGAACTGCGCGAGTCCGAAGGCGAACGCTGCGTCGTTACCGAGTGCACCGAGGTCGCCGAGGTGGTTGGCGACGCGTTCACGTTCTAGCAGCAAGGCGCGCAGCCAGCACGCACGCTCGGGAATCTCGCAGCTCGCGAGTGACTCCAGTGCCATACAGTAGCTCCAGGCGTAAGCCACCGTAGAATCGCCCGAAATCCTGCCGGCCAGGCGATTCGCTGCGAGTGGCGGCAGCTCGGTGAAACGCTTTTCAATTCCCTTGTGCTTGTAGCCCAGGCGTTGCTCCAGGCGCAGCACTTTCTCGCCGACGACCGAAAAACGGAAGTGCCCAGGTTCGATGATTCCGGCGTGCACGGGTCCTACCGGGATTTCGTGCACGCCATCGCCTGCGACGCGAACGAACGCGTAGTCGGTAACTTCCTGTGCCGCAGGCAGGCCTGGATGCGGATCCTGCCGGCGTAGCGGATGCCAGTTCGCTGGCCAGGCACCATGGTTGAGCCATGCTCGCCGGTCAGTCGCCCCTTCGGCAACGACGCCGAGCAGATCGGCAGCCGCCCGCTGCAGGTGCGCCGCGCAGGGAAAGAACGGGACCAAGTCAGGATAGCTCGGATGCTGCGGATCGATCACACTTCGCTCGCCAAGCGGCAGGTCGAGCCAGAGCAAGCCTTCGCGAACCACATAAGCCGCCGAGATCACCAGACTGCCGGATGCGCCGCGCGTGCGATCGGACCCCCACAACGACAGCAGCCTTCCTCCTGCCTCGGACACCGCCTGTGCAACCCGCCGCCAGGTATCGGCGCGAACTGTCCGGTAGTGCATCGGCAGTGGCCCCGGCAAGTGTTCAAGATCCTCGATGAATTGTGCAATCAGCATCGCATTAACCGCCAATCATCCGGGCCGCATGGCGATACCAGGCATCCAGATACGGCGGGATATACAAGCCCAGCATCAGGCCCAGACCAAGGTGGACAAAGACCGGGATGAGCGCCGGCGGGTGCCGCAACGGCTTGACCGAGGTTTCACCGAAAACCATCGGCTGCACCCGGCTGAAAACCGAGGCGAAAGCAACGCCGAGCGCCAGCAGCAGAAACGGCGTCGCCCATGGTTGCTCACGCATGGCAGTGGTGAGAATCAGGAATTCGCTGGCGAAGACGCCGAAAGGGGGCATCCCGAGGATCGCCAGCGAGCCGAGCATCATACCCCAGCCGACCGTCGGGCTGACCTTGATGAGGCCGCGGATATCTTCCATCACCTGCGTTCCCGCCTTCTGCGTCGCATGCCCAACGGCGAAGAAAATGCCCGACTTGATCAGCGAATGCACGCTCATGTGCAGCAGGCCGGCGTAGTTGGCAATCGGTCCACCCATGCCGAAGGCGAAAGTGATCAGCCCCATGTGCTCGATCGATGAATAGGCGAACATGCGCTTGACGTCCTTCTGTCGCGACAGGAAGAATGCCGCCACGAGTACCGACAGCAGGCCGAAACCCATCATCAACTGCCCGGCAAGGGGATTCTGCAGCGCCCCGTCGGTCAGTACCTTGCAGCGCAGCAGGGCATACACGGCGACGTTCAGCAGCAGACCCGAGAGCACGGCCGAAACCGGTGTCGGTCCTTCGGCGTGGGCATCTGGCAGCCAGTTATGCATTGGCACCAGACCGACCTTGGTGCCATAGCCGATGAACAGGAAGGCGAAGGCCAAAGTGATGATGCCCGGATCGAGCTGCGCCTTGACCGCGTCGAGATTGGTCCATAACAGGGCGCCGCCCTCGGTGCCGATCACCTTTTCCGCTGCCATGTAGAGCAGCACGGTGCCGAACAGCGCCTGGGCAATGCCAACGCCGCAGAGGATGAAGTATTTCCAGGCCGCCTCGAGGCTCGCAGGCGTCCGATACACGCTGACCAGCACGACGGTGGTCAGCGTCGCTGCCTCCATGGCAACCCACAGGATCCCGAGGTTGTTGGTCATCAGCGCGATCAGCATGGTGAAGTTGAACAATTGATACATACTATGGTAGAGACGCATGCGATTCGGCGTCATCTTGCCGTGGTCACGTTCGACGCGCATGTAGGGGCGCGAGAAAATGGCGGTGGTTAGGCCGACGAAGGCGGTCAGGGTGAGCAGAAAGACATTCAGCGGATCGATATAGAACTCGCGGTTCCAGGCGAACAGCGGGCCACCTGAGATCACTTCCGCGGTCAGCGCGCAGGTGGCGAGGAAAGTCCCCAGGCTGAAGGCGACGTTGATCTCGCGCGCGCCGTCGTGCTGCCCGGTGAAGGCCAGAACGACGCTGCCGAGCAGGGGTATGGCGAGGACCAAATACAGCATTTGCAAGTCAGTCTTCCCTGAGCTTTTCGAGGTGGCTGATGTCGAGGCTATCGAACTCTTCGCGGATATGGAACATGAATACGCCGAGAATCAGGATCCCGACCAGCACGTCCAGGGCGATGCCGAGTTCGACGACCATCGGCATGCCGTAGGTCGCCGAGGTGGCGGCGAAGAACAGGCCGTTTTCCATCGACAGAAAACCGATCACCTGTGGCACCGCTTTTGAGCGGGTAATCATCATCATGAACGAGAGCAGTACGCAAGCGAGCGCGATGCCGAGCGTGCCGCGGGCGATACTGACCGACAACTTGGAAATCGGCAGTGCCAGGTTGAATGCGAAAATGACGAGCGCAATGCCGATGATCATTGTCATCGGGATGTTGATCAGCGTCTCGACGTCCCAGCGCACGTCGAGACGATTGATCACCCGATGCAGCAACAGCGGGATTAGGATCACCTTTAACACCAGCGTGATTCCTGCCGAGACGTAGAGGTGTGGCTGGTGGGTGGCGTAGCCGACCAGCAGCGTTGCGGCGACCAGGATCGCGCCCTGCGCGGTGAACAGGTGAATCAGCGACAGAATCCGCCGCTGCGATATCATCGCGAACGACAGCATCAGCAGGATTGCCGCGAGGAGATTGATCAACTGGCCGACGAGTTCGCTCATCATCTCACTGCCCCAGGAGAATCGAGACGAGCATGCCGATCACCGCCAGCAGAAAAGCGGTAGCGAGGAATTCCGGCACGCGAAAGATGCGCATTTTGGCGCTCAGCGTTTCGAGTAGCGCGAGCAGGACGCCGCCGATCGCCAGTTTGAGAATCAGCACCGGCATCGCCAGCAGCAGCGCCAGCGGCGCCTCGGCCTCGGCCACTCCCCAGGGGAAAAACAGCGCCAGCCCGATACACGAGTAGGCAAACAGCTTCAAGCTGGCGGCCCATTCGAGCAGCGCCAGATGACGGCCCGAATATTCGAGGATCAGCGCCTCGTGGATCATCGTCAGTTCGAGATGAGTCGCCGGGTTGTCCACTGGAACTCGGGCATTTTCGGCCAGTGAAACCATGGTGAAGGCCACGCCGGCCAGGGCAAGGCTCGGATAGATCGCCAGATGGCGATGTGCCAGCGTCTCGACGATGGTGGTCAGCGAGGTCGACTTCGAGATCAGTGACGCCGAGAACAGCACCATCAGCAGCGCCGGTTCGGCAAGAAAGCCGATCAGCATTTCGCGCCGGGCGCCGAACGTTCCGAACGAAGTGCCGACGTCCATCGCCGCCAGCGAAATGAACACCCGTGCGACGGCGAACAGGCCGACCAGGGCAATCGCGTCGGCCGCCGGTGACAAGGGCAGATCGGTCGACAGCGTTGGAATGATCGCACTGGCCAGCGCCATGCAGCCGAAAACGATATACGGCGCACCCCGGAACAGCGGCGATGCGTGCTCGGAGATCAGCGATTCCTTGTTGAACAGTTTGTGCAGCATGCGGTACGGCTGCAGCAAGCCGGCGCCCGACTTGTTCTGCAGCCAGGCGCGACACTGGTTGATCCAACCGCTGAGCAAGGGCGCCAGCAGCAGAGCCATGACGATCTCGAGCAGTTGCGAAGCGACACCGAGCCCCGTCATTGTTTCACCACCGTCAGCACCAGCAGCAGGGTCACGAAGCTGTAGAGCAGGTACACCGCAATCCGCCCCTGCTGCAAGCGGCCGATCAGGCGCGCCAAACGCTCGACGACGCTGGCCAGCGGCAGGTAGAGCCAGTGCCAGATGGGGTCGCCAACGCTGACGTGATAGCGGGGTTGGCGATCAAACGGCGTCGGAAGTTCGCGCTCTATCCGGAAAAAAGGCTCGAAAATCTGCCGGATCGGTTGCCCAAAACCCTCTGCCGTATCCTGCATGCGGGCGTTCTGCCAGGGGTAGCCGCAGTCCCAGGGCGGCGCGCGGCGCAGACGACCGTGGTAAAAAATGCGGACCAGCAGGAAAGCGATCGCGAAGCTGGCCGCAACGCCGAGCAGGAAGATCGCCGGCCCATAACTCGCACGTTCCATCGCCACCGGCACCAGCAGCCAGCCACCGGCAGCCACCGTATTGCCCATCCCGGCGCCGACCATTGTGCGCGTCACTGGATCGATGAGGGCAATGAACTGCACCGGAAACAAGCCCAGCGCAACGCAGCCGCTGACCAGCCAGAGCATGCCGACGCGCTCCCAGCCGCCGGCGTCGTGCGCCTGCGCGAGTTTGTCCTCACGCGGCTGGCCGAGGAAGATGATGCCGAAGAACTTGACCATGGTGTAGCCGGCGAGGGCGGCGATCAGCGCAATCAGCGCTGCCACTACCGGGATCAGCATGTTCAGGAATGGACTCGGCAGGCTCGGTGAGAAAAGGAAGCTTTGCAGCAGCAACCATTCCGAGACGAAGCCCCCGAACGGCGGCAGACCGGCGCTGGCCAGCACCGCAAGCAAGGTAATCCAAGCCACCCAGGGCATGTAGCGGATCAGGCCACCGAGTTTGCCCAGGTTGCGTTCGCTGGTGGCATGCAGTACCGCACCGGTGCCGACAAAGAGCAGGCTCTTGAAGAAGGCGTGGCTGGTGACGTGGTAGAGCACCGCGGTCAGCGCCAGTGACGCCATCGGCTGCATGCCGTAGGCGGAAAACAGCACGGCCAGACCAATACCCGTAAACATCAGACCGATGTTCTCGATTGACGAGTAGGCCAGCATGCGTTTCATATCCACCTGTACCGCGGCGAAGACGACGCCGAACAGCGCGGTCGCCAAGCCAAGCACCAGGAGCAACAGGCCCCACCACCAGACCTGGGGTGTGCAGCAGATCGAAAAGTATCCGCAGCACGCCGTAGATGGCGGTCTTCAACATCACTCCGCTCATCAGTGCCGAAACCGGCGAGGGAGCGGCCGGATGCGCCTCGGGGAGCCACACATGTAGCGGCAGAATGCCGGCCTTGGCGCCAAAACCGAAGAGCGCGAGCAGGAAGGCGATCGACGCCGACAACGGCGAAAGCGCCTGGGCGCGCATATTGGCAAAGGTGTAGTCGCCGGTATTCGCTTGCAGCACGCCGAAGCAGAGCAGGATGCCGATGGAGCCAATATGCGCGACCAGCAGATAGAGATAGCCGGCACGCTGGATCTCGACGATACGATGGTTTGCGGTGACCAGAAAGAACGACGACAGGGCCATCGTTTCCCACATCACCATGAACACATAGGCATCGTCGGCGAGGACCACCAGCGCCATGCTCGCGAGAAAGAGGTGGTACTCGAAAGCCAGCAGACCGGGCGGCGTTCCTTCGCCCTGGCGGAAATAGCCGGCGGCGAATGCCGACACGCCCGCCGAGATGCAGCCGATGAGCATCAGGAAGAAAGCCGACAGGCTGTCGAGGCGAAAATGGAAGGGCAGGCTCGGCAGGCCGATCGGCAGCACCGCGACTTCGGGCGAACTCAGCGCTGCACTCAGGGCAATGCCGAATAGGGCCAGTCCGCAAGCACCACCGACGGGAAACAGCACCTTCGCCACCAGCGTCAGGTGGCGCAAGGCAAAGATGCCCGCCACGCCAAGTAGCAGCCACGCGGCCACCACCAGCAGAACCCAGTCCAGATGCACCCACTGCGCCGCCGCGTGCAGCCCGCTGGTGGTCACGATC
Organism: Candidatus Accumulibacter contiguus; assembly: GCF_012940005.1. Classification (GTDB taxonomy): domain Bacteria; phylum Pseudomonadota; class Gammaproteobacteria; order Burkholderiales; family Rhodocyclaceae; genus Accumulibacter; species Accumulibacter contiguus. Next base: position 48,448 of record NZ_SPMX01000036.1, on the reverse strand, counting down.
GGTTGTCACCGCGGCTGTCGCGTGCAGCAAGTGGACGATCAGCAGTAATAGCGAAGATCATACCGTTCAGGCATTTCGGAAAAACTCGTCTGGATTCAACGGAAGGGGCACTTTAAAGTGTTCAGAACGGGGCGAAACCTACCCTGTCGAGCATGCTACTATCTTGATTCGAGAACCATTATATTCGCTTCTGATACTATTGCAATGATAATTTAATTAACACGCAAAGTGCTCCTATGGAAAATCGTACCTCACGCCTCACCATCCTAATCGACCCGCGCAAGAAGCAGATTTTCGAAGAGATCTGCGCATCGCATGACCTGACGCCTTCGCAGGTGGTGCGCAAGTTGATTCGGCAATACATCATCGACAACGCCGGCGACCGGGATCTGCCGGACTGGCTACGGGGGCGGTCTTCACCCGAGCGGGAGAGTTGATCCTGGCCAGCAGTGCCTGGCCATCGTCGGCCCCTGAGCGCGTGCACCCGTACCAGCAAGGCTACTGCCTCGGCCTTGATCGGAGGTGCCTGGAAAAGTCATGACCTTTTGGTCAACGTAAAGCTCTTGTGGAGCGTTAAGCAATGCTGCAGGACGCCAGGCGGACAGAGGCTTGGTGATTTGCGACCCCAATCTCACCAGGAGGAACGCCATGCACAAGCTGATTACCCTGTTGCTCACTTTGCTGATGATCACGATGAATGCCTTTGCTGCGGTCAATGTGAATACCGCCAACAAGGACGAACTGCAAATGCTCACCGGTATCGGTCCGGCCAAGGCCCAGGCAATTATCGATTATCGCACCAAGAATGGTGACTTCAAGACGGTGGACGATCTCACCAAGGTGCCCGGCATTGGACCGGCAGTCCTCGGCAAGATGAAGAGTGACGTGACCTTGACCGGGGCGACAACGGCCAAGCCGGCAGCTACAGCAACACCGGCGGCGGCCAAGGCTGCACCCGCGAAGGCCGAGCCTGCCAAGGCCGCACCCCCGGCAGGCGCCGCTGCACCAGCAAGTGCGCCCACGGCTGCTCCGAAAACTCCGGCGACTCCCGCAGCGGCTGCGGCCACCAAGCCTGTCACTACTCCCGCTGCCGCGGCAGGCGCTCCAGCACCGGCAACCACCAAACCGGCAGCGACTCCTGTCGCACCCGCCGCCAAGGCCGAGCCAGCGAAACCCGTTGAGAGCAAAGATGCAGCCAAACCGGCGACCAGGAAAGACGCCCCGAGCGATGCCAAGAGCACGGATGCCGCTGCAGCGAAGAAGTAATCTCCAACCGCCTTTCTCGGCAAGATGCAATGACAAACCCCGCCTTTGCGGGGTTTGTCATTGCTGCCCTGCGCAGACCAGGGCCTGCCGTTCCGACCGCGGGCCGCCATCGCTGCCGCGATGCTTGCTACACTCCTGTCCTGCGTCCATAAGCCGAGCCCATGCGTCCCCTGCCATCGCTGCTGCCTTTTCTCTTTGTATTCCTGTGGAGCACCGGCTTCATCGGCGCCAAGTTCGGGCTGCCGTACGCCGAGCCGCTGACTTTCCTGCTCGCCCGCTACCTCCTGGTGCTCGTGCTGATGACGCTGTTTGCCCTGGCGACGCGTGCGCCATGGCCCGCCGACGGGCGTCAGCTTGTCCACATCGGCATTTCCGGGCTGTTGGTGCACGCGCTCTACCTGGGCGGGGTGTTCACGGCCATCAAGCATGGTCTGCCGGCTGGCGTAACGGCGCTGGTGGTCGGCATGCAGCCGCTGCTGACCGCTTGTGGTGCCGGTTTTCTGCTCGGTGAACGCGTATCGCCACGGCAATGGCTGGGCCTGGTGCTGGGCTTTGCCGGCGTGGCGCTGGTGGTTGCCAATAAACTCGGCGACCTGCCGCTGGCGGCGATGCTGCTGCCGGCGTTCGCCGCCTTGCTCGGAATCACGCTCGGCACGCTTTACCAGAAGCGTTTTTGCCCGCACTTCGACCTGCGTACCGGTTCGGTCATTCAATTCCTGCCGACCGCGGTGCTTACGGCGCTCGCCGCCTGGACCAGCGAAAGCATGCACATCGAGTGGACGCCGCAGTTTGCCTTTGCCCTGCTGTGGCTGGTGCTGGTACTCTCGTTTGGTGCGATCAGCCTGCTCAATGTGTTGATTCGCAGCGGCAGCGCGGTCAACGTCGCCAGCCTTTTCTACCTGACTCCCCCCAGCACGGCGGTGATCGCCTGGCTGGTGTTCGGCGAAACGCTCGGCGGACTGGCGCTGGCCGGGATGCTGCTGGCGGTCGGCGGGGTCTATCTGGCACGGGCGCAAAACCGATGAGCGCCGCTGCGAGACCGGTGCTGCGCATTCTCGGCATCGACCCTGGTTTGCGCATCACCGGCTTCGGATTGATCGAGAAAACCGGCAACCACCTGGCCTACCTCGCCAGCGGCTGTATCCGCACAGACGTCCGGGATTCGCTGCCTGGCCGTCTGGGAACGATCTACGCCGGCCTGCGCGAACTGCTGGCACAGCACCGACCGGACCAGGCGGCGGTGGAGATCGTGTTTGTCAACGTCAATCCACAATCGACGCTGCTGCTCGGCCAGGCGCGTGGCGCGGCGATCACGGCGCTGGTCGCCAGCGGCCTCGAAGTTGCCGAATATACGGCCTTGCAGGTCAAGCAGGCGGTGGTCGGCAACGGCCATGCCGACAAGGTGCAGGTGCAGCACATGGTGCGCCGCCTGTTGTCCTTGTCGGCAGACCCCCGCCCGGACGCTGCCGATGCGCTGGCTTGCGCCATCGCGCACGCGCACGCTGGGCAGGGGTTCGGGCAACTGGCCAGCAGCGGCCTGCATGTACGCAACGGCCGCCTGAGGGTGGCCAGGGAGAACAAGCGATGATCAGCCGACTGACCGGAATCCTGCTGGAAAAAAAATCCGCCACAGGTGGTGGTCGACGTGCACGGCGTCGCTTACGAGCTCGATGTTCCGATGAGCACTTTTTACAATCTGCCGGCAAATGGCGAGAAGATCAGTTTGCTGACCCACTATGTGGTACGTGAAGATGGACATTTTCTCTACGGATTCGCCAGCGAAGGTGAACGCTTTGCCTTTCGCCAGTTGCTGAAAATTTCGGGTGTCGGTGCACGTCTGGCACTGTCGGTGCTATCCGGGCTATCGGTGAGCGATCTCGCGCAGGTCGTGGCGCGGCAGGAGGTCGGCCGCCTGACCAAGGTGCCCGGCATTGGCACCAAGACCGCCGAACGCCTGCTGCTCGAACTCAAGGGGAAATTCGCAGATGCGCTGCCGGCAAGCGCCGTTCCTGCCGCTGCCGCGCACAATGACATTCTCAATGCGCTGCTGGCTCTGGGTTACAATGACCGCGAAGCAGGGGCAGCGATGAAACAGCTAGCGGCCGACGTCACCACCTCCGACGGCATTCGGCAGGCGCTCAAGCTGCTGTCAAGAGTCTGAATCGACCATGAATCCCGGCCACAAACAACTTATCCAGATCGCGCTCGTCGCCTTGCTGCTGATCGGCTGCATTGCCGTCTTGTTGCCGTTCACCGGGACGCTGCTCTTCGCCATCGTCATCTGTGTCACCACCCTGCCAATCCGCAATCGCCTGCTCACCCTCTGCGGCGGGCGTAGCAATCTGGCGGCGCTGCTGGTGTCGATTCTGCTGCTGCTGGTGCTGGTAGCGCCCGTGGCACTGCTGTCGGGATCGCTTGCCGACGGCGTCGAGATTGCGATTCGCTACCTCAAGCCATTGATGGAAAAAGGGCTGCCCGCCGATCCGCCAGCCTGGCTGGCGAGACTGCCGATCGTCGGTCGCGATGCCGCTGCCTATTGGCATGAACTGATCGAGAGTCGCGAGGAAATGAATGCCCTGCTGCATCAGTTCGTGGATCCGACGCGCCGGCTGGCCTTGGCTACCGCCGCGCTCCTGGCACAGGGACTGTTGCAACTGGTGCTGGTGATTTTCTTCGTATTTTTCATCTTTCGTGACGCACATCTCTATGCGGACGCACTGCACACCGGCAGTCGCGCACTCGCCGGCGATCTCGGCGAGCGCATGCTGGCGCTGGCGGAAGGGACGGTCACCGGGGTCATGGTCGGCATCGTCGGGACGGCGGCCGCACAGGCGCTGGTGGCGATGATCGGTTTCATCATCGCGGGTGTGCCGGGGATCATCATCCTGACCGTGGCCACCTTCTTCTTCTCGATGGTGCCGGTGATCGGGGCCACGCTGATCTGGCTGGGCGCTGCCGTCTGGCTCTACAACGAGGGCCAGACCGGCTGGGCGGTGTTCATGGTGGTGTGGGGGATGTTCGGCATCAGCAGCGTCGATAACTTCATCAAACCGATTCTGATTTCACGGACCGCCAGCCTGCCACTGTTGTTGATCGTCGTCGGTGTCTTTGGCGGCGTGCTGGTCTTCGGCTTCATCGGCCTGTTCCTTGGGCCGACCTTGCTGGCACTCGGGCAGGTGCTGGTTCGCGAGTGGCTGGCGCATGCCGATTCGGAATCGTTGCTGTCAGAGGAGATTTCGCAGCGATGATCGAAACCGACGATCTTGGCAACTCCGCCGTCGACCGGCTGATCTCGGCCGAGGCGAAATCCACCCAGGAAGAAGCGATCGAACGCGCCCTGCGGCCTCGCCGTCTCGCCGATTACGTCGGTCAGGCCAAGATTCGCGAGCAACTGACGATCTTCATCGAAGCGGCCAGGCGGCGCAACGACACGCTCGATCACGTTCTCCTGTTTGGTCCGCCAGGTCTCGGAAAGACCACACTGGCACACATCATTGCCACCGAGATGGGCGTCAACCTGCGCTCGACCTCGGGCCCGGTCCTCGAACGCGCCGGTGATCTGGCTGCCATTCTGACCAATCTCGAACCCCGCGACGTCCTCTTCATCGACGAGATTCACCGCCTCTCGCCGGTCGTCGAAGAAATCCTGTATCCGGCGCTGGAGGACTTCCAGATCGATATCATGATCGGCGAGGGTCCGGCAGCACGTTCGGTCAAGCTCGATCTGCCCCCGTTCACGTTGGTGGGTGCGACCACTCGCGCCGGCATGCTGACCAATCCCTTGCGCGATCGCTTCGGGATTGTCTCGCGACTCGAGTTTTACACGCCCGAGGAACTGATGCTGATTGTCACACGCTCGTCGCAACTGCTCAAGGTGCCTGCCGATCCCGGCGGCGCCCTGGAAATTGCGCGCCGTTCGCGGGGCACGCCACGCATTGCCAACCGACTGTTGCGGCGCGTCCGCGATTTCGCCGAGGTCCGGGCAAACGGCCACATCACGCAGGAAGTTGCTGATCAGGCATTGCTGATGCTCGATGTCGATCATGGTGGCCTTGACGTCATGGACCGCAAGCTGCTGTCCGCGGTGATCGACAAGTTTGCCGGTGGCCCGGTCGGTGTCGACAATCTCGCTGCCGCGATCGGCGAAGCGCGCGACACCATCGAAGATGTTCTCGAACCGTATCTGATCCAGCAAGGCTTCCTGCAGCGCACGCCACGCGGTCGGGTGGCAACCGCGGCGGTTTACCGTCATCTCGGCCTTATGGCGATGCTCGGCGAAGCGCAGGGTGCTCTCTGGCGGGCGCCCTGAGAGGACGCAGCCTGATCACAAACCCTTACATTCGCCAGCAGAATGCTGCCCTAGAATCGGCGTTAGCCATGAAACATCCACAAAAACCCAACGCGTTCACCATCCCAGTTCGCATTTACTACGAAGACACCGATGCCGGTGGCGTCGTGTATTACGCCAATTACCTGAAGTTTTTCGAACGCTGCCGCAGCGAATGGCTGCGCGCGATCGGTCACCAGCAGGCCGAACTGCTGCGCGATCCGGGGATTGCCTTCGTCGTTCGCAGCGTCAGCATCGACTACCTGAAACCGGCGCGACTCGACGATCAACTCGTCGTCGGTCTCGAAGTGGAGAAAATCGGCCGCGCACAGATCTTCTTTCGCCAGCATATCCGGCGCGCCGATGCGACTGTCGAAGGGCACTGGCAGGAACTGGTCAGCGGCACCGTGCACATCGTTTGCGTCAACTCGATGCAGATGAAAGCAACTTCGATTCCCGCAATTCTGCGTACCAAACTGGAAGCCCTGCAATGAATGTCTCGCAAGACCTCTCGATCCTGCATCTGATCCTCAATGCCAGCGCCGTGGTGCAGGCCGTGATGCTGCTGCTGGCCGGCGTCTCTTTCATGTCCTGGTACTACATTTTCCGCAAGTGGTTCACGGTGAAAGCGGCGCGTGCGCAGACCGAGCAGTTCGAGCGTGACTTCTGGAGCGGTGGCGACCTCAACAGTCTCTACCAGAGTGCGATCAATGACCGCCATAGCACCGGCAGCATGGAACGTATCTTCGAAGCAGGTTTTCGTGAATTCACCAAGCTGCGCAGCCAGAAGAACCTCGATCCGAAAGACGTCATCGACGGCTCGCGTCGCGCCATGCGCGCCACCTACCAGCGCGAGATGGACAGCATCGACTCGCACCTCGCCTTTCTCGCTTCGGTTGGTTCGGTAAGCCCGTATGTCGGCCTGTTCGGCACTGTCTGGGGAATCATGCATTCCTTCCGTGGTCTCTCGAATGTCGGTCAGGCAACGCTCGCTGCGGTCGCGCCGGGCATTGCTGAAGCACTGGTGGCGACCGCCATCGGCCTCTTCGCGGCGATCCCGGCGGTGGTCGCCTACAATCGTTTTGCGCACGAGATCGATCGCTTGTCTTCGCGCTTCGAGTCCTTCATGGAAGAGTTCTCGAACATCCTGCAACGGCAGATGAGGTAAGGCCATGCGTCCACGCCGTCTGAAAAACGAAATCAACGTCGTTCCCTATATCGATGTCATGCTCGTGCTGCTGGTCATCTTCATGGTGACGGCGCCGATGATGACTACCGCCAGTATCGACGTACCGTCGGTCGGCAAGGCCGCGCAGCCACCAGCCGAAGCGCTGCAGGTGATCGTCCGCGCCGACCGGACGCTGGCGCTGCTTGCCCCCGGCAAGTCCGAACGCCCGCTCAGCCGCAACGAGCTATCGGAAGCGATTGTCGCCGCGCAGCGCAAGAACCCCGAGCAGGCGGTAGTCATCGCCGGCGACAGGAATGTCAAGTATCAGGCGGTGCTTGAGGTCATGGACGATCTTCAGCAGAAACAGGTCAAACGCATCGGCCTTCTCGTGCAACCCACCGGCAAGTGAGTCCCTGATCGGTGGAAGCTGTCGAAGCCCTCCCGCGGCCGCCGCAGGACGACCCAGCCAAATGGCCGTCGCTGGCTCTTTCCGCGACCGTCCATTTGCTGCTGCTCGGCGCGCTGTTCGTGGGCATGCAATGGAAGAGCCAGCCGCCATCTGCGGTCGAGGTCGAAGTCTGGCGTGCCGCGCCAGCTCCGACGGTGGCCAGTCAGCCCGAGCCGAGAATGGAGCCAAGGCCCGAACCCAAGCCCGAACCCAGGCCGGAGCCAAAGCCCGAACCCAGGCCGGAGCCAAAGCCTGAACCCAAACCGGTAGCCAAGGCAATCGCGAAGCCTGAGCCCAAACCGGAGGCGAAGCCGAAACCGGAGCCGAAACCGGAGCCGAAACCGGAGCCGAAACCGGAGCCGAAACCGGAGCCGAAACCGGAGCCGAAACCCGTTGCCAAGGCAGTCGCAAAACCGGAATCGAAACCCGAAGCCAAGCCTCCTCTCAAGCCGGACATCCCTCTGAAGGAGGAGAAAAAGCCCAAGGAACCACCAAAGGAAGCCAAGGTCAAGGAAACTCTCAAGGAGCCCAAACCGACGGAAGCGCCCAAAGAAACCAAGGCGAAGGAAACGCCCCGGAAGGAAGAACCCAAACCGAAAGAACCCCCGCGCAAGGAAGAGCCCAAGGCCAAGGAACCATCCCGAAAGGAGGAACCCAAGGCAAAGGAACCCGTGCGCAAGGAAGAACCCAAACCCCGGGAGCCTGAACGAAAAGACGAGCCGAAGGCAAAGGAACCGCCCCGGAAGGATGATCCGCGTAAACCGGAAACGGATCCGAGGCCAAACCCGCGAGATGCCGTGGACCGTGAACTAAAGGAACTCAAACAGCAGAAGGCTGAGCAGAAAGCCGCCGAGGATAGGCGCGCGCGCGATGAAGCTCAGGAGCGTCTACGGAAGCAGTTGCAGACCGAGCAGGCGTCGGCCGAGAAAGCGCGTACGCAGTCGCTCGACGAGGAGGCGTACAAGCACAGAATTCGCCTCAAGGTTCGCAATAACGTGTCGTTGCCACCCGGCATCCAGGGCAATCCGAAGGCGGAGTTCGAAGTGACTCAGCTTCCCACCGGCGATGTGCTCGATGTCAGGCTGCTCCGGTCGAGCGGCAACCCGGCGCTCGATGCTGCGGTCGAGCGAGCGATCCGCAAGTCGTCGCCGTTGCCCAAGCCGGCCCAACCCGAACTCTTCAAGCGTGTTCTGAACCTGTACTATAGACCACATGACGACTAGCAAAGCACTGCGGTTGCGCATGCAAGATCACGTTTGGTTACAAATCAAGAGCATTCAGAGACGATATAATCGCGCATTCTGTATTGGACTGTCCCATGTCTGGAATCGGACTCAAACTGCGCCGGATTGGCCTGCTTGCCGTCAGCGCACTGGCCTTTCTGCAGCCTCCTGCACACGCCCAACTGACCATCGAGATCACCGGCGCCGGCGCCAACCGTATCCCGGTGGCAATCGCCGATTTTGGCGGCGAGGCGAGCGCCTCGCGGGTGGTGACTTCGGTGGTGCGTGGCGACCTGGAACGGAGCGGTGTGTTCAAGATGATTGACACGAGCGGGGTGGCCATGACCGAGACGTCCAACCCGGCCTACCCGGAGTGGCGAGGCCGTGGTGCCGACGCACTGGCCGCCGGCAGTATCGGCGGCAGTGACGACGGCCGGCAGGAGGCACGTTTCCGTCTTTACGACGTCAACAAGCAGGCCGTTCTTGGCGGCTCTGCTTTCGTGACCTCCAAAGCCATGCTGCGTGCTGCCGGCCATCGCATCGCCGACATGATCTACGAAAAACTGACCGGTGAGCCCGGCGTCTTCTCGACTCGTGTCGCTTATGTGGTCAGGGTCAGCGCTGCTCGCTACGAGCTGCATATTTCCGACGCGGATGGCCAGAATGCACAGGTCGCGCTGATCTCCAAGGAACCCATCATCTCGCCTTCCTGGTCACCAGATGGTGGCCGTCTGGCCTATGTTTCCTTTGAAAACAAGAAGCCGGTGGTCTACGTTCACTCGCTGGCTTCAGGCAAGCGGGTCGTCGTCGCCAACTTCAAGGGTTCCAACTCGGCGCCAGCGTGGTCGCCTGATGGCCGCAAGCTGGCGGTGGTGCTGAGCAAGGAGGGTGGCTCGCAGATCTTTATCGTCAACGCGGATGGTTCCGGTGCACAGCGTCTGACGACCGACAACGCGATCAATACCGAGCCCAACTTCTCGCCTGACGGGCAATTCGTCTATTTCACCTCGGATCGTGGCGGTAGCCCGCAGATTTACCGGGTCAGTGTCGGTGGTGGCGAAGCCCAGAGAGTGAGCTTCGAAGGCAGCTACAATGTGACCCCGCGTCTTTCTCCTGATGGCAAGACGATGGCGTTCATCAGTCGGCGGGATGGCAGTTTCCGTCTTTCGGTGATGGACCTTGCCAGCCGGCAGGTGCAGGTCCTGACCGACTCGCACAAGGATGAATCACCGACTTTTTCCCCGAACGGCCGGATGATCCTGATTGCCACCGAGATGGGCGGTCGCGGGGTGCTCTCGGCGGTTTCCATTGATGGCCGTATCAAGCAACGCCTTTCCATTACGGCGGGTGATGTTCGCGAACCGGCGTGGGGTCCCTTCAACAAATGAAAATCGATTTTCCCTTTAGCCTCTTGCGCAGGAGAAACCGCATGAAACCACTCGTCCTTCCGGCCGTCTTGGCCCTCCTGATAGCCGCTTGCAGTTCAACCCCCCGAGAGCGGTGATCAGGCTGCCGGTGCGCCCGTCGAGACACGCGCAGCCGGGCCGGGGGTGGCAACGGTGACGACCGGCGGTGTGGATAGTCGAGGCCTGCCGGCGGCACTCACCGATCCGAAGAGCGTCCTGTCGAAGCGTAGCGTGTACTTTGACTACGACAGTTACGAAGTCAAGGCCGAGTACAAGGATCTGGTGACCGCACATGCCAAGTTTCTTACCGAAAACCGCCAGTTCAAGATGCTGATCCAGGGGAATACCGACGAGCGCGGCAGCCGTGAGTACAACCTGGCGCTGGGCCAGAAACGCGCTGACGCGATCCGGAAGATGTTGTCCTTGCTCGGTGCTCGCGAAGATCAGCTCGAATCGGTGAGCCTTGGCGAAGAAAAACCGAAGAACGAGGGCCATAACGAGAGTGCCTGGGCAGAGAACCGGCGCGGCGACATGCTCTACAACGGCGAGTTCTAGCATGCCGGGGCTGTCGATGCGGCGCTGCTCCGGCCAGGCGCGCGTTCTGACGATGGCTTTGTTGCTTGCTGTGCCGGGAGTATTCGGGGTGCGCCACGCGCATGCCGGACTCTTCGATGACGAGGAGGCTCGCCGTCAAATCAGGGACATTTCGACCAAGACCAACGAGCGCCTAGACACTTTTGCCAAGGGACAAATCGAGCTGGCCAATCAGATTCAGGCGCTACGCGAAGAGAACTCGCGTCTTCGTGGCCAGGTCGAGACGCTGATCTATGAACTCGATGCGGCCAGGAAGCGGCAACAGGACTTCTACGTCGATCTCGACGGTCGCCTGCGCAAGCTCGAACCACAGGCTGCGCCTAGCACCGAGGCAAAACCTGCGGACGAGGGCAAGCCGCCGCTTGATACCCCCCCCAGGAAAGCTGCCAGCGATCCAGCCGCTGAAACGCGTGAATACGAGGTGGCGCTCAACCTGTTCCGGGCCAACAAGCTCAAGGAGGCGGCTGCGGCTTTCGAGGCTTTTGCCAGGGCACATCCGGACAGCAACCTGACTCCCAGCGCACAGTACTGGCTTGGCAATGTCCATTATTCGATGCGTGACTGCAAGAAGGCAATCGATGCACACCGGGTGGTAGCCAGCAAATGGCCAACTCACGCCAAGGCACCAGACGCGCTGCTCAACCTCGCCACCTGCCAGCAGGAACTTGCAGATGCCAAGGGTGCGAAGATGACGCTCGAAACCCTGGTCGCCAAGTACCCAGACAGCGCCGCTGCTACCACCGCCAGGCAGCGCCTGAAGAAATAGGGCAGTGAAGGCCTCTGTCCGCCCGCTTTCGCTGAAGATCAGCGAAATTTTCCTGTCTCTGCAAGGTGAGAGTTCACGCGTCGGATTGCCGTCGGTTTTTGTCCGCCTGACCGGCTGCCCGCTCCGTTGTGTCTGGTGCGACACCGCTTACGCCTTCAGCGGTGGCCAGACCATGTCGCTGCCGGACATCCTTGCCGAGGTGGCGCGTCATGGGGTAGCTCACGTTTGCGTGACCGGCGGCGAACCGCTCGCGCAGCCGGCGTGCCTGCCGCTGTTGAGCAAGTTGAGCGACGCCGGCTATGCAGTATCGCTGGAAACCTCTGGCGCTCTCGACATCAGCGGCGTCGATGTCCGGGTTTCGCGAATCGTTGATCTCAAGGCTCCGGGCTCCGGCGAGTTCGACCGAAATCGCTGGCAGAACCTGGCCCTGCTGACCAGCAACGATGAACTCAAGCTGGTTCTCAAGGACCGTGCCGACTACGAGTGGGCACGCCAGTTGATCGTCGACTGCCAGCTTGCTGCGCTCTGTCCGGTGCTCCTCTCACCGGTCGAGGGAGAGCTGGCGGCGACGACGCTGGCGGACTGGATACTCGTCGATCGGCTACCGGTGCGCTTTCAGTTGCAACTCCACAAAGTGCTTTGGGGTAAGATGCGTGGCAGGTAGCTTGAGAGAGACCCCTGTCATGAGCGAAGAACGCCGCCAGTATTCCCGAATCTCCTTTGCATCACCAGCGCAACTGCTGTTGGGCAAGCTAATATTCGAGGTGCAGGTGCTGGACCTTTCATTGAAGGGCGCGCTGCTGTGTCTGTCGGACGATACCGCGGTGGCGATCGGGGCGGCTGCCGTCCTGGACGTTCCCCTCGATGAGCTCGGCAACCGGATTCGCATGCAGACCACTGTCGCCCATTGCGAAGGCAGACAGGCGGGCCTGGTGTGCCAGCTCATCGACATCGACAGCGTTACCCACCTGCGACGCCTGGTTGAACTCAATCTTGGCGACGCCGATCTGCTACAGCGGGAGCTTGCAGCGCTGCTTTCCGGGTAGAACTTCGTATTTCCGGAGTATTCATGCTCTGTGCATGGTCGCGACGCGGTGCGCAAGCGGTCTTCCGGCGGTTCCTGTCTGCTGCCAGCACGCTTCACACCGCACTGGCTGCCAAGCTGTCGCGCCACGGTTCGTCAGGCTTGAACACCATGACGCGGCCCTGATTCTTGTTGACGATCAGGATGTCACCGGCCGCGACCAGTTCGCCGTTCTGCCTGGCCACCGCCACCGCGCAGGGTTTGGAGAGATCCGGGTGCTTGAGTACCCCAAGCTGCCTTCCCCGTGTTGAGACGAAGCGCAGAGAACCCGGTTGCAAGCCCAGGTGATCGCCAAACTCGGCAATCAGAAAGCCCTGCTTGACAGTCTCGAAATCATCGAAGACCTGCAGCGCGGCGGTATCGATGACCTGCGGTTCGCTGGCGCTGCCGTCATGGTTGATCTTTACACTTCCGAATACGGCTGCTGGAATACCGTTGCCGGTGTAGTACAGGGTGTCGTCCCGGATCTTCAGGCCATTGGGTTTGCAGCCCGGCGGGCGGCACCAAGGGATATCCTGAACACTGACGCCAGCAGCTTCAAGGGGCACGCGGTAGATGCCGGGCGTGAGGCTCGGCCCGCTGTTGGCGACATAGAGGCAGCGGCGCTGCGTGTCAATGGCGATTCCATTGGCCAGGACATTGTCGGGGAGGCTGCCGAGCACATCGGTGAAGGCCGCTGGTGTCTTTCTCAGGTCACAACGGACGATCCAGGATTCGGCGTGAAAGGTGAATGCCGCAAGGTAGATCTGCAGCAAGCCCATACTCGTCTGCTCTACATTGTTGACATCGTCCATGATCGCCTTGAGCAGCGGATTATCACTTTGATGGACATGTGCGCAGGCCAGGTACAGGTAATTGCCGTGCGCGGCGATGCCGTTTTTCAGGAAGCTTCTGGGTAAGTCATTGACGCGAACGGGGATGAGCTTTTTCTCACAGACGCCGCCGGAGCCACCCAGCAGCTCGTAGACCCCCTCGCGGGCGGTGACGAACAGGCGCTGCTCCTCGCTGATCACGAGATTTTCGGCATTTGACACGTCGCGACATAGCGTTCTAAGAGACCCGCTCACTGCCTGCGGTGGTGATACCAGGGAAGTGTACAGGGACATCATCATCGGATCTCCGATTAGTAATTGTGCCAACTGCCTGGCTGGACAGGTGGAAGCGATTCTCCTGATTCCCGCTGCCGCTGGAAAGCGGTATATTTGTCAGGCCATGAATATACCACTTCCACTGCCCGGCAGGCGTGCAGTCGTTCTCCTCTCAGGCGGACTCGATTCGGCAACCACGCTGGCGATCGCCCGCGCGAGTGGTTTCGCGTGCTACTGCCTGTCGGTCGACTACGGTCAGCGCCATCGAGCCGAGCTGCGCGCGGCAGCGGCTGTTGCCGGCTCTCTCGGGGTCTGTGAGCATCGGGTGCTGCTCCTGCGACTGGATGTCTTCGGGGGTTCGGCTCTGACCGACACCCGCATCGCTGTTCCCGTCGACGGTCTGCAGCCGGGAATTCCTGTCACTTACGTACCGGCACGTAATACCATCATGCTCTCGCTGGCCCTGGCCTGGGCGAGGTGCTGGGTAGTCGCGATATTTTCGTCGGTGTCAACGCAGTCGACTACTCGGGTTATCCCGATTGCCGGCCGGAGTACATCGCGGCCTTCGAAAGCATGGCCAATCTCGCCACCAGGGCTGCCGTCGAAGGCGCGACGCTGCGCATTCACGCACCACTGCTCCATCTTGGCAAGGCCGAGATCATTGCTCGCGGCAATGATCTGGGCGTGGACTATGGTCTGACGGTTTCCTGTTATCAGGCTGACCAGGACGGACGTGCCTGCGGCGTTTGCGATTCTTGCCGATTGCGACGAGCTGGTTTTGCTGCGGCCGGTCTCGCCGACCCTGGCGCTTATCGGGTATTCTGACCGCGGTCAGTGCGATCATTCGCTGGCATCGACCGCCGCCTCGCTGAAGCGCAGCCTGCGCGCGACCAGCACCTTGTCCACTCGATTGCGGTCCATGTCGACCACTTCGAAACGCCACTCGGCCCATTCAAAGTGATCCGATGCCACCGGAACGCGCCCGAGCACGTACATGATGAAGCCACCCAGCGTGTTGAAGGCGTTCTCGTCTTCCCCCGGCAGCACCGCGTTGATCTCGAGAACGGTCTTCAGGCGTTCGATGGTGACGCTGCCATCCGCCAGCCATGAACCATCCGTGCGGATGACGATATCCTGTTCCTCGGCAGTATCCCAGCTCGGGAGATCGCCGACGATCGAAGCCAGCACGTCGCTGAGGGTGACCAGACCCTGCAGGTCGCCGTATTCGTCGATCATCAGCGCGCACTGCTGGCGCGCCCTGCGGAAGGTTTCGAGCAGTTGGGTGGTCGTGACGCTGGCCGGTACATAGAGCGCTGGCCGGACAAATGGCTCGACTGTGAGAGGCTCGCCGAAGAGGGCGCCCTTGAGGAGATCGCCGGTGCGCAGGATGCCGACGACGTTCTCCAGGCCGTCGCGGCAGACGACAATCCGCTTGTACGGACTCTCGGCGAGATGCTTGCGAATTTCCGCTTCGCTCGCATTCAGGTCGAGCAGGTAGATATCCTTGCGCGGGGTCATGATCGCGCCAATGTGCTGCTCGTCGAGGCGCAGCACATTGGCGACGATGGCCTGCTCGCTTTCGTGGAAGACGCCTGCCTTGGCGCCCTGGCTCATCAGGACCTTGATCTCGTCGTTGCTCACCGAGGACTCCTGCGTGTGGCGCGCTCCAAGCAGGCGCAGGAGCAGGTTGGATGACGAAGCGAGCAGCCATACCAGGGGACGCGCCAGTCGCGAAAGCAGGTTCATTGGTGGCGCAATCAGCGCGGCGATACGCTCCGGGGCCAACAAGCCGAGACGTTTGGGCACCAGTTCGCCGACCACGACCGAGAAATAGGTCAGCACGGCGACGACCAGCGTCAGTGCGATCGCGCTGGCGTGGTCCGCGAGGACTGAGAACTTTCCCAGCCATTCGGCGAGTGGAATGGCCAGTGTCGCCTCGCCGATGGCGCCGCTGAGGATACCTACCGTGGTGATGCCGACCTGGACGGTGGATAGAAAAATCGATGGCTCGAGACTCAATGTCAGAGCTGAGCGTGCGCCCGCATTACCGTCTTCAGCCAGCTTCAGCAGGCGTGACTGCCGCGAAGAGACGACAGCGATTTCCGACATGGCCAGAACGCCGTTGAGCAGGATCAGAAAGAGTAGCAGGGCAATGTCCACGATGGCTAGGTTGTTGCGAAATACCAACAAAAATGACACGGCGACATCGCCGTCGAACGGCATTATAAGGTTCTCTGGCGATGTAGGGAGGCATTGCCAAGGCCTGCTCCGTTCAATGCGAAAGGCATTTCCGGAGCTGCCGGTATGGGTATTTCACCGGTGCATTTCCAAGGCAGGTTGACAAAATCGATACTTATCAATAGACTGCAATTTCTGCAGTAGCAAACAAACGCATCGCAGTCAGTCCGCTGCATATTTGCCGCTCTGTTCGCAGGCCATCAAGGCACACAGAGTTCCGGCCTCAGGGGAAGTGTCCCCCTAGTATTCGAGGCTTTGCACCCGCCTGTAACCGTTCATCGTCAAGCCATTTTGTAGCGAGACGACCACAGTGAAGGAGAGAGCATGTCCGCAACAATTTCACTCGGAAGTATCACGGGGCGTCGTATTGACGCCACTTTGAGTTTGATTCAACACAGCCTGATCATCGTTGGGCTGATGGTCGTACTGGGCACCTTCAAGCTTCCAGTCGCCGACAGTGCGGCTACCGACAGTCAGCCAGCCGTCGAGTCCTCGAATGCCGCCGAAGCATCCGAAACGGAAGCCGTCAAGCCCGCTGTCGAAGTGCTGCCGCTGCGTTTGCAACGCGCCCTGGATTTCGTATCGCGGCGCTACCGGGTGGCGCCTGAAGCGCTGATCCCGATCTTTGAGGCGGCGCAGGCAGTTGGCCGGGAACGTCGCCTCGATCCCCTGCTGATCATCGCCATCATCGGGATCGAGTCGCGTTTCAATCCCTTTGCCGAAAGCGCGAGTGGTGCCAAAGGCTTGATGCAGGTGATTCCGGGCTATCATCTGGACAAGGTGCCGCAAGGTGCCGGGTTGCAGCCGTTTCTCGACCCAGTGACCAATATCCAGGTCGGCGTGCATGTCCTGGAGGAGGCAATCCGCTGGCGTGGCAGCCTGACTGCCGGCCTGCAGCACTACGGCGGCGCCTCGGAGGATCCGGAGAGCGGCTACGCGAGCAAGGTACTTGCCGAGAAGGAGCGGATCGAGCAGGCTGCGCGGCGGGGTTCTGGCGCGCGTGTCTGAGTTTCGTGTTGCCTTACCGGGAAAGTCGCGGAGCGACTTTCCGATTAACGGCTCACCCCGGCGCGTGCGATGCGCCGGATGGCTCGCCTGGCCTCGACCGAGAGGACGAGTTCGGAATGGGTCAGCGGGGTCATCAGACGCTCGTCAAAATGCAGCAGTTCATTTTCGTCCTCGCGCAGGAATTCCGCTTCGATCAGGTTGGCGATGAAGGCAGAGAAGGTCGCCTTCTCAGGAAACTCCGGCGTATTGAACTCGTAGAGCAGGGATAGCCGCTGCGCCAGCAGATGGCAGTGGTTTTCGAGTGCCTGGCGAGTCAATTGGCCCGTCCCATGCCGTTGCAGCAGCGACAGCGTAAGGAAGTGACGTTCCAGCAATGGGCGAATGGTTTCTCCGAGCAGGTGTAGTTCGGCAAATTCCTGACTGACGGGCTCCGGCGCAACGAGCCTTCCCGAGACTTCCGAGCGACCCAGCAGGCCGCGCCTGACGAGCACGCCAATGACCTCTTCGGTGGCTGTCGCCAGGTCGTCGAGAGGCCAGCGCAGAAACAGTTCTGCTCGCATCAGGGTGCAAATGCCGCCCACTGCCCGTGCCACGCGCGCGCCATCGAGGTGGCGGTTATGGCTCAGCAGGCAGGCGAGAACTGCTGGCAAGGCAAACAGGTGCAGGACGTTGTTGCGAAAATAGGCGAGCAGGGGTGCCTGTTCGTTGCCAACCCGGATCAGATCTCCTAGCGGATCGGCAAAGCGTTCGACGACGGCAAGTCGCTCGGCGTAGGCCACGATTTCTTGTGCTGCAAGTCCGCAGGCGATGGTTGTCGGCGCATACGGGGCATCTCTGGCGAGCGCCTGGTAGTGCTCGATCATCCGCAGCAGGGCGCGCTCGTCCGCGGTATGCTTGGGTGTCGCCAGCAGCGCGAGAGCAATCAGGTTGATTGGATTGAGAACTGCCGCGGCGTTGATCCGTTTGGCGAGTTCGGCTGCCGCGGCGCGCGTGGCGGTGCGCGACCATGACGATTCGCTGGTGGAGTCTTCCTCTCTCCAGCCCGGGTGATGGGCATCCAGAAAACCGGCTAGCGGCAGCGGTTCGCCAACGTTCACATGCACCTGGCCAAAAACCCGCTTGATACTGCGCACGCTCTTCAGGATGCCCCACAGTGATTCACCTTGCTTGGGTTTGCCTGCCAGTTCACCGAGATAGGTGTGCCCCTCCATCAGCTTCTCGTAACCAATGTATACCGGTACGAACACCAGCGGTCGCGCGTGTTCGCGGATGAAGCTCTGCACGGTCATGCCGAGGATGCCTGCCTTGGGCGTCAACATCCTGCCGCTGCGGCTGCGCCCGCCTTCGATGAAGTACTCGATCGGGAAGCCGCGCGCGAGCATCAGGTGCAGGTATTCGTGGAATACGGCAGCATACAACGGCTCACCCTTGAAGCTGCGGCGCAGGAAGAAGGCGCCGCCGCGGCGTAGCAGCGATCCGACGATCGGCAGATTGAGGTTGGCACCGGCGGCGATGTGAGGTGGCGTCAACCCCTGGCGGACGATGATGTAGGACAGCAGCAGGTAATCGATGTGGCTGCGGTGGCAGGGGACATAAACGATTTCATGTCCGGAGGCGATGCGGGTGACGACGTCGAAGTGATGCAGCTGGATGCCGTCGTAGAGACGAGTCCACAACCAGGAAAGGAATAGTTCCAGGGCGCGCAGAACCCCGTAGGAGTAATCGGAAGCGATCTCCAGCGCGAAGTGGACGGCCCTTGCTTTAGCCTCGCCGAGCGGGATGCCTTGTGTCGCGGCTTCGCTAATGATCGCCGCGCGAACCTGTTCGCCGGCGAGCACCGCATCCACCTGGGTGTTGCGGTGCGAGAGGTCGGGTCCGATGGCCATCTGGCGCTGGCGGCGAAAATGTACCCGCAAGACGCGCGACAGCTTGCGTAGTGCCTGCTCCTCACCCAGTCCTCCCTGCAGCAGATTGCGCAGCGAAATGGGCGTGTTGTAGCGCACCAGGACATTGCGACCATGCAGCAGAATTGCCAGCAATTGCCGCCATGCGCCAGGCGGACGCCAGGTTTCGGAGAACAGCGCTTTGAGGACGGAATCCTGGGTGTCAGGACTGCGTCCCCAGAGGATGACCACCGGTACCAGCTGGACGTCGAGCGTCGGGTCGGCGACTGCCTGGTGCATCAGGCTCGCCAGCAATGGGGAGTAATTGTTGCCGTCGCGTGCTCTGCCGGCGAGGCTGCGGTCACGGTTGAGAAAGAAGAATGAGCGGGGCAGCCGCTGTCCGCCCAGCGCCATCGGCACCTCTGCGCGCGGCAAGCCGGCTCGGCGCGATTCCTCGAAGAGCACCAGCAGGTTCGAGAGATGCCTGTCCTGCAGGACGTAACAGACCGGCATCGTCGGGTCGAGTCCCACAGCCTGCAGATTTTCCGGAAAAACCGAGGTTCGTACCCAGGCGTAGAGCAGGCGTCGCGCCAGCGGAATGAACCAGTTGGAGACCTTGAAGACCTCGCCCACGACGACGCTGCTCGTCCTGATTTCTTGCCTACTCCTCCTCGACGACCTTGTGCTGCGCCGCCAGTTGCTGTTGTGTCGCCGGCGGTACCTGGGCGTAGTGCGAGAAGGCGATGCTGTACGAGCCCTGTCCGCCGGTCAGTGACTTGAGGCGCGACTGGTAGCTCTCGAGTTCGGCCAGCGGTGCCTGACCGGTAATCGCCATGACGCCCGGAGCACGTGGTTGGGTGCCGGTGAGATGACCGCGTTTGCTGGAAAGGTCGCCAGTGACGTCACCGGTGACCGCTTCCGGTGCGAGGATTTCGATGTCGACGACTGGTTCGAGGATGATCGGTCTGGCGGCACGAATCGCCTCGACCGTTGCCTTCTTGGCGGCCATGAAAAAGGCGATGTCCTTGCCGTCAACCGGATGTGTCTTGCCGTCGTACACGGTGACGCGCAGATCCTCCACCGGGAAGCCGGCAACGACGCCATCGGCAAGCGCCTGGCGAACGCCTTTCTCGACTGCCGCCATGAAGACACCAGGGATCACCCCGCCTTTGACGATATCGACGAACTCGAAGCCGGCCCCCCGTTCGAGTGGCTCGATTCGCAGCATTACTTCGCCGAACTGGCCCGCGCCACCACTCTGTTTCTTGTGCCGGCAGTGCCCTTCGGCCGAACCGGTAATCGCTTCACGATAAGCAATCTGCGGCGGCTTGGTGTCGAGTTCCAGCTTGTACTGCTGTGCCAGGCGCGTCAGTTTGGCGCGCAGATGCATTTCGCCGATGCCGCGAATCACCGTCTCGTTGGTCGTCGGATGCCGTTCGATCCGGAAGCAGGGGTCCTCGACTTCGAGTTTGTGCAGGATCTCGAACAGCCGCTGTTCGTCGGCCTTGCGCCGCGCATGCACGGCCAGACCGTGCATCGGCAGCGGGAACTCGAGTGGCTGCAGATGAATGTGGTCTTCGTCATGCGAGTCGTGCAGTACGCAGTCGAACTCGATTTCCTCGACCTTGGCAATTGCACCCAGGTCGCCAGGTACCAGTGTTTCGACCTCGACATAATCCTTCCCCTGCAGGCGATAGATGTGGCCGACCTTGAACGGACGCTTGCCATCGCCGACGAAGAGCTGCGAATCTTTCCTGATCGTTCCCTGATGCACGCGGAATACCCCTACTTTGCCGATGAAGGGGTCGCTGACGATCTTGAAGACGTGCGCCAACACGTGCTTCTGCGGATCGGGTTCGGCTGCGAAGGGCACGACCGGCCCGCCTGGTTCGCCGCGATAAAAGGGCGGCGGGTTACCCTCCGCCGGATTGGGCGCGAGTCTGGCGAGAACGTCGAGCAATTGCGGGATTCCGGCTCCGGTCTTTGCCGAAACGAAGAGAATCGGAATCAGGTGGCCGGCACGCAGAGCCCTCTCGAATGGCAGGTGCAATTCGTCCGGAGTCGGATCGACACCGTCGTCGAGGTACTTTGCCAGCAGATCCTCGTCTTCCTCGACGATCTGGTCGATCAGCGCACGGTGCGCTGCTGCCACGGATTCGAAATCGCTTTCGCCATCGTCATGGCCGAGCAGCTCGACGACTTCACTGCCCTGTCTGGCTGGCAGGTCAAGCAACATGCATTCACGACCGAAACGCTCACGGATCTCGCCGACCAGTGCCGGAAGATTGACGTTCTCCGCGTCGATCTTGTTGATCACGATCATCCGGCAAACGCTGCGAGCTGCGGCCAGCTTCATCATACGTTCGCTCGAGAGCTCGATGCCGTTTTGTGCATTGATCACCACCAGTGCCGTGTCCACGGCGGCGAGCGCGGCAATCGCCTGTCCGGCGAAGTCGGGAAAGCCCGGCGTATCGAGCAAATGGATCAACACTCCTTGCCAGGAAAAACTCGCCAGCGCTGAATTCAGCGAGTGGCCAAACTCCTTCTCTTGCGCATCGAAATCACAAACCGTGTTGCCCTTTTCGACGGCGCCCCGGCTGCTGATGGCGCCGGCTGCGGCGAGCAGGCTTTCGGCAAGCGTCGTTTTGCCGGCGGCACCGTGGCCGACGAGAGCAACAGTGCGAAGGTTACTGGTGGCGGTCTGGCCCATTCATCATCTCCCATTCAAGTCGAACGCAAGCCGCAGCTGCAGAAATAACCCCATGGTATGTTGGCTGCGCGTGCGTTCAGCATTTTACCCCCGCGACAGCCGCAGCGCTTGCTCGTCGTGGTGTCGCTTCCGAACTCTGGCGCACAAAACCGGTCGACATCGCCATTGCAGATCACATCAGTTTTGTGTTCTCCGGTTGAGTCGGCTAAAGTAGCGGGCTTTTACGTCGACGAACACCGTGTCAGGAGGCAACATGGAAAAGAATAATCCCCCAAAAGCTGATCTTTGCGAGGCTGCCCTCGAATATCACCGCTATCCGACTCCAGGCAAGATCGCCGTCCAGCCCACCAAGGGCTTGAGTAATCAGCTCGACCTGGCACTCGCCTATTCTCCAGGTGTTGCCTATGCCTGCCATGCCATCGTTGATGACCCGGCTGCGGTCAGCTGGTACACCTCGCGAGCCAATCTGGTGGGCGTCATTACCAATGGTACTGCCGTGCTCGGCCTGGGGAATATCGGTCCTCTGGCGGCCAAACCGGTGATGGAGGGCAAGGGTTGTCTATTCAAGAAATTCGCCGGGATTGATGTCTTTGACATTGAACTGGCCGAGAGCGACCCGGACAAGCTGATCGACATGATCGCTGCGATGGAGCCGACGCTGGGGGGCATCAATCTCGAAGACATCAAGGCCCCTGAGTGCTTCTACATCGAAGCCAAGCTCAAGGAGAGGATGTCGATTCCGGTCTTTCACGACGACCAGCACGGCACGGCAATCATTTCATCGGCAGCGATCCTGAACGCACTCAAGGTGACCGGCAAGGCGATCGGCGAAGTGAAAGTGGTCTGCTCCGGAGCGGGTGCTGCCGCGATCTCCTGCCTCAATCTCTGGTGCGATCTGGGCGTACGGCACGAGAACATCACCGTTTGCGACTCGAAAGGGGTGATCTACGCCGGCCGCGACCCCGACATGGAACCGACAAAAGCGGCCTATGCGCGCGAAACCGAGGCCCGCACGCTCTACGAGGCGATCGACGGTGCCGACGTCTTCCTCGGACTCTCTGCCGCGGGCGCACTCGAACCGGAGATGCTCGCCCGCATGGCCAAGCAGCCGATCGTTTTCGCTCTGGCCAACCCGACGCCGGAAATCATGCCCGAGCTTGCCCGCGAGGTTCGTCCCGACGTGATCATGGCGACCGGTCGATCGGACTATGCCAACCAGGTCAATAATGTCCTGTGTTTCCCGTTCATTTTCCGCGGCGCACTCGATGTGGGCGCAACACGCATCAATGAGCAGATGAAAATGGCCTGTGTCAGGGCCCTGGCGGCGATGGCCGAGGAAGAGGTGAGTGCCGAAGTGGGGATGGCCTATCCCGGTGAGGAACTCTCGTTCGGTCCGGAATACCTGATCCCCAAGCCCTTCGATCCGCGCCTGATCACCATCATCGCGCCGGCCGTGGCGCAGGCGGCGATGGATTCCGGTATTGCGACCAGGCCAATTGCGGATATGGCCGCTTACCGGGAAAAGCTCAAGGAGTTCGTCTACCAGACCGGGGTTGGCATGCGCGCAGTGTTCTCGGCCGCCAAGCGGGGACGAAGGACGCGCATCGTCTATCCCGATGGTGAGGAGGAACGCCTGTTGCGCGCCGTGCAGATCATTCTCGATGAAGGCTTGACACGCCCCATATTGATTGGCCGTCCCGATGTCATCATGGCACGACTGGAAAGGATTGGCTCGAAATTGCGGGTAGGCACAGATTTCGAGGTCGTCGACCCGAACAGTGATCATCGCTACAAGGAATGCTGGACGGCCTATCATCAGCTCAGAAAGCGCCAGGGCGTGACGATCGACATTGCCAAGACACGCCTGCGCAGCGATAACACGATCATCGGCGCCATGTTGCTCAAGCTCGGCTACGCCGATGGAATGATCTGCGGCCTTACCGGCCGTTTTCTGCATCATCTGCGACACGTTGACGAGATCATCGGCAAAGCGCCGGGCTGCAAGACGATGGCGGCAATGGCGCATCTCTTGCTGCCTGGTCGCGCCATGTTCATCTGCGACACGCATGTCAACGAAAATCCTGATGCCGAGCAACTGGCCGAAATCGCCTTCATGGCCGTGGAAGAAGTGCGCCGTTTCAAGATCCGGCCCAAGCTGGCGATGCTGTCGCATTCCAACTTCGGATCGTCGCGGAGCACTTCAGCCCGCAAGGTGGCCGAGGCTGTGGCGATTGTGCGTGCCAAGGCGCCTGATCTGGAAGTTGACGGAGAAATGCGCGGTGACAGCGCTCTCTCAGCGGAGATACGCAAGCAATTTGACCCACAATCGCCACTTACCGGTGAGGCCAACGTACTGGTGATGCCAAACCTGGACGCTGCCAACATCTCCTTCAACCTGCTCAAAATGACCGGCAGTGACGGTATGGCTGTCGGCCCGATCCTGCTTGGAGCGGCACGGCCAGTACATGTGCTTGGGCCCACCTCGACCGTTCGCCGGGTGGTGAACATGACCGCCCTGGTCGTGGTGGACGCAGCCAGCAAGTAGGGACGCACACTCCCTTCTTTACAAACACGCTCAGCCAATGCATCATCAGGTTGGCAAACTCGGTATGGTCGGGACCTGATGGTTAACCAAGCATAGTAGAGTCCTATCGCGAACAATGGCAGCCAATCCGCAACAATCACCGCTCAGCGGGCTTGCCCGTGCGCTGGTACAAGCTGGCCGAATCAAGGAAGCCGAGGCAGAGTCCCTGCTTGCGCAAGCCACTGCCAAGAAGACTTCGTTAATCGAACAGCTGGTCGGCGCGAAGAAGGCGACCTTCCTTGAATTGGCGCGTTTTGCGTCGGACAAGTTCGGTTTTCCGCTGCTTGATCTGTCTGCCTTCGACGACGCGAACATCCAGAAAAATGCGATTGACCGAAAGCTGATCGCGACCCACCAGGTCGTACCACTGCACAAGCGCGGCAATCGCCTGGCGGTTGCCATCGCGGACCCGACCAATCTGCGTGCGCTGGACGAGATACGCTTTCAGACCGGGTTGACGGTTGACCCGGTGATCGTTGAGGAAAACAAGCTCATTCCTCTGGTCACGAAGATAGCCGAAACGGCCGACGAAGCCCTGAAGGGTTTAAGTAACGAGGACATCAATCTCGAGTTCACCGACGAGCAAAGCCAGGAGAAGGAAGAGGTCGCAAACCTTGAGGTCGATGACGCTCCGGTCGTCCGGTTCATTCAAAAAATGATGCTCGATGCTATCAATGAAGGTGCATCAGACATTCATTTTGAACCCTACGAGAAAAACTATCGCATCCGCTTTCGCTCTGACGGCATTTTGCGGGAAGTGGCCGCGCCGCCACTGGTCATCAAGGAGAAGATTGCTTCCCGTATCAAGGTGATTTCGCGCCTGAACATTGCCGAAAAAACGTGTGCCCCAGGACGGCCGCATGCGGCTGGTACTTTCGAAGAATCGATCGATCGACTTCCGTGTCAGTACCCTGCCGACGATGTACGGCGAGAAGATCGTTTTGCGGATTCTCGACCCGGCTAGTGCCACCATGGGGATTGATGCCCTGGGGTATGAACCCGAGCAGAGAGCGGTGTTGCTTGACGCCATTCATCGCCCTTACGGGATGATCCTGGTGACCGGTCCCACGGGTTCAGGGAAAACGGTCTCGCTGTACACCTGTCTGAACATCCTGAACAAACCGGGGGTCAACATCTCGACAGCTGAAGACCCTGCCGAAATTCCCTTGCCGGGAGTCAATCAGGTGAACGTCGATGACAAGGCCGGGCTGACTTTTCCGATAGCCCTCAAGGCTTTTCTCCGTCAGGATCCGGACATCATCATGGTCGGCGAAATCCGTGACATCGAAACCGCAGAGATCGCGATCAAGGCAGCGCAAACCGGGCACATGGTTCTGTCGACCCTGCACACCAATGATGCGCCGGCAACCCTGACTCGCCTGATGAACATGGGTATTCCGACTTTCAATCTGGCCGCGAGCATCCTGCTGATCACTGCCCAAAGGCTGGTTCGTCGGCTCTGTACGTGCAAGAAACCTCTCGATGCGCCGATCGAGACACTGCTCAATGCCGGGTTCCTGGAAAGTGATCTTGATGGGAGCTGGACCTTATACGGCCCGGGAGAATGCGAACGCTGCAAGGGAAGCGGTTATAAGGGACGCGTCGGACTCTACGAGGTGATGCCGGTGACCGAGGCAATTCAGCGCATCATCATGGCCAATGGAACCGAACTGGATATTGCGGCCCAGGCCCGAAGGGAAGGTGTCAATGATCTGCGTCGTTCCGGCTTGCTGAAGGTCATGCAAGGGCTGACCTCTCTTGATGAGGTTCTCGGCAGCACCAACGCTTGAAAAAGAGGTAAGCATGGCGACCGCAGCAAAATCCACCAAGAAGATCGCGTCGGAAGTCAAGGAATATGTTTTTCTCTGGGAGGGGAAGAACAAGCTTGGAAAGGTTGTCCGTGGAGAGCAACGTGCTTCCAGCCAGACTGTGGTTCAGGCGACGCTGCGGCGGCAGGGGATTCTGGTCAGCAAGATTTCGAAGCAGCGTTTCAAGGGTGGACGGCAGATTTCCGAAAAGGATATCACGCTGTTTACCCGCCAATTGGCGACGATGATGAAAGCCGGCGTGCCGCTGCTCCAGACTTTCGAGATCGTCGGTCGGGGGCACGATAATCCGGCGGTTGGCAAGCTGCTGCTGGATATCAAGTCGGATGTCGAAACCGGCAGTTCGCTTTCGCAAGCATTCCGGAAGTATCCCCTACAATTCGACAACTTGTATTGCAACCTGGTGGCTGCCGGCGAACAGGCGGGTATTCTCGAAACCCTTCTGGATCGTCTGGCCACCTACAAGGAAAAAATGATCGCCATCAAGGCGAAAATCAAGGCCGCTCTGTTCTATCCGGTGGCCATCATCCTCGTCGCCTTCATTATTACCGCGGTGATCATGATCTTCGTGATTCCCGCATTCAAGGAGGTCTTCAAGAGTTTCGGTGCCGACCTCCCGGCGCCAACTCTGGTGGTGATCGCCATGTC
The DNA here is from genome assembly GCF_012940005.1 of Candidatus Accumulibacter contiguus. Taxonomy (GTDB): domain Bacteria; phylum Pseudomonadota; class Gammaproteobacteria; order Burkholderiales; family Rhodocyclaceae; genus Accumulibacter; species Accumulibacter contiguus. The sequence continues at coordinate 22,181 of NZ_SPMX01000036.1, read as the reverse complement.
GGATTTTGTCATTGCCTGGTGGTGGGCGATCTTTGGGGGTATCGGCGGCTCGATCTATGCTTTTTTTTTATACCTGGAAGCGATCGGAAGTCATGCAGATCGCTTTCGACCGCATGTTTCTGCGCATACCTGTTTTTGGCGACATCATTCGCAAGTCGGTCATCGCCCGCTGGACACGCACGCTGGCCACCATGTTCGCGGCCGGCGTCCCCTTGGTCGAATCGCTCGACTCGGTCGGCGGTGCTGCTGGAAACTATGTTTACAAGGTGGCGACCAGGAAGATCCAGAGCGAGGTGAGTATCGGCACCAGTCTCACCGCAGCGATGCAGAGCAGCGAACTCTTTCCGAACATGGTGAATCAGATGGTGGCCATTGGCGAGGAATCCGGCGCCCTCGATTCCATGCTCGGCAAGGTTGCCGATTTCTTCGAGGCAGAGGTGGATGACGCGGTCGAGGCGCTGTCCAGCCTCATGGAACCCATCATCATGGTCGTTCTGGGGGTGTTGATCGGCGGTATGGTGATCGCCATGTATCTGCCGATCTTCAAACTGGGCGCTGTGGTCGGATAATGCTGTCCGCATTGACTTCCGATTTGGAGCCGACCCTGTTCATCTTCCTCTGTGGTGTTCTCGGACTGCTGGTCGGCAGCTTTCTCAACGTCGTCATTCATCGTTTGCCCAAGATGATGGAGGTCGAGTGGCGTACCCACTGTGCAGAACTCAGAGGCGAAAAGCCTGCCGACAATGAAACGCTCTCGCTGCTCAAGCCTCGCTCGCGTTGCCCGGCCTGTGGGCATGCAATTACCGTTATCGAGAATATTCCAGTCCTGAGCTGGTTGTTCTTGCGCGGTCGCTGTTCAGCCTGCCATGCGCCGATCTCTCCGCGTTACCCGCTGGTCGAGATAGCCAGCAGCCTGTTGTGTGCATTTGCCGCGTTTCATTTTGGCTACGCCTGGGCTGCAGCAGGTGCGATGCTGCTGATCTGGTGCCTGCTCGCGCTGACCGGTATCGATGTGGATACCCAGTTGCTGCCGGACTCGATTACCTTGCCCTTGCTCTGGGCTGGCTTGCTGTTCAATCTGTCTGCTACCTTCGTCGACCTGCCATCGGCAGTGATCGGCGCGGCCGCCGGTTATCTCTCGCTCTGGCTGGTTTACTGGACATTCAAACTGACGACGGGCAAGGAGGGTATGGGCTACGGTGATTTCAAGCTGCTTGCGGCGCTGGGTGCCTGGCTCGGATGGCAGATGCTGCCCTTGACCATTCTGCTTTCGTCACTGCTCGGTGCCGTGGTCGGCATTACCCTGATGGTGGTGAACAAACGTGGCCGAAGCGTACCGATTCCCTTCGGCCCGTACCTGGCGGTAGCGGGGATGCTGGCGCTGTTTTACGGAAAACCTCTGACTCGGGCCTACATTGGTCTGTTGTAGTCTTTCGACGGAGCTTTCTCGGAACGAATAGGGGGGAAATCACCGATGAAGACAAACCCCAAGGTTGCAGTGGTGATACCCAGTTACAAGGTAATCCATGGCATACTCGGTGTAATTGCGGCAATTGGTCCAGAAGTAAGCCGAATCTATGTGGTTGATGATTGCTGTCCCGATGGTTCTGGTGATCTTGTAGAAAAGAATTGTAATGATGCGCGTATTATGGTCATCCGTCACCGTGAAAATCAAGGGGTGGGTGGCGCGGTAATGACGGGCTACCGGGCGGCGATTGCTGATGAAATGGATGTCATCGTCAAGCTGGATGGTGATGGCCAGATGGATCCGGCGCTGATTCCTGATTTTGTTTCGCCCATTCTGGAGGGTGAGGCGGACTACACCAAGGGGAATCGTTTTTTTGACCTGGAAGAGATCGGTGCAATGCCGAAAATCCGCTTGCTCGGTAACGCGACCTTGTCTTTCATGACCAAGATTTCTTCCGGATACTGGGATGTGTTTGATCCAACCAATGGCTACACCGCGATCCATCGAGATGTGCTTCGACATCTGCCATTAAACAAGATAAGCCGTCGCTATTTTTTTCGAAACCGACATGCTTTTTCGGCTCAATATCCTGCGTGCCGTGGTTGTGGACATTCCGATGAAGGCCAGATATGGTGAGGAGGTGAGCAATCTTCAGATATCCAGAGTGATTGGAGAATTTTTTTGTCAAGCACTGCCGTAATTTTGCCAAGAGAATTTTTTACAGCTATTATCTCAGAGGGATGTCGATTGCATCGATCGAGCTTCCTCTCGGGGTCGCCATGTTCTTGTTTGGAAGCATATTCGGTTCCTGTCAATGGATGAATTCCATAAGCTCGGGTCAGCCTTCGTCAGCAGGAACAGTAATGCTCTCGGCTCTGCCGGTAATTGTCGGGCTGCAACTGGTATTGGCTTTTCTGGGCTACGACATCCGGTCGGTTCCGAGCAAGCCCTTTCACCTGCTAAAAAGAAATCGATACCTGGATGCGAAGGCAAGTGGAGTACAGGATGCAAAGTGAGGATAAGGAATGGATCGAATACAGGGAAAGATTTTCGGAAGTTTATGATGACGCAAACTATTCGAGCCCGCTCCAGTCTGCGGTGATGCGGGCAAGTCACAAGCTTGTAGAAAACGAATATAATGAGTGCACGAATTTTAGTCGCATTATTGAAATTGGCGCAGGTACCGGCGAACATCTTCCCTACGTACGTCACGGATTTGATGAATACATACTTTCCGATCCGGACCAGAAAACACTGGAAGTTGCCAGGAATAAACTTGCCGGAATGCACGCGGGGAAATTGGGATTCGTGGCTCAAACAGGCAGCAAGCTGGATTATCCGGAGCACACTTTTGACCGGCTGGTGGCCACGCATGTCCTGGAGCATATCTACCATCCCCACCTCGTACTGAAAGAGTGGCGCAGGGTTCTCAAACCCGGAGGTGTTCTGTCGATTCTGATTCCCACGGATCCGGGGCTGGCCTGGCGGCTGGGAAGGCATCTGGGACCTCGCAGGAATGCGCTTGCACAGGGAATTCCATACGACTATATCATGGCCAGGGAGCATGTAAATCCATGCAATAATCTCGTCGCGCTCTTGCGCCACTATTTCCCAGATGCCAAGGAAGCATGGTGGCCATTCCCTGTCCCATCCATTGATTTGAATCTGTTTTTTGCATTTCATGCAGTCATCAATAATCAGGAGGTCGCTCAATGACCGTATATGCGATTGCCGTCCTGTGCGTCGTAGCTCTGGCGGTCGGGCAGATCTTGTTCAAGGTTAGCGCTGCCGCATTGAGCGCAAGCAGTTCCCTGTTTTCACCCAAAGCAGCCACCGCGCTTGTTGCCGCGATGTGTCTTTATGGAATCACATCCGTCGCCTGGGTATGGATTCTGCAGAAAGTCGAACTCGGGCGTGTATATCCGCTGATGGCACTGGCATTCGTTCTGGTCCCGATCGGTAGCCACCTTGTTTTCGGTGAACGATTCCAGGCACAATATTTCATCGGTGTTGCACTGATCATGCTGGGGATCATCATTGCGGTGAGAGCATGAAATGCTCTTCTCCTGTTTCTGCGAATGTTCCTGCGCATGGAGGGTGGCTGCTGTTCCCCGTCGCATTATTTCTGGCCTGTTTCCTGTCATCCGTAATCATCCCGCCATTTCAGTCGCCGGACGAGTTTGATCATGTCAAGCGCGCTTATTTATTGACGCAGGGCCGGATCGTTCTTGATTCGCCAGAGGGCAATTCATCGGGCGGCATGATCGACACCGGCTTGTTGGCCTACATGCGCTCCTATGGCAATGTTCCGTTTCATCCGGATAGAAAACTCTCTGCTGACGAGATCGATGAGGCAAAATCTATTCAATGGGCGGGAGCCAAGGAATTCAGTCCAGCTCCGGGTACTGGTTATTATTTTCCACTGATTTATGCACCACAGGCAACCGGTTTGATCATTGGAGAAATGCTTGGTGTTTCGGTTGAGCAATCCTATAGGCTTGCGCGATTTTTCGTATTGGTGTTTGCCTCCCTAATCATTGCCATTGCCTTCCTGATTCATCCCCCGTCTCCATTGGTGGCTGCGCTTCTGGTCATCCCGATGAGTTTGTTCCAGTTCTCGTCAGCCAGTCTGGATGGCCTGTCCACTGCCGTCTCGATATTGGCCATTTCCGTATTCATGCGGATAGCCGTGGAAAAGAAGCAGGCAAGACCCTGGCTCCTGCCCGTATTGACCGGCAGTGTGATCCTTGTCGTTGGCTGCCGGGTACATTTGTTGCCATTGATACTTCTGATATTTGGAACCTTTTTTTTTTACCAAGAGCCACAAAAGCCTGATTGCAGGTGGTGTTGCCGCGATCCTTGTCGTTCTGTGGCTGGCCGTTGCATTCAAAAGCACGGTCGATCACAGATTCGCCGCCGGCCTGCCTGTTTCAAGAATACTGTTTTATTATCTTGCGAATCCCTCCTCTTTTGTCAGGGTTTTAATTGCAACACTCACCAGTGCGGATCTCGCAAGATTTTACGTGCAATCCTTCTTCGGTATTTTGGGTTGGCTCGATGCACGATTCCCGGATGACATTTACACATGGCTGTACGCCCTGTTTTTTTCTGGTGGCGATTTTTTCCACCTCATTCAGAAGAATCGAGGCTGAATGGCTGGTGAGCTTGCTCCTGGTTATTTGTGCTTTCTGTTCAATCTTGCTGATTTTTCTTGCACTTCTCGTCACCTGGAATGCACACCCGGCAAGCGTCATTAATGGTGTTCAGGGTCGTTATTTCATCGTTCCCGCTCTTCTGATTGCATATTCCCTGGACTGCGGTTCAGGGGGCGAGTCACCTGTTGGTCCCGCTCTGCTGGCCGCATTTTCCCTGTTTTCCCTATTCAATACAGGCAATTTGTTGCTGGACAGATATTATCTCTTTGCCGAACAGCCGCAGATGGCAAAGCTTGAAATGCGTGCCACTCCTCCCCTGGCAAGAGGTGTATCAATTACACTGAGCATGCATCAAATACAAAAGGAAAAGCCATCTCCATTGAAAAGAATCGCCGTCATGTTTGGCACCCATATGCGAAAGAATTCGGGTTCGGCCGAGTTGCGGATGACCACCAAGGAGGGCGATGGCCTGACAGTCTCTTTTGATTTGTCCGATCTTGCGGATAATCAGTACAGATGGTTTGATCTGGATGATCGTTCGTATGTCGCCGGCGAGATTCTTTTCTCGACTGGTGGTGGTATAAGCATCTGGGAAGTTCATGACGATAAAGGCCCTGTATCTTCCTGTCTGATATATGAATTCAGCAATGGCAGCAAACGGTACACGCAAGCATGCCCGCGTTTTTTGATCCGCTCATCGGGCCGACCGGAGCCGGGGTTGATGGCGTCAGCGTTTTTCGACGCGCCTCACGCGATCAATGTCCACTTGCGACTGGTGCGATATAATCCGGCCCTTCGATGCTGAAGAGACCGCCGATGGCCCGCGCCTGAGTCGGCCAAAATTCCCTGATGACACAGAAATTGACCGAGTATTTCTGGCCCGTGCGCCATGTGGATCTGATCCATCAATTCGCGAAGCGCGAAGTTCTTGTTCGTTATCAGGAGTCGGTACTGGGCTCCATTTGGGCTGTAGTAACGCCGTTGCTGTCTCTCCTGGTTTACACGCTGGTTTTTCGGCATGTGTTCAAGGCACAATGGGGAAACGCTGGAGAGTCGGGCCTGGATTTTGCGCTCAATATCTACGCGGGTCTGTCAGTATTCAATTTTTTTTTCGGAATGCCTGCTGCGTGCGCCTCGCCTGGTGGCGGAGCAGCCCAATCTTGTCCGGAAGGTGGTGTTTCCGTTGGAAATCCTGCCTTGGGTTCTGGCATTTTCGGCGCTGTTTCACCTCGGCATCGCCCTGGTCATTCTGATCGCCGTGAGCGGCTGGATGCACCATGGCTGGCCAGTAAGCCTGCTTTGTCTACCCTTGGTATGGTTGCCGCTGCTGCCGCTGGTTCTTGGTGTTGGCTGGCTGTTCTCGGCGCTGGGGGTTTTCCTGAAAGACATCAATCAGTTGCTGGGAGTGGTCGTGAGCCTGTTGATGTTTCTCAGCCCGGTATTCTACCCACTCGAATCCTTGCCTGCGTTGTGGCGCCCCTGGATGCATCTGAATCCCCTGGCATTGGTCATGGAAGCCACCCGGGACGTGGTGCTGAATGGTCGCTGGCCGGACTGGTCTTCCCTGACCCTGGTCATGGGCGAAAGCCTGGCCGTGGCGCTGCTGGGGGCCATGTTTTTCCGCGCGGCGCGACATGAGTTCGCTGATGTCCTCTGAACTCATCATTCAGGCGCAGGGAATCGGCAAGCGCTACGCTTTGTTCGAGCGTCCGGCGGATCGTCTGAAACAACTGCTTTTCGGCCGTTTTCGTTCCTACCACCAGGAGTTCTGGGCGTTGCGGGGTGTCGATCTTGCCATCCGGGCGGGGGAAGTGGTGGGTCTGGTGGGCCGTAACGGTGCCGGAAAATCCACCCTGCTACAGATGATCTGCGGTACGCTGGAGCCGACGGAGGGAAGCTTGGCGGTGCGCGGGCGGGTCGCAGCGCTGCTGGAACTGGGCGCCGGTTTCAATCCCAATTTCACTGGCAGGGAAAACGTCTATTTCAACGCCGCCATCCTCGGGCTGAACAGCGACGAAGTGCATAAGCGCATGGACGACATTCTGTCCTTTGCGGACATCGGCGATTTCGTCGACCAACCGGTCAGAACCTATTCCAGCGGGATGTTCGTTCGCCTGGCTTTCGCTGTGGCGACCAGTGTGGATCCGGACATTCTGGTGATAGACGAGGCGCTCTCCGTGGGGGATGGCGCCTTCGCACGCAAGTCCTTCGATCGCATCATGGGCATGAAGGATGCCGGCAAAACCATCCTGTTCTGCTCGCACTCGATCTACTCGGTGGAGGTGCTGTGCCACCGGGCCTTGTGGATCGAGCACGGCTGCTTGCGCATGCAAGGCCCTGCGGCAGAAGTGACCTCGGCCTACGCTGCCAGCCTCGAAAGTCCCGCCGGAGGCGAGGAGACCGGGCGCGCCAGACCCGTGGCTCACGCTGGTGGGGGGTGCATCATTCGGGCCACCGCTTGTGCGGAAGGTGTATGCGGTACCAGGGTCAGCACCGTATCCGGGGTGAGCGAGCTTTCGGTCACCATTGAGTTCGCCATCGACCCGAGCCTGCCTCCTCCCAGTGTGGCGGTCGTCTTCGGTGATGCCGCGCACAGGGTCGTGGCCAGCGCCAGTTCGCATAACGACGGGGTGACGCTGTCAATGGATGCACAGGGGCATGGCCGCTGTGTGGTGATCTTCCCGGCCTTGCCGTTGCTCAAGGGGCGCTATTCGATCACTTCCTACCTGTTCTGTGAAAAGGGATTGCACATCTATGACCTGGCGGACCAGAGCATCAGCCTCGATGTGACACAGCACGGCGTTGAGCAGGGGGTGGTCACCTTGAAGCACGCATGGCTCACGGCATGATGAATTTTGACCAAAGCATGCGCATTGGCGAATTGTCCTTCAGCCGTCGGGATATCGTTCTCGAAGACCAGGCCGACGTATTGGCGCTGCACAACCGGGTGTTCAGCGCGGGCGCCACTCCCGCCTGGTTCCGCTGGAAGTATGGCGATGGCGGTGCGGAGGCGACGGGCCTCTGGGACGAGCATGGCCGTCTGGTGGCGCTCTGCGGAGGAACACCACGTACCCTACTGCACGAAGGAAAAGCCGTGGCCGCGATACAGCTTGGCGATGTCATGGTCGCGCCCGAAGTCCGAGGCCTGTTGACCCGTCGCGGACCGTTCTTTCAGGTCTCCAGTCATTTCTACGAGTCGCGCATCGGCAGCGGTCGACCCTACCGAATCGGCTTCGGTTTTGGCAGCAAGCGTCATGTACGGCTGGCTGTCGCCCTGCGGCTGGGCTGGAATGAGGGGACTCTACAGTCACTGCAGTGGTCTGATCTGGCGGGCAAGCTACCTTGGGGCTGGCGCTGCACGCCCCTCGAACCAGAGCATCTGGAACAGGCTGCGACCGAGGCTTGGCAGCTCATGCAGGAGGGCCTGCCTGGTCTGAGCGCCGGCTGCCGGGATGCGGATTACCTGCGACACCGTTTCCTGGATCGGCCCGAATATGTCTATCACCTGTACCGGATTCAGCGCATCTGGTCGCGGCGAACATTCGGTATTCTCGTTCTGCGCATCCAGGGCGAACTCGCTCATTGGCTGGACTGGATCGGACCTCCGGAGGAAATCGGCCTGGCTGCACGTATTGCGCAAACCCGGGCGGCAGCAGCCGGCGCCCGTACGATGACCCTATGGGCCTCCGCAGCGGTCTGCGAATCCCTGGGAATCTGCTCACCGGAGGAGTCGACTGTCGCCTGGGTGGGAATCCCCTGCGCTTCCACGCTTCTTGAGGAGGACGGCATCCGGCGGAAATGGTGGTGGGTGGGGGGAGACACGGATTTCCTGTGACGACGTGAGGGCAACGGAAAGCGACATGCTGCCTTACCGGGCGCAGCAGTTGATTCCCGCGGCCGGGGTGCTGGTGCTCGCCCCCCATCCTGACGACGAGGTATTCGGCTGTGGGGGTGCGCTTGCGGCGCATGTCGCCGCGGGCGTTCCCGTGCGCGTCGTCATCCTCACCAACGGCGCGCTGTTCGGCGACCCGCACACGCGGTTGAACGAAAGCTGTACAGCGGGCCGTTTGCTGGGCTATGGCAAGCCGGAAAGCTGGAATTTCCCGGATCGCGGCCTCGAGTATGGCGAGCCCCTGGTGGCGCGTTTGCTGGCGGCCATCACCGCCAGCGCTGCCGATCTGGTCTATGCGCCGTCACTACGGGAAATCCATCCGGATCACCGGCAACTGGCCATGGCCGCTGCCGAGGCCGTGCGCCGAGTCGGCGGAGCGCTTCGCCTCGCCCAGTATGAGGTGGGCGTACCACTGCGTCCCAATCTGTTGCTCGACATCACCCCGTTCGCGGATCTCAAGCAACAGGCCATGGCGTGTTTCGTTTCCCAACTGCGGCATCAGCGCTACGATGAGCACATCCTGGCGCTGAATCGCTACCGTACCTATACGCTGACGGCGGAGGTCCGCTTGGCTGAGGCCTATGCCCTCGTTTCGGCACAAGCACTGTGCGAGAATGCGCTGCTCGATCTGGTTGAGCCGGAATACGTCTTCCAGGCGCGACTGGGATTTCCATGCTCCAGCCAGGACGTGCCACTCGTTTCGGTGGTCGTCCGCCGCCCCGCCGGGTCGGACCTGCGCCTGAGCCTGGACAGCCTGGCTTTGCAGACCTACCCGAACATCGAGGTGCTCCTCGTGGATGGTGACCCTGGGCTGCCGGCGCTGCCCGGCAATTGCGGTCGTCATCTCCTGCGCCAGATCAGGACGAACCGTTGCCTGTCTGCAGCCGCGGCTAGCAATGTCGGATTCGACGAGGCCACTGGTACGTACTGCCTGGTTCTCGATGCGGGCAAGTCGATTCCGCCGGAGCACGCCAGCAGCCTGGTGTTCGCGCTGCGCAAGCAATCGTCCTGCCATGTCGCTTATGCCAGCGCACCGCAACGAGAGGGAAATGCCTGCCAGGCGAGCGGGGAGGGTATCGACTGCGACGCGGTACGCCTCCTGTGCCGACCCGATATCCCTTTGCGGGCCGTACTGTTCGATCTTTGTCTGGTGAACAAGGGCTGTCGCTTCGACGAGTCCCTTGAAGGCCAGCAGGATTGGGATTTTCTGTTGCAGTTGAGCCTTGCCAGCGCATTTCTCCAGGTGGCTTGCGCTGACCCATTCCCGGACGATCCGGTCAATGCGCGGGAACCCCCTGAACCCCCTGAACCTCCTTCCCTGCTGGCGATGTGCGAACGCTGGAGGACGCGCTGCTCGTCGGCGCAACTCGCGTCGCTGATGCGGCGAGCCTGCGACCCTCCGCAGTTGGCGGTACTGCGCCGCCAGATGGCCGAACTGCAGCTAACCATGGAAGAGAAAAGTCGGTTCCTCGTCGTGAGGGATCGCGAGTTGCTAGAGTGCCGGAGCACCGTCGAGAGTCTGCGCATCGAACTCGACGAGAGGGACTTGCGGATTGCGGAACTGCGCCTGCAAGTCCAGGAGCACGAACGACAGCGAGCAGAAATGCTCGCCAGCCATAGCTGGAGGATCACCCGTCTGCTGCGCTGCCTGTCCGCCGCTTGGCGGGAATGGTGCAGGAAATAGGCCGGGACAGCATTGACTAACAGTCATGACCGTTTGGTCGGTCAGGTCGATCCTGATCCGCGAGAAGATGCGACTATCGAAGGCGCACGCGGACTGGCGGCCCTGATGGTCCTGGCGGCTCACTATGCACACCTGTTTGCGGCGCAGAGCTGGCTGCTTCGCTTAGCCACCACGGGCGTCGATCTGTTTTTCGTCCTCAGTGGCTTTGTTTTTGCTCCTTACCTGCTGGGCAAACCCTTGCCGCTCCTGCCCCACCTGGTGCGACGGTTCTTCCGGCTGTATCCGCTCTACCTTGCCGCACTGATCGCTTACGTACTGCTGCATGATCCACCCGCCCAGGCCTGGGAGCACTTCCCTGTCCACCTGTTGATGCTCCACACTCTCTCGAAGGAGACCGCCTTCTACTACAACCCGGCGTTCTGGAGCCTGCCACCGGAGGTGGAGTTCTACCTGCTCCTGCCACTGCTCGCCACCTTGGGAAGAAAAGGGAGATTTGCTGCAGTGCTGGGGATATCGCTCGTGGTCTACATGACGCTGGCCCTGATTCCGGGCAGCACCGATTTTACCTCCTGGCGTCAGATCGCCGGCGTTCATCTGCCCGGCCTGCTGCCGGAATTCCTGTTGGGTGGGGTGGCTTATGCGGTCAGCCAGCGCCACCTGTCGGTACGCCTGCAGTGCTTGCTGCTCTTCGCCGGAACCAGTTGCCTCTGGCTGGTCGCCTGCGTCTTCAAGGCCTTCGTCGTCGATGCCGAGGCGGGAAGCGTGGTGCCGCCGTGGATCGGCGGCAATATCGGTCTGCTGGCCGCATTGGGCTATGCCCTGGTGCTGGCGGCCCTGTCGAAGCTGCTGGCGCAAGCCAGGGGGCCGGCCACGCCTCTCCTGCTCGTGGCCGGCTCACTGAGTTACGGCATCTATCTCTTCCACAACCTGATGCCGGTCCTGCTGCGCCGGATCTGGCCAAGCCTGGATGGCGCCTGGCTGGCGCTTGCCGCCCTTGCCTTCACCCTGGGACTGGCGACGCTGGCTCACTACGGGCTGGAACGGCCCTTGCGGAATTATGGTCGGCAGATCAGCCGCTCCCTGCAGCCCGCTCGAAGCTGAGATAGCGCAGTTTTCCCGGCAAGGCCGGATGCGCAAGTGCCAGCATATAGCGGCCGGGCTCAAGTAACTGCCAATCCTCCGGGGTGAATGATACGGCACTGGCCGATAGCGGCCGGAAAGCGGCGGGGATCATCATTGGCGATGGGCTCCAGGCGACGATGTGCGCGCCATCGAGATGCGCATCGAGTTCGGCCGCGTCGCTGATCGAGGCATCGAGGCAATCCCCCCATTCCTCCCAATGTAGCGGCTGGCGGAGTCGCTCCAGCAGAGCCAGCTGACGCGTCCAGCGGTGGAATAGCGGGTGGCGCTTGCGGAAATAAATCATCCGGGTTTGTGCCATCAGCGGCGCTTTCAATAGCTTGTGGCGATATTCATGCACTGCCGTGGCAGCGGGGACCACTGCCAGCCGGTAGCCGGTCTGTCGCAGACGCCAGGCAAGGTCCGTGTCTTCGTAGAACATGAAATAGTCCGGATCGAACAGGCTTCCCGTCGCCAGCACGGCTTCCCGCCGGAGCAACAGCAATGCGCCGGCCAGGAACGGCGTTTCCACCGGCCGAGGGCTGGCCATCTGCCGCTGCATGCGCGAGAGGTAGAGCCGGAAAGCCGTTCGGCAAAGCCGGGGATACCTGCTGGCCAGCGCCAGGGAGATTTCCGCCAGAGGCGATTGAGGAAAGGCCGGGGGCAACAGAAAACGATGGTCGCGATCCCAGAAGGTCCTGGGAGCAACCGCCGCCAGCCGGGGATCGGCTTCGAGGGCATCGACAAGGGTCTCCAGATCCCTGGGCGAGAGCAGTGCGTCCGGATTCAGCAGCAGGCAATAGGGCGCGCTCGATTCGGTAAACGCCAGGTTGCACCCCCGGCCAAATCCCAGATTCTTTCCCGGCAGCAACAGCCTTGCCCAAGGCATCTGGCGGATGCCATGCGCCAGCGTCCCGGTTTCCACAGGATCATCGCTGTTGTCCACCAGCCAGAGTGTGCCGAAGCGCCACGGCATGAGGGATTGCACGGCTTGCAGAGTGTCTGCAGAAGACCGGTAGTTGACGATGATGACATCAACGCGCCTGGATGAGGACATGGAAGCTATCGGTGCTGAGGCTCTGGAAAGCAACGGTCTGCCCGAAACCGGCGGCCTGGTCCAAAAAGGCCTGGAGGTTTTCGGGCAGGGGGGAAGGACAATCCCGCCACCGGGCCACCTGAAAGCCCGCATCTTCGATCAGTTTCTCGAGGCCCCTGCGCGTGAAGAAACGCAGGTGCCCGACGCAGAGAATGCCCACTGGTTGATAGTCGAATTCTCCCTGCAGCAGGTCCTGGACAACCGACCAGTGACCGACGTTGGGCACGGCAAGCAGCACGTGCCCCCCTGGCTTGAGTAGACTGTGTGCCTTGCGGAGGGCAGCCAGGGGGTCGGCGAGGTGTTCCAGCACGTCCAGGAATGCGATGCAGTCGAAGGTGGTGATCTTCTGCAGTTGCTCGAAGGGCCCGCAATGGACGGTCAATCCCCGCGCCATTGCCCGTTCTCCTGCTGCCGGGTTCAACTCGGCGACGGTGGCCTGGCCGCCGAAGCGCTCGACGAATGCCGCCGCGAATCCCCCTTCCCCACCCCCCACATCCAGCAGCGAGTTTGTTCCGGCAGGCAGCAGGTCGAGCATTTCCGCTCGCGTGTTCTGCTGGTAATCGGACCAGGAATGAATGAATGTTCGCTGCGCCAGCAGGGCACGGGGACCCAGGATCTCCGGGATACGCTCCCAGGTGACGGCCTCGTCCTGGGCGACGACCTGACGCAAGGCTTCAATGGTGATCATGTACAGCCACGGGGCCTGACCGGTATACGCTCCCGCGGCCGGAAGCCTCGAGCGACGGGCGACATGGCGGTCGAAACCGGGGCGGCTGGCATAGTCGACGGCCACCGCTCCGGCGCTTCTCGGATCGGCAGGCAGAGCACAGGCGACCTGGCCGCCAGGGGTCAGGCCGAGCAGTTCATCGACCAGGTTGTCCGCAACGAGCACGGCCGGGTCGAGAATGACCAGGATCCGATCGGCGTGGCAGAATTTCAGAAAATGGGCCGGCGGGATCGGCCGGTTGCCGGCGCCTGCATGCCACCAGCGATCGGCATGAATCCGCCGCCGCAGTTCCCTGTGACCCAAAGCGAACTCCTCGGACAGGCGCAGGGTGCCGCCATCGAACAGCAATACCTCGAACACGTGCCTACTCCTGATGAAGCGCTGCTGGTCCACCGGTGCAGGAAATACCCTTGTTTGGTCCGGACAAGTGGACATCAGGCAGCCTGGTGTCCGGTGCCACGGGAAAATGGGCCTGCACAAAACGCTCCACATCGCCAGGTTCGCTGATGTGGAAGCAGGGGGTGGCCAGCGGGAGATGGTGACGCCACTTCGTTTCAAAGATACGGGCATCGGCGATGAGACGATCAGCGAATTCCCTCGTCACCGGGCCGCTCGTCGGCGTATCCGACCAGTGTTCGCAACAGCAGTCCACGACAGCCGCTGCCCAGCCCCCTTGCCTGGCAGCAAGTACCAGGTCCGTGGCATAGAAATGGTATCGTAGTGCGGGATCGAGGATCAGCCGGCTATCCGTTCGCACCGCCACGAGCACTTCGTCCAGGCTGGCTGCTTCGCACGGCAGCTCTTGCGGCTCCCTGAGAATCCTGCCCCGGTCCAGGACATGTCCGGCCCGTCGGCCCAGCAGGTCGATCCCGTAGACTCCGACGACGGCCAGCTTGGGTATCACCCTCTCTGCCTGTGCAAGTGCCGCCAGAAATCGACGATCCCAGCCTTCCGGCAGGAAGACATCCTGATGCACCCAGACCAGCCAGCCTTCGCCGCTGCTGTGGTCCATTTCCTCGTTGAAAGCCCTGGCAGCGGAAGGACTGTCGAAATGGATCGCCAGCCGGTAGCGCCGCGACTTCAAGCACTCGGATGCCAGCAAACGCTGCTGTAACACCTCCGGATCGGATGCGCACACCACGAAGGCCAGCGGCCGGGGAACCATGGGCATCTTCTGAATTTCAGCCATCTTCCCGCATCTCTTCAAATGGTCGATTGTACTGCCTCCGTCCGAGCGATGGCGAAAGTACTCTGCGGTGTGCGCTGCGCCGCGAGAAAACCGCGCAGAATGCGCACTACTGGTTAAAATGCGCCCATGCTGGCCATCGCGCCTGCCACCTCAGCATGTCGCACATGAGCCCGTTGCCCGAACAAGAACGCTTTTCCCCTCTGGTTTCCATCCTGATACGCAGCATCAAGCGGATGCCTCTGCTGCAGCAAGCACTGGCGTCGCTTGCCGGGCAAAGTTACTCCCGGATCGAAATTCTGGTCGTGGCGGCGCTGCCCGGGCATCCGGACATGCCAGCAGCCTGCGGCCCGCATCCGCTGCGCCTGCTGCCCACCGACCGACCCCTGCATCGCTGTCGCGCCGCCAACGCGGCGCTCGAAGCGGCAAACGGCGCCTACCTGCTCTTCCTGGACGATGACGACTGGCTCCTTCCCGATCATCTGGAGAAGCTGGCGGCAGCGCTGACGGATTCGCCCGAATTGCTGGCCGCCTATACCGGTGTACAGCCTACCGATGAGGATGGCCAAGCCAAGGGCGCCCCTTTCGATCTGCCTTTCGACGAACTGCGCCTGCTTGCGGGCAACTTGATGCCACTGCACGCGGTACTTTTCAGGCGCCAGGTCATCGATCTGGGTTGCCGTTTCGACGAAAACCTGGATCTGTTCGAGGACTGGGATTTCTGGCTCCAGATTGCCCGTCACTCCCGCTTCGTCCATGTCCCCGGCGTTTCCGCCTGTTATCGCATGCACGCAAGTTCAGGGGTGCATGCAATTGCGCCATCTATCGGCCCGGCCTATACCCGCGTCTATGAAAAGTGGCGGCACCTGTGGAGCGAAGGGCAGATTGCGGGAATCATGGCGCAGGTGTGGAACTACCCCGAGCTGCAAAAACGCATCACCGGGCAAGAAGAGCGCATCACTGGGCAGGAAGAGCGCATCACCAGGCAGGAAGAGCGCATCATCGGGCAGCAAGAACGCATTACCGAGCAGCAACGCCTCATCATTCAACTGGAAGAGCAAATCTCGGCGCTGCAATGGCAAGTCCGGACACAAGGCCAAGTGCTCGATGAAAGGCAAAAACATATCGAGGCGATCTGGCGGAGCAGCAGTTGGCGAATCACCAGGCCGCTGCGCGGGGTGCGCAAGGCGATCACCTACCTGCCACTATTGAACCAGGCTGTGCGCAACCCGACGCGTGCCTGGCGATTTCTCCAGCGCGCAGCATTGCAGACGCGCGACTGGCAGGAATTGCAGCAAAGCCTCGACGGAAAAGTCCGCGCCGGCACCGACTACCACACCTGGATCAGCCGCTTCGAACCCGCTCCCGAATCCTATCCGCGGCTTCGGCAGATTGCCGACTCATGGCAGCAGCCTCCGCTCATTTCCGTGCTGATGCCCACCTACAACTCTGATGTGGCCCTGCTCGAAGCGGCCATCGACAGCGTGCTGGGCCAGGTCTATCCGCATTGGCAACTGTGCGTCGCCGACGACGCATCCGACTCACCGGCGATCAAGGCCTTGCTCGAACGTCACGCCGCGGCGGATCCGCGCATCCAGGTGATCTTCCGCCCGGTCAACGGCCATATCTCTGCCGCCAGCAACTCGGCGCTGGCGCTGGCGAGCGGCGACTTCGTCGCTCTTCTCGACCACGACGATCTGTTGCATCCGCTGGCCCTGTGGTTCGTTGCTCAGTGCGCTATCGAGCATCCCGAGGCGGGCTTGATCTACACCGATGAAGACAAGCTTGCCCCCGACGGCCAGCGCTGTGGTCCCTATTTCAAATGTGATTTCAATTACGAACTGTTTCTGGCGCAGAACATGCTCTCTCACCTGGGGTGCTACCGGCGCTCCCTGCTGAACGAGATCGGAGGCTTTCGCGAAGGCTTCGAAGGCTCCCAGGACTACGATCTTGCCTTGCGCAGCATGGAGCGCCTGCGGCCGGATCAGATGGTCCATATTCCGCGCGTGCTCTACCACTGGCGAATCGTTACCGGGAGCACGGCAAGTGACATCGGCGAAAAGCCGTACGCACTGACCGCCGCCCAGCGGGCGCTGAGCGAGCATTTGCAGCGTCGAGGGATTGCCGCGGAAGTCATGCCCGCACCGGAGATTCACCTCCACACCAGGGTTCGCTTCCCGGTGCCAACGCCGGCGCCGCTGCTGAGCATCATCATTCCCACGCGGGACCGGGCAAATCTGCTGCGTCTGTGCATCGAATCCATCCGCATGCGCAGCACTTACGTACCTTACGAAATCATCGTCATCGACCACGGCAGCGAAGACGCAGACACCCGCCAATGGCTCGATCGCTTGCGCCAGAGCGGCATCGGGGTGCTGCAGGCCGATGGGGAGTGCAACTTTTCACGCTTCAACAACCAGGCGGCGGCGCAGGCGCAGGGCAGCTTGCTCTGCCTGATGCACGACGACATCGAAATCATCACGCCGGGCTGGCTGGAGGAAATGGTTTCCTTCGCCGTGCAGGACGGCGTCGGTGCCGTCGGCGCCCGCTTGTGGAACCCCGGGCAGCGCCTGCAACATGGCGGAGTCATCCTGGGTATCGGCGGCGTGGCCGGGAATTCCTTCCTGAATTTCGAGCGGGGAAATGTCGGCTATTTCGGCAGGGCGGCCTTGCACCAGTCGCTGAGTGCGGTCAGCTCGGCCTGCATGGTCGTACGGAAATCTGTTTTCGAGGAAGTGGGCGGATTCGACGAGCGGCTCGCGCTGACATTCCATGACATCGACTTCTGCCTGAGGATTCGGCAGGCGGGTTATCGCAACGTCTGGACGCCTTATGCAGAAATGCTCCATTACGAGTCGGCCAGCCAGGAGCAGGAAACGAGGCCCGAAGCACGCTTTGCCCCGGAAGTGGCGTTCATGCAGGACCGGTGGGCAGACGAACTGGCCGCCGACCCGGCCTATTCGCCCAATCTCACCCTCGACGCCAATGATTTCAGCCTGGCGTGGCCGCCACGCATTGCCGATCCGTGCGAACTCGGCGTATGGTATCGTTAAAATTTCGGAGATGAACCATGACTACTGTGGAATCCCTGGAACAAGCGATTGAACAACTATCGCCAGCAGAACTTGCCCGTTTTCGTCGCTGGTTTTCTCGGTTCGACGCGGATGCTTGGGACGCGCAGATTGAAGCAGATGCCGCCGCTGGAAAGCTGGACGCTCTTGCCGAGGAAGCTCTTGCTGAATACCGTAATGGTCAGGCACGCGAGATTTGAAGCATTTTACGTCGCGCCGCTTCTGGCCATGTTTTGATGCGTTACCCGAGGACATTCAAGAGCTTGCACGTCGTAGCTTTGCTTTGCTCAAGCAAAATCCAGCGCATTCATCGCTTCAATTCAAACGGTCATGACTTTTCCAGGCACCCCCGATCATGAAAGTCATGACCGTTTCCCTCTCCCCCCGACCCCTCCCCCGCGAGGGGGGAGGGGAGATTTGTGAGTCGCTGACGCGACTTTCACAGTAACCGGTCTGTTCAAGGCGTTTCAGGAGTGTCCGCGTAGGGCTATCGGGCACTCGGCGTACCCGTTCCCGAGGGTGTTCAATGGTTCTGGATCGGAAGGGTGTGAATGAAAGTGTTGGTCGAAGTGCCATGTTCAATGGAGATGCGTTGACATCGGTGATCACCCCTCCCCCCTTGTGGGGGAGGGGTTGGGGGAGAGGGGGCCATCGTTGCACACGAATTCGTCAAATCCTTGCGAAAGCACATAGCCAGAGCCGTAAGTCTGCTCTGCTGGCATCTGCGAGGGCATGGACGCCCCCTCTCCCCCCAACCCCTCCCCCGCGAGGGGGAGGGGAGCCATCGGTACCTCCCAACACTTTCATTCACACCCTTTTCAGGGCATTGGCCGCATCAGGGGGGGCACGGCCCCGATCTCGGGAAGGTCATGGCAAGCCTGCACGTTTTCCTATCCCGACGGCCTGTGGCACGGGCGGCGGTATGCCTCGCCGGCGTCGGGCTGGCGTCGCCCGCGCTCGCCGGGCTGCCGTGCCTCAATCCAGCGATCGTCACGCCGGCGCAGGGGTCGCGCGAATCCTCGACGAGACCGATGATCGCGTGGCGCGCGGCCGCCGGTGTGTCAAGCTATCGCCTCCAGCTCGTCAGCCGCGAACCGGAAGGCCGGACCCTGGCCAGCATCGACAGCCTCGTCAACGACACCCGTTTCCTGCCGCCACAGGCGCTGGCCGATGGCTTGGCGCGGGTCAGCGTGCGCGTCACGAGCCTGTGCCCGGAGGGTGCGCCACCGGCGCCATCGCCTGCCCGCGAGCACCGCTTCCTGATCGACGCGCGCTCTGCCTGCGCGGTCAGTGGTCTGACCCTTGATTCGCTTGATGCGGGTGAAAAGCGCATCCGCTGGGCACCGACCCCCGCTGCCGGCGGCTACGAGATATTCAGCTACGAGGCGATCGACGGCAGGCTGCTTTTCCGGCTGGAGACGAGCGAACCCACCGTCGTGACGCCAGCGGTCATCGCCAGTCCCGTGCTCGTCGCCGTTCGCGCGCGCTGCGGCGAAGTGTTCGGACAACTCGGCTACCTCGCCTACTGAACGGCGGGATGCACCGGCTCGCCGCCTGCCGGGAGGCGGTCACGGCCGAGGCCGCGCTCGAGCACGCGTCGACCGACCCGGCGGCCGAGTCGCAGCCCCTCCTCGTTGTCGCTACGAAAGTGGATGCCGCCGTACAGGCGCGACATCGCCGCCTCGTCGGCGGCGGCTCGCCACTCGTCGGCCTGCTCCGGAAAGTAAGCGGCGAGCACCTCGGCAGCCGCGCTGGAAACTGCCGCATGACCCGAGACGTAGCTCGGAAACGGTGGCGTGAATAACCAGGGCAGAAAGTCCGGATCGAGCTTCTCGCGGATGACGTTGACCGGCCGCACGCTCCAGTGTTCGAACTTCGCCTGCCAGCAGGCGATGAGCGCATCCGCCATCGCCACATTGAGCGCGGCGAACACGCGCGCGGTCTCGGCCGTGCCCAGGGCGCGCTGGGACACCCACTGCATCGCTTTGCGATTCCAGACTCCCGGCGGCGTCACCGAACCCCGGTCGAGGTTCCACTCGTCGGCGATGCGCTTCTGCTCGACGCTCAAGCGGCGCGCTACCCGCAGCACCTCGCGCGCTTCTTCCCAGTAGCGCTCGCTGCCGAAGGGCGGCGGCGGTGGCGGCTGCATCTCCCTGCCGTCAACCAGCGCCCAGGTTCGCCATTTACCGGCCAGCGGCTCGCCCGGATTGGCGAGATTGAGCGGTGGTGCGGCGCGCCAGATACGTGGAGCGGGAGGCGGACGGTCCGCCGGGTTCCAGGTCGCATCGCCGCCATCGTCGAGGGCCCGCCGGATCGCCGCGGTGGCGGCGCGGCGGCCGGCTGCGCGCGCCAAATCGAGCGTCTGCGGCGACATCCGTGCGCTGGCGGCGACGGCCAGGATCGCGCCGATGCCGATCGCTTCCAGGCGCCCCGGCGATTCTCGCGGGTAGAAATGCGCCAGTACGCCCGCCGCCGCTGCATGCACGGCCACCGCCTGGGCGGCTTCCTCGCTGCTCGTCGCCGCCAGACCGACGATGGCGTCATGGGCCGCCGCGTGCAGGTGTGCGAGCACGCGCGCCGCGCGCAGCGGGTTCTGCTGATATTTGACGATCAGTTCGAGGGCAAGACGGTTCCAGGGCAGCGACGCGGGCCCGCTTGCCCACTGCTGCACGAGCGCCTGATCCATGAAACGCTGGCGGATCGGATCAGAGGTCGCCATCGTCAGCGGCGGCAAGGGGGCGATTACCGGCAGGCTGACGTCAGCGGCGTCGGAGATCTCGGGCAGCCACTTCCGCCAATGGCTCGGGTCGGTCAGCGGACCTGCGGAATCCGCGCCGCGAGGCAGTTCCACCGCCAGGCCAGCGACGCAGAATAGCAGGCATAGGCCAACACCGGCGAGCGCGCGGATCAAACCCACCAGGGTGAGCCTCCGTTAATGTGAAAGTCGCGTCAGCGACTCACGAATCTCCCCTCCCCACTCGTGGGGGAGGGGTCGGGGGAGAGGGGAATGGTCATGACTTTCATGATCGGGGGTGCCTGGAAAAGTCATGACCGTTAGCCGAAAGGCTTTACGCCGATCAGCCAGGCATGGCCGTAGAAGGCAAAGCCCAGCCAGCTGACGAGGCCAATGCCGAGCACCAGCGCATCGCTGGCCCAGCCGCGCACCGGGTAGGTCCGTCCGGCAATCCGGTCGCGGCGCCGCAACGAGACGAAACTCGCCACGGCCCAGACGAGGAAGGCGCCGAACAGGGTCGCGTCGGCCAGACTGCCGTTGGCCAGCAGATGTGCCAATGCCCAGAGCTTGACACCGGCGACCATCGGATGGCCGACCTTTGCCTGGATGTGGCTGCCGGGCACGAAGGCGGCGACCAGCAGAATGAACGCCGGCAGGGTCAGCAGGGCGGCCAGGTGGCGAATCCCGCGCGGCGCCAGCCAGAGGACCGGGGAATCCACGTGTGCCAGGCCATAACCCCAGATGATCAGCGCCAACCCGAGCGCCGAGACGAGCGAGAAAACGCCTTTCCAGCGCATTTCGCCGAGCCGGGCGAGTTGAGCATCGCGCCAGTCGCCGGCGACGATGCGTAGCGAATGAGCGCCGAGGAAAATGATCAGTCCGATGACGAGATAGCTCATGACGGTCTCCCGGCCTTCGATGACGCGCTGTCAGGGTTGCTCAGCATGCTGGAACAACAGGGTGCGCACTTGCAGATCGATCGGTGCGGCAGACAGGGTATTGAGTGCCTCGTTGATGGCTCGATTACTCCGGCGGAATGCGCAGCACCTGGCCGGGATAGATTTTGTCCGGGTGAGTCAACATCGGCTTGTTGGCTTCGAAGATCAGCGGGTACTTGTTGGCGTTGTCGTAGTGCTGTTTGGCGATCTTCGACAGATTGTCGCCGGCGACGACGGTGTAGAAGGTCGCTTCAGGTTCGCTCTGATCGACCGACAGCATGTCGTTGACCTGCGATACACCGGTGACGTTGCCGCAGCAGAGGAGGATTTTCTCCTTGCTGGCCTGGTCGCCGGCGACTCCGAAGACCGTCGCCGTTCCGCTTGCACCGTCAAAAGTCACCGTCAGGCCGGTCACCGGCAGGTTCTGGGTGTTGATGTAGGCCTCGATCGCGTCCGCGGCGGTACGGTTCAGCTCGTCGAGGCGCGCCTTGGCCGCCTCGTCATCGGGAGCACTGGCCAGTTCGGCCGACGCCGCTTCGGTATCTTTGGCATGAAAAAGCTTCTCGCCTGCTTCCTTGACGAAATCAAAAAAAACCCATGTCCTTCTCTCCTGAAAAAGCGGCGCATGCTGGCGCCGGAAACCACGATTGATGGCTACCCTCGTTGGCAGACCCAAACCAGTCTAGCAGCTCTGAAAGCATTCTCAAACGGTCATGACTTTGCAGGACACCCCCGATGATGAAAGTCATGACCGTTTCCCCTTGTATGCTTCGTTTTGTGGTTTTTCGTTCGTTCAAGAGAGGAGATGAAGTCATGGCTGGAAGGGTGTCAAGAGGACCGTGGAATAAATGCGAGAGAGGTATTTTTCTCTTGCGTTTATGCCGCGAAAGCCTCTTGACATCCTGTAAGCCAAGTACACTTGAGGCAGGGGCTGGGGAGGGGTTGATCATCCCCGGCCGCTGCCTCACGGCGAGTGCGGGGTTTGGGGCAGAGCCCCAAGGTTTAGGTCGTAGAGTGCCACGGAGGTGTGGTGGAAACGAGTTCGGAAGGCGACGCACAGCCCGACGCCCCTCTGGGACATCAAGCCCGTGGGAGAGCACTTGGCGTGCAT
>NZ_SPMX01000035.1 GCF_012940005.1 Candidatus Accumulibacter contiguus | reverse complement strand
GGGCTTTGGCAAAGGCCTGCGCCGAGACTTCTCGTGCCAGGTCGGCGCGGTTCGCCAGGTTGGCGAAGAAGGCGTCCAGTTCAGACTGCACTTTGGACGTGTACCCACCGAGCAGGCAGGCGATCAGGCGGGGAAAACTGAGGATGCCTGTTCGGGAGAAAGCCTTCTCCGTCAAACGCGACTGAATGAAAAAAGCTTGAGAAAAAAGGAAGTTAGAGAACGAGTCAACGACATTGACATAAAGATCTTGGCATATAAAATCTTACCTGGGTATCAAGGGGATAGGCATTTTGCCAGGAGCCTGCCCGACGTGCAACCGGGTATCTGACCGTTGATCAAATTATGACAATGGCGCGTTACGTTGAGAGCATTGAGGCGAACCCCTGCATAAAACCAACTCACGTTACACCGCCAGTCGCCCCTGATGTCCTGGTGCAACGGTTCGCTGATATGGCCATTCTGCAAGGTCTGTAGCACTTGGCGGCGGCCAATGCGGCGCTCTTTCATCCGCAACTCCGCATGTTCAGTGAAAACAAGGCGGCGCTTTTGGCTGCCGGCCTCCTTGACCCACTCGATAGCTTGCTTATCGGTCGGCTTGATGCAGGAAATCTTGCTCATGGCAATACATTGTATGCCTCAGATGGCAATAGTTCAACGCAGGCACATCTACCTTGCCTGAACTGTCAGACAGCATTGACGACTCGCAGGCCGTGCCCCCGATCTTCGGCCGGTTGCTCGATACCGGCTTGATCGAGAATCCAGCCTTCAATCTTCGTGTGCCACTGGCGCAACAGGTCGAGCGGGCGAACCCGGTAATGCTTCTCCGCGGTGGCGCTTGGCTTGTGGCCCATGATCTGCGCAGAGACTCCCGCGGGGCATTCCACCCACTCGGCCAGCGTACCAAAGGACCGGCGCAGGCCGTGTATGCTCAGTGCTGGCAGCCCGGCAGCGGTCAATGCCTTGTTGTGCATGATGCGCGGCTCCTGCAGCCTGCCTGATGCCGCTGTGGGGCTGCTGAATACCCATTCATTGCGACGGGGCAGGGCGGCCAGCAGCGAAGCGACGTAGGGCGTCAGCGGGATAGTGCGCTCGCCCTCAACCTTGTCCTTGATGGTCAGGGCCTTCCACTGGAAGTCCACATCTTCCCAGCGGATACTGGCTACCTCTTCACGGCGCGCGCCAGTCAGCAGGGCCGTTTGCAGGTAGGCGGCGATGACGGGATTCTGAATCTGGCGCACGGCGGCGAACCATGCCGGCAGTTGCTCGCGTTGCAGGCAGTCGTCCTTGGTGGATTTCTTCGGCAGTTCGTCGCGGGCCATGCGCGTGATGCAGGCGTCGGTGCGTGCTTGGTCGCGGTATTCGGGGCGATCTGAGCACCAGTTCAGGAAAGCGCGCAGCAGGCCGAAGGCAAGGCGGGTATGGGTCGGGCGCTTGGCGGATTCATCTTGCAGCCAGACGCGCACGCGGTCAGCGTCGATCTGTTCCAGAGGAAGGGCCAGTAGCGGGCGCAGGATGCCCGGCAGAGTCTTGTCACTCTCGCCGGGTCGGCGCCCTTGGGTGCGGTGCTCCCCTCCTTCCTTGCTCACGGTCGCATGGTCGCCGAGATGGCTTTGACTCCACCGCGGGGCGCGCGCTTCGATGTACTTCTGCCAGGCTTCCATTGCCGGCGCGGCGATGCGCTCCAGCTCGATACGCTTGGCATCGGCTTCGGCGCGCTTGGCCTCGGCTTCGGCTATCCGGTCGCGCTTCTCTTGGCGCGGATCGTTACCTGAGTCAATGAGCACTTGCAGGCGCCGGGCCTCGTCGCGTGCGGCGCCAAGGGTCCATGCCTTGGTGCTGCCGATGGTCAGCCGAACCGATGCGCCAGACTCCAAGCGGCTCTGCAAGACGTAGACCTTGCTGCCGCCGGCTGACGCCTTCAGGCCGAGTCCGGTCGATTCGGTGTCCCATAAAAAGGACGCTGCTTTGCCTGCCTCGCAGACAAACTTGGACACTCGCCCGGCAGTGAAAGGAACCTTGTTTTCGCTCATCTGATGGCCTCCGGTTTTGCTTACCAGCGGAATCCAGTAAGCACATAGTAAGCAGATTATAGCAATTCCGTTCAACGTCGTGCAACGTCAATTTACGCTAGATTGTTGTTTTTACGACGTTTAACATTCTTCCGTACATCCCTTTCAACGCCGAAAAATGCCTAGAAGTTGGGATTCATAACCCATAGGTCGGTGGTTCAATTCCACCCATCACCACCAAAGAAACAAGCACTTAGCCTAACTCGCAAGGTTGGGCTTTTTTGCGGGGTTACGCCGGGAACATCCTCTTCAGTCACCGGCTGCATGCCAAGGGTGGCGGCGACGTACACCATGGCACTCCGGACGAGATCGTCGAGCAGGTGCTGCTGTGGGACAAGGTGAAGGACCAACTGAAGCGCAAGGCGACCGAACTCTCCCTGGAGGAACAGCAGAAACTCTGCATCGCGCGCCTGCTGCCGGTGAAGCCGAAGATGCTGTTGATGGACGAGCCCTGCTCGGCGCTCGATCCCAAAGGCACCGAAGCGGTCGAGGAACTGCTTTGGGAACTGCGCGGCCAGTATACGATTCTCATCGTCACCCACAACATGGCGCAGGCCCGACACGCCAGTGAGGAGTGCGTGTTCATGCTGATGGGCAAGGTGGTCGAACATGCGCGCACCGATGAAATGTTCGTCACCCCTGCGCACAAGGTTATTCGCACTCGGTATCGAACGCCAGTGAACGAAATTCTCGATTGACTGCGGCTACCACGGCCGGCGATACTTTCGAGCGTGCGGTTGAATCTCCAATTCCTCCCATTGCTCCCATTGCTTATTTGTCCATGCCCCAGGAACATCTGATCATATTCGCCGCGCGTCTCGTCGAGATGGCTGGCGTGGCCGCGCTTCTTGTCGGTGCGATACTGGCTGCCGTTACCTTCGCTCGGCGTCTGGTGCGGCGCGCGGTTTTCGAGGAGGCTTACCTGGGCTTGCGTGCCGATCTCGGCCGCGCCATCCTGCTGGGGCTGGAGCTGCTGGTAATCGCCGACATCATCGGTACCGTGGCGATCAAGCCCACGTTCGAGAACCTCGGCGTGCTCGCGGCCATTGTGGCCATCCGCACGCTCCTCAGCTTCACGCTCGAGCTCGAAGTAAGTGGACGATGGCCGTGGCAGCGTCGGGAATGAGAACTCAAAGGAGTAACCATGCGCTCTTGTCTTGTTCTCGTGTTGCTGCTGTGCCCGCCTGGCGTGCTCGCGCAAGTTGCTCCGCCGTCCACCGAACGTCAGAAGCAACTCGTGCATCTGGTCCGTCAGGATTGCGGTTCGTGCCACGGCATGACGCTGCAAGGCGGTCTCGGACCCTCGCTGAGACCGCAGGCCCTGCAGGACAAACCGGTTGATTCGCTGGTTGCCACGATCTACAACGGTCGGCCAGGGACGCCGATGCCTCCCTGGCGGCGCTTCCTGAGCGAGGCCGAGGTGCGCTGGATCGTCGAACAGTTGCAGGCGGGATTTCCCGAATAGCAGTTATACTGTTCTGTTGCGCAGCAAACGGTTTGAAGACAAGGAGAGCAGCATGGGACTACTGGATGGCATCTTGGGTGACATTTTGGGAAAAACGACGGGTGCAGCGCGGCAGACGCCGACAGAGGATGGCAACAGCAATCTGCTGATGGCTCTCCTGCCAGTCGTCCTGGGGATGTTGATGAACCGCCAAGGCAACGCTGGCGGTACGGGCGGTGGTGGTCTCGGAGACCTGCTCGGCAGCATGCTGGGCGGACGTTCCGGCCAAGGTAGTGGAATTGGCGATGTTCTCGGCGGTACCGGTGGCAGCACTGCTGGTGGTGGACTCGCTGCGGTGCTGGGTAGCGTGCTCGGTGGCGGTGCCAGCGGCGAGGGAGGTTCCATTGGCTTGCCTGGCCTGGGTGGCCTGCTCGAACAGCTCCAGCGTGCTGGCTTCGCCGAGCAGGCCAGTTCATGGGTGGGTAGCGGGCAGAACCTTCCCATCGCGCCGGAGGCAATGGGCCAGATCTTTGGCAGCGACGCGTTGTCGCAGATCGCCCAACAGGCTGGTGTCAGCGAATCAGAGGCGTCCGAGGGTCTGTCGCAGCTTCTGCCTGAAGTAGTCGACCGTCTCACTCCCGACGGCAACGCGCCGGACCTCGATCAACTGCGGACCAGTGTCGACTCCCTGACCCGGCAATTCGGCGGCTGAGTTTGCCGCAGCGAGCTGTTTGACCGGGCTTCTTGCGACTGCCGCTCGCGCAGGACTCCGAATCATCCAGCCAACGACAGAACCGCCTCGGCGAATAGCAACTACAAGTTCTACAGCAACGACCCACAGTGGCAAGTGATGGCTACCGGGCTCGGTAATACCGGTGCGCCATATACGGGGAGCGCGGCTGACTTGACATTGCTCACCAACGAGATCGTTGATGCTAACGGTGGTGGCAATTCGTCACTTGGATGGGTCGGGCTGACCGCTGGCCCTGCCAACGGTGGTGGGCCATGGGGCGCTAGACCAGGCATCGACGCCGCCGCGCGCTGGGTCTGGTACAGTAGTAATGGGGATCCGGATCCGACCACACCCGGATTCAATCATGATGAGTGGTTGGTTTTCCGGGTTGCCGTGGACGCGCCCGCAACGGTTCCCGAACCGGGCAGCCTGGCGCTGGCCGGACTGGCTTTGGCTGGGTGGGATAGGGCGGCGCAGAGGCTGATCGCAGTCAGACGCGCCCTGGATGGCAGCTGGCTCAACGCCGCCGTAGTCTTCCTGCGTGTGATCGTAGCAGAAACCATAACCCATCCGTGACGGGTCATGGTACTACTCATCACACACGCAATTCACTGGTCAGCCGCTGATCATTGCTGACGTGGCAAGGCTTCTCTGGTGATCCTGGCGCTGCCGCTGATGCATGGCAGGTGCTCGATCAGGCTTGAGCGGCAAAGCAGGGCTGGCGGTGTGCCGAGGAGCAACTGGACCGATCGAAGTCCCTGGATTGCAGGACGGAGATGAACAACCTGTCATCCTCACTGATGTGGCGTTCAAACCAGTACTCGCAGTAGCGCAGGAAGGAATGCGCGTCCTGCCCACCATTGATGACTTCACCCAGGGCCTTGTGCAGCAGGCACAGTGTATCGGTGTGAATCCTGGCATGATCGGTGAAATCCAGTCCCGCCTCGTCCGCTATCCGTTCTTCAGTGGCGAAATGCCTCGCGAACTTATCGATGAGCTTGCCGAATTCGTCGATCGGCACGTAGCTGAGCTCAAAACAGTTGGTCTTGAGCGAGTCGATATGGTTAAAGATGTCCTCATGCTGAGCGTCGACTTCCGGCAAATCGACCAACAGCGCTTCCGGAAGCAAGCCGGGAATGTACATTGTCATTTCAGGTCTCCTTTGGCAACGGATAGGTATCTTTTGTTATCCCTACAGTATAGGAGGAATGCCTGTAGAATTCCAGAGAGAAATTGGATTTAAGTCAGGCAAATATCTTCCTGGTCGTTGCTTGTCGGCCAGAATCATGCGCTCCTTGGCGAGCAACTCAAGCGCGCCGAGGCTTACATGGACAAGTCGCGGCAGCAGCGGCTGCGCACCTTGTCCACTTCTGGCGTCGAAGGTCCGGTCAAACTGTAGTCATCTCGTTCGCGGCACTGCCATCCAGAAAGGAGGATTCACCATGCCTCAGAAGTATCTGATTGACCAGCGGAGCAGGACGAGCGGCGGTGGTCCGCCCGACTTTCCTGCCTTGGCGCGCAAGGCCGCGGTCAGCGGGCGGCCAATCAGATTCTTCCGGTTTGCACGTTCCAGTCGCTCGGCCAGCCGCGGACTCGGCGGCGGTGCTTGCCGGCGACGCGGCGATGCGCGCGAAGGCAATTCCCCCACGACCCATTTGTCGCGCCCGCGCGGGTTAGTCATTCTTGCCTTGCCGCCATTCTCAGGCCGGTTTTCTTGAGAATGCCGGTCGAAAACAGTACATCATGCGAACGGCAGTCGCTCCCGATGATCTCGGCGATGCTCGCCACCTTGGCCAGAACCTCGGCGCGTGAACCGCCATGCACCATGGCAAACAGGTTGTATGGCCATTCGGGGAGCCGGCGCGGCCGGTGGTAGCAGTGGGTCACGAAATCGAGCCCGCCGACGCGTACGCCGAGTTCGTCGATACGCTCGTCCGGCACGTCCCAGACGCTCATGCCGTTGGCGGTATAGCCGATTGCGTAGTGGTTGGGCACCGCGCCGATACGGCGGATGACGCCGCTCTCGAGCAGGCGGGTCAGGCGCACCATCACTTCCTCGGGTGCGATGCCGATCGCTTCGGCGAGCTGGTGATATGGCCTTGTGACCAGCGGCAGGCCGTTCTGGGTGGCAATGACGAGACGGCGATCGGTCGCATCGAGAATGGCGGCGGCTTGAGTGCTCACGACCGCACCGCCAGCTTCATTTCGACGAAGTATTCCTGCAGCTTCGGAAAGGGAAAGACCGGCAGGCCGCTGGCCTCCTCGATCCGGCGTACCGCGGTGTCGATGCCGTCGGCGGTCTCGGTGGCGAGCACGAACCACATGTTGAACTCACAGTTGCGGTCGCTTTCGCGGCGGTAGTTGTGCGCTACCTCGGGAAAGGCATTGACGATTTCGAGGACGCGCAGCCACTCTGCATCAGGAACGCGCATTGCCGCCAGAACGAAGGCACCGCCCATGCGCTCGACCTGAAACATCGGGCCGAAGCGGGTCAGCACGCGCGTTGTCAGCATTCGCTGCAGGCGTTCGAGGAGTTCCGTTTCGCTGATGCCGAGCCTCTCGGCAATTTCGGCGTAGGGCCGTTCGCAGATCGGGAATCCGCCCTGCAGGCCGTCGATGATCGCGCGATCGGTCGCGTCGATGCTCGCCGCTTCACGCATAACGGGCACCGCACTGCTTGAAGCGGGTCAGCGAGAACAGCACCGCGTGCGCGTAATCGGTCAACTGCAGGCGTGCTCGCAGCTCGGCGATGCGGGCCTCGACTTCCGCCCGTGCCTGGCCGTGGATCATGCAGAACAGGTTGTAGCGCCAGGTCGGCGGCACGCGCGGGCGCCGATAGCAGAGATTCACCCCTGATTCGCACGCCAGGCGCTCGCCGATGGCGCTGACGCTGGCGTCGGGAATGTCGTGCACCAGCATCGCATTGGCCGTATAGCCGAGTTCGTGATGCCTGACGATCACCCCGAAGCGCTTGATGATTCCCTCTGCGCACCAGCGACGGATGCGTTCGAGCACTTCGTTCTCGTCGCAGCCGACCCGGCTGGCCAGCACCGAGAACGGCCGAATGAACAGCGGCAAGCCTTCCTGCAGGGCCATCACCAGACGACGTTCGAATTCGTCGAGCGGCGTCGGTGCAGCGAAAGGCTGACTGCACACGCGTACCTTGCTCGGCCTCTCATTCTGGCCGTCAAGCGCAAAACCCAGGTCGATGTGGTATTCCTCGAGCAGCGGCAGCTTCAACACCGGCCAGCCGGTCATTTGTTCGATCGCGCCCAGGGCCGCCTGCAGGCGCCCTTCCGACCCGGCAGTGGCGACGAACCAGAGGTTGTAGCAGTGCTCGCGTTCGTAATTGTGGTTAACCTCGGGAAAGCGGTTGACCGCCGCGGCAACCATGGCCAGTTTGTCTGCCGGTACCGCCATCGCTGCCAGCGTACTGGCGCCGATGCGTTTAGGAGCGAAAATGGCGCCGACGCGCGCGATCTTGCCTTCGCGACGCAACGCTTCCAGTGCCCGCAACACGGCTCCCTCGGCAACTCTGAGCCGGGAAGCCAGTTCGGCAAATGGCGCCGAACAGAGCGGAAAATCCCGCTGAAAGTCGTTGAGCAGGCGAAAGTTGATCGCTTCGTCAAGCGTGTTGTCGAGTCTGTTCATCAGAAGCCCGTGCGATTGGCGCGACTGGTGAAGAAAATCCCGCTCGGCGCCTGTACGTCCAGTTCGCCGAGCTTCGTGAACGTCGCCGTATCGTAGATCAGTACGCGGTTGTCGTCGCGAGCGGAAATCCAGATCTGCTCACCGCGCGGTGTGAACTCCATGTGCAGGACAGCCTTGCCCGGTGCGAGCGTTTTCACCACTTTCCCGCTCAGCGTATCGATCACTTCGACCCAGCCGTTGTCGGGAAACGCGTAATTGACCCACACCTGCCGGCCATCCGGCCGCGCCATCACGAACACCGGTTGCCCCTTGACCGGGATGTGGGCGATTTCCTGCCAGTTGCCGCCGGCAACGACCAAGACCTCGTGGCGGCCGATCGCCGGCAGGTAGGCGTTGCCCTGTGCCATGGACCAGCCGCGCAGGTGCGGCATCTTGAATACCGGCAGCTTTTCCTGGCCACGCCCATAGTTCCCGAGAATTCGCCGCGTGCCCTGTTCGGGCCGCCAGGTGTCGAGCAGGGCGACACCGTCCTCGCCGAACAAGCCGGCCAGGTAATATCGGCCATCGGGGGTCACCAGCCCGTCGTAGGGCTGTAGCCCCGCCGGATAGCGTTGCGTCTGCGGCTGCCGAGGGTCGGAGAAATCGCTGACCCAGATCTCGCCGCCATCGAAGAGCGCGTAGGCGAAACGCTGACCGACGAGATCGGCGAGGCCGACGACTTTCGAAAAACTTCCCGGCGCATACTCGGCAGGTACTTCGGAGAGCAGTTCGAGGGTTTCGGCGTCAAAAGCCTTGATGCCGCCGGGCGTGTAATTCTGCGCGACGACGATGCGGCCGTCCTGCGAGATCGCGCCGCCGATGGCGTTGCCCGACTGCAGCACGCGCTTGACGATACGTGCTTCGAGCAGATCGACCTTGCTCAGTCCGCCGTCACGCCCGAAGACGTAAGCATAGCGACCATCGCGCGCATAGACCACCGAGGCGTGCGAGAGGTCGCCGAGGCCACCGATGCGCGCATAGACATCTCGCCGGCTGGTATCGACGAGGCTGATCTGCCCATGCGCGCGCTCGATGACCACCCCGAGGTCACCGGTACCCCGCAGAGTCGGCGCGGCGCAGGCCGCGAGCAGGATAATCGACAGCAGGGTCAGTAATTTTTTCATGTTCATCACTCCAGAGGCGCCGCTGGCGCTCAGATGTTTTCCGCCGCGCAGCGCCAGGGCGCTGCTTGATGATCATTGCCCGCGCAGCACGCCGGCCTATTTCTTCCTGGACGGCGCACTGGCCTTGCACATCCTGCCGGGCATCAGCAGACTCGCCTGATAGGCCGAAATGGCGAGCAGTTGATCATTGTCGTACTTGCTGATGATTCTGAGCATCTCCGGGTTGGCGTTGCGGCGCTTGCCGTCGCGGATCTCGGTCATCTGGCGCAGCAGATATTTGTAGTGCTGCCCGGCGATCACCGGATAAGCCTTGTCCCTGAAGCCTTCGCCGCTGGCCCCATGGCATGCCCGGCACTCCTTCTCGTAAAGCACCTTGCCGGTCGCCACTTGCTGAGCGACGTCCTGCCCCTCGTATCGGCCATGCTCGACGGGAATACACAGCCCCTCGATGTAGGCAGCGACGTCGGCCAGCTCCTGCGGATCGGTCAGGAGCGCAGCAAACGGGTACATCGTCGGGTTGTCGCGCACACCGGCGCGGATGTCGGCCATCTGTTTGATCAGCACACTGCTGTGCTGGCCCGCAAGCTGCGGGATGCTGCCGTCGGAAAGTCCGCCTGCCGACGGCAGGTGGCAGCTACGGCACAACTCGTAGATTTCCTCACCACTCTTCCTGTTGCCCTTGAGCTCGAGCGCCTCGCTCTTCTCGCCTGCCGGCGCCTGCCATGGGTAATTCCTGACCTCGATGCCCGCAGCCCTGGGTCCCGGCGGCTCGGCATGCGCAAGCGCCGCGGCAAGCATTGCCAGAGAAAATCCCAGAACCCGTTTGTTCATTGTCCACTCCCTGCTGTTTGAGAACGGTATCGACCGCCGCCGGTCAACAGTTCACCGCGGCAATATGCCACAGATGGTGAATGCTGGCACTGCCGGATAATTTGATCTGAGTAAAATATTCTGGCAGCGGCCGCCGGCCTCTACCCTGAATCGCTCGTCCGCCGCCTGGCGGCTGCCTTGTTCGCCAGGGAAGCGCGCGCAGACGATAATGTGCCGCCGCCGCAAACACCAACCGATGCCCTTCCCGATGACCAAGAACCTGTTTCTCGATGCCGCCATCCTGCTCGCAATCACCATCCTCGGCGGCCTCGGGTACCAGCTGGCACCACTGCTCAATCCGAAAGCCGACATCGCGTTACCGCTGTCCGGCTGCAATCTCGACCGGCAGGCCTGCGTCGCAGCGCTGCCAGACGGCGGTCAGCTCGAGTTCTCGATTGAACCACGACCGATCCCGGTACTCCAGACATTGCAGTTGCAGGCCAGCTTCCAGGGTACCGAGGTGCGCAAGGTCGAAGTCGATTTTACCGGCAGTACCATGAATATGGGCTACAACCGACCGCGCCTCGAAAGGCAGGGCGGCAGTGAGCGCTTCACCGCGTCGGCCAGCCTGCCGGTGTGCATCACCGGCAGCATGGAATGGGATGCCACCGTGCTCGTCGACACCGGCAAGGCCGTCGTCGCCGTCCCCTTCCGCTTCGTCACCGGCCACTGAAACCGCGAGAGCCGATGCCGCGGCAGCGAAGCTTCGATTTCCGAGCCTTGCCGTGTGCGGCCGCGCCGACGACAGCATTTACGTGCTTCGCGAGTGAAGGGATGGGCAGTCGGAATGCGGGAATTCGGACGAAATGGTACGCCAGGATTTCGGGATGATTGAGTTGGCCGCCAGCCCCCCTTGGGCAGCATACTAGCTGGCAGCCGTTCCTTGCGCACGGATCAGCTACCCGTAGCGTGGTGATTGCTTCCTCGCTTACTGGCAATCTTCTCGTCCTCTTCCTCATCGCCCTGCGAATCGAGTACTTCCTGCAGGTCGTCGAGATCCTTTCGGTTTTGCCGTAAAAAAAAAGACCATCCCCCAGCCCAGCGTTGCAGCGATGACAGCGACCAGCGCGACGGCACCCCAATCGAGACTGGCCAGCGATCCAGAATCCATTGATCTCTCCTCTTTGTGACTGCGAACATTATGCTTCTTGCGGCTGATTGGCGCAGCATCTTCGGTCTGGATATGGCAAACGACAGAGAAATCAATTATCCTCGGGCCTCCAGAACATAATTAAAGATGGAGTTTGAAGGATGACCAACAAAGGGCAACTCTTACAAGACCCGTTTCTCAACACCCTGCGGCGTGAGCGGGTGCCGGTTTCGATCTACCTGGTGAACGGCATCAAGCTGCAGGGTCAGGTCGATTCGTTCGACCAGTATGTCGTCCTGCTCAAGAACTCGGTGACTCAGATGGTCTACAAGCATGCGATCTCGACGGTCGTTCCGTCGCGCCCGATCACCATCCAGCAGGACAGCGACAGCGAGGCATGATGCACTCTGCAACATCCTTGACCGGCTCGCCGCTGCTGTGGATAGCTGCGTCAAGCCCCTTCTTTTGCCCTTCACTGACGGCTGCAGCTTGCGGCAGCCTTTCCTAGATCATCGGCATGGTTGAACGCGCGGCCGCCAAAGAACGGGCGGTCATCGTCCAGCTCGACTTCGGTCGTGAAGACCTTGCCGAACAGCTTGCCGAAGTCCGATTGCTGACCCGGTCGGCGGGTGCTGCGGTCTGTGCCATCGTGCAGGGGAGTCGCCACAGCCCGGATGCAGCGACCTATGCCGGCAAGGGCAAGGTCGAGGAAGTGGCTGCCGAGATCAACGTGCACCAAGCCGATCTGGTGATCTTCAATCATGAACTCAGCGCCGGCCAGGAGCGCAACCTGGAACGCAGGCTGCAGTGCCGCGTCATCGACCGGACCAGTCTGATCCTCGACATCTTCGCGCAGCGGGCGCAAAGTTCGGAGGGCAAGCTGCAGGTCGAACTGGCTCAGCTCGAACACCTGTCGACACGACTGGTGCGCGGCTGGACCCACCTGGAACGGCAGAAAGGCGGTATCGGCCTGCGCGGCCCAGGAGAAACGCAGCTCGAAACCGACCGTCGCCTGCTCGGTATCCGCGTCAAGCTGCTCAAGGAACGCCTGGCCAGGCTCGAACGCCAGCGTGGCGTGCAGCGCAAGGCGCGCGGCCGGGGAGAGTTGCTGAACGTTTCGCTGGTGGGTTACACCAATGCCGGCAAATCGACGCTGTTCAATGCGCTGACGCATGCCGGCGTTTTTGCCGCTGACCAGTTGTTCGCTACTCTGGATACGACCACACGCAAATTGTGGCTGGGCGAGGCCGGCCATATCGTGCTTTCCGATACCGTTGGCTTCATCCGCGACCTGCCGCACTCGCTGGTAGCCGCTTTCCATGCCACGCTCGAAGCCACGGCCGAGGCGGATCTGCTGTTGCACGTGGTTGATTCGGCAAGTCCGGCGCGCGACGACCAGATCGCTGACGTCAACAAGGTGCTGGCCGAGATCGGCGCTGCCGATGTGCCGCAACTGACGGTGCAGAACAAGCTAGATCTTACCGGGCTGCCACCGGCGGTCGAGCGTGACGAGTATGGTAGAATCTCGCGCGTTCGCCTTAGTGCTGTCTCCGGCGATGGTTTACCCCTGCTGCGCGAGGCGCTTTCCGAACTGGCTCTGGCGAAGACGCGGGACTTGCAGGACCTACGGGATTTGCAGGAGTTGCGGGACAGCCGCGAGCGGGCAGCAGGTGCTGCCACTGTGCAGAATGTCGATAGGATTCTCGATTCAGATGGTTCCCCATGATTTATAGCCTTGGAGTTTTTATGTCGCTCAATGACCCACAGTGGGGCAATCGCGGCAACGATGGCGGCGGTGGCAAGCGGCCCAATCAGGGGCCGCCCGACCTTGAACAGTTATGGCGCGACCTCAATCGCAAGCTGTCCGCAATTTTCGACAGGAAGCGTTCTGGCAGCAACCAGGGCGGTGATCGCGGTGGCGATCGTCCCCCGATCCAGTTCAACAGCAGGTTCCTTGGCGGCGGCATTGGCTTGCTCCTGGCGCTGGTCGTGGTGGTCTGGCTGGCCAGCGGTTTCTATATTGTCGACGCATCGCAAAGGGGCGTCGTGCTCGAGTTCGGCCGCTACAAGGAGAGCACCGATCCGGGTTTGCGCTGGCGACTACCGTATCCGATCCAGGCGCATGAACTGGTCAACATCTCCGGCGTGCGCACCGTCGAGATCGGCTATCGCGGCAGCGAAAAAAAACAAGGTACTCAAGGAAGCACTGATGCTGACTGACGACGAGAACATCATCAACATCCAGTTCGCCGTGCAATGGTTCCTCAATGACCCCGTCGAGTATGTCTTCAACAACCGCCATCCGGACGATGCGGTGATGCAGGTCGCAGAAACAGCGATTCGCGAAATCGTCGGCAAGAACAAGATGGATTTCGTCCTCTACGAGGGGCGCGAGCAGGTCGCAGTCAATGCCGCAAAACTGATGCAGGAAATCCTCGATCGTTACAAGACCGGCATTCTGATTTCCAAGGTCACGATGCAGAATGCACAGCCGCCGGAGCAGGTGCAGGCGGCGTTCGACGATGCGGTCAAGGCATCACAGGATCGCGAACGTCAGAAGAACGAGGGTCAGGCCTACGCCAATGACGTCATCCCGAAAGCTCGCGGCACCTCCGCGCGCCTGCTCGAGGAGGCAGAGGGTTACAAGAAACGCGTCATCGCCACTTCCGAGGGAGATGCAAGCCGCTTCCGGCAGATCTACACGGAATACGCCAAGGCGCCGGAAGTGACGCGCAGTCGCATGTATCTCGATACCATGCAGCAGGTCTATTCCAGCACCAGCAAGGTGCTGGTCGATGCCAAGGGGCAGGGGAACCTGCTGTACCTGCCGCTCGACAAGCTGCTGCAGGCGTCCGGAGCCGCTGCAGCGGCCGCGCCTGCCGCTGGCAACCAGGAGCTGCCGGCAGCGGTGAGGCCGGCGCCGGTGGTTTCCAACGAGGTGCCGCCACAGGTGGTCGAGAAAAATGAAGCACGTTCGCGTGAGACGCTACGGCAGCGTGATCGGGAGTCTCGCTGATGAAAGCAAGCATTAATATCGTTGCGGCCGTTTTCGTGGCCGTGCTGGTGGTGCTCGGGGCGACCATTTTTACGGTTGATCAGCGTCAATACGCGATCATCTTTCAGCTCGGCGAAGTTCGCAATGTCATCGAGGAACCGGGCCTGTACTTCAAATGGCCGCTGATCCAGAACGTGCGCTATTTCGACAAGCGCATTCTCACCCTGGATAGCACCGAACCCGAGCGTTTCATCACCTCGGAAAAAAAGAATGTTCTCGTGGATTCCTTCACCAAGTGGCGAATCATCGATCCCAAGCTCTACTACATCTCGGTTGCCGGTGACGAATCGCGAGCCAAAACGCGGCTGACGCAGACCGTCAATGCCGGACTGCGCGAGGAATTCGGCAAACGCACCGTGCATGATGTGGTTTCGGGGGAGCGCGACAAGATCATGGCCCAGATGCGCGAGAAGGCCGACCTCGATGCCCGCAAGATTGGCGTGCAGATCGTCGACGTGCGTGTCAAGCGTGTCGAATTGCCCAGTGACGTCAGCGAATCCGTGTATCGCCGCATGGACGCAGAGCGTAAACGGGTGGCCAACGAATTACGTTCGCAGGGTTCCGCCGAGGCCGAGAAGATTCGCGCCGACGCCGACAAGCAACGCGAGGTGATCGTTGCCGAAGCCTATCGCGACGCACAGAAGATGAAGGGGGAAGGCGATGCCAGGGCCTCGGCGATTTATGCGCAAGCCTTTGAAGGCAGCCCGGAGTTCTACGCTTTCTATCGCAGCCTCGAAGCCTATCGCAACAGCTTCAAGGGCAAGAACGACCTGATTGTCGTCGAGCCCAACTCCGATTTCTTCAAATACATGAAGAGCATCAGCCGGAGTGGCGACAAAGCCGGCAAATGATCGATCATCTGCTGCTTGCCTTTGCCCTGATGCTGGTGCTTGAGGGGCTGCTGCCGTTCGTGGCGCCGAACGCCTGGCGTGAAACCTTCCGGCGTCTGATTCGCTTTTCCGACGGGCAGATCCGTTTCATCGGCCTGACCTCGATGCTGGTCGGGCTGGTACTGCTGATGATTTTCCGATGAACTGGCTACTGCCCGAACATATTGCCGATGCCCTGCCGTCAGAAGCTGCGCAGATCGAGCGGCTGCGCCGGACGCTGCTGGATCTGTTCCGCGTGCATGGCTACGAGTTGGTGATGCCACCGCTGCTCGAACACCTGGATTCCCTGCTCACCGGCTCCGGGCACGATCTGCGGCTGCGGACCTTCAAGCTGGTCGATCAATTGTCGGGACGGACGCTCGGCGTGCGCGCCGACATCACGCCGCAGGTTGCCCGCATCGACGCCCACCTGCTCAATCGCCAGGGGGTGACGCGGCTGTGTTACTGCGCCAGCGTGCTGCATACCCTGCCGGCATCGCTGACCGCGAGCCGCGAACCGATCCAGCTGGGAGCCGAACTGTATGGCCATGCCGGCGTCGCCGCCGACCGCGAAGTCATTCGCCTGATGGCCGCCGCGCTCGACGCTGCCGGCGTCCCGGCAGCGCGTATCGATCTTGGTCACGTTGGTGTTTTTCGCTCGCTGGCGGCAGCGGCCGGCATCGATGCCGAACTCGAGGGAACACTGCTGCAGTTGCTGCAAGCCAAGGACGTGCCGAGTCTTCGCGAGCCTTGCGGCCAGCTCGACGAACCGCTACGTTCTGCGCTGCTGGCGCTGCCCGACCTCTATGGCGGCGTCGAGACCCTTGCCGCGGCAGCCAGGGCGCTGCCCGCCTTGCCGGAAATCACTGCGGCGCTGGACACCTTGCGGCAGTTGCAGGAGTCTCTGCCCGATCTGCCGCTGTCATTCGATCTCGCGGATCTGCGCGGCTACCACTACCACAACGGCGTGGTCTTCGCGGCCTATTGCCCGGACTTCTCGAGTGCCATCGCACGCGGTGGGCGTTATGACGGCGTCGGCAGGGCTTTCGGCCGGGCGCGGCCAGCAACCGGTTTTTCGATGGATTTGCGCGAACTGGCGCGGCTGGCGGCGAATGGTACGCAGGGTACGCAGCCCGGGGCGATTCTGGCGCCTGATGCGGCGGATACGGCGGCACTGGCGGCAGCGATTGCCGCGCTGCGCGCGCAGGGCGAGGTCGTCGTCGAACTCCTGCCGGCCGAA
The DNA here is from genome assembly GCF_012940005.1 of Candidatus Accumulibacter contiguus. Classification (GTDB taxonomy): domain Bacteria; phylum Pseudomonadota; class Gammaproteobacteria; order Burkholderiales; family Rhodocyclaceae; genus Accumulibacter; species Accumulibacter contiguus. Next base: position 24,666 of record NZ_SPMX01000035.1, on the reverse strand, counting down.
ATGAGCAGCGAAGGGCCACGGTGCGACCGCCAACTGGTCGAACGTGACGGGCAATGGCTTGTTGAGGCAATCACTGGAATGGATCACGGGAATGGCTAAGAATGTGGTAGTCGTCGGGACGCAATGGGGCGACGAGGGCAAAGGCAAGATCGTTGACTGGCTGACCGATCATGCCAGGGGTGTCGTTCGCTTCCAGGGTGGCCACAACGCAGGGCACACGCTGGTGGTCGGCGGCCAGGTCTACAAGCTCAACCTGGTTCCCTCCGGGATCGTGCGTGCGGGCGTCGATTGCTTCATCGGCAACGGTGTCGTGCTCGACATCCATCATCTGATCAGCGAGATCAAGGTACTCGAGGCGGGCGGCATCGACGTGCGTTCGCGGCTCAAGGTCAGTCCGGGCTGTCCGATCATTCTGCCTTATCATGCGGCCCTCGATCATGCACGCGAGGCGGCGAAGTGTGCGGATTTGCGCATCGGTACCACCGGCAAGGGCATCGGCCCGGCCTATGAAGACAAGGTGGCGCGGCGGGCGCTGCGGGTCTATGATCTGTTCTATCCCGACCGTTTCGCCGAACGGCTGAAGGACAATCTCGATTACCACAACTTCGTCCTGACCCGCTATCTCGGGGCCGCGGCGGTCGATTTCGATGCCGTATTCGCGCAGGCGATGGCTGATGCCGAAGAGATCAAGCCGCTGGTCACCGATGTGTCGGCAGCGCTGCATGCGCTCAACCAGGCAGGTCACAATCTGCTCTTCGAAGGCGCCCAGGGCGCCTTGCTCGACATCGATCACGGTACTTATCCCTTTGTCACCTCCTCGAACTGTGTTGCCGGCCAGGCCGCCGCCGGATCGGGGATCGGTCCGGGGATGCTGCATTACGTGCTGGGAATCACCAAGGCGTATTGCACACGCGTCGGCGGCGGTCCCTTCCCGAGTGAACTCGACATCGAAACAGCCGGTCAGCCAGGGCACCAGATGTCGCAGAAGGGGCGTGAAGTCGGTACCGTCACCGGTCGCAAGCGGCGTTGTGGCTGGCTCGATGCGGCAGCACTCAGGCGCTCGATCCAGATCAACGGCGTCACCGGCCTGTGCATCACCAAGCTCGACGTTCTCGATGGCCTGTCGGAGCTGAAGATCTGTGCCGCTTATCGGCTGGACGGCAAGCTCGTCGAGCTGCTGCCGATGGGCGCCGACGAGGTTGCTGCCTGTCAGCCCGTGCTGGAGACCTTGCCAGGCTGGTCCGAGTCCACGGTCGGTGCCAGCACGATGGAGGCCCTGCCGGCAGCGGCGCGTGCCTATCTGGCGCGCATCGAAGAAATCTGCGACATTCCGATCGACATCATTTCGACAGGACCGGAGCGTGCCGAAACGGTGCTTCGCCGACATCCTCTGGGGAACCCGGTATAGCAGCAGTCAGTCGATAGCAAACGAGGGAATCCGGCTGCATCTTCGTGAAAGCCGGGAGCCGAATCGGCAAGCATCTGATTCCCGTCGGTGCGGAGAGGGTGCAGCCAGAACTTTGCGGGAGGTGAACATGGGCATTCTCGATTGGTTCAAGAACCGGCCGGCGCAATTCGACCCGGATGGTGTCTCCGAGGAAATGGTGCGAGCGGCGGTCGACAAGGCGATCACCTTGACCAACCCGCGTCTGGCGGTGCTGCCTTCCTGCCACCGCCGCCTGACTCCGGCAGTCGAGACGGCCATCGAATTCCTCCGCACCCTGGTACAGGCGCTGCCCAGCGTGCACACCCTGTCGGCGACGATCTGGTCGGCCGATCCGGCCTTGCGGGCCTTCTTTGTCGCGCCGACGGATATCCCGGTGGTGCTCGGGCGATCCGACAATCTGCGCACCCTGTTCAACAAATTCCCCGAACTCGATGAGGCTTGCCTGGTCCTCGGCATGGCGTTCAACGAGCAGCGAACCTTCGGGATGGCGCTGCAAGGGGAGATGGTGCAGCGTGATGTGGTGCAAACCAGCGTCAGCTTCTCGGACCATCGCGCACATCTCTGTGGTCGCGACGAATCCCGCTTGCGGCGTGTCGTGGGGGTACAGGTTTTCGAGTACCTGCTGGCACAGGCCCTGTCGGAGATCGGCGAGGAACGCGTCGAAAGACAGGAACTGGAGGGCAACCGTGCGCTGATCCGGGCACGCCTGCGCCTGCTGCAGCAACAGGGACCGGGCCTCGGTTCAATGTTTGGCTCACAGCCGGCAGCACGTGGTGAGCAAGCCAGGCTGGAGGCAGAATTACTGGACAACGAACGGCAACTGCAAGCCATAGGTGGCGGCGAAACGGCGTTGGAAGCAGAACTCGAATGTCTGCAGGCGGTACTGGAAAACCCTGGCCGCTATCTGCGCGTCGAGCAGAAGCAGTTGCGGCTGACCACGATGAACGTCGTGACCGAGAAAACAAGCAATGAAATGGCCGCCGAGATCGATTTCGCCATCGCGGAGCTGACGGGTGCCCAGAAGGTGCGGCGGGCTTTCGTGCTCGCACGCGTCGCACGCAGCGAGGTGCCGTCCCCGGCAAAGATCAATTTTGACGATGCCGCGCGTTATCTCTGAGGCTTGCCCGGCAGCTTGCGGCGAAGGCATGTGCGCCGCGCCGCGGCTTGCTGGCGCCGTCCACAGCAGGGTGCATTACAAACCAGGACATTGGACGTGTGTTTTCACGTCCGCCATACGCCGAGGAGCGTCAGAATGACTCAAGAGGAACTCCGTGACCAACTGCTTTCGCCAGTCCTGCAATGGACCCGGCTGGGGCGGCAGAGCAGCGAATTGATCGTCGGTTCGCTGGAGGTGATCAGCGAACGCAGCAACGGTCTGCTGCGCGGCGCCATGCGGCGTGACCCGCATGACTGGAACGAAATGGGTCTGATGACCAGGGAGAAGCTGACGGTGCCGATCGAGGCCGCGGTCGCCATGCTCTCGGCGATCCCGAGCCAGGTGCAGCAGTTCGTGAGCGAGAGCACTGCGGCAAGCTCGGCAGTCGCCGGCAGTGCCCTGGCGCTCGCCAGCAGTCGCAGCCCCGCGGAGTTCAGCGCCCGCCAGGCAGCGTTTTGCAGCGCCCTGACCGGTCTCGCGGTGAATTGGTATCAGCTCTGGGGCCGCGCTGGCGCGGTCGTCGAGGAAGGATTGCGGCCGATTCTACGTCAGGTCAAGAGCAACGCGGAACGACTTGGCGACCGCTAGTTTTGGCATTGCCGTCAGCGGGACGGTGGCTTGAGCCGCGCTCCCGCGTACCCGAATCAAACCGCCATCACGATTGCGCCGTAGCTCGCCACGGTGGCGTCGCGCGACAGCAGCCGCATGGGCTCGGCAGTAGCCTGTGCAACGAGAATCCGGTCGAACGGATCGGCATGCCGCGGCGGCAGGGTTTCGACCACGACGGCGTGCCGCCAGGCTACTGGCAGTTCCCGGTAGCCGGCTGCGGCGCACAGCTCGGCAGCACGAGCTCCGCTCACCGGCATTTGGCCGCGCCCAAGTGCGTGCTTGATGGCAATTTCCCAGATCGAAGCGGCACTGACATAGATTTCGTTCCCCGGGTCGGCGATCAGGTCGTGCGCCATGGCACCCAGCCGGGCGGACCCGGTCAGCGCCCACAGGACAATCTGCGTATCGAGCAAGAGTCGCACGATTACTGTCCGCCGAGGAACAACGATGCCACTTCGGCGTTGTGTGTGTCGATGTTCTCGGGTACCTCGAACTCGCCCCGCGCCAGTCCGATGCGACGGGATACATCCTCCTGGATCGGCACGAGGCGCGCCACCGGCTTGCCGTTGCGGGAAATCACGATCTCGTTTTCTGCGCCCGTGGCGATCTGATCGATCAGGCGCGAGAGATGGGTTTTGGCGTCGAACAGGCTGACGGTTTGCATGCGCTTGCTCCAGAAATTGATTTGACTAGTCTAGTCAAACCAGACTAGTCAAACCAGAAAGTTCTGACAAGATCTTTGTAATCTTTCAAAGAGGTGGTTCTGGCGGCATGGACGCCGCCGCTGGTGTTGACACTGACCGGCTGTCCGGACGCTTCAGTCATTGCGGCGGCCGCCGGCGATGGCGCGCAGGAACTCGTTGCGCAACTGCGTCGAGCGCTCGAATTCTCCGCTGAACGACTGGGTGATCACCCGCTCGTCGCCGCGCCGGTCTTCACCGAGCAGCAGACACAACTGCTCGGCTTCGACCACGCAGGCCGCACCTCGTGCCTTGCCGTGCTGCATCAGCGCGTCGGCGATGTCGCGGGTCATCCATTCCTGGTAGGTGAAGCGATGACCAATCGCGTCGACCAGGCGGGCGATGCGGCCAAAGCCGTGCAGGCGACCGCCGGGCAGGTAGGCGACATGCGCGACGCCGCGAAAAGGCACCAGATGGTGCGGGCAGACGCCATGCACGGCAATGCCGCGCACCACCACCAGGTCGCTGCGCAGATCGGCAAAGCCGTCGCCGAGCGCGGTCGCCGGGTCGAGGTCGTAACCGCCGAGCAGGCGGCGCTGCCAGAGTTCGCGGACACGCTGTGGGGTTCGCCCGATGTGCGTGGCGTCCGGAGCAATCCCGCAGGCGGTCAGCAGATCGCCGACCGCGCGCTCGAAAGCGGCCGGGTCGAAGGCCTGCTGGCGCGGGATGCCGATCTCGCTTGCGGATACGGGTGCTGGGTCGTGTTGGCTGCAGTCAGACATGGCATGCTTCCTGTGTGCATGGGGGGAGGGTGATCATACGCCGTGCGTGGCGATGCTGATCGCGATTTCGTTTGCTGCAGCGGGCCATGGAGGCCGTTGATGAGCGATAATGCCGGGCTTGGGTTTCATGACCATTGGGAAGGACACGCATGAAGAGCGTTGATGATTTCCGTCTGCAGTTTGGCAACAAGGAACTGGTGCCGATCGTGATCGGTGGCATGGGTGTCGATATTTCGACCGCCGAACTGGCGCTCGAAGCCGCTCGACTCGGCGGCATCGGACATATTTCCGATGCCATGATCAATACCGTTGCCGATCGGCGCTTCAACGCCAAGTTCGTCAAGGACAAGCTCAGGCAGTACAAATTCAACGTCGCCAATACCGACAAATCGATGGTTCGCTTCGATCTCGGGCAACTCGCCGAGGCGACCCAGATGCACGTCGGCAGGACCATGGAAGCGAAGCGTGGCGAGGGCCTGATTTTCGTCAATTGCATGGAGAAGCTGACCATGAACGCCCCGCGCGAGACGCTGCGTGTGCGCATGGCGGCAGCGCTCGACGCCGGCATCGACGGCATCACGCTCGCCGCCGGCCTGCACCTCGGCTCCTTCGCGCTGATCGAGGAGCATCCACGTTTCCGCGATGCCAAGCTCGGAATCATCGTCTCCTCCCTGCGCGCGCTGCAGCTGTTCCTGCGCAAGACCGCCCGCTGCAAGCGACTTCCCGACTATGTGGTGGTCGAAGGACCGTTGGCCGGAGGACACCTGGGTTTCGGCATGGACTGGGCGAATTACGATCTGGCGACGATCTTCGCCGAGATTCATCACTATCTGCAGAGCGAGCAACTCGATATTCCCCTGATTCCGGCGGGCGGGATCTTTACCGGCAGCGATGCCGTGTCGTTTCTCGAAAGCGGTGCGGCTGCCGTCCAGGTGGCGACGCGCTTTACCGTGTCGAAGGAATGTGGCTTGCCGGAAGACGTCAAGCAACGTTATTTCGAGGCCAGCGAAGACCAGATCGAGGTCAACCAGATTTCCCCGACCGGCTACCCGATGCGCATGTTGAGCAACAGTCCGGCGATCGGCGACGGAATTCGACCCAATTGTGAGGCCTACGGCTATCTTCTCGACAGTACCGGCAATTGTTCGTACATCAGCGCGTACAACCGTGAGGTGGAAGCGAATCCCGGCGTCAAAAAAAATAGTGGTCCGCGACAAGACCTGTCTGTGTACGCAAATGCGCAACTTTGATTGCTGGACCTGTGGCCACTATGCGTACCGTCTGAAGGACACTTCCAGGCGCTTGCTGGACGGCAGTTACCAGTTGCTGAGCGCAGAGCACATCTTCCACGATTATCAGTTCAGTACCGACGGCAAGATCGCGGTGCCGGCATAGTGCCGCCGGGTGTTGCGGCAGCCGCCACCGCGAAGGGAGATTGACCGATGCTGAGCTATCGTCACGCTTTCCATGCCGGCAACCACGCCGATGTCCTCAAACATCTGGTGCTGGTGCAATTGACACGCTACCTCGGGAAGAAGGACACCGCCTTCTGGTATGTCGATACGCACGCCGGGGCGGGGTCTTACGCGCTCGATTCCGGGCATGCGGCCAAGCTGGCCGAGTATCGGGACGGTATCGGACGGTTGTGGGGGAGGAAGGATTTGCCGTCGGCCCTGCAGGATTATCTCGGACTGGTGCGCGCAATCAATCCCGATGGCCGCCTGAAAATCTATCCGGGTTCGCCTTCCTTCGCGCTGGCGACGATGCGGGTGCAGGACCGCTCGCGTCTGTTCGAGCTGCACAGTCGGGACGTGCTGCGTCTGCGGGAGAATTTCTCGACTTTCGGAAAACGCGTGATCGTTGAGGAAAGCGACGGATTGGCGGCCCTCAAGGCCTTGTTGCCGCCGCCGCCGCGGCGAGCGCTGGTCCTCATCGACCCGTCATACGAAGAGCGGCGCGATTATGATCGGGTGGTGCATTCGCTCAGAGAATGCCTGTCACGCTTTCCGGAGGGCACCTACCTGCTGTGGTATCCACAACTGACCCGGCTTGAAGCGCACGCTTTGCCGCCGCGCCTGAAGCGCCTGCCGGCAAGCTGCTGGCTGCAGGTCACACTGCGTGTCAGAACGCCAGCCAGCGACGGCTTCGGGATGCACGGCAGCGGTCTGTTCGTGATCAATCCACCATGGACCCTGCAAGCAACCTTGCAGGAAGTGATGCCCTGTCTGGTCGAGCTGCTCGGGCAGGATGCGGAAGCGGCTTACACGCTCGAAAGTCGGGATTCAGCCCGATAGGGGTCTGGATATCCCAGCGCAGCCAGTACCCGGCGCTCCTGGTTTTCCATTTCCCGGGCCTCCTTCTTGCCCGTTTCATGGTCGTAGCCCTGCAGATGCAGCATGCCATGGACGATCAGATGGGCGTAATGGGCTTCGAGCGACTTGCCCTGGGCGCTCGCCTCGATCGCAACGACCGGCGCACAGAGCACGAGATCACCGCAGAGCGAGGGTTCCTGCTGATAGGGAAAGGACAGGACGTTGGTCGCGTAGTCTTTGGACCGGTAGGTACGGTTCAGGCTGCGGCCTTCGTCGGCATCGACAAAGCGTACGGTGATCTGTCCGCCACCGCCGCAAGGGACTGCAGCGGCACGTGCCCAGCGACGAACCTGCGATTTCCTGGGGAGGTCCGGCCAGTCACCGGCGTACTGTACGCTGACCTGCAGCCGCCGCTCACGCTTCGCCATGCCCGGCCGGCGCGGCTGCGTGGGCTTCCAGCGCAGCGGTGTGCGCTTCGTAGGCCGAGACGATGCGCGCCACCAGCGGATGACGCACGACGTCTTCCTTGAGGAACTCGGTGAAGGCGATGCCGCGGACTTCCCTGAGGATCTGGCGGGCCTCGATCAGGCCGCTCTTCTGGCCACGCTGCAGGTCGATCTGGGTGACGTCGCCGGTGACCACTGCCTTGGCGCCGATGCCGATGCGCGTCAGGAACATCTTCATCTGTTCGGGCGTCGTGTTCTGCGCCTCGTCGAGAATGATGAAAGCGTGGTTCAGGGTGCGGCCGCGCATATAGGCCAGCGGTGCAATCTCGATCGCGCCGCGTTCGAACAGCTTGCCGACACGCTCGAAGCCCATCAGATCATAGAGCGCATCGTAGAGCGGTCGCAGATAGGGATCGACCTTCTGTGCAAGGTCACCCGGCAGAAAGCCGAGGCGCTCGCCGGCCTCGACTGCCGGACGGGTGAGCACGATGCGCTGCACCAGTTCGCGTTCGAAGGCGTCGACCGCCGAAGCGACGGCAAGATAGGTTTTGCCGGTACCAGCCGGGCCGGTGCCGAAGGTGATGTCGTGTTCCTGGATGTGCTTCAGATATTCGATCTGGCGTGGTGTGCGGCCGTGCAGCTCGGTCTTGCGGGTCAGCAGCGCCGGCGCCAGGCCGCCGCCCGACGCGATGTGGCGTACCGGTCGGTTGAGCAGTTCGATCAGGCCGAGCTGGATGTCATCGACCGACAAGGTGTCCTTGGCCTGCGCATAGAATTGTTGCAGCGCCTCGGAGGCGCGCGCCCGCTGTCCGGCTTCGCCGCGCAGTGTAAAACGTTCGCCGCGGCGGGCAATCGAAACGTCGAGGGCGGTCTCGATCTGGCGCAGATTCTCGTCGAGGGCGCCGCACAGATTGGCCAGTTGCTTGTTGTTGACTGGCGACAGCAGCAGTTCGGTGGCCCGGCTTTTCGGCGGCGAGTGGTATGCAGCAGCCTGTTCGGAAGCGTGTGTGTTGATCATGCGGTTTCCCCGACGATCTCGCCGCGCAGCGAGTGCGGCATGGCGGAAGTGATGCGGACATTGAGGAAGCGGTCGAGGAGGGGCGTGTTTCCGCCAGCCTCACCGGCAAAATTGACGACGCGGTTATTGTCGGTACGCCCCGCCAGTTCCCGGCAGTCCTTCTTCGACACGCCTTCGACCAGCACCCGCTGGACGCTGCCGACCATCGCTGCCGAAACCGCCTGCGCCAGTTCGTCGATGCGCTTCTGCAGGCGCAGCAGACGTTCGAGCTTGAGCGATTGCGGCGTATCGTCGGCAAGCTCGGCCGCTGGCGTCCCTGGGCGTGCGCTGTAGAGAAACGAGAACGATGCGTCGAAACCGACCTCGTCGATCAGTTTCATCGTTTTCTCGAAATCGTCGGCGGTTTCGCCCGGAAAACCGACAATGAAGTCCGAGGACAGCGAGAGATCAGGACGCGCAGCGCGCAGCCTGCGCACCAGGCTCTTGTACTCGAGCGCCGTGTAGCCGCGCTTCATCGCCGCCAGGACCCGATCGGATCCCGATTGCACCGGCAGATGCAGGTGCGAGACGAGCTTTGGCACCCGGGCATAGGCGTCGATCAGCCGTGCCGACATCTCGCGGGGATGCGATGTGGTGTAGCGAATGCGCTCGATGCCCGGAATTTCGGCGATGTATTCGATCAGCAAGGCGAGGTCGGCCGCCTCATCACCGGCGAGTGCCTGCCCGCTGCCCAGCATGGCGCCGCGATAGGCGTTGACATTCTGCCCGAGCAGGGTCACCTCCTGGACGCCCTGCGCGGCCAGCCCGGCGACTTCGGTGAGGACATCGTCGAAAGGCCGCGACACCTCTTCGCCGCGCGTGTAAGGCACGATGCAGAACGAACAGAACTTGCTGCAGCCCTCCATGATCGAGACAAAAGCCGAAGCGCCTTCGACCCGCGCTGGCGGCAGATGGTCGAACTTCTCGATTTCCGGGAAGGAGATATCGACCTGCGACTTGCCCAGGCGACGCCGGTCGGCAATCAACTGCGGCAGCCGATGCAGGGTCTGCGGTCCGAAAACCACATCCACATAAGGTGCGCGGGCGACGATCGCCGCGCCTTCCTGGCTCGCTACACAGCCGCCGACACCGATCACCAGATCGGGATTGGCGAGTTTCAGCAGGCGTACCCGACCGAGGTCATGAAAAACGCGCTCCTGCGCTTTCTCACGTATCGAGCAGGTGTTGAAGAGGATGATGTCGGCGTCGTCGGGCGTATCGGTGTGGACGATGTCTTCGGATGCAGCGAGCACGTCGGCCATCTTGTCCGAATCGTACTCGTTCATCTGGCACCCGAAGGTGCGGATGAAGAGTTTTTTTGGCCATGTTTACTATGTTTTATTGATTGATTCGTTAATGTGAAAGTCGCGTCAGCGACTCACGAATCTCCCCTCTCCACTCGCGGGGAGAGGGGGTGGGGGGAGAGGGTAACGGTCATGTCTTCCATGATCGGAGGCGCCTGGAAAAGTCATGACCGTTAGCGCGATCGCGACACCGAGGCTTCGCTCGGCGTCAGCATCCAGACGCGATAGATTGCGCCGGAAGCGTCGGTGAGATAGACGACCTCGACGGGATCCTGAATCTGTATCGGCAAAACCAGCAGGTTCTGCCGATTACGAAACTGCGCCGTCGGAGCGAGCGGCCATTGCTGGCCACTGATGGTCAGAAAACCATCTCCGGTCGGTGGCTGCAAGACCCCTTGCCTGGCCGCTTCAGGTAGTGTCCGCGCCATGGCCATCGGTTCATGCAGCAATCGCGGGTCAGGGGAGGGCGCCAGTGCGGCTTCGGCGATGGCGCTGAGAATGCTGTACAGGAGTGTTGCAGGAAGATCCATCGGCGCATTATAGACAAGCCCAGGCCACGCTGTCAGCGGATCTTGTACAAAACGCCGCTGCCTGGCTTGTTCCGGGCCGTAGGCGTGTCCCCTTGCAGTACAATCACACTTTTGCCGTAGTTACAATCTCTGAGAAAGGACGTCGCTGTGCTGGAATCCTATCGTGCCCATGTTGCCGAACGCGCTGCGCTCGGCATTCCGCCGCTGCCGCTGACTGCCAAGCAGACCGAGGAACTCATCGGACTGCTGAAGAACCCGCCACAGGGCGAAGAAGCAGCTCTCGTCGAGTTGATCACCTACCGCGTGCCGGCCGGCGTCGATGATGCCGCCAAGGTCAAGGCCGAATTCCTGGCGCGGGTCGCCAAGGGTGCAGAGTCCTGCGCGCTGATCTCGGCGGAAAAGGCCACCGAACTGCTCGGCACGATGCTGGGTGGCTACAACGTCAAGCCGCTGATCGACCTGCTCTCCGGTCCCACCGGAACGATCGCCGCGGCAGCCTTGAAGAAGACACTGCTGGTCTTCGATTTTTTCCATGATGTCAAGGAACTTGCCGGGCAAGGCAATGCGAACGCCAAGTCCGTGCTGCAGAGCTGGGCCGACGCCGAATGGTTCACCTCACGCCCCGAAGTGCCGGCTGCGCAAAAACTCACCGTCTTCAAGGTCACCGGCGAAACCAACACCGACGACCTGTCGCCGGCGCCGGACGCCTGGTCGCGTCCCGACATTCCGCTGCATGCGCTGGCGATGCTCAAGAACCCGCGTCCCGGAATCGACCCCGACAAGGCTGGCGAGCGCGGTCCGATCAAGCAGATTGAAGCACTTGCCAGCAAAGGCCATCTGATCGCCTATGTCGGCGATGTCGTCGGTACCGGTTCGTCGCGCAAGTCGGCGACCAATTCGGTGCTGTGGTTCACCGGCGAAGACATCCCCTACGTCCCGAACAAGCGTTTCGGTGGCGTCTGCCTGGGCTCCAAGATCGCGCCGATCTTCTTCAACACCATGGAAGACGCTGGTGCGCTGCCGGTCGAAATCGACGTCGGCCAGATGGACATGGGCGACGAGATCGAACTCAGAATCGACGCCGCCACATCGAAGGTCACCGCCTTGAAGAACGGTGCCGTGATCGCGGAATCACAACTGAAGACGCCGGTGATTCTCGACGAAGTGCGCGCTGGTGGCCGCATTCCGCTGATCATCGGGCGCGGCCTGACGATGCGTGCGCGTGAAGCGCTCGGCCTGCCGGCATCGACATTGTTCTGCCTGCCGCAGAATCCGGCCGATCCGGGCAAGGGCTACTCGCTGGCGCAGAAGATGGTTGGACGCGCCTGCGGTCTGCCCGAAGGCAAGGGCGTGCTGCCCGGCACCTACTGCGAACCGCGGATGACCACCGTCGGCTCGCAGGACACCACGGGCCCGATGACCCGCGATGAATTGAAGGATCTCGCCTGCCTCGGTTTTTCGGCGGACATGGTGATGCAGTCGTTCTGCCACACTGCTGCCTATCCGAAGCTGGTCGATGTCAAGATGCACCGCGAGCTGCCGAGCTTCATCAGCACACGTGGCGGCGTTGCCCTGCGTCCGGGCGACGGCGTCATCCACTCCTGGCTCAACCGCCTGCTGCTGCCCGACACCGTCGGCACCGGCGGCGATTCGCACACGCGTTTCCCGATCGGTATCTCGTTCCCGGCCGGTTCGGGCCTGGTCGCTTTCGCCGCTGCCACCGGCGTGATGCCGCTCGACATGCCGGAATCGGTGCTGGTGCGCTTCAAGGGCTCGCTCGCCGAAGCCGGCCAGCGCGGCGTGACGCTGCGTGACCTGGTCAACGCGATTCCCTACTATGCGATCCAGGCCGGTCTCCTGACGGTCGAGAAGAAGGGCAAGAAGAACATCTTCTCGGGGCGCATCCTGGAAATCGAAGGGCTGCCGGATCTCAAGGTCGAGCAGGCTTTCGAACTCTCCGACGCCGCCGCCGAGCGTTCGGCCGCGGCCTGCGCGGTGTCGCTGAACAAGGAACCGATCATCGAGTATATGCGTTCGAACATCACGCTGATGAAGTGGATGATCGCCAACGGCTACTCGGATGCGCGCAGCCTCGGTCGCCGCATCAAGGCGATGGAAGCATGGATCGCCAACCCCGAACTGCTCAGGGCCGACGCCGACGCACAGTACGCCGCGGTGATCGAGATCGACCTGGCCGAGGTCACCGAGCCGCTGGTCGCCTGTCCGAACGATCCGGACGACGTCAAGCTGCTCTCCGCGGTCTCCGGTACCAAGATCGACGAAGTCTTCATTGGTTCGTGCATGACCAACATTGGCCATTTCCGCGCTGCCGGCAAGGTCCTCGAAGGCCGGACCGACATCCCGACGCGGCTGTGGATCGCGCCGCCGACCAAGATGGACGCGATGATTCTCAACGAGGAAGGCTATTACGCGATCCTCGGCAAGTCCGGCGCGCGCATGGAAATGCCCGGCTGTTCGCTGTGCATGGGCAACCAGGCGCAGATCAGGAAAGGCAGTACCGCGATGTCCACCTCGACGCGCAACTTCCCGAACCGTCTCGGCATCGACACCAACGTCTTCCTGGGATCCGCCGAACTCGCCGCCGTCTGCGCGCTGATGGGCCGAATCCCGACGCCGGCCGAGTACCTCGAGCAGGTACAGACGGTCAACACCAAGGCCGCGGACGTCTATCGCTACATGAACTTCGACCAGATCAAGGAGTTCAGTGACGTGGCGGATACGGTGACGGTGTAAGCTTTCCCGGTCGCGTAGTACCACTCAACGGCCCGCCAGGCTTCGCCTGCGCGGGCCGTTGTACGAGATGGTCCAGCCGTTCCTATTTGCCGTTCAGTTCTCCCTATCCTGCAGGGTCGACTGCGCCATGGCCCTGACCACCGGACGAAGCTCCAGCCACCATTGTTCCTTGGGGCGAAAGTGAATCCAATCGACCATTTCAGACATTCTGCCCAGCGGGAAGAGCGTCACCTTGCCTTCGACGAGGCCAATGAACGCGCCGTCCGCCGAGCCGCTTGCCAGTTGTCCGCTCAGGAAGTTGATGCAATGCGCGGCCAGTCTGGTCCCCAGAATGCGATCGTACGGCGAAGGGTTACCACCTTGCTGGAAATGGCCCAAAACAGAGCGACGCACATCAAACAGGCCACGACCTTCCTCCTCGAACAGCGCGCACATGAAGTCGGTCGTGTATTGCGGGTTGGCTCGCTCGTTGCGGATGGTCAGATAGAGCCGTCGGCCAGCGTGGAAGGCTTTGACCATACGCTCGACCTCGGCTTGCAGGTCTTTCAGCGTGACCCCTTCCTCGTGCAGATAGACGCGCTCCGCGCCACCGGCGAGACCGCTCATCAGCGCCAGGTAGCCACAATAGCGCCCCATGGTTTCCACCACGAAACAACGCTTCGCGGCCATCGCCGATTGTTTGACGCGATCCAGAGCGGTGACAATGGCGTTGAGCGCACTATCCGCGCCAACGCTGAGTTCCGAGCCGGGCAAGTTGTTATCGATCGTCGCCGGCAGGCAGATCATCGGGATCTTGAAGGCTGGATAGCGGTCGCGTTCGCTGTGCAGTTGATAGGCTGCCTTGTAGGCCATCCAGCCGCCGATGATCAGCAGGCCTTCGATCCGATGGGTTTCAATGGCACGAGCAACGGCGTACAGTTCCTCGATGCCGGGAATATGGCGATTGGTGCCCAGTTCACAACCCCCCAGGCCGGCCCACCCTTCAACATCGCCCCAGGTCAGTTCCTCGATTCGGCCGGCAAGCAATCCCTCGAAACTGCCACGCACTCCCAGTAGTGTATGGCCGCGGTCCAGGCCGAAGCGCACCGCGGCGCGCACGGCAGAATTCATTCCCGGCGCTAGTCCGCCCGCATGAATGATCGCCAGGCGGCGGGGCTGGCTTGGCGTGGTGACACTCGGTGACGCCTCGGCAATTGCCCTGAAAACTTCGAACATCTCGGTAAAACTGCCGCCACGCAATTCCATTGCCGTGGAGTACTCCTGTTCGGCAATCTTCTGCGCAACGGCACGGGTCTGCTCAACGCACTGCATCAAGGGCACCCGCTGAATGCGGTTACAGCGAATGCCGATCAGTTGCGGTTCACTTTCCGGTGTTGCAGACAGCACCTCCTGAACGGCGGCATGACCGAGCAGGGTGCTCATCCAGCGGTCGAAGCTGCTCGGGGTTCCGCCACGCTGCACATGTCCAAGAATGGTCACCCGGGCATCCTCACCGAGTCGCTCTTCCAGAACCTGCCGCACATAGTCGCAACTGATGGGATTGCCGGCACGGTCCTGGGCGCCTTCGGCGACCACGACAATGCTGTCGCGACGACCAGCGGCGCGCCCGTTGCGCAACAAGCCGCACATCTGTTCCTCCCAGCCATTGGGCGGAGGATTTTCGGGGATGAGCACGTAGTCGGCACCGCCGGCGATGGCGCTCATCAAGGCCAGATAGCCACAGTGTCTGCCCATGACCTCGACTACGAAACTGCGCTGATGACTGGCGGCGGTGCTGGCGATGGCGTCGATCGCTTCAGTGATCCGATACAGGGCGGAGTCGGCACCGATCGTCATGTCGGTCCCGACCATATCATTGTCAATCGATCCGACCAGGCCGGCAATCATCAGTGCCGGATGCTGGCAGGCCGTCTGCTCATCGATCTGTCCGTTTTGCACCAGTTCCGCCACCAGTCCGGGCCATTCCCGGCGAAAGGTGTCCGCGCCGCTCAGGCTACCGTCACCACCGATGATGACCAGCCGGTCGATACCGTGCTGGAGCAGGTTGTGGGCGGCGCGCAGGCGCCCGGCGCGTTCGCGGAAGGCTGCGCAGCGAGCCGTGCCGATGATCGTGCCGCCGCGATGCAGGATACTGCCCACATCATCCCAGAACTGTGGCCGGATGCGCTCGCCGCCGTCCACCATACCTTGATAACCTTCGTAAATGGCGTACACCACGGCACCCTGATGCAGCGCCGTGCGGACCACTGCGCGTACTGCCGCGTTCATGCCTTGGGCATCACCGCCGCTGGTGAGGACGCCGATACTCAGGGGGGGGACTTTTGTTGTTCATATTCATGTGGGCAATCTCGAGAAGGAAAGGAGGGTCATTGGTGCCGGGAGGAGTATAGGTGGCCCTGTCGACAGCGGTCAATCCGGGTTCCTTGCCGGGGTGGGAATCAAAGTGGTCAAGCGCAACGGACTCCAGACTCCACGACCAGCCAGCGGTTAGCGCCACCAGGCGACTCCCTCGCATCAGGCACACCAGACCGCGATTCCCCGCTGGAGACGGGGGCGCCCAAGAATCGTCAAATACTGTTGGCAACAAATCCTTTTCTGTATTAAGCTTATATCCAAACATCATTTCCCTCCTTCGGTCGATCAACGATTTGACAAAGTCATCTTGCCGGACCGAAGCGGCGGCTGCCCAGCCGCCCGAATTACAGCAGTCGAAGGACTGGATCCGGCAATGCATAGACATGAGTGATGACCAAGTCCTGAAAAACAGCGAGGCATTCGGGAAGTTGGAGCGGGGTGCCGACGGCTGCGTGCTTCGGTGGCACCCTCTGATTGATCACATGATCGACGTGGCGGCCTGCTTTCATCGCCTGGCGCATTGTCGCTCGATCCGGCGTGCAATGGAAAGGAGCGCAGGGCGCCAACTCACATCGCAGGATATTTCCCGTTTGGCGGTGCTGGCCTTCCTGCATGACGTTGGCAAGGCGAATAGCGGATTCCAGGCCAAGCGCTGGAAAGATAAGCGAGATATTCCGAGATACTGGCCGCTTCACGCCGGGCATGGGGTCGAAGGACTAAAACTTTTCAACCCCGACAACCGGCTCGACGGTCTGATGATGCTGCTACCTGTCGAGCACATGTCGCTTTGGGGGGATGCCTGCTATCGCTTGCTGGTGGCAAGCATCAGCCACCATGGCCGACCGTTGGTGGATGGCCCGGCTGACTGGAGTCGAAGTATCTGGAAAGCGGTTCCCAACGCGTACGATCCTGCTGTTTCCCTGAAAGAAATCGGTTGCTACGCTCGATACCTTTATCCGCTGGCTTTCGAGGCTGACGGGGAGGACTTGCCCGGTGCATCGGCGTTCGGGCATTTGTTCGCCGGCCTGGTCCAACTGGCTGACTGGCTGGGATCGGACACCCGCTTCTTCGAGTATTCCGGTCCGGGCGAGGCAAGGGCGGTGAGTGCACCGAAACTGGCGGACGATGCGATTACCACCCTCGGCCTGAACGCCGAAGACTGGCGCGAGCGACTCACCGCGACCGAGCCTGACTTTGCCAGAACCTTTGAAGGGTTCCCTCCACATCCCATTCAGGCAGCCATGGGCGACGAGAGTCTTGGGCCACTGGTGATCCTTGAATCGGAAACCGGCAGCGGCAAGACCGAGGCCGCGCTCTGGCGATATCTGCGGCTCTTTCGCGCAGGAGAAGTGGATAGCCTCTACTTTGCCCTGCCGACACGTGTCGCCGCGAGCCAACTCTACAAACGCGTGCAGGACACTCTTGATCGCCTATGGCCGGAGAATCCGCCGCTGGCCTTGCGCGCCTTGCCCGGCTACGTCGCTGCCGATGGCCAGGAAGCCAGGGCGCTGCCCGATTTCAAGGTGCTGTGGGCCGACAACCCGGACGATCAGGCGGCCCCGCAACGCTGGGCCGGCGAGAACGCCAAGCGTTTTCTCGCTGCTCCGGTTGCCGTCGGCACCATCGACCAGGCACTGCTTGGCGCCCTGCAAGTTCCCCATGCCCACCTGCGCCATGCCACCCTGGCGCGCAGCCTGCTGGTGGTCGATGAAGTGCACGCTTCCGATGCCTACATGACGGTTCTGCTCGAACAGTTGCTGAAGGCACACCTGAACTGCGGCGGACATGCCGTATTGCTCTCCGCGACGCTGGGCTCCAGCGCGCGCAGCCGTTATCTCCGATTGACTCCGCAAGGCCGGACCTCCTCGCTGCCCCCGGTGATGCCTTTCGACGTTGCGTGCAATGTGCCTTATCCGGCGATTTCGGATAGCCACAGCCCGCGCCGGGTAGCGAGAACAGGGCAGTCCAAGCCCGTGCGCTGGAGCACGCGCGACATCATCGACTCCCCCGAGCAGATTGCCGAACTGGCGCTGGCGGCTGCCGCTCAGGGAGCCAAGGTGCTGATCGTTCGCAACACCGTACCTGCCGCAATCGCCACCCTCGCGGCATTGGAAGCACAGGTGCCCGACCCCGCGTGGTTGTTCCAGGTGAATGGCGTGGTCACGCTGCATCACAGCCGTTTCAGCCGCCAGGACAGGCCGCTGCTCGATGCCGAGATCGAACTGCGCCTAGGCAAGGAGCGGCCAAGTGGCGCCCTGATCGTTGTCGGGACGCAGACGCTCGAACAGAGCCTGGACATCGACGCCGATTTCCTGATCACCGACCTTTGCCCGATGGACGTGCTGCTGCAGCGTGTCGGTCGTCTGCATCGCCACGCCAACGAGCGCCCAGCGACTTATCGCATCGCACAGGTTGTGATTCTGACACCAGCAGGGAATGACCTGGCGCCACTGTTGGACCACGCGAAAAACGGGCTCGGGCGCCACCGGAACGGCGGCGGTGTGTATGACGACCTGCGCATCCTCGAAGCGACGCATCGCCTGCTGGCCGACAAGCCGGAAGTGAACATCCCCGACGACAACCGCTATCTGGTGGAAGCAGCGACGCATCCAGCGCGGCTTGAAGCCTTGCAGACCGAACTCGGCGAGGCGTGGCAAAGCCTCGCGGCAAAGCTCGAAGGAGATACCAGTGCGGAAAATACCATCGCTCATCTGCATACGCTGAACGTGGAAAAGGAATTTGGCGAAGAGGAATTTCCCACAGGCGTTCAAGTCGGCACCCGGCTCGGCGCGCAGGACCGGGTGGTGCACTTTGACTTGCAACAACCCGGCCCCTTTGGCGAACCGCTCAAGTCATTGCCCATCCGCCACCACCTGCTGCCCAAGGACTTGCCGCTGGATGCCGAACCCACCGCAGTCGCACACCAGCAAGACTGCGCCACTTTTCGACTGGGCGAAGCCCTTTTTCGCTACAGCCGCCTGGGGCTTGAACGCCTCAAGGATCAATAATCCGTTGCCGGAGATTGCCCGTGACCCTCCTCTATAACCTGCTCGATGAACCCCTGATCCGAACCCGGCTGGTCGCTGATGGGCAGCCCCGGTCCTTCAGCCTGCCCGGCCTGTTCGTTGCGCTCGGGCAGGACGCGATAAGGGACTTCCCCGCCTTGCGCCCGCATCAACGCCACCCTTGGCACGCCTTTCTTGTGCAACTGGCGGCGATCGCCCTGCACCGTGCCGGGCGAAGCGAGCTTTTCGATAGCGAGGCGACCTGGAAACAGGCTCTCCTGGATCTCACGCCCGAACATCCGGATGGTGCAGCCTGGTGCCTGATTACGCCGCACGACCGACCCGCGTTCATGCAGGCGCCGGTGCCGGGAGCGAATGTCGATGGCTGGTCGAGCGACCGCCCTACGCCTGACAGCCTGGATGTGCTGGTGACCTCAAAAAACCACGACTTGAAGCAGGGACGTATGCGGGCGGCTGGCCAGGACGACTGGGCGTTTAGTCTGATAAGCCTGCAAACCCAAGCACCTTACCCGGGCTCCGGGAATTTCGGCATTGCCCGGATGAATGGTGGCTCCTCCAGCCGACCAGGGCTGGGTGTCGATCCGTATGGGTATATTGGAAGGAGGTGGCGTCGAGATGTTCTGGTTGGTTTGGGACATCGTTCGGACGTGCTTACCATCGGTTACAAAGAAAACTTGGGTTTTGCTTTGCTTTGGCTGTTGCCTTGGGATGGCGAGAGCGGGTTGTCGTTTTCTCAGCTTGATCCTTATTTTATCGAGGTCTGCCGCAGAGTGCGTTTGGTACAAACCGCGGATGGGATATCTGCGTTAAGGGCCACCACAAAGGGGCCAAGAATATACAAAGACGAGGCAAAGGCTCGCAAAGGATATACGGGAGATCTATGGACCCCGGTTCATGTGGCTGAGGGCAAATCTCTCGGTGTATCAGTAAGTGGATTCAGCTACGAACGAATGGCGGAACTTGCGTTTGGCTCCGACTACAAGAAGCCTCCGGCGCAGGTCGTTTATCATTCAGACACTGGACCGCGATTGGAGCTTGTCGCCCAAGCCATCGCTGGTGGGCAGAGTACCACTGACGGTTATCACGAGCGACGGATACTGCTATCGCCGACCGTCCGGAAGTTGATGCTTCAAGGGCAGAGTAACCACCTCGCAACAACTGCCAAAGAACGCGTTCATGCAGTCGGGCAACTTGCGTTCTTGCTGAGAAACGCGATAAAGACGTTGTTGGATGGCGGCAAATCCAGAGCTGACCCAAAAGGCATTCCGGAGAGCATCAGCAAGAAAGCTTCGTTGCTAGCGGCGCCATTCGAGCAAGCCGAAGACGCCCGTTTTTTCATCGCCCTGAACGAAGAAATGGAGTCCGAGCAACCCGACAACGAGCGCCTGCAATGGTTGTTGTCGATGGCCGATGCTGCCGAAGCCATCCTGAAACACGCATTCACCGCCGGACCCCAGTGCGGCGAGCAGCGCTACCGCGCTCAGACCGCAGCCTTATCCCGATTCCACGGTGGTTTGCGGAACCCCAAGACGCTGCCAGACCTGGCCAACTACCTTCGCCAACGATCCATTGACAAGGAACTTCCATGAGCACCCATGATGCCGGTCCGCCGGAGCAGCCCCCGCTTGCTGAAAACTTATCCCCAAAGCAGGAAAGCCCGATTTCCAGACTGGCGAGAATCATTACCAAGGCTGCCCGTTTCAAGGGCGATGCGCATGGACTGGACAACGGCGAGCATGCCGCCTTGGCACGCCTCGACCCCGACGCCGAGTTTCGCCCCCATCAAATCGCTGCCCTGTCGCGTGCGCTGGTCTATGCCGATCTCGCACCCGAAAATTGGCAAGCCGATACCTGGCGTCGTTGGGCGATGATTGCCCACGGAATGGCATTGGCCGGCCACGATGGCAGCCGGCGCCTGGGGCAGCAACTCAGCGCGGCGGGGGTTTCCGAGTCGCGCGTCACCAAGTTGCTGACTGCGCGCGGTGATGCTTTCCGGCAACTCGTTCCGCGTTTGCTGCGACTGCTGGCCAGCAAGGAGGGGCAGTCGCCCAACTGGTTTGATCTCGGCAATTTGATCCTCAGCCAGGGGCGCGATGAACAAGCAGCCGAAGCCATCCGCCTGAGAATCGCCGGCAGTTTCTTCTCTGCCGAAGCCAAGAAACCCAAACACTGATTCACTCACTGGAGCCTGACCATGTCGACCCCGCGTTTCATCCAGATTCATACCCTGCACACCTACCCGGCCGCACTGCTCAATCGTGACGATGCAGGACTTGCCAAACGATTACCATTGGGCAACGCCGTCCGTACCCGCATCTCTTCGCAGTGCCTGAAGCGACATTGGCGGGTAGTGGAAGACCAGTTCGCCCTGTCTCGTCTGGACGTACCGATGGCGATTCGCTCGCGTGGCACGCTCGAATTGATCAGAAAACGGATTCAGGAAAGCGGTGTTTCGGCGGTCATGGCTCAGGCCGCAGCCGAAGCCATGCGGGATGCTGGTCTACTGAACAAGGGAGGCAAGGAAAAGAAGGGGGAAGATGCTTTGAAAACCGGCCAGGCAGTCTTGCTGGGCAAGCCTGAAATCGACTATCTCGTCCAACGGTGCGTCGAACTTGCGAGTGGTAATGTGGACGAAAAAAATGCTCAAGGAAACGATTGCCCTATGGCTGAAGGGCAAAGACGAAAAGAAAAATATCGAGGCCATGAAGCACGGTAGTGGCCTCGAATCCGCCTTGTTCGGTCGCATGGTGACGTCCGACGTGTTGACCAGTCGCGAGGCGGCCGTCTACGTCGCGCATGCTTTCACCGTCCACCAGGCACAGGTGGAAAACGACTATTTCACGGTGGTGGACGATCTGTTGCAGGACGCCGGGGAACTGGGGTCGGCCGGCATCTTCGACACCGAACTCGCCTCCGGTCTGTACTACGGCTATGTCGTGGTCGATGTGCCGCAACTCGTCCAGAACCTGGAGGGCGAGGATTTCAAGGATTGCTTTGCCTCGGGCACCCCAGCCGAGCGTCGCGCTCTTGCCGGGCGGGTCGTACAGCATTTGCTGCACCTGATCGCCACGGTCAGCCCCGGCGCCAAGCGCGGCTCCACCGCGCCTTTCGACTGGGCCAAGTTCATGCTGATTGAAGCCGGCGACTGGCAGCCCCGTAGTCTGGCCGGCGCCTTCCATGATGCGCTGCCGCTCGATGGAAAGGAGGGCACCATTCGCCAGCGGACCATCGATCGGCTGACCAGGGAAATCGGCGCCATGGACGACGCGTATGGAGCGCCCTTGTCACGCCGTTTTCTTGCCGTTGACCAGGAGGTGCAAGTCCCCGGCGCCGAGCGGCTGAACCTGGGCCATCTGGCGGATTGGGTAAAGGAAATCATCGAACAAGGGGCGTGCTGAAATGCCTCGTCATCTCTTGATGCGTCTGGAGGCACCGTTGATGGCCTTTGGCGGCGAGACCATCGACAACTACGGTGTGATTCGCGACTTTCCCGCGCTGTCCATGGTCACGGGTCTGTTGGCAAATGCCCTGGGCTATCGGCGGGAAGAAAGCGAATTGCACGATCGTTTACAGGCCCGTTTGCTGGTGGGCGCACGCCTGGATCGTGAGATTCAGCGTCTGACCGATTTTCAGACCGCGCAACTGAGCAAGGATGACAAGGGCTGGACAACCTGGGGAATGGCCGAGGAACGTCGCGGAGGGGCAGAGTCCTACAAGTCGCCTCATCTGCGCTACCGCGACTACCACGCCAGCCTGAATGTCCTCGTCGCCCTGCGCCTTGAGCCTGCTGCCGAATCCCCGACGCTTGATGATCTGGCACAGGCCCTCGACCATCCTGCCCGCCCGCTTTTCATTGGCCGCAAGAGCTGCCTGCCCAGCCGGCGCGTCTTCGCTGGCTGGCACGAAGCCGAGAACGTGCTCGCTGCCTTGCAAACGGCGCAATTGCCCGACAAGGCCAGGCACCTGCGGATGCAGTGGCCGGATGGCGAGGGCACCCTTGCCGGCGACCGCCCTCTGGATCTGTGCGACGAGCGCAACTGGAGGAGCGGCGTCCATGGCGGTTGGCGGCCAGTGCGCGAAGGCAGCTTCGCTTTGCCGGGATCGCCGACATGAGCTTGCAGCTATTGCGTCTGCAGCCGGACCCCACGGCCTTGGCTCCCTGGGCGACTCGCCATCGGCTGCTGTCGCCGGATGGCGATTACGGCTATGCCTTGCATGCCTTGCTCAGCGCAGCTTTTGGCGACCTGGCGCCAAAGCCGTTCCATTATCTGGGCGGGCGGCAAGGTCTGCTGGCTTACACCTCGGCCGACCTGGGGATGCTGCGCATGAATGCCAGCCTCGCACCGCCGGACGTAGCTCGGGCGCTGGGGTTGAATCATCTGGATGCCCGCCCGTTTCCTAACGCCTGGCGGGCAGGGCAGTGTCTGGGTTTCGAGGCACGGATTCGTCCGGTGGTGCGCGGCAAGGATGGGCGAGAGAGGGATGCCTATCTGCATGCCGTGGAGGGCACGGTCGACACCGGACAAATCGCTGGCAACGGCAGCATTGCCCAGCGCACCGTCATCTACAAAGACTGGCTGGAGAAGCAGTTTGGGCTTGATGGCGCAGCGCAGATTGTTGAAGCCCACCTCGACTCCTTCCGGCTCACGCGTGTCCTGCGTAAAGCGGGAAGCAGCGACAACGGCAAGCGGAAAACGACCAACAACGCCGGGCCGGATGTCGTTTTCAAGGGTCACTTGCAGGTCGGAGACGCGCCAGCTTTCAACCGTCTGCTGGAAAGAGGGGTCGGCCGGCACCGGGCTTTCGGTTTTGGCATGTTGCTACTCAGGCCCGCCGGGTCATGCTGAAGGGACGACTCGGTCTGGAAACGGCCCGTGTTCCGCATGCCGACCGGCACGGCCTGATCTGGCTGGAGCGCGGAGAACTCTGCGTCATCGATGGCTGCCTGCATTTCATGGCTGGCAAGGACTCGCTGACTCCCTACATCCTGCAGGTGCCGCATCAGGCCGTGTCGATGATCCTGCTCGGGCCGGGAAGCAGCGTCACCCACGATGCGCTTCGCTTGCTCGCGCGCCATGGAACCCTGATGGCCGCAGTGGGGCAGGATGGAGTGCGAACCTACACCGCGCCACCGTTGTTGCCCGATCGCTCGGACGTGGCCAGGCGTCAGGCGGAACTTTGGGGTAACCCGCGCCGACGCATCAGCATTGCTCGGCACATGTACGCGCTGCGTCTGGGAGAAGTTCTGCCGCACCGCGATCTGGATACCTTGCGTGGGATCGAAGGTGCCAGGGTCAAGGCGATCTATCGCCTGATGGCCGAAAAATACGGCATCCCCTGGGAAGGAAGGCACTACGACCGGGGCGACCCCGGAGCGGCGGACATGCCGAATCAGGGAATCAATCACGCGGCCACGGCCGTGCAGGGAGCCGCAGCCATCGCCGTGCAGGCGCTGGCGGCGATTCCTCAACTCGGCTTCATCCATGAGGATTCAGGGCAGGCGTTCGTGCTCGACATCGCCGACCTCTTCAGGGAAACGGTGACCCTTCCAATCGCCTTCACGGCAGCAAAGAAATCCATCAATGGCGACGAAACCACCATCGATCGCCTTGTTCGCCGCGAGGCGTCCACCGTGTTTCGCAAACAGGATGTCATCGCCAGCATGATCGACAAGATCAAGCTGGTGCTACGGACGGAGGAAAACGATGGCACTGGTAGTCATAGTGACGCGTGATGTGGCATACCGATACCGTGGCTTCCTGGCGTCAGTGATGCTGGAAGTCGCGCCAACCGTCTACATCTCGCCGCGTATGAGCCCGGCAGTCAGGGGGGCGCGTATGGGACACCTTGTCGGACTGGTATTCTGCAGAACCGCAGGGTAGCGTCGTCGTCGTATGGCGGGATCTGAATGAAACCGGTGGCGTCGGAATCAAGACGCTGGGGGGAGCCGCCGAAGGAACTTGTCGAGGTTGACGGCCTGTGGCTGGTGAGGCGAATGGTATAAAACGATTTTTAACAACGTGAATCGAAGTTATTATTTCTTCCTGTGGTTCATAGGGTTACCTACAAGAGTTTCCCCCGCGCCAGCGGGGATAGGCCCTGGCTGCTGACGGGGGAAGGGCCGATGCTCCTGTTTCCCCCGCGCCAGCGGGGATAGGCCCTCGCGGCGTAGGCCGCTTCAAAGGGGGAATTCGTTTCCCCCCGCGCC
>NZ_SPMX01000034.1 GCF_012940005.1 Candidatus Accumulibacter contiguus | reverse complement strand
GACGCTGGCAAGCCTGATCGTTCGCCATGCGCCGCAACTCGATATCGCCACGGCGAGCGACGCCGATCGCCCCGGCGCGCTGCTCTGGCAGCGCGATTCGGACGAACGGCTGCGGATCGGCGTTGCCCTTGATCAGCCAGTATTGTACGTGCGCACCAGCCACGCGCACTTCTCTGGGCGCTGGCTGTTGCAACTGATATACACTGCATGGTTTGCGGCACGCCCACCGGCACATGCCTACGATGTCCTGGCCGGGCGGCTCGATGGTCTGCTGTGGCGAGTCACCCTGGCCGAAGACGGCAACCCCCTGGTTTACGACACGATTCACCCCTGTGGCTGCTATCACCTGTTCATCCCCACCGAGGGGGTGCGGGCGCGACCACAACCCGAGAGCATCGATGAGAGCCTGTTTTCTCCACAGACGCTGCACACCCCGGCGACGCACGAGCGCGTCGTGCTGAAACTCGCGGCTGGCACGCACTATCTGCAAGGGGTCGAAATCGACGCCGCGCGCCCGGACCAGCGCGTCGTCCTCGCGCTGCGCGACGACGACGAGTTGCGCACGCTCCCCCTGCCGGATGGCGGCACGCGCAGCGCCTTCGCTCCGGATGGGATGATCGCCGGCAGCGAGCGGCGCGAACGCTTCTACTTCTGGCCGATGGGCGTGCTCAGCGCCGGCCAGATGCGGCAATGGGGCCGGCACGCGACGGCTTTCGTCGGACGCCGCCATTTCGATGATGCGACCCTGATCGATCGCTACTTCGAGCGCCTGCCGTGAGGCAGCAGCCCGCCAGCGCCTGCCAGGCCCCGCCATGAAACTCCGCGTGGCCACCTACAATATTCACAAGGGCGTCACCGGCATCCGCGGGCGGCCGCGCATCCACGACGTACGCATGGCGCTGGACGCCATCGACGCCGACATCGTTTTTCTGCAGGAGGTGCAGGACCGCAACGAGCGGCTGGCTTCTCAGCCCGGCTACCCCCTGTCGGGTACGCAGCTCGACTTTCTCGCCACCGGCGCGTACGCGCACCGCGCCTACGGCATGAATGCCATTTATCCGCATGGCCACCACGGGAACGCCATCCTCTCGCGCCATCGGATCATCGACTTCACCAACCACGACATCTCCGACCATATCCTCGAAAAGCGCGGCCTTCTGCACGCCGTGGTGCGCTTCGGCCGCGGCAAGGGCCGCGAGGTACACCTGATCTGCGTCCATTTTGGCCTGATCAAGCGCAGCCGCCTGCGCCAGGCCACCTTTCTGGCCGACTTCGTGCAGCGCGAAGTGCCCGCCAAGGCGCCGTTGATCATTGCCGGTGATTTCAACGACTGGCAACAGCGGGTCGATGGCCTCTTGCGCGACCGGCTGGGTGTCGATGAAGTGGGCGGGGCAGCGGAGTCGGCCACTCCCGACCGCGGCGTCCTCGACTGGTTGCTGCCCTGGCGCACCGCCAGCGATACGCAGGCTGGCGTGGCACGCACCTTTCCGAGTTTTGCCCCGTGGCTGACGCTCGATCGCATCTACGTGCGTGGCTTCCAGATCCTCGAGATGCAGGTCCCCAAGGGCCTGGCCTGGGCCCGCTGCTCGGATCACGCGCCGCTGATTGCGGAACTCGAACTCTGACGACAGGCCATTGCGGCCAGTGGTACTCTCGCCTGGCGAAAGGAGAAGCACATGCCCGACCCAAAACCCTTGCCAGGCCTTTCCCTGCAATCAGCCAGCAAGCGGGCCGGAGAATTATCCTGATCTCGATGATCTCCCGGCAAATCCTTTTCGCCCTGATGCTGCTCGCGCCGCTGACGCACGCCCAGATCCCGCTCCCCGGCCTCAATTCCGGCGTGCCCAAGGCAGAGGCAGAGCTTGCGCCGGTCGACAGCGACCCGCGCAGCCGCGCCGAGACCCAACTCGCCGAAGCGCGTCGTCAACAGGAGGCGGGACAACTGCAGGAGGGCGGCACGACAGGCGTAGAGGGACTACCCATCAGCGATCGCCAACGTCTGCTCGATCGCCTCGTGCTGGCCTACAGCGAACGCCTGAAACTGCTCGAAGAACTGGAGAACCTCAAAAAATCCCCACCGGAAAAGGCCAGGCAACAGGTGCTGCTGGCCGAGTTCAGCGGCTCGCCGCCGTACTCGGCCCTGCGCGTCGATGCCCTGCGCGACGAATACGATGCCCTCCGGGAACGCCAGCAGAGTCTGGCTTCGACGGAGCGCGCGCTGGAGAAACTCAAGGTCGGTCGCATCGACGCGCAGCGGCGCGCCGGTGAAGCGGTCCGCCTGGCGGAGGACAAGCTCGCCCGCGCCAGTGCTCAGGAGGCCATCGACAAGGAGCGGCTGAGCCGGGAACTGGCTAGCCTGCGCCGGCAGTTGGCTGAAGCGGAACTGGCCAACATCGAGATTGGACTCGAAAGAATCCACATGGAGATCCAGGCTTCGCAGACGCTTGGCAGAGAAATCGAGCGTCTGCTGGCCAGGGTACTGCCCGAACAGCGCCTCGACAAGGAAGAACTGGAACAGCAGCAAGCACTGCTGCGCAAGGAGTTGAACACGCTGAACAGCGAAATCGATCGCATCGTTGCGGCCAACAGCCGCCTCGCCGCAGAACGTGAACGGCTGGTGAAAATCGTCGCAAAGGCCGGCAGCGAGGTTCCGGAAGCCCGACGGCTGCAGCTTCTCGACGCGAGACTGGAAACCGGTCGCGTCGTGCTGATCACCCTTCCCTGGCTGCAGACCATGGCCCAGGTGGCCAGCGACGCGTGGACGCAGCGTGCGCTCGCCCTGAATTCCCCGGACCCGGCCAGCCGCCAAGCGGTGATCTCGGCTTTGAGCCAGATCCGGGAGGACCTGGCCAGCCGCAGGCAGATCCTTGACGAACTGCAGCAGGCAGCACGCGTCGAGCTCAGGGAACGCGAGTCGCGTCTCGACGGCGCCACACTCGACGCCGAGGCCAAAGCGCAGGCATCGACCCTGCTCGATGTGCTGAAGGAGCGTGTCCTCGCCTACCAGCGCGTGGACCGCAGCGAAACCCGGATGCAGCTTCAACTGGAGCGCTGGCTCGACGATTTCGGCTTCCACGCCAAGACCGCCAGCCGGGACGACTGGAAACTCGGCGTCTTGCAGGTGGTGCAAACGCTGAAGCGGGTCTGGGATTTCGAGATGTTTGCCGTCGAGGATTCGACGCTCATCGACGGCAAGACGGTGACCGTCACCTACGGCGTCACCGTCGGCAAGAGCATCGGTGCGCTGATCCTGTTCCTGCTCGGCTACTGGCTGTTCTCGCTGCTCTCGCGCCACCTGCAGCAGCTGATGGTGCGTCGCTTCGGGGTCAACGAACAAATGGCCAGCGTCATGCGCCGCTGGGCGATGATTTCACTGGCGGTCGCGCTGATCATCTTCATTCTCAACCTGGCGCGCATTCCCTTGACCGTCTTCGCTTTCCTGGGCGGCGCGCTGGCGATCGGCATCGGTTTCGGTACCCAGACGATCATCAAGAACGTCATCAGCGGCATCATCATCCTCTTCGAACGCAAGATCCGCGTCGGCGACATCATCGCCCTTGGCGGCATGACCGGTCATGTCATCGCCGTCGACCTGCGGGCATCGACGGTGCGCGGCTTTGATGGCGTCGAAGCGCTGGTGCCGAATTCAAGTTTTCTCGAAAATCAGGTCGTCAACTGGACCTATTCGAACCCGCGCATCCGGCGCGAAATCAGGATCGGCGTGGCCTACGGATCGCCGGTCCGCGAGGCCTCCGAAATCATTGTCGGCTGCGCCAACGAGCACGCGCAGGTCCTGAAGGACCCGGCGCCCGAAGTATTTTTCGAGGACTTCGGTGACAACGCGCTGATGTTGTTATTGATGTTCTGGGTCGAGCTGGGGCCGCAACTGTCCGCCCGCCGGGTGGACAGTGACCTGCGCTATGCCATGGAGAAGCGTCTGGCCGCCGCTGGAATTGCGATTCCATTCCCGAAGCGCGATGTACATCTCGATTTGTCGGAGCCACTGCCGGTGCGAATCACGCACGCGGCCGCAACGCCCCCGGATTCCTCCTGCAGATCATGAATACACCGGTGTCCAGGTTTCCGTGATGTGCAATCGATCTTTTCGCTCCGGGAAAACACACCTCCAGCACGCGCATCGGTTCGCCACAATGGATTACATCCAGCGTAGAGCCGAACCGGCACTGCTTCCGCCGAAGGACGGGGCACCCCAGGTGATTGCCGAGGCACGTCCCGCTGGGCTTCCGCCCTCTGTCGCTTACCCGCAGCTCGCCTTCAGCCATGCCGGATCGGAGACCAGCCGGTTGCCCGTGCCTTGCCAGCGGACGATACGTTCATCGCGCTTGCGCTCCCAGTCGTCTACCCGGTAGGTTCTGGACCAGGCGCACATCAGTTGCCGGTCCTGGCGGCTCATGTGCAGGTCGTAAGTCTGGTACATGTAGAGCGTGATCCGCGCCGCTCGGCCACGCACTTCTTCGCGCGGCTGCACACGCTGCATCTTGAAATCGACGACGGTCTGACAGGCGCCGTACATCGTCGTGGCTTGCCTGGTCCAGGCGCTATAGGCGAAATTGCTGCGGTCGCCATTGACCTCGCCGACCGCCGGCACCAGATTGTTGAGATCACCCTCGGCGCGCTGGAAGACCGCATCGGTGTCGGTGCAGTGCTTGCGCCCGCCTTGCTGCCAGCATTGGCGCTGGTGACCCAGCACCCAGGCGGGAACCACGTGTTCCCACTCGATGCGAGCCGCTCGTGTCGGGTTCTTGCGCGGCTGGTAGCCGCAGCTTGCGAGCTGCACGACATGCCCGACATAGTGGCAACCGCAGTAGAAGTCATCCTCCATGCCGGCAAAAATTTTGGGCAGCACCTTCTTGGCGTTGGCAAAATCGCGGTGGCCGACCGCTGTCTGGTTGTTGACCAGTCTCGACGACGCGACGGACGTCGCGGGCCGCTTCGGCGCTGACGAACTCGGGGTTTTGGCGGCTGGCGGAGTCACCTGGCTGACGTGGCAGCCGGCCAGGAGGATGACGATCCACAGGCGTCTTGAACCTTGAGCCGGTTTCACCTCGACGTCAGACTTTGCAGGATCGGCTCCAGCCTGGCCTCGTCGAGCCGACCCAGGCGGCTACCCTGCAAGCGGCCGTCCGGGCCGATCACCAGCGTGTAGGGCAGGCCCTTGACCTGCAGGCCAGGCATCTGGCTGGCGGCTGGATCGGCGACCAGTAGCGGGTAGGCTACCGGCATGGCTTTGACGAAGGTCCGCATGTTCTCCACATCGTCGATGCCAATGCCGACAAACTGCACGCCCTGCGCCGCGTACTGGCGTTGCAGGCGAGAGAAAGCCGGCATTTCCTCGACACAGGGGGCGCACCAACTGGCCCAGTAATTGACCACCAGGATCTTGCCGCGCCACTGTGCGATCACCTGCGAGTGCCCGTCGAGATCGGGTAGCGTCAGGCCCATGACCGCGTCGGCCTGCGCCTGCGCCTGCTCCGGCGATAGTTGCAGTGACGAGATCTGGCCGGGGGGAAGGCCATTGGCCGGCAAACGGTTCGGCTCGATCAGGCGATAGCCGAACCAGCCGATCGTCGCCAGCGTCGCCACCGCGGCCGCTACCGCCAGCGCCAACGGCTGTTTCATCGTTCGCTGCGCTGCGACATCGCCTTGAGACAGACGACAACGAACATCAGCCCGCCGATCACCGCGATCAGGCCACCGAGACCCATCATTCCCATGCCGACCTTCTGCGGCAAGGTCGTCAGCAACTGGTCTGCACCAGCGACCTTGCGCTGCACGCCGTACCCCCCCCGACCATGCCAGACCGATTACGTGCAGCAACTGCCCGGCGCCATACACGTAGGGTTGCCAGACCGCCATGCGGCCCTCGGCGCGGCCGAAGCCGAGCATTGGCAGCAGCACATACGCGAGTCCCATGAAGGCCAGCGTCACGCCGACCGTCGAGCCGTGGTAATGCGCCGGGATGACGACGTTCACGCCCTGGATCAGGTAACCGAGCACCCCCCCGAGTGCAAACAGGGTGAAGGAAGCCAGCAGGGCGGACCTGGCAGGATTGGCCGGCACGTCACGCAGGCGCCACAGCGACCCGGCGCCGAGCAGGAGCAGCGGCCCCATGTAGGGGTGGCCCCAGAGCATCAGCTTGGCGAACAGCTCCATGTGCGACAGCGAGCCGACTGGCACCAGCAGATAGATGGCCGGCACGGCCAGTAGTGGCAGCGCCGCGACCAGGAACAGCACCGACACCGCGCGTGCCGAAACCTGCGATGGACGGTCGAGCTGCGCCGCGATCCACAGCCAGGCGACGACCATCAGCAGCGCATGCTGGAACTGCAGGGTGTGCCCGCCCCCCCAGAACAACACCTCGTAATAGATCAACCCCTCGACCCAGGGCACCAATGCCCAGGACCAGAAAAAGGCGCCCAGTGCCAGCAAGGCCGCGACGGCACCGAGGAATGCGCCGAGGCGCAGCGGCTCGGCGAGCAAGCGCTGCGGCCAGGTGGTGATCAGGGCACGCAGCACGGTCAGACTCAAGCTGGCAGCGAAGATCCAGATCGAGGCAAAGAAGAGCGGCTGCTGGAGTACCGGGATGTAGTTGTTGAGCACCGGTTCGGCGCCGGGAAAGAACGGCGAGAAGGTCATCAGCGCCGTTGCCAGCGCCGCCAGGCCGAAACCGCTCCAGCCGAGCCACGCCAGGCTGGCGGTACCGACAGCGCACCAGATCACTGCCGCAAAAGCCATGAACCAGACCGCTACCGACAGGTCGACATGTACCACCAGCGCTGCCCGGAACAGATCCTTCAGCGGAAAGACGTCCTGAATCCCCGGCGTCCGTGAGAGGACCAGCAGTACTGCCAGCAGACCCGAACCGATCAGCGCCATCACTCCCAAGAACAACCAGGCGCGCGCCAGACGGGTAGGGGTTCCCGGAGCGATCGCCGGCATCGCCGACGCCCGCGAAGAAACGGTCAAGACGTTCGAGTCCACTGCTGCCTCGCGCGATAAAAAAAAATCGATAGTATAAGGTGAGCTAGGGTGTGATTCAAAGCCCCCTGCTGCCGGCGATTGCCGCCGACAATGTATCGCTGGCCGACGTGCATCCGCATTGATCGAATACGGGTACACAAGGGGAACACGAAAGCCGGACAGGAAAAAGGCCACGTGAGAGAATGGCACAGATCAAGTTCGGCAAGATTTCCCTTCAGGGGCTTGCGCTTCCCCCCGCCGGCAAGCGGCTGACGGTCTACGATACCAAGGTGCCGAAGCTAGCCCTGCGAGTGACTCCGGCGGGAACAAAAACCTTCTATGTCGTCAAGCGGGCGGGCACAGAAATGGCTTGGGTGAAGCTGGGAGCCTTCCCTGAAATGACCGTTGAGAAGGCGCAAGCCGAAGCGGAGCGAATCCTGGGCGAGTTTGCCAGCGGGGCGAACCCGGCCGAGGCGCGGCGCACCTTCAAGGCTGAACCGACACTGACGAAGTTTTTCACCGAGTACGGCACCCGGCACGGCGAAAAAACTGGTGGTGTGGCGCGACATGCAGCAGCGATTCCGGGACTACCTGCAAAAGCCGCTTGGCGACCAGAAGCTGACGAGCATCACGCGGACGATGATTGCCCGTGCGCTTTCCGAGCTTGAGAAGGCTGGCAAGGCGCCGGCGACGGTCAAGCTTGTGCGGGCGCTGGCGTCTGGCATCTTCGGCAAGGCGATTGAATGGGGCTATCTCGAATCGAACCCGGCGCAGGGCGTCAAGGTGGCGGGCCGAACGGTAAGCCGTGACTGCGCCGACTGATCCAGTCCGGGGAGTTCGCTCGCGAAATCGCAACGACCGGACGCGGGTGGGTCGAGCACGACCTGACAACCGAGTTCTCGTGCTGGCTGGCCAAGCATCAGTACCGCGACCGCTACCTCAACCGACCGGAGAGGCTCTGGGACGATACCGGCAACGTGCGTGGGCTGGACGAGTACCTCAGCAGCCGCCATCCTGGCCGCCAAGCCGAGCCTCGCACGCGACAGCTTCGAACTGGGGGACCGCCTCGAAAGCGAGTTCTCCAGCCGCGGCGACATTGACCAGGACGACTTCCTCCGTTTCTTCCGCGAAGCCATCTGCCAGGGCGGCGAGGCGCCGGTTTTCCTGCTGGTGCTCGACGAACTGATCGACAAGGATCGCCTGCTGATGCGCGTGGCCATGGGCGGTTGCCAGGAGTATCGCCTGCAGACCAGGGAGAGTGCCGACTGGTTCGTCTACCAGCGCGCGGAGGAAGACGCCCTGCGCAGCGAGCCGGCCGCGTTCGAGAGCAGGATCCGGGAGCAGTTGATCCAGTTGGCCGGCGAACAGATCCGCAAGCTCGCCATTGCGCAGGGGGCCAGTCGCAAAATCCGTCGTCTCAAGGCCCATACCGACTCGGTCACGGCGCCCAAGGCGGAAAGCGACGTCCCGGTCTGGCTGCGCTCGGATCTCGACGGCACCCAGGCCAGGGAAGTACTGGCCGACGCCGCGCGCGCCGGAATCAACTCCGCGATCGTCTTCGCGCACGTCGCGCTGCCGCGCAAGGATGAGCTGGTGCGGGCGGTGATCACTCAGGCCGCCGCCGAAAGGACGCTGGGCCACTTTGGCGAACCGCAAACCCCCGAAGGCCAGGAAGCCCGCAACGCACTGAGCAAGCAGAAAGCCGACGCCGACCAGCGCGCAGGAACACTGCTCAGGGAAGCGCTCGAACAGGCGCAGGTGTCCAGGGCGGCGGCCAGATCGTGGAGCCGAGCGTGCAGCCGGTCACGCTACCCCGCCGCCTCCTGCGTTCGGAAGCGGATCTCGAGGCGTGGCTGGCGGAGGTGCGCAGCGCCGTCCTGGCGAAGCTCTCCAATGGCCCGGTGCAGTTGTAGAGTTTTGTCTTGCAACGCAACAAGTCATTTACTTTAATTGCTCCATGCTGCAATATCATCGAAATTTGTTTGCATCAGGACGCAACTCCATGGGACCAAACGTCACCGCCAATTTTTCCGCGAATTTTTCCGAACTCCAGCTTCGCCAACTCGACGCCGCACTCGACCGCTGGCGCAGCGCCGACCTGCCGGCCCGCCCTCCCTCCGGCTGGCTCAAGGCCATCCGGCAAGCGCTGGGCATGACGGCAACCCACCTCGCCCGCCGCCTGGGGGTGACCACCTCGACGCTCACCCGGCTGGAGCTCTCGGAAGCCGACGACACGATCAGCCTGGCGACCCTGCGCCGTGCCGCCGAGGCCCTTGGCTGCGAATTGCACTATGCCCTGGTACCCCGACAGCCGCTGGCGACGACGCTGGAGGAACGCGCCAGCCGCCTGGCGCAGCAGCAGATGGCCGCCATCAGCCACAGCATGGCGCTGGAGGCCCAGTCCACCTCGCGCGAACATCTCGAGGAACAGACCCGAGCGCTCGCCGAAAGCCTGCTCAAGGGCTCGCGCCGCGCCCTGTGGAAAGAGCGGGGGCAGTAGCCGCTGTGCCCGTCCATCTCGATACCCCGCCCGGCGCCACCCCGCTCGACCCGGACGAGCTGGCGAGCCTGCTTCCCCGCCACATCACGACGCAGGGTGAGTTGAACACAAGAACATCGGCGTCGACTGGCTCCGAATCGGCATCGAACTGCGACAACTGCTCGACGACGTGCGCTATCAGGTCGAACACGCCAGCCTGCCGCCGGACGAGATCGCCGTCCGCCTGCATCACCGCCTGGTCGCCATTCACCCGTTCGCCAATGGCAATGGGCGGCATGCGCGCCTGCTCGCCGATCTGCTGGTCGTGCGGCTGAGTCAACCCCGTTTCACCTGGGGCAGCCGCAACCTGGTCGATGCCGGTGCGACGCGGCAGGCCTACATCGCCGCCCTGCAAGCCGCCGACGCCCGCGATTACGCGCCCCTGCTCGCCTTTGCCCGCAGTTAGCACGAGAAGCCGACTCACCATGACGCAGACCCTTTCCCGCGAACATCGCCGCATCCTCGAAAACACCGCCGCGCAGGCCCGTTCGCAAGCCGAAGCCGGCGCCGAGAAAGTCTTGCAGGCCCTCGCCGCCGGCGCCCGGGAACCGCCGGCCCACGCCAGCGATGCCGAGAAAAAACTGCGCGTGCGCCTGCGTGCCCATGGCCGGGCACTGGGCGATCTGCTGCGCCCCGACGACACGCAAGCCATCGACCACCTCGTCACCGAGATCGCCTACGAGCACTGGCACCGCATGCTCTTCGCGCGCTTCCTCGCCGAGAGCGATCTGCTGATGCACCCGGACGGCTACCCGGTCAGCCTGGCCGACTGCAAGGAAGACGCCGAGAGCTTCAATCCCCCAGCCCGCAGCGAATGGGAAGTCGCCGGCCATTACGCCGCGCGCATGCTGCGCAACGTCTTCCGCCCCGACAGCCCAGCGCTGGCGCTGCAACTACCGCTGGAAACCGAACAGGCGCTCGAAGCCCTGCTCGCCAAGCTGCCCGCCAGCGTCTTCCGGGCCGACGACAGCCTGGGCTGGAGCTACCAGTTCTGGCAGGCGCCGAAGAAGGAAGCAGTGCAGCGGCAGATGAAGCAGGCCGGCACCAAGGTGGGGGCCGACGAACTGCCTGCGGTGACCCAGCTCTTCACCGAGCAGTACATGGTCGCCTTCCTGCTCGAAAACGCCCTCGGCGGCTGGTGGTACCGCCGCCACCCACGCATGAAGCTGCCCGTCGAGTTGCCGCTCACCCACGACATGGATTTCGATGTCGTCTCCGGCCTTGAGCTGCAAGGCTTCGATCACCGCGGCCGGCAGCCGGACGGCCAGGCTGTTTCCCCATTTGGCAACTTGCATGATGTTTCCTTCGATTGGAGATATACAGACTTCGATTGTATATCCTTCTTCTCCGGGGACCAGAGCTGCACCATCACCCGTGACGAGAAGAAGAATGTGTTGGAAAAGGCAAAGGCATGACTTTCGATCCGCAGCGCGCGCTCGAACTGCTTCGGATCGGCTCCGGCCGCGCGGATGCCTTTTTCCGCGAAGGTCAGCGCGAAGCGATCCAGCACGTCGTGGAAGGCCGTGGTCGTCTGCTGGTTGTGCAAAAAACCGGCTGGGGCAAGAGCTTCGTCTATTTCATTGCCACCAAGCTTCTGCGTGAGCAAGGCAGCGGCCCGGCGCTGCTGGTGTCACCGCTTCTGGCACTGATGCGCAACCAGATCGCCGCCGCCGAGCGCATGGGTGTTCGCGCGGCGACGATCAATTCGGACAATCAGGAGGATTGGACGCGCGTTGAAGCGGCCATCGATCGCGACGCGGTCGACATCCTGTTGATCTCTCCCGAGCGCCTGGCGAATGACCGTTTTCAGTCGCAGGTGTTGGGCCGGGTCGCTGGCAGGATCTCCCTGCTGGTGATCGACGAGGCACACTGCATTTCCGACTGGGGCCATGATTTCCGCCCGCACTACCGCTTGCTGGAGCGCGTCGTGCGCAACCTGCCCCCCAATCTCCGACTGTTGGCGACGACAGCCACGGCCAACAATCGCGTCATGGATGATCTGAAGGCCGTCTTGGGTCCCAACCTGGCAGTATCACGCGGCGACCTCAATCGGCCGTCGCTGGCCCTGCAAACCATTCGCTTGCCGACGCAGGCCGAGCGTCTGGCCTGGCTTGCGCAGCAACTTCATACGCTGGCTGGGCATGGAATTGTCTATACGCTGACGGTGCGCGATGCGGCTACCGTCAGCGAGTGGCTCCAGTCCCGTGGACTCAAGGTCGAGGCCTATACGGGCGAATCCGGTGACCGCCGAGTTGAACTGGAGCAGGCGCTGCTGAACAATGAGGTGAAGGCGCTCGTCGCCACCACCGCCCTCGGTATGGGGTTCGACAAACCCGACCTCGCGTTCGTCATTCACTACCAGACGCCTGGGTCGGTGGTGGCCTATTACCAGCAGGTGGGGCGAGCTGGGCGTGCTCTCGATGCAGCATACGGCGTACTGCTCAGTGGCGAGGAAGAAACCGACATTACCGACTATTTCATCGAAAGCGCTTTTCCGACGGAACGGGAAGTTGGGGCTGTCATCGCGGCGCTGGAAGATGCCCCTGGTGGTCTTTCGGTGCCGGAACTCCTTGGCCGTTTGAACATCAGCAAGGGGCGCATCGAAAAGACGATCTCCTTGCTTTCCCTGGAATCGCCGGCGCCGATCGCCAAGCAGGGAAGCAAGTGGCAACTGACGATTTCCGAGCTCGGCCCTGGGTTCTGGGAACGTGCCAGGCGATTGACGGCATTGCGCCGATCGGAACAAGCGCAGATGCAGGAGTACGTGAACCTGTCGGCAGACCACATGGCCTTTCTGATTCGGGCGCTCGACGGCAATGCCAACGACGTTCGTCCGCCCGCTTTGCCCCCACTGTCGTCGGATATCGACGAAGCTCTGGTGCGAGAGGCGGTGGCCTTTCTGCGCCAAACAAGCCTTCCAATAGAGCCTCGCAAGATGTGGCCAGCGGGCGGAATGCCGCACTACCGCGTCAGGGGCACCATTCCGGAGACGTTGCGAGCGCAACCGGGTAAAGCCCTGTGCATGTGGGGCGACGCTGGCTGGGGCGGTTTGGTTCGCCTTGGCAAGTACCAGCATCATCGCTTTCCTGACGACCTGGTGGGTGCCTGTGTCACATTGATCAGACAATGGAATCCTGGACCGTTTCCTCGGTGGGTGACCGCTGTCCCTTCGTTGCGACATCCCGGCCTCGTCCCTGATTTTGCCGCGCGGCTGGCGGATGCCTTGCGGCTCCCATTCGAGATGGTCTTGGTCAAGACAGATGCCCGGCCAGAGCAGAAAACCATGGCAAACAGCACTCAGCAGGCGAGAAACATCGACGGTTCATTGGAAATTCGAGAGTCATCCATTCCGCCTGGTCCGGTCTTGCTGGTCGATGACATGGTCGATTCGCGCTGGACACTGACTGTCTCGGCCTGGCTGCTGCGACGGCACGGCAGCGGAGTCGTTTGGCCGCTGACCCTGAGTCAAACAGGACACGATGCATGACTAATGTTCTTTCCAACAATACGCAGGCGATTCTGCTGCTCACCGCGCCCCTGATTGCCGGACGCAGCGAGCAAACCCGGGAACTATTGACGCCCTCCGAATACAAGCGGCTGGCCAGGCATCTCCACCAGTTGTCCAAGGAACCCGCCGATCTGCTTGCTTCTGACGCTGACGAAATCCTTCGGCAGAGCCAGGCCGTGGTCGACGCCGCGCGTTTGAAGTGGCTTCTGGGTCGGGGCTTTGCTCTGAGTCAGGCCATTGATCGTTGGCAGGCCAGGGGGATTTGGGTGGTGAGCCGTGCGGACTCAAATTACCCACAACGCTTGCGAGATCGCTTGCGCGAAGACCGCCCGGCCGTGTTGTATGGTTGCGGCGAGCGCTCGATTCTGGAGTGTGGCGGTCTTGCCGTGGTCGGTTCGCGCGACGTGGATGACGCACTGGTCGAGTACACCGAGTCCATTGGCCGGCTGACCGCGAAGGCGCGGAAGACGCTGGTGTCTGGCGGCGCGCGCGGCATCGACCAGGCGGCGATGCGGGGTGCTCTCGAAGCGGGCGGAACGGTTTCCGGCGTCCTGGCCGATGGTCTCGAGAAGTCGGTGATGAACCGCGACCACCGCAGGCTGCTGATGGATGGCCAACTCGTCCTGGTTTCGCCCTATGACCCGGGCGCAGGGTTCAATGTCGGCAATGCGATGCAGAGAAACAAGCTCATCTATGCACTCGCCGACGCCGCGCTGGTGGTCAATTCCGATTTCGAGAAGGGAGGTACCTGGGCTGGCGCCGTCGAGCAACTCGGCAAGCTCAAGTTCGTGCCGGTGTTTGTTCGATCGACAGGGAGCGCAAGCACGGCCCTCACCGCTCTGCTCAACAAAGGCGCATTCCCTTGGCCAAACCCCGAAGATGCGGACGGCCTGGTCGAGGCGTTGGCAGTCGCACCATCGACAACCCGGGCATCGGCGCTGCCATCCCAACTGACGCTCGCGGCTGACGACGACCCATCGACGGATGCGACGGATGCACCAGTATCGCCCGTCGTCCCGCCGGCACCGGTGGTCCTGTCGACAACACCGATGCCCGAGTCGCCGGAGGTCGAGATGGCCGTCGCAACGCCTGCAGCTTCACCGCAGCCGGCCGAGAGAGATCCTGCCGATGATCTGCATGACGCTGCGAAGCAAGCGATTCTGTCTGTACTGAAGGCGCCCAAGACGATCGGCGAGCTGGTCGACGCGCTGCGCATCACGGAAGGCCAGCTCAGATTATGGCTTGGCACTCTGGTTGCAGAGGGAGCGATCCGAAAGACCCGGAAGAAAGGCGTTCTGTACGAGCTGCCGACTGCCGATCTGATCGACCTCTGCTCTGCGGCCGACGCGAATGATCGATCTGGCGCTCAGACATGAAGACCGTAAGCGTCCAGCCCCTCCACCTGTAAAACCCGCGAGAGAAGGAGCAGCCTCCAGGTTTTCGACAGGAGGAAGAGATGGACAAGGCTGGGGAACTGGAAGCGCACTGGCGAGGGCATGTAGACGCCTGGCGGGCGAGCGGCGTCAGCCAGAAGGAACAAAGACGCGCTTGCGGGCGTCGGCTTCCGCGCTGTACCCTTCCGGGGTACGTCGATACCCTTGCGTCCGTCCCAGTTCAATCAAGATATACAGCTTTAAATCACTACCGTAGATCGCGCACGAGGCGACGTCGGCGACGCAACTTGGCCAGAGGGGGGAGGGCATGGAACATAGAGGCGCTACGCCACGCGTTTTCATCAGCTACAGCCACGACACGAACGCCCACAGGGAGGGCGTTCTCCGCCTGTCGCAAAGGCTGCGGAAGGAGGGGATCGAAACCCGCCTCGATCAGTATGTGAACGGCACCCCGGCGGAGAAGTGGCCACGTTGGATGCTGAACCAGATCGACTGGGCGGAGTTCATCCTGTTGGTCTGCACCGAGACCTACTATCGCCGCTTCCGAGGCCACGAGGAGCCTGGCAAGGGCAAAGGGGCCGACTGGGAGGGCGCGGTCATCACCCAAGAGCTCTACGACGCCCGCAGCGCCACCATCAGGTTCGTGCCTGTGCTGTTCGACGCGATCGACGAGCGCTTCATCCCTGAGCCGGTGCGCGGCCATACCTTCTATGTGTTGAACACGGAGCAGGCTTACCAGGATCTCTACGACTTTCTGCTCGGTCAGGCGGGCGTCGAACCCGCTCCTGTCGGAATACCAAGGCGGAAATCGCGCAGGAGCGCCAAGCCGCTCGTCTCTGGAGCCCAGGTTGATAGCGGTGCAAGGGCGGGTGCTGGCCCGCCGCCGCTGACCGAACTGCAGAAACTGCTCAAGAGTTACCTGCAGGAAAACTGGCCGACCTTGAGCACGCGGCAGGAATTCACGCGCGCCGACCTGTTCCTGGATCTGGAGACGGCGACGCCGCTCAGCCCCGAGCGCGTGTTCGCCATCGTGTGCGACAGGCCCGCTCTCGAGGTTCTGCTGGGCGCCCGGGAATTTTTCGAAGCCAGAGCCGCGAGAGGTTTCTCCGCCGCAGCGGCGGTCTCCGAGGCCGACGGCATCGTCTGCAGCGCCATCGTCCGTTGCGCGCTGGTCGCCGCCGAGCGTTACGTCAGGGCCAAGGTCGCTGCCGATGCGCATCGCGATCACGACCCCGTGAGGAGTTCCGAGCATCTGGTTGCCTGCATCGAGGCAGCAGTCCGGCTGGGATTTGGACTCTGTTTCTCGGCCGGGAGCCCGCAGCCCGAGAACGTCTTCCGCCTCGTCCATCCGGTTCCCGAACCTGGCGTGCCGGGCGAAGAAGGCGTGGCGCTCTCGGCGGCTGAACTGCTGGCAACGATCGAGCGGCGCGAGTTGCAGACAGGTCAGGAGTATGACCCGGACTACCTGCGCACCTTCATTCGACGTCGCGCCCGTAAGCTGGGTGCGGCGCTGGTGGTGAGCACGGATGCCGCGGGCCGCTTCGAGAGTGCGGAAAAGCGGGCGGAACTTCTGAAAGATTTGCAGGAGCAGTTCGAACTCCGGACTTTCTTCCAGCAGCGGGCCGACGACGCGATGCCGCTCTGGGCAAGACAAATGCAGGACAGCCTGCTGCATGCGCTCGGTCCGATTTTTGATTTCTCGCGCTCTTCAACTGACCGACAGGCAAACCGATGACCGCAACCGCTGTCCCCAATTCTCCGTTTGCCACGCTGCAGCCCGGCGCCGTCCAGGAACTCCGGGAATCTCCGGCGCAGGCGCGCGCGTGGCATCAGTGGTCGGCGGCCGAAATCGACGCGCTGACGCTGGCCTACGCGGCGCGCCGGCCGCTGCTCGTGCGTGGCGAGCCGGGTACCGGCAAGACGCAGCTCGCGCGCGCCGCTGCCGAGGCCCTCGGCTGGCGCCTGCACGCCGAAACGATCCACCCGCGCTTCGAGCCGCCCGAGCTGCTGGCGCGTTTCGACGCCGTTCGCCGGCTCGCCGACGCGCAGGCCGGCGCAAGCGCCGAGCTTGCCGACCTGACGCGCTACTGGCGGCCCGGCGTGCTCTGGAAAGCCTTCGGCTGGGAGTCGGCGCAGCCCTTCCTGGCCGCCGACGAGCGCAGCATCGATCCGGCGGTGCCGGCCGGGCACGTCGTCCTGATCGACGAGATCGACAAGGCCGACAGCGACCTGCCGAACAGCCTGCTCGAAGTCCTGGCGCAACGCAGCTTCCGCGTCGACCCCCTGGCGCAGCCGATCGGCGGCCCGAATGCGAAGCCGCCGCTGATCGTCATCACCACCAACGAGGAGCGCGAGCTGCCGGCGGCTTTCCTGCGCCGCTGCATCGTCCTGACGCAGCAGCCGGACCCCGGAATGAGCTATCGCGACTGGCTCGTCAGACGCGGTGCCGCACACTTCGCGGAGCTGCCCCCGGAACTGCCCACGGCCAGTCCGCGACGCGCCGAGCTGATCGCTGCCGTGATCCTCGAGAAAGCGGCCGAGCAACTGGTCAGCGACCGGCAGCAGGTCAGCCACCTCAACCTGCCGCCGCCCGGCCTTGCCGAATACCTCGACCTGCTCTACGCGCTGCACGAACTCTTTCCGGGACAGAGCGGCGCGCAGCAGCAGTGGCTCGGCCGCCTCTCGGCGTACGGCTATCTCAAGCACGGAGTCGTTGCCGGCCAGTCGGGGCTGTCGCAGACGCGAGCGCCGATCGACGGCCTTGCCGAGTCGCCGGCGGAGCGCGGCTGAATGATTAATGTGAAAGTCGCGTCAGCGACTCACGAATCTCCCCTCCCCACTTGTGGGGGAGGGGTCGGGGGAGAGGGAAACGGTCATGACTTTCATGATCAGGGGTGTTTTGCAAAGTCATGACCGTTAGTCGCGGCTTCGCCGGCCGCGCCGACCTGCTGCGCGCGGCCGTCGCCGCCCAGGGCGCGCAACCGCCCGGCAGCAAGGAGGCGATCAAAGCCACCCTCGCTCCGCTCGCCAGCCTCCTCGGCCTGCATCCGCAGCCGGAGCCGGAGCCGGAGCAGCGAAGCGATCTGCCGGCCGGCGAACGTCAACAGCCAGCGGCCGACGCCGGCAGCGCCGGGCCGCGTCAGACTTCCGCCGCAAACGTCGAGCGCCGGCCGCCCCTCTCGGCGGCGCACTTCGCGCTCGTCGAGTACGCCGTCGATGCCGCGGAGACACCGCCCAGGAACGAGCCGCTGCTGCCGCTGACGCGTCTCGACTGCCAGCCGCGGCGATCCGGCAACGCGCCGCATTCGCCGCTGGTCGGCCGCACGCGCCTGTGGCCGGCGTTGCAGCGCGCGCTGGCGTCGCCACGGCGCGGCCCGCTCGACGTGCCGGCATTGGTCGGCGAGCTGTCGCTATTGCGCTCGCCGCAGCGCCTGCCGCGGCGACTGCTGCGCCGCTGGGGGGGCGAGATGGACGTCGTCGTCGATCTCGCGCACCGGCTCGTTCCGTACGACGCCGACTATCGCCAGTTGCTGGATGAAGTCCGCCGGCGGCACGGCCAGGGCGGGCTGCGGCTGTGGGTCGTCGATGACTCGCCATTCGCCGCGCGCGCCGTCGCTTCGCCGGGCCACGCGACCCCGCCTGGCGCCGGGCCGATTCCCTTGCCGCCGCCGGCGACGCGGGTGCTGATCCTCGGCGACCTCGGGCTGCTCGCCGGCGACCCGGCGCGCGCCGCGGCCTGGCAGGAGTTCACGCGC
The DNA here is from genome assembly GCF_012940005.1 of Candidatus Accumulibacter contiguus. GTDB lineage: Bacteria > Pseudomonadota > Gammaproteobacteria > Burkholderiales > Rhodocyclaceae > Accumulibacter > Accumulibacter contiguus. Next base: position 5,374 of record NZ_SPMX01000034.1, on the reverse strand, counting down.
CGCCTCGCCGAACACGGCGCGCTGCCGGTCGCCTGGCTGCCGATGTCGCCGGCGCTGGTGCCTGCCGAAGCGCTGCGTTACACCGAGGTGCACTGCCTCGACGGCGCACACGGGCTGCGTGCCTTGCGCGCGCGCAACGCCGGCACGGCGGCGCAGCCGGTCTCGCCAGCCGTCGCCCCGGTGGCGCCGCCAGCGGCCGAACCGCCGGACTCTGTGGCGGCGCCACACCCGCTGCTGCCGGCGTTGCTGACGCGGCTGGCCTGCTGCGTTCGTGTCGAACCCGGATTGCTGCGCGCCTTGCGCCGCCTCGGCGCCGAAACCGCCGCCGAGCCCGGCCTCGAGGCGATCGTCTGGTCGTACGCGCCGGTGGTCGCTGCCGGCAACCGCTTCTGCGAGCTCACTCCGGCCTACGTCGCCGATTACCGCGATCGCTTCTGCGCGCTTGCCGCCGCCGAGCAGCAGGAAATCCTGCGCCGGATTCTCGACGCGCACGCCTGGCGCGGTCGCTCGACCGAAAGCGCCGAACTGCTGATCTGGCAAGCGCATGCCCGGAAGCAAGCGCTCAGCGACGAATTCATCGCCCGGCTCGCCGAGGCGCGCGACTGGTTCGCACGCTTCGGCGCCGGCGGCAGATCGGCGGTCGGCGATGCCGCCGGCTACGCCGGCGATCTCTTCCACCGCCACGGCGGCGACCGCGCCTGGATCGCGGCGAACTCGTCGCTGCTGGCGCCGATCTGGGCGCTGGCGGGTGTCGACGACATCCCCGCCGGACTGCAGCCGGCCGACGTCGCCGCTGCCCGCCGGCGCGGTGGCGCAGACGCCGTCGCCAGCGCGTGGCGATTGCGGCAGCAGGACGATCGCTTCGTTCTGCTGCCCGACCGCGGCGCGGCGGGTCGCTGGCCCGTGCTGACGCTCGAGGGCGGCGCCGTCTGCGGCCTGCGCACCGATGCCGGCTGGCGACAGCGATGGATCGAGCCGCGCACGGCACCGCTGACGCTGCCGATTGCACACGCCGCGCAGTTCTCCGAGATCGCCATCCATAGCGGCCGCCGCCATTATCGCCTGGCTCGTCTGCAGCGCCCGCCGTGGGCCAAGGAACTGGCGCGCGACGGGCATGGCCTCTATCTCGATGTCGACTTCGCGGGCGCCGTGCAGCGTTTCCGCTGGATCGAACCCGGCGAGTTCTGGATGGGTTCGCCGGCCGACGAGCCCGAACGACAGGAACGCGAAGGGCCGCGCCATCGCGTGCGCTTGACCAAAGGCTTCTGGCTTGCCGACACCGCGTGCACGCAGGCGCTGTGGCTGGCAGTGATGGGCGGCAAGAACCCGAGCCGCTTCCAGGGTGACGCGCGCAACCCGGTCGAGGGCGTGTCGTGGGATGACGTGACGGATTTCCTGCAACGTGTTCCTTCGCTCGTTCCGGGAATCGTTGCGGAACTGCCGACCGAGGCCGAGTGGGAGTATGCGTGCCGGGCCGGAAGCGAAACGCCGTTCCATTTCGGCGCGACGATCACTCCGGAGCAGGCCAATTACGATGGCAACTCCTCTTATGCAGGCGGCAGGAAAGGCGAATACCGGCAGAAGACCGTGCCGGTGAAGTCCTTTGCGCCGAACGGCTGGGGCCTGTACGAGATGCACGGCAACGTATGGGAGTGGTGCGCCGACGGAATGCGGACTTACGACGGCAACGACCAGGAGAATCCGCGCGGCCCCGAGGGCGATGCCACCCGCGTCGTGCGCGGCGGCTCCTGGAACTTCGTGGCCGGGTGGCTTCGCTCTGCTTCCCGCTTCGAGTGGCCCCGCGACTACCGCTACGAGTCCCTGGGGTTTCGCTTTGCCCTGAGGTCCACCAGTCTGGAGCAGGTTGCGGGCGCGGAGCGCCTGCAGCAGGACTTCAAGCCGGAGGGGCCGGAGGCCCCGCAGGGTGCGGCGTCCCCGGAGGGGCCGCCGGGTTTGGCTGCCTTCCCGGGACGGGAAGGCAGCGCGGCCGCTGCGGCGGATGCCGAAGCGGCCGCAAGTGGCTTCGGGAAGCTGCGCCAGAAGATCACCTCCTGGCTGAAGGGGCCAGGGAAGGAAACCAAGAGCTGAAAAAGGAGAGAGATCAGCGATGTACCTGCGTTTTTTCGCCATCCCCGCCTGCGACCCCTTGGCGGCCGAGGCCGAACTCAATCACCTGCTCGCCGCGAGCCGCGTGCTCGCCGTTGAGCGGCATTTCGTCGCCAACGGCGAGGCGTCGTTCTGGGCGGTCTGCGTCCGCATCGCCGGTGGCCCGGGTCCCTTGCCGGAAGCGCTGAAGGCCGAGCAGGGAAGTGCTCGCCGGGTCGATTATCGCGAAGTGCTCAGCGAAGCCGATTTTGCCGTCTTCGCCCGGCTGCGCGAACTGCGCAAGAGCATCGCCGAGGCCGAGGGGGTTCCGCAATACGCGGTGTTCACCAATGAACACCTGGCCAGCATGGTGCGCGGCAAGGTGAAGACCGTCGAGGCGCTCGCCAGGATCGACGGCGTTGGTCCGGGGCGAGTCGACCGCTATGCCGCACGCTTTCTCGCGCTGCTGCAGCAAGCGCTGGCACCGGGTTGAACGAGTCGCATGCAACGTCAGGCCATTACCCTCGCCGCGCTCGCCGACCGGAACAATCTCGAGCTTGCCACCTGGAAAGCGGCGCGCGGCAAGAGCAGCCGCCCGGCGGTGGCGCGCTTTCTTGGCCAGCTCGACGAGAACCTCGACCAGCTCGCGGCCGACATCCTGTCCGAGCGTTCGCCGCAGGGCCGCGCCATCCAGTTCACCATCCACGACCCGAAGCGGCGGACGATTCACGCAGCGTGTTTTGCCGACCGCGTGCTGCACCACGCGATTCTCAATCTTGCCGAGCCACGCCTGGAGCGGATGCTGGTCGATGGCTGTTACGCCTGCCGGCGTGGCAAGGGTGTCCATTCGGCGGTGGCCGCGGTGCAGCAGACCTTGCGGGCGTATCCGTGGTTCGTTCAGGTCGACATCGACGCCTATTTTGCATCGATCCGCCACGACCTGTTGCTCGAACTGATCGCCCGGCGCTTCAAGGGCGAGCCCTTCCTGCGCCTGCTGGCGCGCATCCTGGCGAGTGGCGCGACGGGTGGAGCCGGTGTCGGCCTGCCGATCGGCGCGCTGACCTCGCAGCACTTTGCCAATGCCTTTCTCGACAGCGCCGACCGCTTGTTGCTCAGGCAGCCGGGTTGCGGCGGGCTGGTGCGCTACATGGACGACATCGTCTGGGGCTGCGCCAGCCGACAGGCGGCCGAGGAGAGCGTCGCGACGCTCGCGGCGCATCTTTCAATCGAGCGGGCGCTGCGCCTCAAGCCGCGGCGGCGCATCGCGCGTTCGGCGGAGGGGACGCAGTTCTGCGGCTTTCGTATCCGCCAGGGCGTCGTCCTCGCCAGCCGGCGCAAGCTGGCGCGCTTTCGCGCCGCGCTGCAGCGGATCGAGCGCGTCGCGGCGACGGGCAGGGTGGCGGAAGCCGACCTGCAGCGCGCCGCCGAACTCGCTCTGGCGACGCTCGACGGCTGCCAGAGTCTCGGCTTTCGCCAGCGGCTGCTGGCGGCGCACCGACTTGAGCTATAGTGAGGCAGGGATGTCGGTCACTGTAAAGGAAAGCCACCCGCGTCGTGCGCGGCGGCTCGTGGAACAACGAGGCCAGGAGGCTTCGCTCTGCTTACCGCAACGAGAGGCACCGCGACAACCGCAACGAGAACCAGGGGTTTCGCTTTGCCCTGAGCTCGATGGAGCCAACGGCATGGACTTGCCGAAAACCATGGACCAGACGCGACGTCCTGCCGTCACGGCTTGCCGTGCCGGCGAACCGCAAGGCGCCCGGGGCGCCGGTAGGCGAGAACGGCGGATGCCGGCGCCGACAGCCCCCCGGGTCGCCGACTCCGCGTACCGCCCCGCTGCCCGATGAACCGCGACGCTCTCGTTGCCGGCACGCCTTTTCCGTTCGAAGACGAGCGGCGGCCGCCAGAGCTGCCGCCCGCCGGCGCGATCGCCTGGGGCGACGACGCCTACGGGCTGTGGATCGACGTCGAGTTCGCCGGCGTCGTGCAGCGCTTCCGCTGGATCGAACCCGGTGAGTTCTGGATGGGGTCCCCGGACGACGAGCCCGAACGAGAGAAGGACGAAGGCCCGCGCCACCGCGTGCGCTTGAGCGCCGGCTTCTGGCTCGCCGACACGACGTGCACGCAGGCGCTGTGGATGGCGGTGATGGGCGGGGAGAATCCGAGCGGTTTTCGGGACGATGCACGCAACCCGGTCGAGAACGTCTCGTGGGATGACGTGAGCGGCGCCGACGGCTTCCTGCAGCGTGTCGCGGTGCGGTTGCCGGGTGTGGTTGCGGAATTGCCGACCGAGGCAGAATGGGAGTACGCGTGCCGGGCCGGCAGCGAAACGCCGTTCCATTTCGGCGCGACAATCAGTCCGGCCCAGGCGAATTACGACGGGAACTACCCCTATGCAGGCGGCGAGAAAGGCGAGTACCGGCAGAAGACCGTGCCAGTGAAGTCGTTTTCGCCCAACGACTGGGGTCTGTACGAGATGCATGGCAACGTCTGGGAGTGGTGCGCCGACGGGCTCCGCGACTACGTTGACGAGACGCGCGAGGATCCGCGTGGCCCGGAGGGCGAGGTGGCCACCCGCGTCGTGCGCGGCGGCTCGTGGGCCGACGAGGCCAGGTGGCTTCGCTCTGCTTCCCGCTTCGGGTGGCTCCGCGACCTCCGCTACGAGTCCCGGGGGTTTCGCTTTGCCCTGAGGTCCACCCGCCAGGAACAGGAAGCAGGCGCGGAGCGCCTGCCTGAGGCAAGCGGGGTCACGCGGGACGCGTGACCCCGCTGGTGTCGTTTTTCCGGCGGATTCCGGGCTTGCCGCAGCCGATGATGGTTGAGTTTCATGATCGGGGATGCCTGCAACAGTCATGACCCTTAATGTGAAAGTCGCGTCAGCGACTCACGAATCTCCCCTCTCCACTCGCGGGAGAGCAACTGTGTTCGCAGTCAAGCGCTTTTAGGCGCATTTTGCATGCTCTGGATTCCACGGAATACCCGATTTGACTATGGCGTTCATGATCGTCAGCATCTTGTGCATGCAAGCGACCAGCGCGACTTTTTTTGAGTTTTCCGTTAGCAAGCAAACGTTCATAAAAGGTCTTGATGACGGGGTTGTAACGTATGGCACTTAAGGCCGCCATGTATAAAGCGGTACGGACCGTCGCTCGACCACCCCAGGTGATGCGCTTACCCTTGTGGCGACCACTGTCCGCGTTTAATGGAGCGACTCCGACCAACTTGCCAATCTGCGCATGGGTGAGTTGGCCCAACTCAGGCAATGCCCCCATCAGACTCGCTTGCGTAC
>NZ_SPMX01000033.1 GCF_012940005.1 Candidatus Accumulibacter contiguus | reverse complement strand
AAGCAGACCCGTTCCATTCGGGATTCTCCGAGAGTGAGTTGCAGCGCTGGCTAGAATGGGGGGAATGGATGGTGCGACAGTTCCATCGCAGCTCCTCCGCCGTCGAAGGGCGCAATGGCCGCTTGTCCCAGTTGTATCATAACGGGCGAGGTCTGACGAAATGCCGCCTGGCTGCGCTAACGGTTATCCACAACTATGGGGTGAGACGTAGTGACGGCACTATCGCAGCCGAACGTCTGTTTAGCACCTCTTTCCCTGATCTTTTCGATTGGCTGCTCAACCAGATGGGGGAACTTCCCTTACCGAGGAAGTCCCGCCACCGGGTTGTGCATAACCCATTGAAGTTAGAGATTGTCCCGGCTTAAGTGGGAAGCCCATGTTTGGCACCAGGCGGAGGCGGCTGGTCGGAAAAGATGGTTTGACCCGTGTCCTTGTCGACCCAGCGATAAGTGGTCTGGGCAACGGCGAGCGAAGCCGTCAGCAGGGCAGCGCTTAGAATGACGAGACGTAGCGTAGGCATGGCTTTATCCTCCGGTAATTACAACGGAATCATAGCACTGCTCTGTGCCCGGACGAGCGTGGCCGATGCGACAAGAAACAGGCCGAGCAGCAGCGTGCGTAATTTCATGTTCATCCTCCCCGCTGCCAAGCATGGAAGCGCGCCACCCATGCCAGCAAGGCTTGCGGCGCATGCGCCTTCTTCCAGACTCCGGCCACATACTTGTTGGCCTCGGCCATGGTCGGGTAGATGTGGATGGTGCCGAGGATCTTGTTCAGGCCGATGCCGTTCTTCATCGCCAGCACGTACTCGGCGATCAAGTCGCCGGCGTGCTCGCCGACGATGGTGACGCCGAGAATGCGATCCTTGCCCGGCACGGTCAGCACCTTGATAAAGCCATGCGCCTCGCTGTCGGAGATCGCCCGGTCGAGGTCGTCGATGTCGTAGCGGCTGACCTCATAGTCGATGCCCTTCTCCTTCGCCTCCGTCTCGTTCAGGCCGACGCGCGCCACTTCGGGCTCGACGAAGGTCGCCCAGGGAATCACCGAGTAGTCGGCCTTGAATTTCTTGAAGGGATCGAACAGGGCATTGACCGCCGCATACCAGGCCTGGTGCGCGGCGGTGTGGGTGAACTGGTAGGGGCCGGCGACGTCGCCGGCGGCGTATATGTTGGGGTAACTGGTCTGCAGGAATTCGTTGGTGTCGACCGTGCGCGTCGTGGCGACACCGATCTCTTCCAGCCCGTAGCCTTTGAGGTTGGCGACGCGACCGACGGCGACCAGCACGGCATCGAATGAGATGCGTACTTCGCGGCTGCTGTTGCCATCCTGGTGTTCGGCGACCAGAATCTTCTCGCCGTTTTCGATAAGAAACTGCTTGGCCTTGTGGTTGAGCAGCACATCGACGCCCTCCCGGCAGAAGCGTGCGGCGACGAGCTCCGAGACCTCGGGGTCTTCGCGGATCATCAGGCGCGGCAGCATTTCGACCTGCGACACTTGCGAACCGAAGCGGGCGAAGGCCTGTGTCAGCTCGCAGCCGATCGGACCGCCACCGAGTACCAGCAGACGTTTGGGCAGTTCGCGCAGATTCCAGACGCTGTCCGAGGTCAGGTAGCCGACCTCCTCGATGCCGGGGATGGGCGGCACGAAAGGCCGCGCGCCGGCCGCGATGACGATGCCGCGCGTGCTCATGCGCTCGCTGGCGCCGTTGTGGCGCGTGACTTCGACTTCCCAAGGCGAAACGATCTTCGCGTTGCCTTCGATCACGTCGACGCCCAGCCCGGTGTAGCGTTCGACGGAATCGTGCGGCTCGATGTCGCGCACGACGCGCTGCACGCGCTCCATCACCTCGGCAAACGAAAAGTCGGCGCTGGCGCTACGGCAACCGAATTCCGCTGCGCGCCGCGTGTGCGACAGAAACTTCGCCGAACGGATCAGCGCTTTCGAAGGCACGCAACCCGTGTTGAGGCAGTCGCCGCCCAGCTTGTGCTTCTCGATCAGCGTCACTTTCGCCTTCACCGCCGCCGCGATATAGGCCGTGACCAGGCCGGCGCTGCCGCCGCCGATGACGATGAGGTTGCGATCAAACTTCGCCGGCTTCGTCCAGCGCGCATAGACCTTGCGCGCCTTGACGGTATCGACGATCTTCTTGGCGATCAGCGGAAAGATGCCGAGCAGGGCAAACGAGGCGATCAGGCCCGGCGAGAGGATGCCGGAGAGGCTGGAAATGCCGGCCAACTGGGTGCCGGCATTGACGTACACCAGCGTGCCGGCCAGCATGCCGAGCTGGCTGACCCAGTAGAAGGTGGCGGCGCGCATGGGCGTGAGGCCCATCAGCAGGTTGATCATGAAGAAGGGAAACACCGGCACCAGGCGCAGGGTGAACAGATAGAAGCCGCCCTCCTTGCCGACGCCTTCGTTGATCGCGCGCAGGCGCTCGCCGAAACGGTTCTGCACCCAGTCGCGCAGCAGGAAACGCGAGGCGAGGAAGGCCAGGGTCGCGCCGAGGCTGGAAGCGAAGGACACCAGCAGCGTGCCCCACAGCAAGCCGAACACGGCGCCGCCGGCCAGGGTCATGATCGCCGCGCCGGGCAGGGACAGCGCGGTCACCGCGACGTAGGCGACGAAGTACATGCCGGCGGTCAGCCAGGGATGGGCCTGGCGATAGGCATCAAGCGCCACCTGCTGGGCCTTCAGCGCATCGAGGCTGAAGTAACGCCCCAGATCCAATCCAATATAAAGCGCCACAAACACGGCAACGGCGACAACGACAAGCAGTTTACGCAATGACAAGAGGTTCTCCCTGAAATGGTTCGCCAAACATGATGTCTCTTCGGTCTTGCCTATTGGTCGTGCAGTTGGCCAATAACTTACAAAGTCGCGACTCGTTCCCGACGTGGAAGGTCCGCGTTTGAAAACGCGACCCATGACAAACCGGTGAACGCGGCGGATTTGCACGCACGAACTGGCGCGTCATGGCGCGGAAGAATTGCCCGCCGACCGGTTCCTGCGTGACCGAAAAACTGTCGGCCAGCGCGTCGATCAATCAGGGTCGGCATCGGCCCGACCCAGTCCAGGGCATGACGAACTGCTTGGCGCCGTTGTCGAAGGCGAGGAACAGGGCGATGCCGACCAGGATGATTTCGATCGCCCGGATCGTCTAGCAGCAGCCGCAGCTTTCGTCGCTGCTGCCGGTACCAGCGCTGTTGGCAGCGTTCGTGCCCGCATTGGCGCCCGCATTTGTGTTGAAAGGCAGCGCCTTGCTGCAACCCTCGAACAGGCCGTAATGGTGCGAAAAGTCGCCGATGAAATCGAAATGCGGCGCCAGCCGGCTTTCCTTGAGCATGCGCCAGGTGTTGCCGCAGACTGGAAACACGCGCCCCATTTCGATGCGATGGTGCTTGTCGAGGACGAAGGCCTGGGCGTGCTGCGGAATGCTGCCGCGATAGACGACCGCTTGGCCGTAATCCTCGCAGTCGGATGCATGTTTCCTCCTGGGGCGAATGTGAGTCGAGCGCATCGCCGCAGCTGCTGCCCGGCAGACCATAGCCAGGCGCATTGAGCCGGCGCAAACCGGCCAGGCCGGCTTCGAAGATGCCGTCGCCGCGCTGTTGGTCGACGTTCTCTTCCAGGTAGCAGGGCAGCGAGGCGACGATTTCGACGACGTTGGCAGCGAGAAGATCGGCCAGGTCTTCATGAATTCTTACAGTCTCCCGGAAATCGACGGTTTCCGCCAGTCCGAGTCAGGCTGTCAGCGGGGTTTGGATGCTTCGCCGGCGCGAAATACCTCGGTGGCGGGATTAAATGCATACCAGGCGAACCAGTAGCCGACCACGGCCGCCAGTTGCTGCCCGTCCTGCCAGCGATCCGTGGGCCGAGACGTCGCGCCTGGGTAAGCCGTAGAGCCCATGCCCGATTCGCTCCAGCAGGCCGCGGCGGACGGCCCGGGTCAGGGAAACCCGGGGAATTCCAAGCGGTGCCAGATCGCAGGGGCGATCAAGAGATCCAACAGGCGCTCGCTGACCAGCAAGCTCAGCCGCAGGCTCGCCCAATTCGGCACGCTCCCCCTCGACGAAACAATTGAGCCAGCGAAAGTCGAGGCCGTTGTCGCCAAAATAGCTGCTGCCCACGACGACATCGAACACCTGCAGGACGAACTCAAGACCCTGAAGGAACACCGCCAAGAGACACCCTCTCCTGTTCCGGCTTGCCTGGCGGCTTGATGTTCCTGGGGACGACGAAGCCCGGCCACAGTGCATTTTCGGTATCGAGGAAAGCCAGTTCCAGTTCCCGCAGGCGGTGCAGATCACGCTGTCGCGTCTTGTCGTTGAGCTTCAGATAGAGGCTGGTGTACCAGGGCGCGTGCCGCACTTCGTCGAGTGGCAGTGGTCGCCCGCGATCAAGGAGGATGGAAAGAATGGTGTATTGCCGGGCGTTGATCTGCTTATCGTCGAGAGCGCGGCGGATCTTGCTCTCGTAGAGCAGCATGCTGACCAGTCGATTGACGCGATCATGCAGCGTATTGATGGTCTGGCGCATCCCTTCGAGGTGAAAGTCGACAAAAGCTTGATTGGGGGCATCTCGCCCTTTCTCGGCGGCCTTGCGGCAAGTGTTGAAGAGGGTGAAGTAGGCGTCGATATTCTGCAGGTAGTAGCGCGCCAGGGCGAAGGGGGCGTAGCGGTAACCGGCGGCCTGCAGCAAGGTGGCTTCGATGACGCGACCGACGCGGCCATTGCCGTCCCAGAAAGGATGAATCTGTTCGTAGTAGAGATGCACGAGGGGCGCGCGGATCAGTGCTGGAACACCGGCCGCTTCGAGCTCGCCATGCCAGGCGATCAGTGCAGAGAGCAGACGCTCGATGTCCTTGCCGTATTGCGGCGGCTTGTAGCGGCCGCCATGCGCGGCGTCACCGACATAGGTGAAACGGGTTTTCGGGTTGTCGCGGATCAGGCCGGGGCGATTGTCTTCGTGCGGGATATCCGCGGTGATCAGTCGATGCAGGTCGACGATGAATTCTGTCGTCAGCGACCAGCCAGGGGGTTTTTTGCGGCGGCCTGCGACAGGTCGTAGGCTGCCTTGATATTGAGTGCGCGTTGTTGCTCGACCGCTTGCACCTGGCGAAGATCGAGGATCAGGGCACTGGCGGTCTCTTCCTCGGTTAGCGTGCCGCCTTCGATGGTGTTGGTGCCGAACACGCTGCTGACCATGACCTCCTGCTCCAATCGGTTCACCACCTGCGACAGGAGGGACGCGACGAAGCGTGCGTGCGCGTCTTCAACGCGCTGGAGCGCCAGATCGACAGCCGACAGCGTGCATCCAGGCTGGAAGACGAAGGGCCCGAAGCGGTCGGTGTCCATCCGGCGAGAAATGTCTGAACAGTCTTTGAGCAATATTTTGTCGTGCATGATGTCCGGGGTTCTATTGCAAACTATCTTTATTTTTCCTCAGGATACACCCATGTTAAAACAAATATGTCTCCGGAAATGTCGCATTCGGCCTCTTTCCGGTCGTCGCCTTTCAGGTCTTCCGCATCGGCGTCCTTCGGCTTTTGCCGGTAGCAGTGGTGCGCCTCGTCAGAAAGCCGCGCGTCAAGTTCCTGCTGCCCGGCCGGCGCACGTCTGACTGATCGATCTTTTCGGCTAGAATGGGTGCGGACATAGGGCAGCATCATTCCCATAGGGGTAGAATTGGCAGGGATCGTCAGATCATTATGTCGGTAATGTGTTCGTAAACAATTAGATAGTGTTGTTGTTCGAGTCCCTTCCTGGCACCATACAAACCCTCATATCCGACCACTTCATGAATGCAAGCCGAAAACCGGGCGCCGATACGGTTGGAGAAGCACTGAATGCCAAAGGCTTCCAGATGATCCAGGATCTCACCCGAGAACTGGCGGGTGACTTTGCCTTCCCCACTTGCTTTGAAGCAGCCTTCCGCCTGCGCCAGGCATTGCAGAATCCGGACCTGCCCATTTCACGAATCAGCAACATCGTCGGCGGCGAACCCTTGGTTGCCACCAAGCTGATGCAGTTGGCCAATTCATCCCTTTACAGAGCCCATCACGCGCCGGCCCTGGATCTCAAGGCGGCCATCAGCCGTCTGGGCGTCGATGTGGTACGCACCACGGCACTGGCCATCGCCATGCGCCAGTTCATACGTTCCAAGGAAATCCTGGTCTTCAACGACCTCGCTCTCGCCCTCTGGGAGCATTCCCTCAAAACCGCTGCGGGTGCTCGCATTCTGGCCCGCAACCAAACTCGGATCAACCAGGATGAGGCTCTGCTGGCCGGCCTGGTCCACGACCTCGGGGCCTTCTACTTGCTTAACCGCGCAGCCCGGTACTCCAAGTTGCGTGCCAGCCCGGAGTCCGTCAAGCACCTTATCGCGCAGTGGCATGAAAGCATCGGGGTCACGCTGCTCAGCGCTCTTGGTATGCCCGGGGAAATCGTCGACGCCACCATGGATCACGACCAGCCGTGGCTGGTGCCGGAAACGGTACTGACATTGCCAGATATTGTATATATCGGCAATATTCTCGCCGGCACTCATGTTGAATGGCTCCATCAGACGTTCGACCCCGATGGTGGCGGATTCGAAGTCGTCCGCCAGATCTTTGCTGGAATCCTGCCGGAAATCGAATCCGATGCCCAGGAAATGCAGCTCGTATTCGCGTAGCCGAACCTCGGACATCCACTCTCGCCGAGAAGCGAGCAACCGGGCGGGACCGGCCAAGGCTCCAATAGACGGCAGGGGAGGGCAAGGTCATGGCCCTTGGTCTCCCGGCAGCGCTGCCCGCCAAGCTGCCAGCTTGCGTTCAAAAGCCAGGGTATACGCCGGGCTGGTCGAAGGCAGGATCCGGGTTTCGTAGCCATGCTGCTGAAACCAGCCAGCAGATCTGCCGGCGGTCTGGCCGTTGAAGCAGACGCGCAGCAAAGCCGGCACTTCGCTACGCAGTCGCGAAAAATCGTTGAGCACCGGCGACTGGATCGCTGCGTCGAGCGCACCCTGGCGCAGGCACTGGCGATACACATCCCAGACACCGATGCCATTCTTGAGTAGACGCCGTTGCCTGTCCGCGTAATCGAGTTCGGGCAGTGGCTCGCCGAGCAGCGCGCCGAGCAAGCGCCAGAACTGGTTCTGGCGGTGCGCATAGTATTGCGCTGCCGCCAGTGAGGCCGGTGAAGGAAAACTGCCGAGAATCAGCGTCCTCACGCCGGCATCGAGAATCGGCGGCAGACCGTGCAGCAGCGGCGGTCCGCCGCCGGTGATCAACGGCCGCTGCCCAGCGAGAGGGCCAGCATCAGGTCGTTGATGCGCTTGACGAAGCCCGCCGGATCCTCGAGCGAGCCGCCTTCAGCCAGCGTTGCCTGTTCAAGCAGCAGATTGGCCCAGTCGTCGAAGCGGGTCTCTTCATACTTGAGACGCTGTACCGCCGGGTGCTTCGGGTTGATTTCCAGGATCGGCTTGCTCGCCGGTGCCTGCTGGCCGGCAGCCTTGAGGATGCGCTGCAGATTGCCGCCGAGGTCGTACTGATCGGCAACCAGGCACGAAGGCGAATCGGTCAGGCGATACGTGACACGAACGTCCTTCACCTTGTCGCCCAGGGTGGTCTTGATTTTCCCGAGCAGTTCCTTGAACTCGTCGGCAGCCTTCTCGGCCTCTTCCTTCTCGGCCACATCTTCAAGCTTGCCGAGATCGAGCCCGCCCTTGGCCACCGATTGCAGCGGCTTGCCGTCGAACTCGGTGAGATGACCGGTGACCCATTCATCGACACGGTCGGAGAGCAGCAGCACTTCGATGCCCTTCTTGCGGAAAATCTCGAGGTGCGGGCTATGCCTGGCGGCGGTGAAGGTTTCCGCAGTGACGTAGTAGATTTTCTCCTGGCCATCCTTCATCCGCGACACGTAGTCGGCGAGCGAGACATTTTCTTCCGGCGTATCGGTGTGCGTCGAGGCAAAGCGCAGCAGTTTGGCGATGCGATCCTTATTGGTGAAATCCTCGCCGACGCCTTCCTTGAGCACGCGGCCGAATTCCTTCCAGAAGTTTGCGTATTTTTCCTTGTCGGCGAGTTCTTCGCTGTCGGCAAGGCTTTCGAGCAGGCCGAGCACCTTCTTCACGCAGCCGCCACGAATGCTCTCGATGTCGCGTGACTGCTGCAGGATTTCACGCGAGACGTTGAGCGGCAGGTCGTTGGAATCGACGATCCCGCGCACGAAACGCAGGTATACCGGCATCAGTTGCTCGGCGTCGTCCATGATGAAGACGCGACGCACATAGAGCTTGATGCCGTGGCGGGCGGTACGTTCGAAGAGATCGAAGGGGGCTCGCGACGGGATGTACAGGAGTTGCGTATATTCCTGCTTGCCTTCGACACGGGCGTGCACATGCGCCAGCGGATCTTCGAAATCATGCGCAACATGCTTGTAGAACTCCTTGTACTGCTCGTCGCTGATCTCCGACTTGGGGCGAGTCCACAAGGCCGAAGCCTGGTTCACCGTTTCGTCTTCGTCGGTGACGACCTGGGCCTTCTTCTCCTCGTTCCATTCCTCCTTCTTCATCACGATCGGCAAGGTGATGTGGTCGGAATACTTGCGGATGATCTCGCGCACTTTCCAGTTCGACAGAAACTCGTCCTCGCCTTCACGCAGGTGCAGGGTCACTTCAGTGCCGCGCTGCGCCCGCTCGATCACCTCGATCGTGAAATCGCCTTCTCCCGACGATTCCCAACGGATCGCCTGATTGGCCTCGAGGCCGGCACGGCGGGATACCACCGTCACCTTGTCGGCGACGATATACGACGAATAGAAACCGACGCCGAACTGGCCGATCAGATGCGCGTCCTTGGCCTGGTCGCCGGTCAGCGCCGAAAAGAACTCGCGGGTTCCCGATTTGGCGATTGTTCCGAGGTGCTCTACCGCTTCTTCGCGCGACAGGCCGATGCCGTTGTCGGAGATGCTGAGCGTCCGCGCCGCCTTGTCGAAGGCGACGCGGATCTTCAGATCGCTGTCGTCACCGTAAAGGCCGGCATTGTTCAAGGCCTCGAAGCGCAGCCTGTCGCAGGCGTCGGAAGCGTTGGAGATCAACTCGCGCAGAAAGATCTCCTTGTTGCTGTACAACGAATGAATCATCAAATTCAGCAGTTGTTTGACTTCTGCCTGAAAACCGAGAGTTTCCTTCTGTGCACCCATGTGAGACTCCGTGAAAAATGTGGATCAAAAGCGGAAGAGATGCGGCGGCAGCAGCAGCAGGCACGCGCAATGCATCAGCAAATGGGGACGGACCTTGCCATTTCAAGCCCTGGCAACGGTGCGATCGTTCTCGCTGGCTGCGTCGGTTAGGCATCGATGCGCAGGCAATCGATCCCGAACACTTCAACTTTCGATGCTCAGATACTCGACGTGGAGTACTTCGACCTCGCGCAAGCCGGCGGGGCTCTGAAAACGTACCGTATCACCTGCCCGAGATTTGAGCAGCGCACGTGCCAGTGGCGACACCCAACTGATGCGTCCGCGTGCGAAGTCGGTTTCGTCGACGCCGACGATCTGGTAGGTGCTTTCAAGCCCCTGCTGGTCGCAGATAGTCACCGTTGCGCCAAAGAAGACCTGCTCGGTATGCGCACGCATCAGCGGATCGACAATTTCGGCGAGATCGAGGCGTTTGGTCAGAAAGCGGATGCGTCGATCGATCTCGCGCAGCCGCCGCTTGCCATAAATGTAGTCGGCGTTTTCGGAGCGGTCGCCGTTTGCTGCAGCCCATTGCACCACGGACACGACCTGCGGGCGCTCGACGCGCAACAACTGCTCGAGTTCCGCGCGGATGCGTGCGTGCCCGCCCGGGGTGATGTAGTTGCGAGTTCCTTCCGGCAACTGCAGTGCGGGATCAGTAGCCGATATTGAAAGCGGCAACATCGATGCGCACGGTATCGCGCCCCAGGGCGAGCGCCGTGTAGCGGGCAAAACGAGTCGCCCAGTCCTTGCCGTCGATGAAGCGCTGCTCGCCGCCGTAGCGGGCGACATTAAGAATCTTGTCGATAATCAACACTTTTCCCATTGGATTGCTGGGTTCGCATTCGAGATCGGCGAACTCCTTGTCAAACCAGCGGCGTGCTTCTTCGGGAGAACCGACGGCAAGTTCGGTATGGGAGAACTTGAACTCGTACTGCCTCTCCCGCCCAAACGAAACGATAATGTGGTAAACCATCTGCCTCCTCTCGGGGGTGTCTCAAGGTTACAATTGCATCCTCTATTCTATTCGCAAAAGCGCCCCATGCTGCAAGTCCCGAACGCGCGCAGCGAGTTTATTGATGGCGACAATCATCGCGTCGCCGTTGTTTTTTGTCCTGGGCGCGCCTACCATAGCTCCTGAGCTGCCGCTGCATCGTCGCCACCTTACCCGCAGCCGTGATCGCCTGGCGGATGCGCAGTACCTTGCTCACCGTCGTTCCTGGCATGCTCGCCCGCGGGGCGCTGCAGACCTTGCCCGGCTCGTCCGATTCACAAAAACTGGGGATATCGCCGATCATGCTGACCGAAGAACAGATCACCGAAAACCGTGCCACCCTGCATGAACTGCAGATCGAACATCACGATCTCAATCAGGTGATCGATCACCTGATGCAGAACCCGCCACCCGACGACCTCCTGATCCGGCGGCTCAAGAAACGCAAGTTGCTGCTCAAGGATCGCATCACCCTTCTCGAGCACCTGATCGAGCCGGAAGACCGGGCCTGATCAGACGATCCGTCAAGCATGACGGACAAGGCCGCATGGAACTGACTGTCGCCGGCCACCGCTGCCGCCTGGGCACTGGCGGCAGACCTTTCGACCCGGCGAACTCGCGCTGGCCACCGCTGCTGCTGATCCACGGTGCCGCCAATGATCGCGACGCCTGGCTGCAGGTCGCCGGCGCTCTGGCCACTGCCGGCTGCGCCGTCCTGGTTCCCGACCTGCCAGGGCACGGCCTCTCCAGCGGACCACCCTTGCGCAGCATCGAGGCTCTCGCCGACTGGCTGCCGCGGCTGCTCGATGCCGCCGCTGTCGAACAGGCCATTCTGGTCGGGCACTCGATGGGCTCGCTGATTGCTCTCGAGTGTGCCGCGCGCCATCCGCAACGCGTGCACCGGCTGGCGCTGCTCGGTACGTCGGCACCGATGCCGGTCGCCGAGGCCTTGCTCAGCCGTGCCGTAGCCCATCCCGACCGCGTCCTTCGAATGATGAACGAGTATTCTCTGACCCAGCAGTTCCAACTCACCGGCGGCACCGGTCACGGCATCTGGGGACCCGGCGTGACGCTGGCGATCATGCGCCGCAGCCCGCCGGGCACGCTGGCGATCGACCTCGCCAACTGCAACCATTATGCGCGCGGCCTCGAAGCCGCTGCCGAGGTCGCTTGCCCGACGCTGTTGCTGGTCGCGCGCCGCGACCGCATGACGCCACGCCGCAACCTGCCAGCGCTGCAATCGGCTCTGCGTCAGGTGCTGCGCGCCGAGATTCCCGACTGCGGGCACGCCATGATGAACGAACAGCCGCAAGCGGTCGTCGAGCAGCTCCTGAGCTTCCTCGCCCGCCCGGCGGACGCCAGCCGCTAACGCTTCTCGGCACCCGAGCGCGCCAGCACGACGACCGCGGCGAGGATGATCGCACCACCGGCGATCTGCCAACTGCCGATCGCCTCGCCAAGAAAGATCGCTGCCAGGATCACCGTGACCACCGGTTCGAGCGTCGACAGCGTCGCCGCATCGGCTGCACCCAGCCGCGCCATGCCGGCAAAGAAGGTGATCATCGCCACCACCGTCGAGAACAGCGCGATGCCGCCGACGGCCGCCCAGGCCACCGGCGATGCCGGGAAAGCCGCGCCGCGCGACAGCACGATCAGCCCGTACACCGCCGCCGCCGCGAGCATGATCACCGTTGCCGACGGCATCGCCCCGACCAGCGGCGTGACGCGCTCGCCGACCAGGATATAGACCGAGTAGATCAACGCCGCCCCGATCCCGAGCAGAATGCCGAAAACACTGCCGGCGAGGCTGCCGCCGACGGCGAGACCGGTACCGAACAGCGCCGCCGCCACTGCCAACAGGCGCAGCAGCGACAGCCGCCGCCGCGCCAGCAGCGCCGACAGTACGGTGACGATCGCCGGATAGAGGTAAAGCAGCAGCGCCGTCAGTCCGGCCGTCGCATACTGCAGGGCGGCGAAGTAGCAGAACGACTGAGCGACGTAGCCGACCCCGCCCATCGCCACCAGCAGCAGCAGATTGCGGCCGCGCGGCCACACCATACCGCGTACGCGCATCAGCACGGCCATCATCAGACCGGCCAGCGCGAAACGCAGGAACAACATGCTTGGCAAATCGACACTCTCGGCGTAAGCCAGCTTGGCGAAGATCGGCATGGCTCCGAAACCTGCCGCCGAAGCGACGATGCAGACGAAACCGCCAAGGCGCGTGCCTGTGCCAGGAACAGCTGGAACCATCAAGGGAACTCGGAAACATTGCCGCCGTGGCAGCGCGGGTGAAAGAATCCGGACAGTCCGCGAAGCCTGCCGGTACTGCGGAAGATGCATGATGACATAAGCCTTGCCGAGAACCTATACTCAGATCAGGCGGCAGGCCGCAATCACCGGCTCGTAAGCGCCGAGTGCAGGGTAAGTCTTGCAGCCCGCTGCGGATCGTCCTGCGCCGCCAGTACCGTTCTTGGGAGATCGTGATGTCCGAAAATACGCATCCACCTGCACCGAACCTGGCAGCGACCCCTTGGCAATCGCCACAGCAGCGGCGACGTTTCGCTGCGCCGTGGCGGACACTCTTGTCCGCGCTGCTCTTCGCCACCAACGCTGCCGGAACTGACGACATGGACTACAACCGTGCGCGAACGCGCATGGTCGCAGAGCAGTTGAGCGCCAGCACGCGCGGCATCAGCAATCCCGCGGTGCTCCAGGCGATGGCCACAGTGCCACGGCATGAGTTCGTTCCGGCAAACCTCAGGCACTACGCCTACGACGACCGGCCACTGCCGATCGGCTATGCCCAGACCATCTCGCAGCCCTACGTGGTTGCCTTCATGACCGAGAAGCTGGAACCACAAGCAAACGACCGGGTGCTGGAGATCGGTACCGGCTCGGGTTACCAGGCGGCAATCCTGGCGGGTCTGGTACGCGCCGTGTACAGCATCGAAATCGTCGAGCCGCTGGCCGTCCGGGCGCAGGCCGATCTGGCCAGACTTGGCTACGGCAATGTCAGCGTGCGGCACGGCGATGGTTACCTGGGCTGGCCGGAGGCAGCGCCTTTCGACGCGATCATCGTCACCTGCGCCCCCGATCACGTGCCGAAGCCGCTGATCGACCAGCTCAGGGAGGGCGGCCGCATGGTCATTCCAGTCGGAGAACTCGATGATCAGAACCTGTATCTGCTGCGGAAACGGGGAAAGACGCTGCAGCGCGAAGCCATCCTGCCAGTGCGCTTCGTACCGATGACCGGCACCGCCAGCCGCCGCTAGTCATCGTCATCGACATTCTGTCGCTCCGGAGTGCTGCAACTGGTTATCGCCGTAGAACTCCCCACGACGGCGTCGAGCACCCCTCATTCGAGCTCGCGCAGCCGCCCGACCGCTTCCTCGACGCGTCGCACGGCGATCACTTCGATGCCGCCGATCGCCTGCCTCGACTGGTTGGCTTCGGGAATCAGCGCGCGCGTGAAGCCGAGTTTGGCGGCCTCCCGGAGGCGCTCCTGGCCACGCGGCGCCGGGCGGATTTCGCCGGCCAGGCCCACTTCTCCAAAGACCACGAGTTTGGCCGGCAAGGCGCGGTTTTGCAGCGACGAGACGATCGCCAGCAGCACCGCGAGGTCGGCCGCGGGTTCGCCGATCTTGACGCCGCCGACGGCATTGACGAAAACGTCCTGATCGAAGCAGACGATGCCGGCGTGGCGGTGCAGGACCGCCAGCAGCATCGCCAGTCGCTGCGCGTCCAGCCCGACCGTCAGGCGGCGCGGGTTGCCGTGCGCCTGATCGACCAGCGCCTGAATCTCGACCAGCAGCGGTCGCGTGCCTTCCTGGGTGACCAGCACGCAGGAGCCGGGAACATCGCTGCCGTGTGGTGACAGAAAAATCGCCGAAGGATTGCTCACCCCCTTCAGTCCACGGTCGGTCATGGCAAAGACGCCGATTTCGTTGACCGCCCCATAGCGGTTCTTGACCGCCCGGATCAGGCGGAAGCTCGAGTGCGTGTCCCCCTCGAAATAGAGGACGGTATCCACGATGTGTTCGAGGACGCGCGGCCCGGCCAGCGCGCCCTCTTTGGTGACGTGGCCGACCAGAATCACCGTGATGCCGGTCTGTTTGGCCAGGCGGGTGAGCTGCGCCGCGCATTCGCGCACCTGCGCGACCGATCCCGGTGCCGAACTGAGCTGCTCCGACCACAGCGTCTGGATCGAATCGATCACCGCCACCTGCGGCTGCGCAGACTGCAGCGTGGCGAGGATCTTCTCCAGATGGATTTCCGCCAGCAGTTTCAGTTTGCCGGTGTCGAGCGCCAGCCGCCGCGCGCGCATCGCCACCTGCTGGCCGGACTCCTCGCCGCTGACATAGAGCACCTGCTGTGTCGCCGACAGGGCCGCCAGCGCCTGCAACAACAGCGTGCTCTTGCCGATTCCCGGATCGCCGCCGATCAGCACGACGCCCCCGCTGACCAGCCCGCCTCCGAGCGCCCGATCGAACTCGTCGATGCCGGTCGGCAGCCGGTCCGCTTCGCGCGTTTCGATCTCGGAAAGCGTCTGCAGTCCAGCGGTGCCGCCGAGGGCGGCAAAACGCCGCTGGCTGCCGGTAGCCGCCGGCGTTTCGGCAATCGTCTCGAGCAGCGTATTCCAGACCCCGCAAGCGGGGCACTGTCCTTGCCACTTGCCGGTGCTGGCGCCGCACTCGCTGCAGGTGAAAACGGTTTTGGGAGGGTTCCCCGGCCGCGCCATGCTCAGATTTCGACCACAGGGACGCGCCGTGCCAGTGCACAGAACAGCTCGTAGCTGATGGTCTGTGCAGCCGCCGCCACCGCATCGGCCGGCAGACCCTCGCCCCAGAGGACCACCGGGCTGCCGACTCCGGTGCCCGGCAGATCGGTCAGATCGCAGGCGAGCATGTCCATCGACACTCGACCGAGCGTCTGCGTCTGCTGACCGGCAACGAGAATCGGCGTGCCGCTGGGCGCATGGCGTGGATAACCGTCGGCGTAACCGCAGGCGACGACGCCGACGCGCGTCGGCCGCTGCGCGACAAAGGTGCCGCCGTAACCGACGCGCTCGCCGACGCCGATTTCCTGCACCGCCAGAATCCGGCTGTGCAGCGTCATCACTGGCTTGAGGTCGAGGTTGGCGGCCTCCTGATCGGCGAACGGGCTGCCGCCATAGAGCATGATCCCGGGCCGTACCCAGGCATACGCGGTCTGGGGGTAACGCAGGATGGCGGCCGAGTTGGCGACCGAGACCGGCAGGCTTGCGGCTTCCGGCCAATCGGCGAGCATCTGGGCAAAGCGTTCGAGCTGCCAGTTGATGCAGCGCTCACCGCCGACCGCGTCGGCTTCGGCAAAGTGCGTCATCAAGGTCACTGGGGCAGGGGCAGGAGCCGCCGCCGCAGCCAGCGCCGTCAGTTCGCGGCGCGCGGCCGGAATCTGCCCGCCGGAGAGGCCGAGGCGATGCATGCCGCTGTCGAGCTTGAGGTAGATCGGCAGGGGGACCGGCAGGGCGGCGTGGCGCAGCATCTGCAACTGTTCGAGGCGATGAATGACCACGCTCAGCCCATACGTCGCACAGATTTCCAGATCGGCCGCCGTGAAGAAACCTTCGAGCAGGAGAATCGGCTGACGGATACCGGCCTCGCGCAGGATGATCGCTTCATCGAGGTCGAGCAGGGCGAAACCGTCGGCAACCTCGCCGAGCGCTGCCGCCGCACGCAGCAGGCCATGCCCGTAGGCATTGGCCTTGACCACCGCCCAGGCCCTGGCCGAACCGGCGTGCCTTTTCGCCACCAGGTAGTTGTGACGCAGCGCCGCCAGATCGATGCGGGCTTCAATCGGGCGCGGCATCAGGCAGACAGCTCGCGCAGCTTGTTCCTGGCGAAGTCGACGAAGGTGAGGACCACCCTGGAACGGAAGCGCTCTTTCGGGTAGACCAGTGACAAGGTACGCTTCAGTCGCGGCCGCAACGGAACGGCGACGAGCGTTCCCAGCTGCCGTTCCTTCTCGAAACTCGCCCGCGACACGATCGAGTAGCCCAGACCGGTCGCCACCACGCCCTTCAAGGATTCCGGACTCGACAACTCCATCAGCATCCTGAGTTTCTCGGGATCGACGCCACAAGCCCGAAAATAGTCGTCGGTGACTTCGCGGGTGCCCGAACCCGGTTCACGCGCGATGTAGTCGTACCCCAGCAGGCTGCGCGCATCGACATCGCTACGCCTGGAGAGGGGATGATTGGGCGTGCACACCACCTGCAGTTCATCATCGCCACAGACTTCGCACTGCAGGCTGGCATGATTGGTTTGTGATTCGATCAGGCCGATGTCGAGGGTGTGGGCGGCGATGGCGTTGCTGATCGATTCCGAGTTGGCGACGGTCAGCCGCGCGCGCACCAGCGGATAACGGACGTTGAATTCGCCAAGGATCGGTGGCAGCATGAACTCGGCAATCGTCGTGCTCGCCCCGACCAGCAGGTTGCCGCTCATCTGCCCCGTCATCTCGGCGACGCGCACGTCGAGTTCCTTGGACATTCCAAGGATGCGCTCCGCGTAGTCGAGCACCAGTTCTCCGGCCGGCGTCAGCGAGATTCGCCCGCCGCCGCGCTCGAAGAGACGGGTGTTGAAGTGTTCCTCGAGTTGCTTGATCTGAAAGGTCACGGCCGGTTGCGTCATGTACAGCGTCTCGCCAGCCTTGGTAAAGGAAAGGTGTCTGGCCACCGCGTGAAATACCTGTAATCGACGATCTGCCACCGGCCATCTCTCCTTTTTCCCTTAAACCAGATTCAAACACAAAACTGCCCGGCGGGCCAGCGTTGTGGCCGCCGAATTCCTCGCTGCTGGCTGCCAGCGGTGCTAACAAGTTGGCGTCTTTCATGGTATAAGGCCAACACCTAATCACAGGGGCATCATCATTTCCAATGCCTTTCGGCTTTTACATCATCATGGCTGCGCAGTTTTTTTTCAGCGCTGGCCGACAATGCCCTGCTCATCGTCGCCATCTCGATCCTGCGCGAAATGCACGCACCGAGCGAGTACGAGCCGCTGCTCAAGACCTTCTTCACGGTCTCCTATGTCGCGCTCGCGGCTTTCGTCGGCGGCTTTGCCGACTCGATGCCGAAGTGGCGGGTGATGTTCATCAGCAACGGGATCAAGATCTTCGGCTGCGCGATGATGTTCTGGGATGTTCACCCCTTGCTGGCCTATGCCGTCGTCGGTCTCGGGGCGGCCGCCTACTCGCCGGCCAAGTATGGCATCCTCACCGAATACCTGCCGCACCGTCTGCTGGTGGTCGCCAATGGCTGGATCGAGGGGCTGACGGTCGGTGCGATCATCCTCGGCGTCGTCGTCGGCGGCACGCTGATCCAGCCGGAGGTCGCCTACAGCCTGCTCGCCCTCGATTTTCCGGTCATTGATACCGGCGTCGATACCATCGGCGAAATGTCGCTCTGCTTTGTCGCCGTTTTCTACCTGCTCGCGGCACTGTTCAACCTCTATATTCCCGACACCGGCGTCGATCACCGTGTGCTGCACAAGAACCCCTGGTATCTGCTGCGCGAGTTCAATCATTGCCTGGCTCTGCTCTGGCGCGACCGCCTGGGCCAAGTGTCGCTGGCGGTGACCACCCTGTTCTGGGGCGCCGGCGCCACCCTCCAGTTCATCGTCATCAAATGGGCCGAAACTGCGCTCCATCTCGGCCTCTCGAAATCGAGCATGCTGCAGGGCGTGGTCGCCGTCGGTGTGGCGCTGGGTGCCGCCGGCGCGGCGAGAATGATCACCCTGCGCAAGTCGGTGCGCGTGATTCCGCTCGGCATCGCCATGGGGATCATCGTCCTGGTGATGAACTTTGTCCATCACCTGTGGCTGGCGATTCCCCTGCTGGTCCTGATCGGCGCGCTCTCCGGCTTCTTCGTGGTGCCGATGAATGCGCTACTGCAGCACCGCGGCCATATCCTGATGGGTGCCGGACATTCGATTGCCGTCCAGAACTTCAACGAGAATCTGTCGATCCTGGCCATGACCGGTCTGTATTTCCTGATGATGCGCGCCAACATTTCGATTTATCTGGTGATTTCCCTGTTCGGCATGTTCGTCAGTGGGGCGATGTGGCTCGTCAAGGGCCGCCATGAAGCCAACCAGGAGATCCGGGATGATGTCAGTCAGCTCGACGACAGTTCGCTCTGAACTGACACGAGCAATCCTCTGCTGCTTGAGTCATGAACAAAAACCGCTATACTGTGCATATTTCATGCATAAAAAGCCCTGATCATGTCAAAAATCACCATCGACCGTTACGATCTTGCATTGCTCGACGCATTGCAGCGCAAGGGCAACGCCACCAATGCGACGCTCGGCGAACAGATCCGTCTTTCCGCGTCACAGATCAGTCGCCGCATCCAGCGGCTCGAGGAGGATGGCATCATCGCCGGCTACGTCGCGCTGCTTGCCCCCACGGCACTGGGCCTGGGGGTCACTGCTTTTGCCCAGGTGATCCTCGAACGCCACAACGATGCAGCCAGCGAGGCCTTTGAAAACGCCATCGCGGCGATGCCGGAAGTCATCGACTGCTTCTCCGTCAGCGGCGACGCCGATTACATGTTGCGAATCGTGGTTCCTGATCTGGCAGTGTTTTCCCAATTGATGATGAAGCGCCTGCTGTGCCTGCCCGGCGTTGCCCGCATCAAGACCAGCATTGCCCTGCAAACGGTCAAGCAGACGCATGTCCTGCCTCTCGATCACCTCACCCAGCCGAGCAAGCCACGCCAGCGCGTGCGTTATGCCGAAAGTTGATCCCTCACCCCTTGGCATGCTCTCCCGCCTGCCGGGGAGGGCAGGACTCGTGAGTCGCAGGCACGACTTTCAGATTACAGCACCAGCGGAGCATTGGGTAACTCGTTGGGCTTTTCGCCTGTGGCAGCGAAGTGTTCAGCCAGCGCTGCGGTGATCGTGCGCAATGCGAGCAGCGTACCGCCCTCGAAATCCCCGCTCCGGAAAGCGTTTTCCATGTGGCGGCAGACGCGGTCCCAGAATTCCTGGCCAACACAGGCGTTGATGCCGCGGTCAGCGACGATTTCCACACGCCGATCGATCAACTGCAGATAGATCAGCACGCCGCTGTTCTCCTCGGTGTCCCATACCCGTAACTGCGAAAACAGTTCGATCGCCCGCGCCCGTGCCGACTGGCCGCGCCACAGGCAGGACAGGGGCAGGTTGGCTTCGACCAGCACGCGCAACTCGCCACGATGCGTCGATTCCGAGGCAGCAACCGCCCGCTCGATTCGCTGCAACGATGCTGCGGGAAGCGCGCGCAACACCCACCAGTGCGGCAGCACCAGATGGCGGAAAATTCTCTGCAATCGCATCACCAGTCTCCCGAAGCCCCGCCGCCGCCGAAGCTGCCGCCGCCTCCCGAAAAGCCCCCCGGAGTTGCTCCCGCCACCACCGCCCCAGGAAATGCCGCCGGATGACCAGCCGGTGCCACCCCGCATGCCGAGAAACAGTGAAATGATGGCGGCCACCACCCCCAGAACGGCGGCGATCAGCACCGACGAGATGAGCATCGCAGCGATCACCCCGGCGGCGACACCGACCATGCCAGCCGCCAGAAAACGCCCGAAAATGGCTCGCAGGACGCCGCCAACTACAAATACCAGGACGAAACCGATCAACAGCAGCATCTCGAAATGATCGTCTACATCGGCACGCCGAGCGCCATCGACGCGTGCCGCAGGCGGCAGCGCTTCACCGGCGATCACCTGCATCATCGCGTCGACCCCGGCATCAATGCCGCCATAGAAATCCCCCTTTTTGAAACGCGGGCTGATCGTCTCGCTGATGATTCGCTTCGCGGTTGCATCGTTGAGCGCGCCTTCCAGACCGTAGCCCACTTCGATGCGAAGTTTCCGGTCGTTCTTGGCGACCAGCAGCAGCGCGCCGTCATCGATGCCGCGGCGACCCAGTTTCCAGGACTCGACGACGCGCAGCGCGTATTGCTCGATACTTTCCGGCTGCACCGTCGGAACGATCAGGACGGCGATCTGTGACCCTTTCGCGTGCTCGAAAGCGGCCAGCTTGGCGTCGATCCGCTCGCGCTGCCCAGCGGCAAGCGTGCTCGTCAGATCGGTCACCCGCGCCGCCAGCCGTGGAATCGCCTGCTGCTCGTCGGCGCCG
This sequence comes from Candidatus Accumulibacter contiguus, assembly GCF_012940005.1. Taxonomy (GTDB): domain Bacteria; phylum Pseudomonadota; class Gammaproteobacteria; order Burkholderiales; family Rhodocyclaceae; genus Accumulibacter; species Accumulibacter contiguus. The sequence goes on along the minus strand of NZ_SPMX01000033.1, from coordinate 64,221 downwards.
GCGATGCCTGCGCCGACGAGCAGCAGCAGGCTCAACAGCCAGGCCGCAAGGCGGGCAGGGAGGAACGGCACGGCCTAGTAACCGGGCGCCGGTGAAGGCCTGCCGGCGTCTGTCGGCGCTGCGGCGGCAGGCGACGCCGGTGCTGGTCTGGCGAAGTCAACCTTCGGCGCCGTCGAGATCGCCTTCTCGTTCTCGACACTGAAATTCGGTTTCACGGTGTAGCCGAAGAGCATCGCCGTGAGATTGTTCGGAAAGGTACGCACCGAAACGTTGTAGCCCTCGACGGCCTTGATGTAACGGTTACGGGCCACGGTGATCCGGTTCTCGGTGCCTTCGAGTTGTGCCTGCAAGTCGCGGAAAGCGGCATCGGCCTTCAACTGCGGATAGTTTTCGGAAACCACCAGCAGACGTGACAGGGCACTGGTGAGACCGGCCTGCGCCTGCTGGAACTTGGCAAAGGCCTCGGGATTATTGACCAGTTCCGGCGTTGCCTGGATCGCACCCACCCGCGCGCGTGCCTGCGTGACCTGGGTCAGCACATCCTTTTCGTGACTGGCATAGCCCTGCACGGTGGCCACTAGGTTCGGTACCAGGTCGGCTCGCCGCTGATACTGGTTGAGCACTTCGGACCAGGCCGACTTGATCGCTTCGTCGCCGGTCTGAAAGGTATTGTAGCCGCAGCCGGAGAGCAGCCCGGCAAGCAGTACCAGGAGGGTCAGGAGGGTCGGAATTCGCAGTCGCATGACATTTTCCTTGATGAGGGATGAACAGGGTACAGCCCAGTTGGCGACTTTCGCTGATTTCTCAAGAGGGCGCAAGCCGCACCAGCGGGCTAGGCAGGCGAGGAACCGGCGGTTTGCGCTGCAGCGGTCTTCGCTGCACGCATCAGCGCGCGCGCGCGGCACAGACTCCTCCCAGGCCTTGGCCTTGTCCGGCAGGGTGCGCAACAGGTAAGCCGGATGGTAGGTCACCACCACCGGGATGGTGCTCCCGCCGCCCTGCGGCGCAGGATACGCGAAGGTCTTGCCGCGCAGGCTGGCCAGCGAACCGAGTTCACCGAGCAGCGCATGCGCCGCTGCGCGGCCCAGCAGAACAATCAGTCGCGGCTGGATCAGCGCAATCTGTCGCCGCAGATAGGGTGCGCAGGTCGCGATCTCGGCGGCCTCCGGGGTTCGATTGTTGGGCGGACGACACTTCACGGCATTGGCGATGTAGACATCCTCGCCACGCTGCAGGTCGATCGCCGCGAGCATCGCATCGAGCAGTTTTCCAGCAGGGCCGACGAAAGGCTCGCCACGCGCGTCTTCTTCCGCCCCCGGTCCCTCGCCGATGAACAGCCAGTCGGCGGCGACATCGCCAACGCCGAGCACTGCCTGCCGCCTCTGCTGGCAAAGCGCGCAGGCCCGGCAGGCGGCAACGCTGTGCTGTAATTGCTCCCAGGACATGCCGGCGATGTCCTGCGGCCGCGCTGAGGCAGGGGCAGCGGTCGGCGCCAGATCGGTGACTGCGGCGGGCGTAGCGATCGCGTTTGGCGCTTCAGGACGCCGTTCGGCTGGAGTGATTGCCGGCACACCCGGCGTCGGCAGCGTCACCGCGCGCTGCTCGCGCAACTGCCACTGCGGCGACAGGCCGATCTCGCGCAGCAGTTGGGCACGTGTCAATGGCCCACCGGCCGGCTTCCTGGCGATCATTGGGCCACCTCTGCCAGCGCCAGCCGCATCACCAGCGCATCCTCGGATCCCTTTTCTGCCGGGTAGTAGCCGCGTCGCACGCCGATCTGTTGAAAGCCGAAATGCCGATAGATCGTCAGTGCCGGCACGTTCGACGGACGCACCTCGAGCAGGATGCTGGTTGCCCCCGCCAGCTGCGCCAGGCGCATGGCGTGGCGCAACAGGCGGGCACCAAAACCCATTCCCTGGCGCTTCCCGGCGACACTGATGTTGAGCAGGTGTGCCTCGTCCACGGCCATCATCAGCACATAGTAGCCCACCAGTTCGTCGGCGAAACGACACCCCCAGACACTGTAGCCGCAAGCGATCGAATCGATGAAATTGGTCCGCGTCCAGGGAAACGGGTAGACGCGATTTTCAATCTCGACGATCTCGTCGAGGTCGGCAGGGTGCATCGGCAGCATCGACAGCCGCGGTGCGAGCACGGCGCTCACGCTTTCCCTCCCGTGGCCAGGCGCTCGGCAACCGTCAGCGCGACCTTGTTGCGAATGTACAGCGGCGCTGCTGCAGCCGCATCGATACCCTCAGCGCGCGCCAGGCGTGGCGCGGCGAGACAGGCAACGGCATCGGCAGCAGGCATCAGTTCGGGTTGCCATCGGTGTACGCAGCCGGCCAGCCGCGCACGCAGCAAGGGATAGGCGGCGAGGCCATTACCGCAAGCCAGCCAACCAGCCGAGTCGGGAAGCGGCAAGGCCGATGGCTGGCAGACCACCACCTCGCCGAGTGGTAAGGCCCTTGAAAACCGGCCGTAATAGACCTCACCCATGCGCGCGTCGAGCACCACCAGTACCTGTTCCCCGCCACTGGCCAGCGCCATGGCATCGAGGGTGCCGACTGGAATGACCGGTAGCTGATGGGCGAAAGCCAGACCCTGGGCGACGCCGCAAGCGACCCGCAGACCGGTAAAAGAGCCGGGACCGGCAGCAAAAGCGACTCCGTGCAGGTCGGCAAAGCCAAGCTCGGCTTCGCAGAGCGTTGCGCAGATCAGCGGCAGCAGCGTTTCCGAATGCGCAATGCCGACCGGGCAGAAACGCCGCAACACGACGCCATCACACCAGAGGGCAATGGAGCCGAGATCAGTCGAGGTTTCGATGGCCAGCAGATTCATGCGTCTATTCTACCCGTCCTGCTCGCCGCCGTCGCCATCCGGCTCCGGCTCGCGCGCTGCCCCCCCATCCGCAGGGAAGTGTTCCGGATCTTCCCCCTGACGTAGCAGGATTCGACGCCCAATAACGCTGCCGACGTGGTCGGCCAACGCCTTTCCCGCTACAATGACAAGGCCTTCAGAAGACGCGCCGAGAGCACGTCCACCTCACAACCACAGCATAGAAAGTGCCGCAATGAAAGTACTCCTATTGACGCGCGAATATCCTCCCCACGTCTACGGCGGAGCCGGTGTTCACGTCGAGTATCTGTCTGGCGAACTCGCCAGACTGATGCATGTCGAAGTCCGCTCCTTTGGCGACCAGGACACGGTCAGCAGTGATGGCGTGCGAATCAAGGGCTACCCTTTCGGCAAGGGAAGTTTCGCGCATGTCGACAAGAAGCTCAGCGGTGCGCTGGATACCTTCGAAACCAACCTCGAAACGCTGAGCGACCAGGTCGACGCTGATCTGGTGCATGTACACACCTGGTACGCGCACTTTGGCGGTATCCTGGCAAAAACCCTCTATGGCATTCCGCTGGTGCATACGGTGCATTCGCTGGAACCGCTGCGCCCGTGGAAACGCGAGCAGCTCGGCTGTGGCTATGACATGTCGTCCTGGATCGAACGGACCTCGCTGAGCATGGCAGACGCAGTGATCGCCGTATCGGAGGGAACCAAGGCCGACATCCTCGAGCATTTCGACATCGACCCGGCGAAGATCACGGTGATCTACAACGGCATCAACGTCGACCAGTACCATCCGACCGACGAAACCGCTGCCCTCGAAAAGTACGGGGTCGACCCCGACAAGCCGATTGTCCTCTTCGTCGGCCGGATCACGCGTCAGAAAGGCATCGTCCACCTGGTCAATGCCATCCATTACATCAACCCCGACGCGCAGGTCGTCCTCTGCGCCGGCGCACCCGATACCCCCGAAATCCTGGCCGAGATGAAGGCCGCGGTCAAGCGTGTCCGCCAGGAGGGTTTCAAGAACCTGATCTGGATACAGGAGATGGTGAGCAAGGACGAGGCGATCCAGCTCTATTCGCATGCCACGGTGTTCTGCTGCCCGTCGATCTACGAGCCTTTCGGGATCATCAACCTCGAAGCCATGGCCTGCCGCACCGCAGTCGTGGCGAGTGCCGTCGGTGGTATCAAGGAGGTCGTCATCGATGGCGTCACCGGCTATCTGGTGCCGCTGGAGCAACTGCACGTGGCTCCCTTCGAGCCAGTGGATCCGGATGTCTTTTCACGCGATCTGGCGGCTGCGATCAACAAGATTCTCGACAACCCGGAACTCGCCGAATCAATGGCCGCAGCAGGCCAGCAGCGTGCACGCGATGTCTTCAGCTGGTCGAGCATCGCGCAGCAAACGAAGCAACTCTACGATTCGCTGCTGAAGTGATGCCGGCGGGTGTCGACGGCAGCCGCGACATCGGCTTGCTTCCGTCGGCCTGCGCGCTGTTGGCGCGCACCGGTCTTCACCTACAGATTCCACTCTTCCGGCCAGGCCGGATCAGGATTTAGGAGCAGAATGATGATGATTCCCAAAGAATACCCTCGTGTGATCATCGAAGCGGTCGAGCCGCAAGTGGTCGGTGGCCGTTTCCCCATCAAGCGCGTCGTCGGCGAGAAGGTTACCGTCAGCGCCGACATCTACAAGGAAGGCCATGACAAACTGGCGGCCGTGCTCAAGGCGCGCCAGGTCGGTGACAAGGAATGGCAGGAAAGCGCGATGACGCAGGGCGACAACGACCGCTGGTTCGGTGAGTTTACGGTCACCACGGTCGGTCGCTGGGAGTACACGATCGAGGCGTATGCCGAAAGATATCTGTCGTGGGTGGACGAAATCAGCAAGAAGAGCGTGCCGGGTGCAGACCTCAGGAGCGAACTGCTCGAGGGTCTGGTGATCCTCAAGAAGTCGGCCGCCGTGGCGCAGGGCGAGGATCTCAGCCGCATGCTGGGCATCATCGCGGCCATCGAAACTGCGCTGGCTGCCGGCGAGCAGCGCGGCGCCATCGATCTGGGCATCGGCAAGGTCATGCGCGGCATGATGGCCAGCTACCCCGATCGCAGCGAGGGCCATCAACTGGCGCCAGCGCTGACGATCATGGTCAATCGGCCCATCACCCGTTTTGCCGCCTGGTATGAGTTCTTCCCGCGTTCGCAAGGCAACATGCCGTACCGGCATGGCACCCTGCAGGACAGCATCCGTCGCTTGCACGACATCAAGGCGATGGGTTTCGACGTCGTCTACCTGCCGCCGATCCACCCCATCGGTTACAGTTTTCGCAAGGGCAAGAACAACAGCCTGGTTGCCGTACCAGGCGACGTCGGCAGTCCCTGGGCGATCGGCAACAAACACGGCGGCCACATGGCGCTGGAGCCGCAACTCGGTACCTGGGACGACTGGGACCAGTTTGTCGCCACCTGCCGTGAGTTGGAAATCGAGATTGCGCTCGATTATGTGATGAATTGTTCGCCCGACCATCCTTATGTTGCAGCGCATCCGGAGTGGTTCTTCCATCGTCCCGATGGATCGATCAAGTACGCCGAAAACCCGCCGAAGAAATACCAGGACGTCTACCCGCTCAATTTCGGGACCAGCGACCGCGCCGGGCTGTGGCAGGAAATGCTCAAGATTTTCCTGTTCTGGGTTGGCAAGGGCGTCACCACCTTCCGGGTCGACAATCCGCACACCAAACCGGTACCGTTCTGGGAATGGGTGATCGGCGAAGTGCACCGGCAGCACCCGCAAGTCATCTTTCTGGCCGAAGCCTTCACCAAACCGAAGATGATGCGCTTGTTGGCGAAAGTCGGTTTCGCCCAGTCCTACACCTATTTCACCTGGCGTGACCACAAGCATGACCTGACCGAGTACGTCAGCGAGTTGACCTGCGGCGAGATGAAGGAGTATTTCACCGGCAACTTCTTTGCCAATACGCCGGACATCCTGCCACCGATCCTGCAGTTCGGCGGCCGCCCGGCATTCATCATGCGTGCCGTGCTGGCCGCGACATTGTCAAGCGTCTACGGTATCTACAGTGGCTACGAGCTGTGTGAGAACGAGGCGATTCCCGGCAAGGAGGAGTACCTCGATTCGGAGAAATACGAAATCAAGATGCGCGACTGGAAAGCCCCGGGCAACATCATTGACATCATCACCCGGATCAACCGGATCCGCAAGGAATGCCCCGCCCTGCAAACCTACAATAACGTGCTCTTCCTGAATGCCGACAACCCCAACATCCTCGCCTATGCCAAAATGACCGAAGACCGGTCGGACATTGTCATCTGTGTGGTCAATCTCGACCCCTTCCACTCGCACCACTCGATCCTGCATGTGCCACTGGGCACCTTCGGCATTCCCGAGGACGAGCAGTACCAGGCACACGACCTGCTCTCTGGCGAGCGCTATCGCTGGCATGGTCCGACGGCCTATGTCGAGCTCGCTCCGACCACCAAGATGGCACACATCATCAAGGTCCGGCGCTGGTAGAAAGCAGCTCGCGGTCAGCCAGACCGGCAAGGCGTCGCGCCTGACTTCGGCCGGGTCATCGTCCACAAACGCGATCGAAGTGCGACACTGCAGGGGCAGGGCATCCTGCCCCTGCTGCAGTCGCTTAATCGGATCCGGCAAGGGCGCGGGTGAACTTCATGTCCTCGCCCGAAAGGTCACTGAGTTCGATACGCACCGGCTTCACCTTCCAGATCTCGTTGCAGTACTCACAGATCGCCCGATCGGAAGAAAAGAATCCGGAACGTGCGACGTTGAGGATGGACATCCGTGTCCAGCGATCGATGTCCAGGTAGGTATCAGAGACCCTGGACTGACAATCGATGTACGACTGGAAGTCAGCCATCAGCATGTACTCGTCATGGTTGAGCAGGTGATCGACGAGGGGCCGGAAAATCTCGCGGTCGCCCTTGGTGAAGAAGCCACTGGCGATCAGGTCGATCACTTCACGCAGGTGCGGGTTCTCGTCGTAATAGGTCCGTGGTCGGTAGCCGGTTCTTCTGAGTTCCATCACCTCAGGTGTGGTCATCCCGAACAGGAAGAAGTTCTCGTCACCGACTTCCTCGCGGATTTCGACATTGGCACCATCGAGCGTGCCGATGGTCAGCGCACCGTTCATCTGGAACTTCATGTTGCCGGTTCCGGAGGCTTCCTTTCCGGCTAGTGAAATCTGCTCGGACAGATCGGCACCAGGAAAGATCGACTGGGCGTGCTTGACGTTGTAGTTCGGGAAGAACACCACCTGCAGCTTGCCGTGCATCGCCGGATCGCGACCGATCACGTCGGCGACGGCGTTGATCAGCCGGATGATCAGCTTGGCCATGAAGTAACCCGGCGCCGCCTTGCCGCCGAAGATCACGGTGCGGGGCGCGATCACGAGGTCGGGGTTGTCCTTCAGGCGCTTGTACAAGGAAACCACGTGCAGGATGTTGAGGTGCTGCCGCTTGTACTCATGAAAACGTTTGACCTGGATGTCGAACATCGACGCCGGATCGACGTCGACATGAGCAAAACGTTTGATCTCGCCGACCAGCCGCTTCTTGTTGCCGCTCTTGATCCGCCGCCAGGATTCGCGAAAGGCGGGATCGTCGGCATACGGTTCGAGTTCGCGCAGCCGTGTCATGTCGGTCACCCAGCCGGTGCCGATGGTTTCCTCGATCAGCCCGGACATCGTCGGATTCGCCAGGACCACGAAGCGGCGCGGCGTGACGCCATTGGTCTTGTTGTTGAACTTCTCCGGCCACATCTCGTAGAAGTCCTTGAGGACATCCGACTTGAGCAGTTCGGAATGTAGCTTGGCCACACCATTCACCGCGAAGCTGCCGACGACCGCCAGATTCGCCATGCGCACGTAGTGCGCACCATCCTCGTCGATCAGCGACATTCTTCGCAGCCGCGCGTCGTCGCCCGGATAGCGAATCCGCACTTCGTCGAGGAAACGCAGGTTGATCTCGCAAATGATCTCGAAATGCCGCGGCAGCACGCGCTTGAACAGGGCCAGTCGCCACTTTTCGAGCGCCTCCGGCAGCAGCGTGTGGTTGGTGTAGGCGAAGGTCTTGCGGGTAATCGCCCAGGCCTGGTCCCACTCCATCATATATTCATCGACCAGCAGGCGCATCAGTTCCGCCACGGCGATCGACGGATGCGTATCGTTGAGCTGGACGACGAACTTCTCGTCGAAATGATCGAGATTCTTCTCGCGCTGCAGTTGCAGGCGAATCATGTCCTTCAGTGAGCAAGCCACGAAGAAGTACTGTTGTTCTAGCCTGAGTTCCTGGCCTGCTTCGGTTTCGTCGTTCGGGTACAGCACCTTGGTGATGGTCTCCGAGCGAATCTGGGCATCGACGGCCTCATGGTAGTTGCCGGCATTGAAGGCTGCAAAATCGAAACTCTCCGGCGCCTCGGCGCTCCACAGCCGGAGCCGGTTCGGCGTATTCACCCCGTAACCCAACACCGGCATGTCCCAGGCGGTACCGCGAACGAGTTTGGCCGGAACCCATTGCACGCGCAGGCGGCGATCGCCGTTCGCCTCATACTGATATTCGGTATGACCACCAAGCTTGATGTCGAAAGCGATATTCGGACGGTGGATCAGCCATGGGCTTCCGGCACGTAACCACTTGTCGGTCAGCTCGATCTGTTGCCCATCGCGAATCGCCTGCGTGAAGATGCCGAACTCGTACAGGATGCCATAACCGATGGCAGGAATTTCGAGCGTTGCCAGCGAGTCGAGGTAACATGCCGCCAGGCGTCCAAGACCGCCGTTGCCCAGCCCCGGTTCCTCCTCCTGATCGAGCAGCATTTCCAGATCGAGTCCGAACTCCTGGGTGGCCTGCCGGGCCTGATCGAAGATCCCGAGATTGATCAGGTTATTGCCGAGTTGCGGACCAATCAGGAATTCGGCAGACAGGTAACAGACGGTACGGCTGCCCCGATCGCGATAGGTGCGCGCAGTTTGTACCCAGCGTTGCAACAGGCGGTCGCGTACCGCCTGCGCGAGCGCCATGAAGCAGTCACGCCGCGTCGCCACCTGCGGGAAGCGCGCCTGCACATAGACCAGTTTGTCGAGCATGGCACGTTTCAGTGCGTCCACACTGAGTCCGGTGCGCCGGTCTTCGCGCCCCACCAGCAGAGCGGAATCTGCCTCCAGCGGTGGCGCATTTTCTTTTTTCGATTTCAACTTTCATGTCGGCACCCTCATATTTCTTGTTTATCGATATGTAAGAGATCGCGAATCCGTGTTCACCGATCCACGTCCAAGGCGAGTCTATAACATTGCGCGAAGCTGTGCACGCTGTGCCGTTCAAACGCAACAATTCTCATTCTAACGAAAGCATGGAGATGGGTTCGGTGTCATCGGCGTGCGCTGGAGATCACCGGGATGCTGCTCGCGCCGGGATTAGAAGCCGGGCTTCTTTTCAGTCACCCAGGCTTCGATTTCGAGAAAATCCTTCTGGTTCTGGCGGAGGACCAGGAAGAAGACGAGCGCCAGGAGCAGCGCGAAGAGCAGGACCGAGAACTCGTGCCAGCCGAGATTTGCGAGCAGTTGAAGAGGCATTGCTTTCTCCCGTCGTCGATGCAAGCAGCCAGCGGAGGCAGGCGCCAAACCACATTGACTGGCATATGACCCGTGCTCAAGCGTCCTGGTTCCAGCCGCAGGAAGGGCAGGGCCATGAGCTGCGTCCGGCTCGCCGTTTCGGACAGAAACTCTAGATCACACGTACGCGAATCACGCGTTCGACCGCCTTGATGGCGTCGATCACCTCTTCGCCGGGCTTTTTCTCGACGTCCACAATGTTGAAAGCCAGTTCACCGCGGCTCTTGTTCATCATGTCTACGACATTGACCTGGTGGTTGGCCAGAATGGACAGGACATGGCCGAGAACACCGGAGACATTGTCGTTGGAGAAGGTGATTCGCGAGGTGCCCGGACTGCGCTCCATGTTGATCTTCGGGAAGTTGACCGAGTTCACGATGTGGCCGTTTTCCAGATAGTCGACCAGTTGGTTGGCAGCCATCACCGCACAGTTTTCCTCGGATTCCTCGGTACTGGCGCCGATGTGCGGCATGGCAATGATTCGCGGGTGTCCGAGCAGAGCGGGTTCGGGAAAATCGCAGACGTACTTGCCGAGCCGGCCGGCGTCAAGACTGCGCAGGACCGCCGCCGGGTTCACGATCGCGTCCCGGGCAAAGTTGAGCAGCACGGCACCCTCTTTGATGACCGCCAGAGTGTCGTCGTTGAGCATATGCCGGGTGGCATCGACCGCCGGCACATGCAGCGAGACGTAGTCGGAACGGGCGAGCAGCGATTGCAGGTTTTCCATGCGGCTGACTTCGTTCGACAGGCGCCAGGCCGCATCAATCGACAACACCGGGTCAAAACCGACTACCGTCATGCCCATCGCCAGCGCCATGTCGGCGACCATCGAGCCGATCGCTCCGAGACCGACGATACCGATCGTCTTGCCACGGATTTCGTGGCCGGCAAAGCGGGATTTGGCTTTTTCGACGAGCGGCGACATCTCCGCCGGATCCTGGATATCGGCGAGCGACTGCACATAATTCATGCCATCGACGATGCCGCGCGCGCTCAGCAGCATGCCGGCCATCACCAGTTCCTTGACGGCGTTGGCATTGGCTCCCGGGGTGTTGAACACCACGATCCCCTGCTTGCCGTATTCGGCGACCGGAACATTGTTGACCCCGGCGCCGGCGCGGGCAACGGCCAGCAACGAGGCGGGGACGTCGATACCCTGCAGCTTCTGGCTGCGCAGGAGAAAAGCGTCGGGGTGAGCAATGTCGCTACCGACTTCATAGGATTGACGCGGAAATCGATCGAGACCCTTGATCGAAATCTTGTTGTAGGTTCTGACCTTGTACATGGCTATGTGACTCGGATAGATGATCGGTGGAATGACGGGAATCAGGCGGCGACCTGCTGATAGGCCCAGGCCAGCCATGGCATCAGCGCTTGCAGGTCGGAAGTCTCGACGGTAGACCCACACCAGATGCGAATCCCTGCCGGTGCGTCCTTGTACGAACCGATGTCGAAAGCAACGCCTTCGCTGTCGAGCAGCTTGACGAGCTTCTTGACCTGTTCGGCATCGAGTTGCACGCTCAGGCAGACGCTGGTGTTCGAGCGCGTTGCCGGATCCTTGGCCAGGAAAGTGATCCAGTCGTTGGCGGCGACAAACTCGGCGATCACCGCCAGGTTGGCCTGGCTGCGCGCGATCGCCGCCGGGACGCCGCCAATCGCCTCGATCCATTGCAAGGCGTCGAGATAGTCGGCAACGCAGAGCATCGAAGGGGTGTTGATCGTTTCCCCGCGGAAGATACCTTCGCTGAGCTTGCCGCCGGAGGTCAGGCGGAACACCTTGGGCAGTGGCCACGGCGGGCTATAGCTTTCCAGACGGGCAACCGCGCGTGGGCCGAGGATCAGCATGCCGTGCGCCCCCTCACCGCCCAAGACCTTCTGCCAGGAGAAAGTCACCACGTCGAGCTTGTCCCAGGGCAGGTCCATGGCGAATACCGCCGAAGTGGCATCGCAGATCGTCAGGCCGGTGCGCTCATTCGGAATCCAGTCACCATTGGGCACCTTGACGCCGGAAGTCGTGCCGTTCCAGGTAAACACCACGTCATTGTCGAAATTCACCTGCGCGAGATCGACGATGTCGCCATAATCGGCCTTCAGGACGCGCGCGTCGGAAAGTTTCAGTTGCTTGACCACGTCCGTCGCCCAGCCCGCGCCAAAGGACTCCCAGACCAGAACGTCGACACCGCGCTGACCCAGCAAGGACCACATCGCCATTTCCACTGCACCCGTGTCCGACCCCGGCACGACGCCGACGCGATAGCCTTCCGGCAAACCGAGGATGCGAGCGGTTTCCGAGCACGCCAGCGCGAGGGCTTTCTTGCCCAGCGCCGAGCGGTGCGAGCGGCCCAGGGTGTTGAGCGAAAGGGCGCTGACATCATAGCCCGGGCGCTTGCTGCAGGGACCTGAGGAAAAATTGGGGTTTTTGGGTTTCGCTGTGGGTTGCATGATTGCCTCTATCTAGAAAAAGAAACCGGGGGCTGGCGCCTCCCCGAAGGTCCACCAGCCAGTATCAGTATCGAACAAGCATGGAATTGTAACAGAGGGGCACGTCGCAGGCAGCAGGCAGCCGCTTGTCGACGGGTCGCCGGCGCCGATAATCTGCTTGCGCCGCGCTAAACCGTGTATAGTTCTGCCCGGAAGCGAGCTGTGTTTCATCCGGTCGGCAGTTTGCTTTTCTCGCGGTTTCTCCCCCCGGCAAGTGCCGAGCGCCCCGAATCATCCCACCCCAAAATTGTGGTATCCGCCTGAACCGGCTCTGATGGTGCCGTGCCGCAGCAGGTCGTTTGCAGGAGATTTTCTTGTCCCAATCGTTTGCCCTTCTCGGCCTTGCGGCCGAACTCACGCGTGTTGTCGCCGAACAGGGCTACACCGAACCGACGCCAGTACAGGCGCAAGCCATCCCGGTCATTCTTGCTGGACGTGATGTACTCGCCGGCGCCCAGACCGGAACCGGCAAGACCGCCGGCTTCACGCTGCCGCTGCTGCAGCGGCTGTCGGCAGCTTCCCCCACTGCTGCACACCACCCCCCGGCGCGTACGGGCGCTGATCCTGACACCCACCCGCGAACTCGCGGCGCAGGTCGAAGAGAGCGTGCGCACCTACGGCCAGTACCTGCCGCTCCAGTCCACCCTGGTTTACGGCGGCGTGAACATCAATCCACAGATCGAAGCCTTGCGCCGTGGCGTCGATATCCTCGTCGCCACGCCGGGCCGCCTGCTCGATCACCTGCAGCAGAAGACCGCCAACCTGGCGCATGTCGAGATCCTGGTGCTTGACGAAGCGGACCGCATGCTGGACATGGGCTTCATTCGCGACATTCGGCGCATCCTCGCGCTGCTGCCGGCGCGGAGGCAGAACCTGCTGTTCTCGGCCACCTTTTCCAGCGAGATTCGCCAGCTCGCCGACGGCCTGCTGCACGCGCCGGCGATGATCGAAGTTGCACGCCGCAACGCCGAATCCGAACTGGTTGCCCAGCGCATCCATCCGGTCGATGCCTGGCGCAAGCGCGAACTGCTGACCCATCTGGTGTCGTCGGGCGACTGGCGCCAGGTGCTGGTGTTCACGCGCATGAAAAGTGGCGCCAACCGGCTGGCGGAGCAATTGTGCAAGGAAGGCATCGAGGCCACGGCGATCCACGGCAACAAGAGCCAGCCGGCACGTACCCGGGCACTGGCCGGCTTCAAAGCCGGCACGGTGCGTGTCCTGGTGGCGACCGACATTGCCGCGCGCGGTCTGGACATCGAAGAGTTGCCGCATGTGGTCAACTTCGAGCTTCCCAACGTTCCCGAGGACTATGTCCATCGCATCGGCCGGACCGGGCGTGCGGGGAGCACCGGCGAGGCGGTTTCACTGGTTTCGGTTGAGGAGAACGCGCTGCTCGCCGACATCGAGAAGCTGCTGACGCGTCGCATCGATCGCCAGATCGTGCCGGGATTCGAGCCCGGTCAGCCGCCGCCGCCTCATCTGCTGGTCGCAGTGCAAGCTGCTGAACGAGGCGGTCGCGATGGCAAGCGACGCGGCGGCGGCCAGGGAAAGGCTAGTGCGCAGCGGACGCAGACCTCGGCGACGCCACCGGCACGCCCGAGCGCGTCAACGCCGGCGCGTGCCAGTCAGGCGCCGCTGCCGAATGTACCGCGGGCGCCGCAGAGCGCCAGGGCCGGTGCTGCACTGCCAGCGCTGTTTCGCAGCCCCACCCGACGCGGCAGTTGAGCAGCGGACCTGCGCCACCAGCCACGAGCCATTTATCGAATCGTCAGACCAGGAGCCGGCAATGAATATATTCGTGGGTAATCTCGCACCCGAGACGGACGAAACAGAACTCACCAATCTGTTCAAGGCCTTCGGCCAGGTGAAGTCCGTGCAGGTGATGCGCGAGCTGTTCAGCGGTGCATCGAAGGGCTTCGGCTTTGTCGAAATGCCCGGCAGGGCGCATTCGCTTTCCGCGATCGCTGCCCTCGACGGCAAGGACCTGCACGGCCAGCCGTTGCGGGTAAACGAAGCCGTGGCGCGGAGCAGTGGCGGCATGCGCCACCGCTAGCCGCTTGCAGAATGCTTCTTCGCTTCAGCGTTTGCCGACCCGTTTGGCCAGTTTGTCGATCAGCTTGCGCAGGGCACGCTCGTCGACCATGCTCCTGGCTTTGCCGGCCTCCAGCCAGCGCCGTTCGCGGTGGCTCTCTTCCCACTCGTCTTCGGGAACGCTTTCGCTGACTTCCATCGGAAATACCGCCACATGGCACACGCCGCCCCATTTCTTGTAGTCGTAATGGCCAATCGGCTCCTCGTCGAGGCGACCGCGCACGCCTGCCTCCTCCAGGGCTTCCTTGCCGGCTGAGTCACGCAAGGACAGCTCGGGTTCCTTGACGCCCTTGGGGATCACCCAGCGAGTGCCCTTGCGCGAGGCGATGACCATGATTTCCAGTTGGCCGTCGATCCGACGATAGGGGAGCACTGCCGACTGGGTAAAGAAGTAGTCGGGAACGGGACCCTGCGGCTCGTCGTCTACGGCCAGATCGTCCGGCACCTGTCCGGGTCGGGTGACCGAGACCAGAGTGGCGCAGCCGGGCTCGAGCTTCGTCCAGTCTTCGATCATTTCCAGTTGGGCGAGTGCCGAAGTCGGCAGCACCTTGCCATCGTCCGGAACCTCGATCTGGCCTTCGTTCAGATAATCGATCAGTTCTTCGAGCCCCGGATTGTGTCCGACCACCATCACCCGGTGGGCACTCTTCGGGCAATCGGCCAGCGCCGCCAGCAGATCTTCGACTGGCGCCGCATAGAGACGCTCGTCCCAGCGCACCTTGCTCAACGGTACCCCCATCGCCTTGCAGGCCGCTGCCGTCGTGGCACGCGCGCGCTCGGCCGTGGAACTGAGCACCGCGTCCGGAACCAGTTTCTGGCGCTTGATCCAGGCCCCCATTTTCTGGCTGCCGAGGCGGCCTCTTTCGACCAGCGGGCGGTGAAAATCCTCGTGACCGGTGCCCCAGTCCGACTTACCGTGCCGCAATACCAGCAATGTCTTTCCTTTCATGGCGAAACTCTCCCCTCAATGTTGGTCAACGAGGACAAGCTCGGTGTCCCGGCGTAGTCGCTCTTCACGGCGCTATGATAAACGATGGTTCACGCTGGCGCGCCATCAACCTCGCCAGAGCCAAGTCAGGCGCTGCCGCCGCGTAGCGCTTCCAGTGGCGCGCTCTGCAGCAGCCGGGTGGCGGCGAACCAGCCGGCGGCGCTGACCAGCAAAGCGCCAAGGCAGATCGCTGCCGGCAACAGCCACAGATCGATCGTCACTTCGAAGCGAAAGACCTGGCGCGCCAGAAACTGGCCAACGCCGATGGCTCCGAGCGCGGCAATCAGGCCGGAAAACCCGCCAATCGCCGCAAACTCGGCCAGCAAGGCCCGCCTGAGCTGTTCCCGGCGTGCTCCGAGGGCGCGCATCACGGCCAGCTCGTAGCGTCGCTCTTCCGCTGCTGAAGCCAGCGCCGCGTAGAGAACGATGACTCCGGCGGCCAGAGTAAACAGAAAAACGAACTGCACCGCCCGCGCCACCTGATCCATGATCGATTGCAACTGGCGCAGGATTGCTGCGACGTCGATCACCGTGAGATTGGGAAATTCGCGAATCAGCCGATTGATGAACTCCGCCTTTTCCGGGGGAAGATAAAAACTGGTGATCCAGCTTGCCGGGTAGCCTTGCAGGACCAGCGGCGGCGTCAGGACAAAGAAATTGACGCGCATGGTATCCCAGTTGACTTTGCGCAATCCGACCACCGACATGCCGACCTGCTCGCCGGCGACGACGAACTCGATCCGATCGCCGACAGACAGTCCGAGCGTCTTCGCCAGCCCATCTTCGACCGACGCGGCCGCGTCGCCCCCCCCGGCCAGCGACTTCGGCGGGAGAGAACCAGCGCCCGCCACTGAGTCGGTTGCCTTCCGGCAGATCGGCGCGCATCGACAGATTGAACTCGCGGTCGATCAGGCGCTGCGCGCGATCGTCCGTGTAGCTTGCGGCACTGACTTCGACGTCGTTGATGCGCGTCAATCGCCCGCGCACCATCGGCGCCAGCTCGGCCACCAGGCCCTGCGCCAGCAGCGCCGCGCGTACTGCTTCGACCTGGTCGGGCTGGATATTGACGACAAAGCGGTTCGCTGCCTCGGGTGGAACGCTCCGCCGCCAGGCATCGAGCAGCTCGCCGCGCGTCACGGTCAGCAGCAGCAGCGCCATGAAGCCGAGCGCCAGTGCAACAATCTGGAGGACGCTGGTGCCCGCACGCCGCTCCAGGCTTGCCAGCCCGTAACGCCAGCCGATTCCGCTCGCGCTGGCGGATCGCCTACCGCCACGCAGCGCGGCTGCCAGCCGGATGGCGAGCCGGGCAATCAGCGCAAAGGAGATCAGTGCGACGCTGAAGCCGCCGACCACGTAGGCGCCAAGCTCGACTTCGCCGGCCACCCAGAACATCAGGCCGGCCAGCGCCAGGAAGCCGAGCAGATAGCCACCGAGCAGACCGCTGCGCGGATTGCCCAGTTCGCGGCGCAGAACACGCAGCGTCGACACCTTCTTGAGCTGCAGCAGGGGCGGCACGGCAAAGCCGAAGAGCAGCAGCAGACCGACCGCCACCCCCTGTACGGCCGGCAGCAGACCCGGCGGTGGCAGTGGCGTCGCCAGCAACTGTGCGAGCCAGGCGTGCAGGGCGAAATGGGCGAGGTAGCCGAGCGCGCAGCCAATGCTGGCCGCGAGTACGCCGAGCACGGCAAACTGGCCCAGGTACAGGCGCAACAGCAAGGATTGTGTCGCGCCTAGACAGCGCATCACGGCGCAGGGATCGAGATGGCGTTGCCCATAACGTCGCGAAGCCAGCGCCACCGCCACCGCCGCCAGCACCACCGTCAGCAGCGCCGAAAGACCGAGGAATTTCTGCGCCCGTTCGAGCGCGGTACGGATCTCCGGGCGGCCGTTCTGCGGGTCTTCGATGCGTTGCCCACGCGCCAAGCGTGGCTCGATGTCGCGCTGGAAACGCTGCACCAGCGGCAGGTCGCCGGCCAGTAACAGGCGGTAGCCGACACGACTGCCGATTTGCAGCAGGGCCGTGGCCGGCAGATCGTCGAGGTTCATCAACAGGCGCGGCGCGACGCTGAAGAAGTTGATGCCGCGATCCGGCTCGAGAGTCAGTACGGCATCGACGCGCAGCGAACTTTGCCCGACGGCGATCTGGTCACCGACGCGCGCGCCCAGTGCCGAGGCCAGACGCTCGTCGATCCAGATCATTCCGGCAGGAGGCCCGCCACGCGCCGGCGCATCCGGGACATTCAGCGCCGGCGCAATGCGCAGGGTGCCGCGCAGCGGATAAGCGGCACCAACCGCCTTGATCTCGGCGAGCTGCGCACGCAGCTCGTCAGCTTCGCCGTGCGTCACCATGCTCGGGAAGGTACGGGTCTCGACCACCTGCAGGCCGCGCGCGCGCGCCTCGTCGGTCAAGGCTTGCGGCCACGGATGATCGGCGGTCAGCAAGAGATCGGCGCCGAGCAATTGATGAGACTCGCGATCGAGCGCCTGACGAACACGGTCGGCAAAAAATCCCACCGCCGACAGGGCGGCCACGGCGACCGCCAGAGCCGCCGCCAGCAGGCGCAACTCACCGCCGCGCGCGTCGCGCCGCAGCATTCGCCAGGAGAAGGAGCACAGTTGCAGGACTCGCATGAATCACCTGTTCGAGAATACTTTGCGTACTTGACCAAGGCAGGATGTTCAGAGTACAACCCTTCCCCTATCTCCTAGCTCCTGTTTCCGACTGTTATGGTAGCGCCAAATGACAAGATCCAAGATGCTGTTGCTGGCCGTGATCGCGGCCAGCGTTGCCGGTACAGGATACTGGTACCAGAACACTCGTCAGAGCAACTCCGGTACGACTGCCAGGAGCGCAGCGCCGGTGCCGGTGACCGTGGCCAGGGCGACGGTCGGCGACATACCCGTCCTGCTGGAGGTGGTAGGACGCGCCGAAGCGTACGAAAGCGTGACCTTGAAATCACGGCTGGACGGACAGGTTCTGGCGGTGACCTACGCCGCAGGGCAACATGTCCGGCAGGGCGAGGTCCTGGTCCGGCTCGACCCCGGCGACTTCGACGCGCGGCTGCTGCAGGCGCAGGCCAATCTGGCCAGGAGCGAAGCCCAGCTCGCCAAGGCCAGGGCCGACGTGCAGCGCTATCTGTCCCTGCAGGGACGCGGCTTCGTTTCCGAGGAAAAGGTCAACGAACTGCGTACCGGCGAAGCTACGGCAAGCGCGACGGTCAGGGCCGACCGGGCCGCTCTGGAACTGGCCACGCTCCAACTCGCCTACACCAGCATCCGCGCTCCATTTGCGGGCGTGGTCGGCGCGCGTCTGGTGTTCCCCGGTTCCGCCGTCAAGATGAATGAAACGGTGCTGGCAGTGGTCAATCGCGTGCAACCGCTCTACGTGACTTTTTCGATTCCCGAGAAGCATCTGCCGCGTGTGCGCAAGGCCATGGCAAGCGGCGATCTGCCCGCCAGTGTGACGATTCCCGGCAACCGGGAGCAGCGTTTTGCAGGCACGGTGAGGTTTCTCGACAACACCGTCGATGCCGGCACCGGCACCATCCAGATGAAGGCCCTGCTGGAAAATCGTGATGAACGACTGATCCCCGGACAATTTCTCGAGGTCAGCCTCTCCCTCGATACCCTGAGCAATGCCGTGGTCGTTCCCGCGGAAGCCGTGCAGCAGGGGCCGGAGGGCAACTTCCTGTTTGTCGTCCGCCCGGACAACACTGTAGAACCCAGGAAGATCGACGTGTCGGCCAGCTTCCGTGGCATCTCGGCGATCGGCAGGGGCGTTGCCAGCGATGAAGTGGTCGTCACCGACGGCCAGCTCAGGCTGGCCCCGGGATCGCTGGTGCAGGTGAAACAGCCGGAGGGAGCCGCCGCCGCCACGCCAGTGCCGGCCACTCAGCCGGGCGGCAACACCAAATGAATCTGCCTGAACTCTGCATTCGCCGCCCGGTCATGACCACGCTGCTGATGGCGGCGTTCCTCATTTTCGGCTTGATCGGCTACCGTGCTCTGCCGGTTTCCGAATTGCCGACGGTCGATTTCCCGACCATTGCAGTGACCGCCAATCTGCCCGGCGCCTCCCCGGAAACCATGGCGGCGGCGGTCGCCACACCCCTGGAAGGGCAATTCTCGACCATCGCCGGCCTCGATTCGATGACCTCGACGAGCGCCCAGGGATCGACCTCGATCACCCTGCAGTTCTCGCTCGAACGCAACATCGACGCCGCCGCGCAGGATGTGCAAGCGGCGATCTCCGCCGCCTTGCGCAAGTTGCCGCCGAACATGCCGGCGCCACCGTCGTTCCGCAAGGTCAACCCGGCCGACTCGCCGGTCTTCTATATCGCCATGCTGTCACCGACGCTGCCGCTGTCGCTGGTGAACGAATACGCGGAAACCCAGCTCGCGCAGCGTCTGTCGACGATCCCCGGCGTCGCCCAGGTGCTGATTTTCGGATCGCAGAAATTCGCCGTGCGCGTGCAGGCCAACCCCGACCAGCTCGCCAGCCGGGGAATCGGCCTCGACGAATTGCAACAGACGCTGGCCCAGAACAACGTCAACCAACCGATCGGCCAGCTCGATGGCAGCCGCCAGACTTTTGCCATCAAGGATGGCGGACAGCTTTCCAGTGCCGCGGCCTACCGCCCACTGATCGTTGCCTGGCGAAATGGCGCGCCGGTGCGGCTCGACGAAGTCGCCACCCCGATCGACAGCGTCGAGAACAACAAGATCGCCAGCTGGAACGTCGACAAGCGTGCCATTGTCCTGGCGATTCAGCGCCAGCCCGGCGCCAATACCATCGAGACGGTCGATGCCATCAAGCGTATCTTGCCGTCGTTCCAGTCCAAGCTGCCGGCAGCGATCGAGATGAGAGTGCTTTTCGACCGCAGCGTCTCGATCCGCGACGCGATCGACGACGTCCAGTTCACGCTGATCCTGGCCGGTTTCCTGGTGATTCTGGTGATCCTGCTGTTCCTGAGGAACCTGTCGGCGACGATCATTCCGGCGCTGGCGCTGCCGATTTCTGTGGTCGGGACCTTCGGGGCGATGGCGGTCCTCGGTTACAGCCTCGACAATCTTTCGCTGCTGGCGCTGACTCTGAGTGTCGGCTTCGTCGTCGATGATGCGATCGTGATGCTGGAGAATATCGTCCGCCACGTCGAAAAGGGCGAAACACCGTTCGAGGCGGCGATCCAGGGCGCCCGCGAGATCGGCTTCACGATCCTTTCGATGACCCTCTCGCTGATTGCCGTTTTCATTCCGGTGCTCTTCATGAGCGGCATCGTCGGCCGCCTGCTGCACGAATTCGCGGTCACCATCTGCGTCGCCATTCTGGTCTCCGGCTTCGTGTCGCTGACCCTGACCCCGATGCTCTGCAGCCGCTACATCCAGCACGCCGAGCCTGATACGCATGGCCGTCTGTTCCAGATCTTCGAGCGTTTTTTTTGCTGCCCTGCTCGCGGGCTACGAGCGGACGCTCAAGCTGGCGATGGCGCACCCACGCAGCGTGCTGGTGGCTTTCTTTGCCACCCTGCTGCTCACCGGCTATCTGTTTACCGTGGTGCCCAAGGATTTCCTGCCGAGCGGTGACTCGGGTCAGATCATCGCCTTCACCGAAGGCGCGCAGGACATCTCCTTCGCCTCGATGGTGAAACATCAACGCGCGCTGGCCGAAATCGTCGCGCAGGAACCCGACATCCGCTCGTTCATGTCGGCGGTGGGTGCCGGCGGCATCCGCCCGACGGCCAATACCGGGACCATTTTCATGATCCTCAAACCCCGCTCGGAACGTCGCTCGTCGCCAGACGAGATCATTCAGCGCCTGCGCCCCAAACTCGCGGAAGTCCCGGGAATCAAGGCGTACATGCAGAATCCGCCAGTCATCCGCATCGGCGGCCAGCTCACCGCCGCGCAGTATCAGTACACCCTGCAGGACACCGACCTCGGCGAGCTGTACCAATGGACCGCCACCTTGACCGAACGTCTCCGCCAGTTGCCCGGATTCGTCGATGTCACCAACAACCTCAACCACCTCAGCCCGGTGCTGGCGCTGGACATCGACCGCGACAAGCTGGCGACGCTCGGTCTCAGTTATGGGCAGGTGGAAGATGCCTTGCAGAGCGCATTCAGCGCGCGACAGGTGTCAACGATCTACGGTGCGACCAATCAGTACCAGGTGATTCTCGAAGTAGACCCGGAATACCAGGCCAATCCGGAAGCGCTGTCACGCCTCTACGTGCGCAGCAGCAACGGCAAGCTCATCCCGCTGGACACCATCGCGCGCTTCAGTCGCAAGACGCAGGCGCTGACCGTCAACCATCAGGGGCAGTTGCCGTCGGTCACTTTGTCGTTCAACCTGTTGCCGGGGGTATCGCTGGGCGAAGCGGTGGACCGGATCAAGGGGCTTGAACAGCAACTGCGCATCCCGGTCTCGCTGAACACCAGCCTGCAAGGCACCGCACAGGCCTTCCAGTCGTCACAGCAGGGACTCGGCGTCCTGCTGCTGGTGGCGATTCTGGTGGTGTACCTGGTGCTCGGCATTCTCTACGAGAGTTTCATCCACCCCCTGACGATTCTTTCGGGGTTGCCCTCGGCGGGCCTCGGCGCGCTGTTGACGCTGCTGCTCTTTGGCATCGATCTCAGTCTCTACGCCTTCGTCGGCGTCATCATGCTGATCGGCATCGTCAAGAAGAACGCC
The DNA here is from genome assembly GCF_012940005.1 of Candidatus Accumulibacter contiguus. Lineage (GTDB taxonomy): Bacteria > Pseudomonadota > Gammaproteobacteria > Burkholderiales > Rhodocyclaceae > Accumulibacter > Accumulibacter contiguus. Next base: position 42,479 of record NZ_SPMX01000033.1, on the reverse strand, counting down.
ATCATGATGATCGACTTTGCGCTGGCGCAGCAGCGGCAGGCAGGAATGGCCGCGCGCGACGCGATCTTTGAGGCCTGCCTGATCCGCTTCCGGCCGATCATGATGACCACCATGGCGGCACTGGTCGGAACCCTGCCGATCGCCCTCGGTCTCGGTGCCGGCGCCGAAGTCCGGCGACCGCTCGGCCTGGCGGTGGTCGGCGGTCTGCTGCTCTCACAGTTCCTGACGCTCTACCTGACGCCGGTGATCTACCTCTATCTCGATCGATTTTCGCGAGAGGATGCGCGCGAGATGATCCCAGCGCTGGAAAACGGAAAGCCAGGCTCCGGCACTTGAGGTCAATTCCTGTTCGTGAGTCGCTGACGCCAATCTCCCATGCAAGCAACTTACTCTTCGAGCAGGCTGCGGAGCATCCAGGCGGTCTTCTCATGCACTTCCAGACGCTGGGTGAGCAGATCGGCGGTGGGCTGGTCGTTCGCGGCACTCACCACCGGGAACAACTCGCGCGCGGTGCGTGCCGTGGCTTCCTGGGCATCAACCAGGTGCCGAATCATCTCCGTTGCCTTGGGCGTTCCTTCCACCTCGCTGATCGAACTCATCCTGCTGAACTCCTTGTAGGTGCCGGGAGCGGGATGGCCGAGTGCGCGAATCCGCTCGGCGATGACGTCGAGCGCGTTCCACTGTTCCGTGTACTGGCCCATGAACATCAGGTGCAAGGTATTGAACATGGGTCCCGTAACATTCCAGTGGAAGTTGTGCGTCATCAGGTAGAGCGTGTAACTGTCGGCCAGCAGGGCAGACAGGCCATGGGCAATCTTTTCGCGATCGCTGGCGCTGATGCCGATATTGATCGAAGGGGTTTGGGTTTTCTTGGCGTTCATCGTCGTTTCTCCTGGGTTGAAAGCTTTGGTGCGGGGAGAAGTTCGACCACTTTGCGTGCGGAAGGTCTTCCTTCCCGATGCCCGCAAACTGCGTCGTCCTGTGGTTTTCGGGAAGCCGAGGCCGGTTGCGCGGGAACCCGATGAACACATTCTATGAAGAATTGTTTCATTTGTATAATTGATTGTCAGTATGGATGCAATAGTTTCTTGCTATTATTGGGGCTGGCTGCCGCATGCTTGATTTCATCCTTTCATTCTTCTGGTGGAGGCCGTTGATGTACGTTTGCGTGTGCCGGGCAGTGACTGATAAGCACATCCGTGCAGCAGTACAGGACGGTGCGCGCACGCTGAAGGATCTTTGTCATAATCTTGGCATTATCCGGGATTGTGGTCGCTGCGCCAGTTGTGCTTATGAGTGCCTGCAGGATGCACGTGGCGGCGCCAGGCCGGGAGACGGCAAACGCAGAGCGCTTGCGCAGCTTGGCTGTCATGAAAGTCATGAATGGGCATTTGATGCCCGACCCCGCCATTCGATCTCAGGCCGTGTAGCTGCCCGAGGTGGCGCTACCGCCGCTGCCGATCCAGTCGTGGTGGAAGAAGACCCCGCGCGGATGGTCGGTGCGCTCGAAGGTATGCGCGCCGAAGTAGTCACGCATCGCCTGGATGACGTTGGCCGGGCTGCGCGCGCAGCGGTAGCCATCGTAGAAGGCGAGTGCCGCCGACAGGCCGGGAGCCGCGATCCCGTGCTCGGCGGCGAGCATCACCGTGCCGCGCCAGCCGTTCTGGGAGCGCTCGACCACTTGCCGGAACCAGGGATCGAGCAACAGGCTGGCGAGATCGGCGTCGTGCTCGTAAGCATCGCGAATACGGCCGAGGAATGAGCTGCGGATGATGCAGCCGGCGCGCCAGAGCAGGGCGATGCGGCCGAGATCGAGTCGCCAGCCATACTCGTCGTTGGCAGCCCGCATGAGCATGAAGCCCTGCGCGTAACTCACCAGCTTGCTGGCCAGCAGCGCATCACCCACGGCAGCGACCAGCGCGCCACGCTCGACGCCAGGTCGTGGCGACGGGCCGGGCAGGATCGCCGCAGCAGCGACACGCTCGTCGAGCCGGGCAGAGAGGCTGCGCGCGTACACCGACTCGGTGATCAGCGTCAGCGGCACACCCAGTTCGAGGGCGCTTCCGCTGGTCCAGCGGCCGGTGCCTTTCTGGCCAGCGGTGTCGAGGATGCGGTCGACGAGGGGCTTGCCGTCGGCTTCGCTGACACGAAAGATTTCTGCGGTGATTTCGACCAGATAGCTGGCGAGGTCGCCGCGATTCCATTGCGCGAATATCGCCGCCACTTCGGCAGGCTGGCAGCCGCCCAGATCCCTGAGCAGATGGCAAGCCTCGGCGATGAGCTGCATGTCGCCGTATTCGATGCCGTTGTGCACCATCTTGACGAAGTGGCCGGCACCGCCTTCGCCGACCCAGTCGCAGCAGGGCTCGCCGGAATCGGTATGGGCGCTGATCGTCTGGAAGAGGTTTCTCAGGTGCGGCCACGCCTCACGGTTGCCGCCGGGCATGATGCTCGGGCCGTGGCGGGCGCCTTCCTCGCCGCCGGAAATGCCCATGCCGACGAAGCGGATGCCCTGCTTGGCAAGGGCCTGGACGCGGCGTTGGCTGTCCTTGTAGTGCGAATTGCCGCCGTCGATGACGATGTCGCCGGGCTCGAGGTGGGGCAGGAGGTGGTCGATGCTCTCATCCCTCCGGAGAACTTGTAAGGTCTGGGGCGGCAGCCGCGTCCAGGTAGGCATGGACTTGCGGCGCACGCGCGATGATGCGGCTGGCTGGCAGCTCGGGCGCGTTGCCCGAAAGAATGCGCGCGAGAATGCTGCGTTTGCCGGCGCCGGCAACCAGGAAGACCACGCGGGCAGCGGCGAGCAGCGTGGCCTCGTTCAGCGAGACGCGCAGCGTCCCGTCGTCGAGGTGGCGTGCGAGCAGGCAGTGCCGGCCAGTCCACCCTGGCTGCGTATCGGGAAAGAGGCTGGCCGTGTGGCCATCCTCACCGACACCGAGCAGGACGCAGTCGAAAACGGGCGACGAACCGGCGCCCGCGAGTTCGGCGAGTTGACGGTCGTAGTCGGCCGCCGCCTGCTCAGGCGGAACTTCGCCCCGGATGCGGTGGATTCTCGACGCGGCCAGTCGCAGCGGCTCCACGAGGAGCGACCTGGCGGCACCGTAATTGCTGCGTGGATCGTCGGGCGGAACCAGGCGCTCATCGACCCACCACAGATGCACGCGCGGCCACGGGATGCCTGCCGCCGCGGCGAGTATGGCATACAGGCGAAGTGGTGTATTGCCACCGGAGAGCGCCAGGTGAATTTCGCCGCGCCGTTCCCGTAACCAGCGCACCAGATCGCAAGCCAGTGCCTGAACGCTGGCCGTGGCGTCGGGGTGGACGTGCCAGGCGTTCACAGTTCGCAGTACTCACCGCCGGAAGCGAGGTTCTGGCAGGGATAGCGCCAGAACAGATGGTTCTGCACCATGTCGCGGACGATTCCACTACCGTCGAAATAGCCGGCGCGTCTTTCGACACCAAGGCTCTCGGCGCTGGTGATTTCCACGTAGTCCACGTAACGATGGTTCCACAGCGAATCGAAAATCTCGTTGGCGAAGCGAAACACCAGCAGGTTCTGAACGGTTTCCTTTCCCAGGTAATGGTCGATGCGGTAGAGCTGGTCTTCGCGCCACTCCGCGAGCAACTGCCGGTTGAGTTCGCGGGCGCTTGCCAGATCGCGTCCGAATGGTTTTTCCACCACCAGTCGCTTCCAGCCGTCGCCGCTCGTGTTGAGGTCGCTTGCGGCAAGGCAGGCCGAGATCTTCGGATAGAGGTCGGGCGGCGTGCTGAGGTAAAAGAGGCAGTTGTGAGGAATTCCGAGTTCCGCACAGAGCCCATAGACGCGCTGCTTGACCTGCTCGTAGGCTGCGGGATCGCCGGTATCGATCGACTGGTAGTGCAGCAGCGGCACGAAAGCGGCGGCTTCCGCCGGCAGGTGAGCGGCGAAGCGGGGCAGGGCGCTGGCCATCTCCTGACGAAAACTGGCGTCGTCCAGCGGTGTACGGCCGACGCCGAGCACGGCGAAGCGCTCGGGCAGCAGGCGCTGGGCGTGCAGGCTCGCCAGCGCCGGCAGCAGTTTGCGACGGGTGAGGTCGCCGGAGGCGCCGAAGATGACGACGATATGGTTCTCAAGCATGGGCGGAACCTCGATAGCGAGTTTGGTGGTGCCGGAACAGCCGGAGGACGCTGCGCCTGTGTCAGTGCGTCCTCGTCGAAGCGAGGCCGCTTGTCATTCGACAAGGCAGTGGGCGCAGGTTCAATGCCAGTGCCGGGAACGGCGCCTGCCGGCTGGACGCCGATCGTCTTCTCGAGGGGCGTGCAGCCCAGGGAGTTCGTCCGGGATGTGGGCTGCCGGCGGGCAGGACGATGCACAACCCCTTTCGCGGTGCGTATTCCACGAGTACCTCAGGGCATATACTGGACAGTGATTCCAGGGCAAAACTGGAATGTGCGCAAAGCCACCATCGCCGAACCCGACCTGCTGGCGATCTCTCGCGCGCTGGGCGAAACTGGCACCGATGTACAACAGCCCGGCGAGTGCGGTCATTGCCATCGTCAGGGACAGGTAGAGCGCCGGATCGGCGGTCGCCAATCCGAAGGAGTGTCGGCAAATCTTACACCTGAGGCTTGCCCCAGACCGAGGAAGCAACATAAATGCTTGAAAAAAGATGGATACATCAACCTGGCACACCCTTTGCTTAGTATTCTTCAGCCGCGCAATTCCGCGCAGCAAACAACCAATAGAGGACTAACCTATGAAATTTTCTCGCTTGTGCGCGGTAGCCGTAACGTCGGCTGCAGCTGCCTTGGCCACTCCAGCCTCTGCCATTCCGATTGACGTCATCTTCAACGTCGCGGCGCTTGGCGCCTTCACTGCCAATACCGGCGATGTAACGACTGCAGCCACCATTTCTAGCGGTGCTCCGGATTTGGTTGGCGCAATCATAGCGAACAACGTCGGTCTGGTCGCTGGCCAACCGGTGACCCTGTCCGACCCATTGGGAGTGACCATCGGTAGCGTCTTCACGAAAGAGTTCACCACGGCGATGGGAACGTTCCTGGAAACTCTGACGGTGACGGCGCGCACCCCTGGCGCGACCTCGCTGGGCATTCTTGCCGTGGGTACGATCACGCAAACGGTTGGAATCGGTTTCGATCCGACGCCGGTGTACTGGTCCGCCGCGTACACGCAGAACGCTGGCCCAGGCAGCCAGATCAACGGTTCGTTCAACAATTCAACGACGCCGCCTCCCGGCCTTCCTGAGCCTTCGTCGCTTGCTCTGCTTGGCCTCGCCGTGACCGGCCTTGGCATGGCGCGCCGCCGCCGCAACTGACCGGCAGGAATCGACCACCCCCGAGCCCGGAGGCTGACAAGAGGAACTTAGGCAAGTCGGGTTTGCGAGGATGGGCGTCCGTCGGTTGCGGGCGCCCATTTTGGTTTTGCACGTCGCACCGAAGACCGGAGATCCCAACGAATTCTCACCCTAGGCAACGAACCGGCGCAGCCTTCAGCATGGTTGCCGCGCTATCCAGAGTTTGCCGCGTTGGCCCGATTCTTCGAGCAACCACGAGCGAATCGGCACCGTCAGGGCAGAGCCCAGACGTACCCGGAGCACCCGGGCCAGGGTGACCCAGCACGGACTGTTCACAAAGGTCGGACGATTGGCCTTGTGGCTGTGATCGTGCTGGATGCTGATACGGTCCCTCATTAGGCGCCGCGCGCTCACTATCCCATAGCCATGTCAAGTTTTTTTCGCGGCGCCGGAGTGCTCCCGGCATGTGTCGGCGGTCGCGAGTGTCTAAATTTCAGTGATGTTTCATATCCTATCCTCTACAGTCGTTCAGCCGTTCTCGAAAACCGAGAAGTAGTTCCTCGCTTTCTCGCCAGCGCAACTCATAATCCGTTTGCTTCAAACGAAAATCCTGACAGAGCACGAACGACGCCAGTGCGGTTTTCTGCATCGGCATCCGGCCCGCTCGCGGGGATTCGTCCAGTCGAGCCAGCGCCATCACCACTTCCGCAGTCTCAAAGTTTCACGCAAGGAAACCTGATCATGAGGATCCTGGGTATCATCTTCCTTGCCGCCTTCGTGGCGGCTTTCGCCGGCATTGCCGCCAAAGTTCCGCTGATCACGGCTGGCAGCTTTGCCAGGGTGGCGGTCAGCGCCGCAATCATTGCCGCGCTGCCAACGCTGATCTGCTGGGGAATCGCTCAGGTCATCAAGTTCTACCGGAATTGTCGCCTGACCCGCCGGGCGTAAGCCCACATCGTTCGGCAGGATTGGCCATCATCTCGCCCATGCGGATCGGGCGGGCAGGCGCCCAGGCGGGATTGAAGCAGAGCGCGTCTTTCGGGAAGAGCATGACCACCGTCGAGCCGAGCAGGAAGCGTCCCATTTCATCGCCTTTCTTCAGGACGATCTGCGGGTCGTCGTAAAGCCATTCGCGAATTTCGCGGACACGCGGTGGGTTGACCGTGCCGTGCCAGACGGTGGCCATGCTGCCGACGATGGTGGCGCCGACCAGGGTCAGGACGAAGGGGCCAAACTCGGCCTCGAAGACGCAGACGACACGCTCATTGCGGGCGAACAAACCCGGCACGCCACGTGCGGTCGTCGGGTTGACCGAGAACAACTCGCCGGGAACATGGATCATTCGCGTCAGGCGGCCATCGACCGGCATGTGGATGCGGTGATAGTCGCGCGGGCTGAGGTAGAGGGTGGCGAAAGCGCCATTCTCGAAGCGGGCAGCGAGTTGGCGGTTGCCGCCGACGAGGGCAGCGGTCGAGTAGCGATGGCCTTTGGCCTGGAACATCTGGTCGCCTTCGATGCCGCCAAACTGGCTGATCGCGCCGTCGACCGGGCAGAGAAAAGCGGCGTCGGCAAGCGGCCGCGCACCGGCACGCAGCGGCCGGGTGAAGAACTCATTGAAGCTCCGGTAGCTGGCCGGATCGGGATTGGCGGCCTCGCTCAGGTCGACGCCGTAGCGCTGAACAAACCAGCGAATGACATGCGTCGTGAGGCTGCCGGCTGCACGCTCGGCGAGCTTGCCGGCGATTGTGGTCAGTGCCTGTTTGGGAAGAAGGTATTGAAACAGTACGGCGAGACGGTCGGACACGATCGCGGCGCTGAGATTAACGCAGCGAAGCGTTGATCTTCTCAAGCGCGGCCAATCCGGGGCAGAGTTCGGCAGCGCCAAGGGTGTTCAGGGGCGCTTCGACGGTGTCGAGTTGCTGGTGCAGATCACAGGCGTCGCTGTCGAGGTAGAGCAGGCCAGTGACCACCTCGCCACGTGCGGCGTGTTCCTGAACGTAGCTCATCGCCCGGATGCGGTCGCCGGGGTCGTAATCGGCGTGCAGCTTGCGCAGACGCACCACCGAACCGTCGTGCTGGCGTACCTCGGTCACTTCGCCGGCGCCGTACTCGGCGGTGATCTCTTCGCGCTGCGGAAAGAAGTCCAGGCGATTCACCGCCTCGTTGTGCTCGCGCACGTAGTCGTAGCTCTTGGTGCTGCCGCCATGGTTGTTGAAGGCGATGCACGGTGAGAGGATGTCGATCACCGCCGCGCCCTGGTGGGCCAGCGCGGCGCGGATCAGTGGCACGAGTTGGGACTTGTCGCCGGAGAAGCCGCGCGCGACGAAGGTCGCTCCCATGACCAGGGCGAGAGTGACCAGGTCGATCGGTGCGTCGTTGTTGGTCTGCCCCTTCTTGGACTTGGAGCCCTTGTCGGCGGTCGCCGAGAACTGTCCCTTGGTCAGTCCGTAGACACCGTTGTTCTCGACCAGGTAAGTCATGTTGACGCCCCGGCGCATGACGTGCGCAAACTGGCCGAGGCCGATCGACGCCGAGTCGCCGTCACCCGAGACACCAAGGTAGATCAGTTCGCGGTTGGCCAGATAGGCGCCGGTGAGCACCGAGGGCATGCGTCCATGCACGGTGTTGAAACCGTGCGAGTTGCCCAGGAAGTAATCAGGCGTCTTCGACGAGCAACCGATTCCCGAGAGCTTGGCGACGCGGTGCGGCTCGATGTCGAGTTCCCAGCAGGCCTGGATGATGGCGGCCGAGATCGAGTCGTGGCCGCAACCGGCGCAGAGCGTCGAAATCCGGCCTTCGTAGTCGCGGCGGGTGTAGCCGACACGGTTCTTGGCGAGCGAGGGGTGGTGCAGCTTGGGTTTTGCGAGGTAGGTCATCTCAGGCCACCATGTCGTGTCGGAGTGGGCGCACGTTCAGGCGCGAAACGCGCTCGGCGATCTCCTGGGTGATGAAGCGCGCGGTGATCGGCGTGCCGTCGTAGTGCAGTACCGGAATCAGGTTGGCCGGGTTGACTCCGGCCTCGTTGACCAGCAGCGTCGTCAGTTGGCCGTCGAAGTTCTGTTCGAACACGAAGACCTTGGAGTGCGAAGCGATGAAGTCCGCGATCTCGTTCTGGAACGGGAAAGCGCGGATGCGCAGGGCGTTGATGTAGATTCCCTGCTCGGCGAGCGTGTCGAGTGCCTCCTGCATGGCCGGGCCGGTCGAACCGTAGAAGAGGGCGGCAAAGCGTGCCGGGTATCTGGCGGCACAGAGTACCGGCAAGGGTAGCAGCGACTTGGCGGTCTCGAACTTCTGTCGCAGCCGCTGCATGTTGTAGATGTAATCGGCGCCGGCTTCCGAGTAGCCGGCGTAGGCGTTCTTGGTCGTGCCGCGGGTGAAGTAACCACCCTTGGTCGGATGCGTTCCCGGATAGGTACGGTAGGGAATGCCGTCGCCGTCGACGTCGAGGTAGCGACCGAAATCGGCACCGGCGTCGAGCGCCTCGCGGGTCATCACCTTGCCACGGTCATATGACCGGCTGTCGTCCCAGGTAAACGGCCGGCATAGCCGCTGGTTCATGCCGATGTCGAGGTCGCTCATGACGAACACCGGCGTCTGCAGGCGCTCGGCGAGATCGAGCGCCTGCGCCGACATCTCGAAGCACTCGTAGGGATCTTCGGGAAACAGCAGCACGTGCCGGGTGTCGCCGTGCGAGGCGTAAGCGCAGGCGAGCACATCGGCCTGCTGGGTGCGCGTCGGCATGCCGGTGGACGGGCCACCGCGCTGCACGTTGATCAGCACCGCCGGGATCTCGGCGAAATAGGCGAGACCGATGAACTCGCTCATCAGCGAAATGCCGGGGCCGGAAGTTGCGGTGAATGAGCGCGCGCCATTCCAGCCAGCGCCGATGACCATGCCGATCGACGCCAGCTCGTCTTCGGCCTGTACGATCGAATAGCGATGAGCACCAGTTTCCGGATCGACGCGCAGCTTTTGTGCGTAGCGCTGAAAAGCTTCAGCGACCGAAGACGATGGGGTGATCGGATACCATGCGCAGACCGTCGCGCCACCGTAGATGCAGCCGAGCGCGGCGGCATGGTTGCCATCGACGAAAATGCGGTCGCCGACGCAGTCGCGGCGCTCGACCTTGATCGCGATTGGTTTGAGGTGGGTATGCCCGTAGTCGATACCCAGCTTGAGCGCCTGGATGTTGGAGTCGAGCAGCTTTTCCTTGCCTTTGTACTGCTCACCGAAGAGCTTCTCGATCTCGGCCGGGTCGATGTCGAGCAGTGCCGTCAGCGCGCCGACATAGATGATGTTCTTGAACAACTGGCGCTCGCGCGCGTCGCTGTAGGCCTGGTTGCAGATCTCGGTGAGCGGCATGCCGCGGACGTGGATGTCGTCGCGAAATTTCGCGCGCGGCAGCGGTTTCGAGCTGTCGTAGAAGAGATATCCGCCGGGGTCGATTTCCCGGACATCCTGGTCCCAGGTCTGCGGATTCATGGCCACCATCATGTCCACGCCGCCGCGGCGACCGAGATAGCCGTGCTCGGTGACGCGCACTTCGAACCAGGTCGGCAGCCCCTGGATGTTGGAAGGAAAGATGTTGCGTGGCGAGACCGGCACGCCCATGCGCAGGATGGCGCGCGCAAAAAGCTCGTTCGCCGATGCCGACCCCGAGCCGTTGATGTTGGCGAACTTGACGACGAAATCATTGACCGCTTCGATCTTCTGCATGGCTGTTTTCCTTAAGCGCTTGCTGGCTGCATACCGGCACTGCGACAGCCGGCGCCCGCGTATGTCATCTTGAGCAGAAACTTCTGCATGTCCCATGCCCCGGTCGGGCAGCGCTCGGCGCACAGGCCGCAGTGCAGGCAGACATCCTCGTCCTTGACCATCACCCGACCGGTCTTCAGCGTCTCCGACACGTAGAGATCCTGGCTCAGGTTGAGCGCCGGGGCGCGCAGCCGCGGGCGCAGTTCGTTTTCTTCGCCATTGGCGGTGAAGCTGATGCTGTCCATCGGGCAGATATCCATGCAGGCATCGCATTCGATGCACAGCTTCGACGTGAATACCGTCTGGACATCGCAGTTCAGGCAGCGCTGCGCTTCCTTGAAAGCGAGTTGCGGGTCGAAACCCAGTTCGACCTCGATCCTGATGTTTTTGAGTGCAGCGCTGATGTCGCGCAGCGGCACGCGCAGGCGGCGATCAGCCGAGATGGCATTGTCGTAGCGCCAGGCGTGGATGCCCATTTTCTGCGAGATCAGATGGGTCATTGGCGCAGGACGGGCGGCAATGTCCTCGCCGTTCAACAGCCGGTCGATCGAGACTGCCGCTTCGTGGCCGTGCGCGACCGCCCAGATGATGTTTTTCGGGCCGAAAGCGGCGTCGCCCCCAAAGAACACATTCGCAACGGTCGATTGCAGGGTCCGCTCATCGAGTTTGGGCAGTCCCCATCGGTCGAATTCGATGCCGATGTCGCGTTCGATCCAGGGAAAGGCGTTGTCCTGGCCGACGGCGACCAGTACCTCGTCGCATTCGAAGTGCGCGTCGGGTTCGCCGGTCGGTATCAGGCTGCGCCGTCCCTGCTCGTCGAAAACCGCACGTACTTTCTCGAAGGTGACGCCGGTGAGGCGGCCACTGTTGTGGGTAAACGCCTTGGGGACGAGATTGTTGAGGATCGGGATGCCTTCGTGCATCGCGTCTTCCTTTTCCCAGGAACTGGCCTTCATCTGCTCGAAACCCGAGCGGACAATGACCTTGACGTCTTCGCCGCCGAGCCGGCGCGAAGAACGACAGCAGTCCATTGCCGTGTTGCCGCCGCCGAGAACGATCACGCGCTTGCTGATCGAAGTGGTATGCCCGAAGGCAACGCTGGCCAGCCAGTCGATGCCGAGATGGATGTACTTGGCCGCTGCCTTGCGCCCTGGGATATCGAGGTCATGACCGCGGGGTGCCCCGGAGCCGACGAAGACCGCGTCGTAACCTTCGGCGAGCAGGTTTTTCAGAGAATTGACGTACTCGCCGCCGCGGAAGTCGACGCCGAGGCCGAGAACGTAACCCGTTTCCTCGTCGATGATCGCTTCGGGCAACCGGAATTTCGGGATCTGGGTACGCATCATGCCGCCGGCGCGGGCGTCGCCGTCGTAGATTACGACCTGATAACCGAGCGGTGCGAGGTCGCGCGCCACCGTCAGCGAAGCCGGACCGCCGCCGATGCAGGCCACGCGTCGACCGTTCTTCTCTTTGGCCGGTTGCGGCAGCAGTGGCCGGATGTCCTGTTTGTAGTCGGCAGCGACGCGTTTCAGGCGGCAGATCGCAACCGGTTCCTTGCGCTCGCGACCATCGGCCGCTTCGTCCTCGACGCGGCTGCGCCGGCACGCCGGTTCGCAGGGACGGTCGCAGGTGCGTCCAAGGATGCCGGGAAAGACGTTCGACACCCAGTTGACCATATAGGCCTCGCTATAGCGGCCGGCGGCGATCAGGCGGATGTACTCGGGAACGGGGGTGTGGGCAGGGCACGCCCACTGGCAATCAACGACTTTGTGGAAATAGTCGGGTGCGCCGATATCGGTGGGCTTCAAGACGAACGTATCCTTTCATCGGTACGGGTCCGGAGCCACGGCCGCTGGCTCCAAAGATCGTCATACTAGCGCGCCGCTGCAGCGCTGAAAAGGGCTGTGGAGATTGATCGGTGTGATTCTTGCGGATGCACTAACCTTTGTGCAATGATCGACTTCATGTCAGCGATTCTTCGGCATTCGAGAAAGCTGCCGAAACCTGCAATACGCATGCCTTTGTGCTACAGGCGTACCATTGCTGTAAGATGTGTGAACCTCAGTGTTCCGGGAGTATCGAGCATGGTCCGCAAGTTCTGTTTGTCGTTCTTCGCCGTATGTTTTTCGTTCCTGGTTCGCGCCGAGGTGGTCGATATCGACAATGCCGAGCTGGCGCGGCTGGTTGCTGCAGGGGTGCCGCTGATCGACATCCGCACTGCCGGTGAATGGCAGGAAACCGGAGTCGTCGCCGGCAGCAAGTTGCTGACCTATTTCGACGAGCGCGGTCGCTCCAATCCGCCAGTCTGGCTGCAGAAAGTGCAGGAAGTGGCCAGGCCGGACCAGCCGCTCATCGTCATCTGTCGAAGTGGCAACCGTACCAGGGCAGCCAGCCAGTTTCTCTCGGAGCAGGCGGGTTACCGGACGGTGTACACCGTGAAAGGCGGCATTCGTGCCTGGGAGAAGGAAGGTCGTTCGCTGACGCCGGCGACGAGCACAGTCGCCGCCTGTGCGGCCGGGGCCGGCACGCGCTGCTGACGGCGCTGCGCGGCGGGCGAGTTCAGGGAGTCAGAGAAGGCTCTCCCCGAGCAGTGCTGCATACACCTCCAGGTCTCGCCGCGAGAAGCAGCAGAAGAATACTTCCTGGATGGGTCCGCCTGCGGGTAGCGAAGAACGCACTGTCGACACCGCGATCGTCGCCGCCTGTTCGATCGGGTAGCCATAGATGCCGGTGCTGATGCTCGGGAAGGCCATGGTCATCACGCCCTGGGCAGTGGCAAGTTCGACCGATCGCCGATAACACGCAGCCAGCAACTCGGCTTCGCCACTGCTGCCGCCATGCCAGACCGGACCAACGGTATGGATGATGTAGCGGGCGGGCAGGCGAAAGCCCTGGGTGAGCCTGGCGTCGCCAGTCGGGCAGCCGCCGAGCAGACGACAGGCCTGTCGTAATTCGGGACCAGCGGCGCGGTGGATGGCGCCGTCCACGCCGCCGCCGCCAAGCAGCGACGAGTTGGCGGCGTTCACGATCGCATCCACCGCGAGCGTGGTGATGTCGGCTTGCAGGGCTTGCAACAGGGCTGGCATGGTCAGAGGATCTCGAAGGCTTTCTGATCAACAACAGGAAAGCAAGTATGCCCAGCATTCTGCGAGCAGGCAAGCAATGAGCCTACTCAATCGGCATCCGCGTGAGCTGTGTAAAATACGCACCCCGGCGCACTCTACTGGCCTGGCCTGGCGCGTGCGACACAGGCGCATGCATTCACCCAGCGGAAATGACCATGAAACTACACGAGCAATTGAATCTCCTGACGGTGGACGAGCTGAAGCAGAGACGCGACCTGACGCCCACTGGCGACCGCTCGACGCGCAAGGCGGAGATCATCGAGGCGCTCGCCCAGTATCTTCTGGCCGGCGATCTGAGCAGCGTCTGGCAGCGCCTGTCCGCACTGGACATCGACGCCATCGCCGAGGCGGTCCACCACTGGGGAGGGCGCTTCGACCCGGTGCGCTTCCGGCTCCGGTACGGCAAGATCCCCGAGTACTTCGGGCGGCGCAGCTATTCCTGGGGCACGTTAAAGGTCGAACAACCCAGCGTCCTCAAGCTCTTCTTCTACCAGGGCGAGATCCCCGAGGATCTGCTGCCGCGTCTGGCCGGGCTGGCACCGCGGCCTGCCGAGCTGGCGATCACCACCCTGAGCGACGAGGAACTGCCGACCACCGTTGCGTCGAATGGGGCGGCCGGCGCATCCGAGCCGCTGCGCCTCGTCGCCACCGAGGCGCTGGTGCGAAATGACCTGCCGGCGGTGCTGCGGCTGATCGGGCAGGGCGGCATCGCGGTCGGCCCGAAGACCGGTCTGCCGAGCAGTGCCGCAGTGGCGAAACTGGAGTCGATCCTGCTCGGCGGCGACTGGTACCAGCCGGAAGACGACCTGGGTAGCCAGCGCTGGGCTGGCGGGGCGATCCGTCCGATTCGCCCCTTTGCCTGGCCGCTGCTGCTGCAGGTCGCTGGGCTGGCAAAGCTGGACGGCAGCAAGCTGGCACTGACCGCCCGCGGCAGCAAGGCGCTGTCGCAGTCGCTCGAAACGGTCGTCTCGCATCTGTTCGAGCGCTGGCAGGCGAAGGGGGCGCCGGACGAACTGCGCCGCGTGGACCTGATCAAGGGCCAGACCAGCCGATCGGCACAGCTCAGTGCCCTGGCCGATCGCCGTACGGTGATCGCTGAGGCCCTCAAGGATTGCTGTCCCGTCGGTCGCTGGATCTCCCTCGACGAGTTTTTCCGCCAGATGCGGTTTCGCAACCACGACTTCGAGGTCACTTACAATGCCTGGGCCCTGTACTTTTCCGACCCGAACTACGGCAGCCTGGGCACCGAGGGCTTCGGGGGGTTCGAGATCCTGCAGGCGCGCTACATCCTCGTCTATCTCTTCGAGTATCTGGCGACGCTCGGCCTGCTCGACGTCGCCTACACCAGCCCCTACCACGCCAGACCCGACTACAGCGAGGCCTGGGGAACCGACGACTTCCTGTTCCTGAGCCGTTACGATGGCCTGCGCTACGTTCGCCTCAATGCCCTCGGTGCTTTTTGCCTCGGATTGACCCCGGACTACCGACCGACTGTCGAGAAGAAGCCGCCGCTACTGGCCACCGGGGCCGACCTCGGTCTGACCCTGCTGCGCGATCCGGAGCCTGCGGAGCGGCTGCTCCTCGAGCGAATCGCCCAGCATTTGTCTGCCGATCGCTGGCGACTCGACCCGGATGCCCTGCTACGAGAGAGTGCCGATGCCAACGAGCGCGGGCGCATCCGCGACTTCCTAGATGCTGCGACCGTTGGCGAACTGCCGGCGGAGTTTTGCCAATTGCTGGAGAGCGTCGGCGAGCGTGCCACCGCTCTCGTCGACGCCGGGTCGGCGCGCCTGATCCGCTGCAAGGACGCCGCCATTGCCGCGCTGCTCGCCTCCGACCCGAGCACCGCGCCGCACTGTATGCGTGCCGGCGACCGCCTGGTCTGTGTTCCCGATCCGAAGCTCGCGGCCTTCCGCAAGGGACTCGCCAGGCTCGGCCTGGTGCTTCCCGAGACCCCCATTGGCTGAGCTGCATGCGCGCTACGAGCGTCTGAGTCCCGACGAGCAACGCATCCTGCGGGTGTTGTCGGTGGTCTGCGAATCGGTCGGGCAGACCGTGCTGCAGCAGATCCTCGACGCCCTCGCCTGGCATGACCGGGCTGGCACCCCACTGAGTCGCCTGCTGAACAAGACCCTGCGCGAGCGGCTGTGCAGCGACGGCTTGATCGATCTACCGAAGGGCGCTCTGTTCTGTCGTCCCGACCTGCGCGAAACCCTGACCCGCGAGACCGTCGCCGACGGAACCTTCGCGACGATCGTCGAAGCCGCAGAGCGCTGCTTCCCGACGCCGCTGCGCAACTCCTGGGAGCAGCCGAGCGAGATGCGCCGCTTGCGGGTGTTGCGCAACGCGCTCTACGCCGGGCGCGAAGACGAGGTCTTGCAAGGGCTCGGGATCGGCCCAGCCGCATCGCTGGCCCGGGTTCCCTATCACCAGGTTCGACAATTGGCCGAGGTCTGCCTGTCCCAGCCGGACCCGGAATGGATCGCCGGCCTGGATCCCCGTCTCCAGATCCTGGCCCTCGCCCCGCTGTTGCACCAGGCGGCTCTGGAACTGGTTCCACAGCCGGATCACTACGTGCTGATGGAACGTCTGCTGACTCCTTTGGCCGCAACCCGCCCGGACGTTGCCGACGCCCTGGCCGAGCAACACCTGCTGCGCGGCCGCCTGGATGCGGTGCCGGCGCTGCTGGCTGGCCAGAGCGACCCCGAGGCGCTGGCCCTGCAAGGCTGGCTACACTTTTTGCAGGGCGATTACACACAGACCATTGAGAGGATCGAGGCCGCCGAGCTGTCGGCGCGCAAGCTGAGCCGCAAGCGCAACGTCTATACGCCGGGCATCGCCGGTGCCCTCTATCTCATCGCCCTGCTGCACCGCGGCGGCAAGGCCGATTACGAACGGATGCAGCGGCAGGTGACCCTCTGTCTGCGGGCCAGCGTGACCGACCCCCTCGAGCAAGGGTTCCGGGTGCTCGGCGACCTGGCCGCGGTGCTGGCCGGCCAACGCCAATTGACCGACGCCGTCTGGCTGCAGTCCAGCCTGAGCGTGCGCGGCGCATTTCCAAAACTACTCCGCTTCCTGGCACTGCACTGGCTTGGCGAGCGCCCGGCAGCGGACGCGCTGCAAGTCCTGGCGACCTGTGCCGAGCAGGCGGCGCAGGCCGGGATCGACTGGTATGCACACGAGGCCGTTGCCCTGCTGGTGGCCTTCGGCTTCGAGGGCGCGACCCCGACCCTTGCGGCACTTGGCGATCCGCCCGCCGGCGTGGTCCGGATGACCGATCTGCTGGCCCCCAGGGCAGCCTGGGAGATCGCCCTCGATGCGCTCAAGGGGCTCGGCAGCCAGGCGGCCGATCCCGGCAGCGTTGCGCCCGAGACCGCCGATCTGCGCATGGCCTGGGTATTCGAATTGCACCAGAACGACGCCCTGCTCGAACCTCGCGAGCAGAAGCGCAGCAAGCGTGGCGGCTGGAGCCAGGGCCGGCCGGTGGCGCTGCAGCGGCTCGCCGAGACCCCCGAAGATTTCCCCTACCTGACGCCCCAGGATCGCGAGATTTGCGCCTGCATCGTCCGCGAGCAGGAAGCGAGCTGGCACGGCGGCTACGCGCGGACCGTTTATCGGATCGATACCGAGCGCGCCCTGCTGGCCGCCGTCGGTCACCCCCTGGTCGTCCGCGACGCGACCACAGATACCCCGGTCGAACTGGTGCGCGCGCTGCCGACGCTGGCGGCGGTGCGCCGTAGCAAGGACTTTCTGGTCAGCATCGAGCCCTTCCCGGCCGAGGACCGGTCGCTGTTGCCGGTCGAGGAGACCCCGCAGTGCATCCGGCTGGTGCAGTTCGATGTCCGGCACCGGGAGATCGCCCGCATTCTCGGCCCGAAGGGCCTCAGCGTCCCCAAGGGTGCCGAGCCGCGCTTGCTCGAAGGGCTCACTGCGGTAGCGCCGCTGCTGACCGTCCATTCCGACATCGGCGGCGGCACCGGCGTCGCCGAGACGATCGTCGCCGACCCGCGCCCGCACCTGCACCTGAACGCTTTCGATGGCGGCCTCGGCCTCGAGTGCTATGTGCACCCCGCTGGTGACGCCGGCCCGCAGTTCCGACCGGGGCAGGGTGGTGCGACCCTGTTCAGCGAGCGCGACGGTCGCGCCCTGCGCTGCCCCCGTGACCTCCGAAGCGAGCTGGCTGCGGCCCGCGCGGTGATCCGTCAATGCCCGGCACTCGCCGGCAACGACGGCTGGAGCTGGCATCTCGACGACCTCGAGCAGGCCCTGAGCGCACTCGAAGAGCTCCATGGCCTCGGTGATGCGGTCGTGCTCGACTGGCCGCAGGGCAAGCGCATCGGCCTTGGCAAGGAAACCCAGCTCAGCCAGATGCGCGTCACCCTCCGGCAGCAGGCCGACTGGCTGGCGATCAATGGCGAGCTGACCCTCGACGACGGGCGCGTGCTGGCGATGCGCGAGCTGCTCGACCGCGCGGCCGCCGCCCAGGGCCGCTTTGTCCGCCTCGGCGAAAACGATTATCTGATCCTCAGCCAGGCCCTGCGCCGGCGCCTCGACAAGCTGCGCGGACTGGTGGCCGACGACGGCTGCTTCCACCCCTTCGCGGCGCCGGCCATCGACGAGATCATCGATGGCATGGCAGTCGAGGCCGATCCGGCGTGGCGGGCGCTGCTCGACCGGCTGGCTGCGCTGCAGGCCCTCGAACCGCCACTCCCTTCGACGCTGCAGGCCGAGCTGCGCGACTACCAGGCCGAGGGCTACCGCTGGCTCGCCCGCCTTGCCCACTGGGGCGCCGGCGCCTGTCTCGCCGACGACATGGGGCTGGGCAAGACGGTCGAGGCGCTGGCACTGATCGTGTCGCGGGCCGCTGCAGGTCCGACGCTAGTGCTGGCGCCGATGTCGGTCTGCGGCAACTGGATCGACGAAGCGCAGCGCTTCGCCCCGACGCTCAAGCCGCTGCGTTTCGGCGGCGCCGACCGCGCCGCGCTGCTCGAACAGGCCGGCCCCTTCGACCTCATCGTCTGCAGCTACGGCCTTCTGCAGAGCGAGGGCGAACGCCTCGCCGAGGTGCAGTGGCAGACCATCGTCGCCGACGAAGCGCAGGCCTTCAAGAACGCGCTCACCAAACGCTCGCAGGCGATGATGCGCCTGCGTGGCGTATTTCGCATGATCACCACCGGCACGCCGATCGAGAACCACCTCGGCGAGCTGTGGAACCTCTTCCGCTTCATCAATCCCGGCCTGCTCGGCTCGCTGGAGACCTTCAACCGACGCTTCGCGATTCCCATCGAGCAGGCCAAGGATGCAAGCGCCCGGCAGCGGCTGCGCCAATTGTTGCGACCCTTCATTCTGCGCCGCCTGAAGAGCGAGGTCTTGAGCGAGCTGCCCGCGCGCACCGAGATTACCCTGCAGATCGAGCTCAGCAGCGGCGAGAGGGCGCTCTACGAAGCCCTGCGCCGGCAGGCCATCGAACGCCTAGAAGAGGCCCCGGAGGATCACCCCGGCCAGCAGCGCATGCAGCTCCTCGCCGAGATCATGCGTCTGCGCCGTGCCTGCTGTCATCCGCGGCTCGCGCTTCCCGACAGCGAGCTGCCAAGTGCCAAGCTCGAGGCCTTCGCCGAGATCGTCGACGAACTGCTCGACAACCGCCACAAGGCGCTGGTCTTCAGTCAGTTCGTCGATCACCTCAAGCTCATCCGCGACCACCTCGATGCCCACGGCATCCGCTACCAGTATCTCGACGGCTCGACCGCCGAGGCGCAGCGCCGCGCCGCGGTCGCCGCTTTCCAGGCCGGCGAGGGAGAATTGTTCCTGATCAGCCTGCGCGCCGGCGGCGCCGGGCTGAACCTGACCGCCGCCGACTACGTCATCCACATGGACCCCTGGTGGAACCCCGCCGTCGAAGACCAGGCCTCCGACCGCGCCCACCGCATCGGCCAGGAGCGCCCGGTCACCATCTACCGCCTGGTCGCCCAGGACACCATCGAAGAGCGCATCCTGCAGCTGCACGCCGGCAAGCGCGACTTGGCCGACGGGCTGCTCGCCGGCACCGAAGACGGCGGGCGGCTGAGCTACGCGGATATGCTGGCGCTGGTGCTGGGGCGCGGCGCAGGCGAGTGAGACGCGGCGCTTGGCTGGGCGGGGTTGGGCCGGTACGCTTGCCCTCGGCTTGAGTTCGGGAGAAATTGCTGGGGCAAGGCTGGGAAATGGGAATCGCGCCCACAGCGCGCCGGCTATACAATCAAGTCTGTTAATCTGCAGGTCGCGTCAGCGACTCACGAATCCTGTACTGAGATTGGTCGTACGCTTCGGCTGCGGAGTCGTCAGCGCTTGCGCTGGCGAACCGTTAACCGTTATCCACGGCTTGATCGTTTGTTGATTGAGGAGGAACATCGATGTCCCTTTACGTCAAGCGTATTTCCATCTTCGCTGCCATCGGTGGCCTGCTCGCAACGACTGCTTGCAATTACAATTCACCGTACGACAGCCCTTACCGCGGCTACTCCAACGATGGCTACTGGGCAGCCGATCGCGACTCGGCGTACGAGCGCGGTTACCGTGATGCCGAACGTTCAAGCTACAACCAGAATTACAGGTCGCATGACTACGAGAAAGGCTATGAGCGTGGCAAGAAGGAGGCCAAGAAGGAGGCCAAGGAGCAGTATCGAAACCGCGACGCCTACCGCCAACCCAAGGCTTACGATCCGCCAGGGAGTTACGTGCCACCGAGCGGTCACATCCCAAAGAGCCCCTACAACGGCCCACCCATTGCTCCCCAGCCCGGCTGGGGGCCAGGGGGTGGTTTGAACGACGGCTGACTTCAGCCAAACGGTCATGACTTTGCAAGACACCCCCGATGATGAAAGTCATGACCGTTTCCCCTCTCCCCCAACCCCTCCCCCCGCGAGGGGGAGGGGAGATTCGAGAGTCGCTCGCGACTTTCATAGTAACAGGGGTCACGGACACCGCCGAAAAATTGTCTTGTGTTTTCCCTTCGCGTCTTCTACCCTTTAAGATGTGTTGATTAGCTGTCTTCTTGGGTCGGGAACGTAACGCATCGGTTGTGTTGAGGCCTGAACTTTTCGAGCCGGTTCAGCCGGTAATTTCCCAAGCGGCTTGATTACGAAAGGAGATCATTGATGTCTGCGATGCGGAGCTTCGTCCTGGTGACGGCTGTTTGTGGGGCAATGGCTTCTCCCTGTCTGGCGGAGTCCCCGAAAACAGACCCCCTGCCCGGGGTGCAGTCCCTGGTGGAACGTCACAACAAGGCGTTTGACGCGCAGGATCTCGAGGGCGTGATGGCGACCTATTCCTCGTCGCCCGGTGCCGTCCTGTTGGGTACCGGTGCTGGCGAAGCCTATCTGGGCGGGGAAGGGATCTCTGCTGCCTACGCTCAGTTCTTTACCAAGTTCAAGCCGAACAGCATCAGCTTCAGCAACCAGTGGATTTCAACCGGTGCGAGCGGTAACATCGCCTGGTTTGCGATGACCACCACGATGAAAGCCCCCGTCGACCAGGAAACGCGGGAACGCGCCTTCAACATGTCCGGAACCTTGCAAAAGGAGAAAGGCCAGTGGCGTTTTGTCAGCGTGCACTTTTCCCGGCTGGGTGCCGAGTAGCGAGTAGCAGAGCCGGCGAAAGCATCTGAGTGAAGCGCATGAGGCCATCGAACCGATCCGCATGGTACTTTGCCTCTGGTTTGAGACCAGTTCTACGGGGCCATGGCCGGATTTTTGCGAGCAGGAAACCGAGGTTGAACATGAACGACGACATGAAATCACAGCAGGGAACTGACGACAATACAGCCGATGACACGACGTTGATGGGGCGGAGGGACTTCCTCCGCAGTCTCGACAAGTGGTCCAAGGTCGTCATCGGCAGCGCCCTCTTCGGTGGGGCAATGTTGAAACTGGGTGCTGTGCCGGACGCCGAGGCGGGCGCCTGGGCCAACCGCGCGGGCGGAGGCGGTGCCTGGGCCAACCGTGCGGGCGGTGGTGGTGCCTGGGCCAATCGTGGCGGCGCCTGGGCCAACCGTGGCGGCACTTGGGTCAATGGCGGCGGTTCCTGGGTCAACCGCTTCTAGCCGCCCACTCTTTTCCCCTTCTCGTACTGCCTGACGCGGGAAGCGGGATGGTATGGGCATGCGTCGGTGTCCGCGTGTCAGCACGGGAAGAAGACGTCCTCGGTCGATCAACGGCGATATCCTTGGTAGTCCGCGAAAGTACGCTTCTTGACTGATTCCCTCTTGTACAACGTCCCGCTTGCCTTGGTCGATGCCTATCGGGGACGTCATCTCGTGGTTCGTTCCCGGGATCCGGACCTGATCGGCGCAGCACTCTCGACGAAGGACCGCGACGACCTCGCCTATGTGCAGATCCTTGGCCTGAGTGCGCCGGTGGACGGCCTGTTGCGCTGGGAATGCGGGACTCCTCTCGATCTGGTGGTGGAAAAGCCGACCGAAGAGTTACCGCTACTCTACAAGTACTCGCCCTTGCTGAGCGATCGACCGGTTCGGGTTTCGGTGCCTTTTGCGCCGGGGTTCGGCAAGGTGGTGAGGCTGGCGATATCGCTCGATTTCGCAGTGAAGCTCGAAGGATCTCAGCCAGCGCATTCCCTCGCCGAAGAGTTGCTTGGCGTGGCCAGCGATTACCTTTACCGGCCGAGTGTCTCGGTGCCCGTCGAGTTCGTCCACAGCCTCTTCCTGGCTTTTTTTTCGCCAGGAGCCAGTGAGCCTCTGGGCCGTGCAGGAGGAAGATCCGCGCCGGATCCGCTACGTAACCGACCAGAACGAAGAGATCGTCGGCAAGCGATTCATCGGCATGGCGCCGCCATCCGATTTCAACGAATTTGTCAGCGGGCAGATTGCCGGGTTGATCACGGAAGGGGGGGAATGCCGAGGATGCGAATTCGTCGATAGCTGCTCCGGCTATTTCAAATGGCCCGCTAGGAATTATCGCTGCGACACCGTCAAGGCCCTCTTCCGGACGCTCGCCGAGGCAGCAAGGGAGTTGCGGAGCGATCTCGCTGCCTGCCCGCCGAACGGGACAGGAGTCGCGTGAAGCCTCCTTTTTCCCTCATCCTGCTGCCCACGCTGCGTTGTAACGCCGATTGCGAGTACTGCTTCGAGACCCGAACCGAAGATCGACTCACCCTGAATCAACTTGCCGTCGTGCTCCGGAAGGTCCTTGACCACATGCAGGACCGGCAGATCGACACCTTGTCCATCTACTGGCAGGGCGGTGAGGTGATGACCCAGCCACCCGAATGGTTCGAGCGCGCCCATGAACTCGTCCAGGAGATCGCGACCGCACGGGAAAAGCGAATAGGCAATTACCTGCAGACCAACATGATTGGTTACGGCCCGAAATGGAAACCGGTCATCACGGAAATGTTCGGCAACAGCCTGGGGACTTCGATGGATTTCCCCAATCTCCACCGCCGCGTCAAGGGCGGCACGCCGCAACAGTATCAGGATCTGTGGGAGAGAAAGGTTCTCGAGGCCAGGGAAGCCGGCATCGAGATTGGCGTCATCGCGATACCCAATGCCGGGACCGTCGAAGCCGGAGCGGAGGCCTTCTATTCGTATTTCGTCGACCGTCTGGGAATCCGGGATTTTCAGGTCAATACGCCCTTCCCGGGAGGCACGTCGAAAGCGGTGAAGTGTGCTCATCCTCTGGAAACGGAAGACTTCAGCCGCTTTCTACTGGATCTGGCCGATATCTGGGAGAGACGAGGCAGGGACGCAGGTGTACGAATCGGACCCTTCGACAAGCTGCTCGCCTACTTCGAGCAGGGCACGAAAGACCTGCTCTGCATCTGGCGCGAGAACTGCGCAAACGAATTCGTCTGTATCGATCCCCGTGGGCACGTAGCCCAATGCGACTGCTGGGTCAGCAGTTATCCCGAGTATCGCTTTGGCAACATTCTTGATCCGGTCAGCCTCTCGGACCTGCTGCGACGGAGCGATGCACGCCGGGAGTTCCAGATGAGACCCGGTTCCCTGATAAAAACCGAAGAGTGCCTGGATTGTGACTACCTCGCCATCTGCCACGGCGGATGCCCGGTGAGAGCCTACAGCGTTCACGGCGACATCCTCACGAAAGATCCCTATTGTGACCTGTACAAGAAGATCTTCGCCCGTATGGAAGCAATGTCGAGATTTCCTATCTTTCTTCGTAATGCGAGACGTCGTTGAACAAGTGCAAGCGGGCGTGTACCTCGCTCATGAAGTCGAGAATGTTCAGCGCTGCCGGGCTTTGCTCCAGGCGGTCGCGATAGCCCCGCATGTCGAAGCCCAGCAGGCTGCTGATCAGGAGTCGGTTGGTTCCCTTGTGGGATACCAACAGAACCGTGCAGTGGCGATGCCGCTCGACTATCCTGCGCATTACGGGCAATGCGCGGTTGAGCACATTGACGCCGGATTCTCCATGCAGGGGCGCGATGGCGAACGGATCCTCCTGCCAGATGGCGTACTCGGCCTGGAACGTACTCTCGACCTCGGATCGACGTAGCCCCTCCCAGTGGCCATAATCGATTTCGCGCAGCCCGGGCTCGGCTATCGGCTCCAGACCGTGGGGAATCGCCAAGGTGTGCGCGGTCTCCATGGTGCGTCGTAACGGACTGGCGTAAACGGCATCCAGCTTCTCTCGTTTCAGCCGCTCCGCCAGGCATGCCGCCTGTCTGCGACCTTCGTCGGAGAGAGGCACATCGGAGGAACCGGCGAATCGGTCTTCGGCGGTGAGATCGGTGGCGCCGTGGCGCACTAGGTAGATTCTGGTAGGCATTGGTTGGCCAGTATTCGTTTTCCCGTCCTTTCATCTCGGATGGTTTGATTCGTAGTGTAACGCGAATGGGCAGCTGCCACCGCTTGGGCGATGACCGAATCAACTTCGCCTTCCTCGTTGAAAGAAGCTTGCAGGTCTTGCAGGCGACCGTCTTCCAGGCCATAGATCCAGGCATGCAACATCAGTGGCTGGTGACGCTTCCAGGCGTCGCCGACCAGCGTGGTGCGGGCAACATTGCGCACCTGCTCGATCACGTTTAGTTCGCACAGGGCGCGCCAGCGCGTCGTGGTGTCCGGCTGCGCCGCCAGGAAATCCATGTGCCGATCGCGCACATCCTGGATGTGGCGCAACCAATTATCGATCAATCCCAGGGAGGGCCCTTCCAGAGCCGCCCGGACACCGCCGCAGCCGTAGTGACCGCAAACGATGATGTGGCGGACTTTGAGCACATCGATGGCGTACTGCATCACCGACAGGCAGTTGAGGTCCGTATGCACCACGACGTTGGCGATATTTCGATGCACGAACACTTCGCCCGGCTTCAGGCCGGTGATCTGATTCGCCGGCACCCGGCTGTCCGAACACCCTATCCACAGGTAGTCAGGGTCCTGCAAGCCGGCCAGGCCGGCAAAGAAATTGGGGTCAGCTGCTCGCATGTCCTCAGCCCAGCGGGTATTGGCGGCAAACAGTTCAGGCAGATATTTCATACTGGAGTCTTTCCATGAGTGGACGCATGCTTGTGGCGACGTGCCGGACACCGAACGCCGCGCCACGATACGGCGAACGAAGAATGAGCGCAACTGCCTGTCGGCAATCCGACCGGCAACGCTGGTCCGGGCAGCGCCCTCGGCAGCAGATTGCCCGCGGGCGCGGCCAGCATGGTCAACGACGACGGTTCAATTGGTCTCGTGCGCCAGTTCCCATTTCTCGGGCGAACGCCACAGCCGCGAGCGCAGCAGTTCGCGTTCGAAGATGAACTCCTTGGGCAGGCGGTCAAAGAACAGCTCGAACTGCTCTTCGTGGGCATGCGCCTCGGCCGAGCCTGCTTTGCGGCCGACCGACATCAGGTCATAGAAGGTATCGCTAGGATAGTCGAGACCGTCCCATGCAATGTCTTCGTGGCGCGGCATCCAGCCCATCGGGCTTTCGATGCCGAAGCCGCGGCCGTGCACACGATCGACAATCCATTTCAATACGCGCATGTTTTCACCGAAGCCCGGCCAAAGGAACTTGCCGTCGTCCCCCTTGCGGAACCAGTTGACGCGGAAGATGCGCGGCGGATTAGGTACTTGGCGACCGACGTTCAGCCAGTGACTGAAATAGTCCGCCATGTTGTAGCCGCAGAACGGCAGCATCGCCATGGGGTCTCGACGCATCGCCGCCTGGCCGATCGCCGCGGCTGTCGCTTCGGAACCCATGGTGGCGGCCAGATACACGCCGTGACTCCAGTTGAAGGCCTGGAACACCAGCGGCATGTCCTTGCTCATTCTGCCGCCGAAGACGAAAGCGCTGATCGGTACGCCGTCCGGATTTTCCCAATCCGCGTCGATGCTCGGGCACTGGCTCGCCGGCGCCGTGAAGCGCGCGTTGGGATGCGCTGCCACGCGGCCGCAGCCGGGAGTCCAATCCTCGCCCTTCCAGTCGATGGCGTGCGCCGGCGGCGGACCGTCCATGCCTTCCCACCAGACGTCGCCGTCGTCGGTCAGCGCAGCGTTGGTGACGATACAGTTCGTCTGTATGGTCAACATTGCGTTGGGGTTGGAACTCCTGTTGGTACCAGGAGCAACGCCGAAGAAACCGGCTTCGGGATTGATCGCCCGCAGCCTCCCGTCCGGTGCCTTCTTGATCCAGGCAATGTCGTCGCCCACCGTGGTGACCTTCCAGCCCTCGAAGCCCTTGGGCGGAACCAGCATCGCCAGATTGGTCTTGCCGCAGGCACTGGGGAAAGCGGCGGCGAGATAGGTCTTTTCACCCTGCGGCGATTCGAGACCCATGATCAGCATGTGTTCGGCGAGCCAGCCCTCATCGCGGGCCATTACGGAGGCGATGCGCAATGCCAGGCACTTCTTGCCCAGGAGTGCATTGCCGCCATAACCCGAGCCGTAGGACCAGATCTCGTAGGTTTCCGGGTAATGCACGATGTACTTGCGACTGATGTCCGCCTCGCACGGCCACGGGACGTCCTTTTGACCGGGCGCGAGCGGAGCGCCGACGGAGTGAACGCAGGGGATGAAAAAGCCGTCGCTGCCGAGTACGTCGAGCACGGCACGGCCCATCCGGGTCATGATTCCCATGTTTACCACGACATAGGGGCTATCGGTGATTTCAATGCCGATCTTGGCGATCGGCGAGCCCAGCGGACCCATGCTGAAAGGGATCACGTACATCGTTCGTCCGCGCATACAAGCGTCGAACAGGCCATTCAAGGTGGCGCGCATTTCTGCCGGCGGCGCCCAATTATTGGTTGGACCGGCATCCTCCTTGTTGATGGAGCAAATGAAGGTGCGGTCTTCAACCCTTCCGACGTCGGAAGGGTGCGAGCGTGCAAGGTAGGAATTCGCCCGCTTTTCGGGATTGAGGCGAATGAATGTTCCGCCTTCTACCATGAGGTTGCACAAACGATCGTATTCAGCCTTCGAGCCATCACACCAGACAACCTGCTCCGGCTTGCACAGCGCCTGCACCTCCTCGACCCAGGCGATCAGTTTCGGGTTGGTGGTCGGAACATTGGCGGATTTCGTTGCGTTGTTCATGTTTCTCCTTTGTCTCGGGTAGTGGTATCAGCTTGCAGGACGCGTCGAAAATACCTCACCGCCCGCTATCAGCAAACGGGGTATATCGACGGTATGGAAATACTGTTGGCAGAAAAATATTACTATGCTAGCCTACTTGAAGTCAACTTACCATAAGCAAGCTTACTAATCGTTTGGTGTCATCAATCAAGACTACTATCCGGAGCACCATAGCAAGTACAATCCGGCGGAGCGTTGCTGGCGAATCCTGGAAAAGTACTGCAACGGGGCCAAGCTGACCGATGGCCAAACGATGTTGGGGTGGGCCAAGAGCCTGACCCGGAAAGGCGTTCATCCCGTCGTCGAACTGAGCCACACGGTCTGTGCAAAAGGAGTCACCGTGGCCAAGGATGGCATGCAAGCTGTCGAGTCCCGACTGGAACGAAGCCGCTTCTAGCCAAGTGGGACATCTTGATCCGACCGGCCTGCACGTTATGAATATTCGTAGAAATCACCTTGATCTGAGGAAAACGCCTGCGCCGAACACAGCACCGTCGTACCGGCAGCCAAGGGCCATTCCTTAGATCGTCACTGAGGCCGCATCCATGATCATCGATGATTTCCAACGGGGCCCGGGCTTCCTCCTGACCGAATCCGCGCGACTGCTGCGCAAACTGATCGACCGACGATTGCAGCCACTGGGCTTGTCGCGTGCGCAATGGTCGATACTGGCGATCCTGTCGAATCAGGAGGGGCTTTCCCAGTCGCAAATATCGGCCAAGCTCGAGATCGAGAAATCCACCGCCGGCCGCCTGATCGATCAGGTCGAGAGAAGCGGCTGGATCGAGCGGCGTCGAATTCCTGGCGACCGGCGCGTATGGGGCATCTACTTGACCGACCAAGCACGGCAATTGCTCGTTCAGGTCGAGACTGTCATTCTCCGTAGCCGCACGGAAATGCTGCACAGCCTGTCACCGGAACAACAACAGTACTTGTCCGAGATCCTGCAAACCGTAAAGTCGAGTCTCTCAGCAGCCCTTGAACTTGATCGGTCGGAACTTCACACGCGGAAATCCGAAGACACAATCGGCTGAGTTCCTGCTGCGGGAGCCGAGAACCAGCTGTGCTTCGGTGGCTGCCGCTGCCCGCTGCTGGTCTCGAATGGGGTTCTTCGATCCGAGCAATTCGCTGATTTTTTCGAGAAACGTCCTGGCGGGGGCCAACCAGGGTTTGAGCTTCTTGGGCGCTGTTGCCAATGCCGGCGAGAAGATCGCCCGGGTCCGGCTGACCTCCGGCGCGAACACCATCACGTCCAACGGTATTCTGGGCAACCCGTCCGACGATGTCGTCGTGATGGACGACTTCCTTTATGCCGAACCGACTGCCGTTCCGGAGCCGTCGAGTCTGGCGCTGGCCGGTCTGGGCCTGCTTTGCGGCCTGGGGTGGATTCGGCGTCGCCGGCCGGAGGCCTGACTCAACAACTGCACCTTGCTTCAGCAAGCGAATAGGGGCGGCATGGCAAAGTGCTGTGAGGATTGGGCGGTTACCTGCCGTTGCGGCTGTCCCGGCGTCAAGCACACAGTGGCCGCCCCACGCTGCTTCACTTCACCCGCTCCAGGCGCGAGCGCGCCTCACGACCCACCGATCCATCGACGACCGTGCCGTGCGCAGTAGCACCGGCCTCGTGTCTGAGCTATAGTCAATGCCCGCAGGATCTTCGAGCATCTTTCTTCCCCTCGGTTAGTTTGCCCTTCCAAGGGTACGAAATTTCGAAGGCCCTGCCACTCTCCCGCAGGACTTTCATCGGGCGTAGCACTCGGCCTTGGCCGAAATGATGATCAAGGCCGAAATTTCAGCGCGTGTGGTGCGATTCAAAGGGATACACGCTATAGTGAAACAGACCAAAGGTGCCGAACGATTTCATGCCGATTTGCCGGAGCGACAAGCTGCTGGCGCAGTTCACACGGCATGATTCCGGAACAAGAGTCCGGGTGCAGGAGGGTGAAGTGAGCACAAGATATGAGATGGATGTGGTGGCATGGGCCAATGAACAGACTCGGCTGATTTGTGCCGATTGCTTTGATCTGCTCGACCTGGAGCACATGGCGGAGGAGATTGAGGACGTGGGCAAGAGTGAACAGTGCGGGATGGCCAACCGTATGGCCATCCTCCTGGTCAAGTACCACCCGAATCGACGCGGTAGCAGTGATTATCAATAAACTGGTGTTCTGACGCCCGCTTTTGACCGGGAGAGACAATGCTCGACAACAAGACGATTCTCATCACCGGCGGTACCGGTTCGTTCGGCAAGCAGTTCGTGAAGACCATTCTGGCGCGCTATCAGCCGAAAAAGGTCATCATCTACTCACGCGACGAATTGAAGCAGTATGAAATGGCGCAGATTTTTAATGCGCCGCAGATGCGCTATTTCATTGGCGACGTGCGCGACCAGCCGCGTCTCAGGCAAGCCATGGATGGGGTCGATCATGTGATCCACGCAGCGGCCCTGAAGCACGTGCCGGTGGCCGAATACAATCCGATGGAATGCATCAAGACGAATATATATGGGGCCGAAAACGTGATTCAGGCCGCCATCGCCGCTGAAGTGGAACAGGTGATCGCCCTGTCGACGGACAAGGCGGCCAATCCGATCAACCTGTATGGTGCAACAAAACTGGCGTCCGATAAATTGTTCGTCGCAGCGAACAATATCGTGGGTGCACGCCGAACGCGGTTTGCGGTCGTTCGCTACGGCAATGTGGTTGGTTCGCGCGGCTCGGTCATTCCTTTTTTCCAGAAGTTGCTTGCGCAGGGCGCCACCGAATTGCCGATCACGGATGAGCGCATGACCCGCTTCTGGATCACCTTGCAAAATGGGGTTGACTTCGTCATCAGGAATTTTGAGCGCATGCATGGAGGCGAGATCTTCATTCCCAAGATTCCGTCGGCGACCATCCTCGACCTGGCCAAGGCCATTGCCCCGCACCTGCCACTGAAGATCATAGGCATTCGTCCCGGCGAAAAGCTGCATGAAACCATGTGCCCAGGCGATGATTCTCATCTGACTCTTGAATTTCATGACCATTTCGTGATCAAGCCAGCGATTTCGTTCACCCTGCAAGTCGATTACCACAAGAATCGGCTGGGCGAGATCGGCATCCCGGTAGTCGGTGGCTTTGAATACAGTTCCGGCACCAATCCCGAGTTCCTTGATGTTGCTGCCATTCGCATGCTGATCGCACAGGGACGCGAGAATTGATTCCCTACGGTCGCCAATCGATTTCTGAAGAGGATATCGCTGCCGTCGTGGCAGTGCTACGTTCGGACTGGATCACGCAGGGACCCTGTATCGACGCTTTCGAATGCGCACTGGCAGGGTATTGCGGCGTGGCCCACGGGGTGGCGGTGGCCAATGCGACGGCAGCGCTGCACATCGCCTGCCTGGCGCTCGGTGTCGGCCCTGGGGACTGGGTCTGGACCTCTCCGAACACCTTCCTGGCTTCGGCCAATTGCGCCCTGTATTGTGGTGCCCGGGTCGACTTTGTGGACATCGACCCGCTGACCTACAACATCAGCGTGGCGGCGCTGCAAGAAAAACTGCGACAGGCAAGTCTCGATGGTGTGCTGCCGGCGGTGCTCATCCCGGTTCACTTCGCAGGCCAATCCTGCGACATGAAGGCGATCGGAGCGCTGGCAAGGCAATACGGATGCCGGGTGATCGAGGATGCATCGCATGCGGTTGGCGCCGACTACC
The DNA here is from genome assembly GCF_012940005.1 of Candidatus Accumulibacter contiguus. Lineage (GTDB taxonomy): Bacteria > Pseudomonadota > Gammaproteobacteria > Burkholderiales > Rhodocyclaceae > Accumulibacter > Accumulibacter contiguus. The sequence goes on along the minus strand of NZ_SPMX01000033.1, from coordinate 12,038 downwards.
AGGCCGGCAAGGTCGGCAATTGCGCCTTCAGCGACATGACGGTGTTCAGTTTTCATCCAGTCAAGATATTGACCACTGCTGAAGGCGGCATGGTGATGACCAACAGCGCGGCATTGAGCCAGGCATTGCAGCGTCTGCGGTCGCACGGAATGACACGCGCCCCGGCCGATTTGCAGAACAAGAATGAAGGCGCCTGGTATTACGAACAGATCGAACTGGGCTACAACTACCGAATCACCGATCTTCAGGCGGCACTAGGCCTCAGCCAGCTGGCAAGTCTGGACAGGTTCGTGGCACGCCGGCGCGAACTGGCCGCGCGCTACGACCGGCTGTTGGCCAACTTGCCGCTGGTATTGCCGCGGCAGGCCGGATACGGCCGTTCGGCCTACCATCTATACCCGGTCTGGGTAGCGTCCGAGCGGCGTCGTGTCGTGTTCGACGCGCTACGCGCCCAAGGCATCGGTGCCAATGTGCATTACCTGCCCGTCTATCTACAGCCCTATTACCAAATGCTCGGCTTTCGCGTCGGGAAGTGCCCACAAGCCGAGCATTTTTACCGTGGCGCCATCAGTCTGCCCCTGTTCTATTCGATGACAGACGATGAGCAGGACCAGGTGGTGGCTGCGCTGTCGAGTGCCCTGGCATGAAGCTGGCAATCATTCCTGCCCGTGGTGGCAGCAAACGCATTCCGCGCAAGAACGTCAAACTGTTCTGCGGCAAGCCGATGATCGCCTGGTCGATTGATGCGGCACACGCCTCCGGTCTTTTCGATCACATCGTCGTTTCGACCGACGATATTGAAATCTCCGAAGTGGCGAAGGCGTATGGGGCGGAAGTGCCGTTCATGCGACCGGCAGCCCTCTCCGACGATCACACCGGAACATCACCTGTAGTTGCGCATGCAATCGAATGGTATCGAGCACAGGGCGGCATGCCTGACCCGGTTTGCTGCATCTACGCGACCGCACCATTCGTCAGCACGGCGGATCTGCAGCGGGGCCTGCAATTGCTGACTGACAGCGGTTCTGATTTTGCTTTCTCGGTCACCCGTTATACATTCCCGATTCAGCGTGCAATCAAGCTGACTGAAGAAGGGAGGGTTCAGATGTTTCAACCCGCACATTTCAACACCCGTTCGCAAGACCTGGAAGAGGCTTTCCATGATGCAGGGCAGTTCTACTGGGGGCGTGCTGCGGCGTGGATAGCCGACAAACCGGTCTTTTCAACGATTGCAATGCCGGTGATTCTGCCCCGTCACCGCGTACAGGACATTGACACGCCGGAAGACTGGGAGCGTGCAGAGTGGATGTTCAAGGCATTGCAGACAGGATGACCCGGATGACCGGGCAAGAAATTTCTTTTCGGGTTGATGCCTCCCTGCAAATCGGCACAGGCCACGTCATGCGTTGTCTGACACTGGCCGATGCCCTACGATCCGCGGGTGCCAAGTGCCGTTTCATCTGTCGTGAGCACCCAGGCCATCTTCTTGGCCTGATCCGGCAACGTGGGCATGCAGCGATTGCCTTGCCTGGCACGGCTGCGAACGCTTCCCTTGCTTCTCATGGGCACCAGTTTCAACTGGCGCATGCGGCCTGGCTTGGCGCCGAATGGGCGACCGACGCAGGGCAAACCCAGGCGGTATGGCATGGTTTGGTCACGGACTGGCTCATCGTGGACCATTATGCTCTCGATGCGCGCTGGGAATCTGCGCTCAAGGCGCAATACCGAAAGCTGATGGTCATTGACGACCTTGCCGACCGCGAACATATTGCTGATCTCTTGCTTGATCAGAATCTGGTCGATGGAATGGAAAACCGCTACCAGGGCAAAGTGCCCGGCCATTGTATCTGCCTGGTCGGCCCGCAATACGCACTGCTGAGACCAGAGTTCAGCATGCTTCGGCCTGCCAGTCTTGCCCGGCGTAAAACGCCTGCTTTGAAGCGATTGTTGATTTTCATGGGAGGCAGCGACCCGGACAATGAAACCGGCAAGGTTCTCGATGGGGTGATGCTGTCCAGGAAACCTTGGGAGCATATCGACGTGGTCGTCGGGGAAAGCCATTCTGCCCTGCAAACCCTGAAGGACACCCTGGTGAACTTCCCGTCCGCCACGCTGCACATCCAGACACCCGATATGGCGAAATTGATGGCGGCTGCGGATCTGGCCGTCACTGCAGGCGGGAGTGTGACCTGGGAAAAATGTATCCTCGGACTGCCCAGTCTCGTCGTCATCCTTGGAGAGAACCAGCGCTCGGTTGCCACGATGATGCATCGGCAGGGGGCTCAACGAACACTGGGTGTGGCCTCTGAACTGACCCCAGCTTGCTATGCGAAATATCTGGACGAGGTCGTAAGCGCTGCATTGCCGGCAATGATCGACTGTGCCAGCAGAGTGTGCGATGGTTCAGGTGTTGAAAAGGTATTAAGAATTCTCGAGGATGAGAACTGCGTATGAATGACAGCCTCTTGGCCATCGCCGGGCGGAGGATCGGCCCCAATGAACCCCCTTATTGCATCGCCGAAGTCGGCATCAATCATAATGGCGATCTTGGAATCGCCAAACGGATGATAGAAATTGCCAAAGAGGTGGGTGCCGATGCCGTCAAGTTCCAGACCTTCAAAGCGGAAGAATTCTGCGGTGATCCTGAACAGATGTTTACCTATCAATCGCAAGGGCAAACCGTCACCGAATCCATGCTGGAAATGTTCAGGCGCTACGAATTCGCCCCGCAGCAATGGCGTGCAATCAAGGCGCACTGCGATGCTGTAGGCATTACCTTTTTCTCGACTCCACAGAACCGTTCCGACCTCGATCTGCTGCTGGCGATCGGTGTGCTGGCGATCAAGGTGGGCTCCGACGACTTTACGAACCTGCCGTTACTCCGAAGTTACGCGGCAGCCAATCTGCCGCTGATTCTTTCCTGCGGCATGAGTGATCTGGCCGAAGTGCACCAGGCTCTGGAAACGGTCGGATGGTTTACCGGCAAGCCTCTGGCCTTATTGCTGTGCACTTCCCAGTACCCTACGCCTGCGCAGGACGTTAATATCCGCAAGCTGACGACCCTGCAGCAGGCTTTCCCAGGCCTGCTGGTCGGTTTTTCCGATCATACACAGGGTCCCTTGGCTGCAGGACTGGCCGTCGCTCTGGGTGCACGGGTCTTCGAGAAGCACTTCACTCTGGACCATGATCTGCCGGGGCCGGATCACTGGTTTGCCGAAGACACCGAGGGGCTGCGCGAATGGATACGAATCATCAAGTGCGCGCATGAAATATTGGGTAGTCCATTTCTCATGCCAACAAAAGCAGAAAGAGGGATGCGCTTGCAGGCGAGGCGCAGCATCGTAGCATTACGAAATATAGAAATAGGTGAAGAATTGAACGCCGAGAATATTGGTTTGCGGCGACCCGGTGCCGGGTTGTCTCCAGAGCTGATTGATCAGGTGATGGGTCTGCGAGTGGCGCGCCAGATTAAAAAGGGGTGCTATCTCCGGTTGACTGATATTTCAAATCAAGGATGAAAATGGTCACCAGGGTTTTTTTTTAATCATTCCGACTATGCGCTGACAGCACTAGACGATCAGGATAAGGATCTGATTTTGAGATGGCGTAATTCGGAATCGATTCGCCATTACATGTACGACACCAGGATAATCACTCCGGAAATGCACGACGAGTGGTTCCGCAGAGAGTTGAAGAATGAAAAGTCGCGGCATTTCATGTTCAAGGAAAAAGGCAGGTCTGTTGGTTTTGTGTCCTTTACGGATATCAATGCTCGCGATCGTCGTTGTACCTGGGCATATAATTTGTCAGACGAAAGGGATAGTCTTCAGAAGGGGCTTGGCGCCGTGATGGAGTACTTTGCCATCGAACATGTATTTGAAAAAAATGCCCATCGAGAAGCTTTGCTGCGAGGTTCTGGATTTCAATACTGCAGTGGTTCGCCTTCATCAGCGCTTTGGATTCATCAAGGAGGGATTTCTTCAAAAGCATATATACAGGGATGATGGGGTTTTTCGGCGTGGTGGTGATGGCGCTTTTTTCGAGAGGACTGGATGAAGATAAAAGGCGATTTGAACAAGACCTTGTTCAGCGCCAGCTAGCCGATTGGTGATTATCTCTGCTCATCAGCCAGCCTATCTCCCATGGCTGGGATATTTTGATAAAATTGCACGCGCTGATGTCTATGTTTTTCTCGATACCGTGCAGTTCGAAAAAAAACAGCTTCATCAACCGCAACAAGATTAAAACGGCACAAGGCCCACAATGGCTGACCATTCCGGTCAGGGTCAAAGGGCATATTCAGGCATCACTTCGTGAAACCTTGACCGACGAGATGCAACCCTGGCGCAGCAAGCATTTGAAGTCGCTGGAAATGAATTACCGAAAAGCGCCAAGATTCAGGGAGTGCTTTCCAATAATCGAACAGTTGCTGGCAACGCCGGAATCCAATCTTGCCGAGTTGTGCTGGCAGCAACTTCGATTCTGGGTGGCGGAATTCGAAATACACACAAGGATTGTGCGTGCATCGGAATTGCCGATAACCAGCAGAAAATCGCAATTGATCCTGGATCTGTGCCAGCACTTCGGGGCAGAAAAATATTTGTCCGGTGCTTTGGGGAAAAACTATCTGGACGAGGATCGTTTCGCAGCCTCCGGAATATCGATCGATTATCAGGACTTTCAGCATCCAGTTTATCCGCAATTATGGGGAGATTTCGAACCCTATATGTGCATCGTCGATTACTGGATGAACTGCGGTTCGGACATACATAAGATTTTGACTGGGAAATGGCATGAGTCTGAGTTCTGAATGGGAGCAGCGTTACGCAGAAGGCACTCATCTGTCGGTATGGCCGTGGTCCGATGTGGTCAGCCTGGTACATCGGCACCTTAAACCGATCCTTGTGGCGGGCGGTGGGAGTGTTCTTGAACTTGGCTCAGGTGCAGGTGCGAATATACCATTATTTATTTCTCTGGGTATGGACTATTATGGCATAGAGGGTAGCCCAACAATAGTGAAAAAACTACATCAACGCTATCCTGATCTCATCACAAATATCATTGAAGCGGATTTTACAATTCAGCAGCCGTTCGAGCAAAGATTTGATCTGGTTCTCGACCGAGCTTCGTTGACCCACAACAACACAGTGTCGATAAGAAGTGCATTGCAGATCGTTTCGGATGCGCTCAAGCCTGATGGCATATTTATCGGCTCTGATTGGTTTTCCATGAATCATAGTGATTTTTTGTCTGGGAAAGCTGTTGATGATGATTTTACAAGAACAAGTTACAGCAAGGGTCAATTCACTGGGGTAGGAAAAGTCCACTTTTCCGATGCAGCCCATCTTCGAGATCTGTTTTCGAGTTTCGAGATTTTGTTCATGGAAGAGAAACTGATGCGACGATATGAGCCACAGGACAACCATCAGTTCGCCTCCTGGAACATCGTCGCCAGGAAGCCGCATGATTAATGTGAAAGTCGCGTCAGCGACTCACGAATCTCCCCTCCCCACTTGTGGGGGGAGGGGTCGGGGGAGAGGGCGTTAGAAGTGTTCTGGTCGTTGCCGCCCACCCGGATGACGAAGTATTGGGTTGCGGGGGTACCATTGCCAGGCATCTTGCCCAGGGTGACCATGTCCATGTGCTGATCCTGGCAGAAGGTGCCACCAGTCGTTCGGAGCAGCGTGATCGCACCGCAGCCGGAGAACAATTGCTGGTTCTCTCTGCAGCCGCCAGGGAGGCGCATGCTCGACTCGGATCAACCTCCCTGGCAATGCTCGATTTTCCGGATAACCGGATGGATAGCGTGCATTTGCTCGATGTGGTCAAGGCCGTGGAATCCCATTTCAGGAAGGCCGATCCGGACATCATTTATACCCATTTCCCTGGCGATCTGAACATCGATCACCGGATTACCAGCGAAGCCGTGCAGACCGCCTGCCGCCCGCAACCAGGAAACCGGCTGTGTCAGGTCCTGTTTTTCGAGGTGCCTTCGAGTACCGAGTGGCGCATGTCAGGAAACAACGGTTTTGTGCCGAACTATTTCTGTGATATTTCTTCGATGCTTGATCGCAAGCTGGCCGCGCTTGATAGCTATGCCCTGGAAATGAGGGGTTGGCCACATGCGCGTTCAGTCACTGCCTGCGAGCATCTGGCGAGATGGCGAGGTGCAAGTATCGGCGTGGAGGCAGCCGAGGCCTTCGTGGTGGGTCGGATGCTAGATGCCCTGTTCATGGCGCGGCATCTATAAGTAGGCTCGCAATGGCCGAGCATTCTGGAACAAGCTGATGTAATTCCTGAACTGTTCAGTGCGAAAGTAAAATAAACTGCTAGGGTCCGAGGTAAACCACTTCAATCGGAGCAGAGTATTCTCGACGCTTTCCTGAGGAACGAGCCTGGCATTACCAAGGGTCATTTCCGAAGGAGCCAGGGACTCTACAATAGGGTTGAGAATGGGAATGGAATCATTCAGAAAATGCAGTGCACCGGTTGTCGGCATATCATACATCAGGCATAAATCACAACCGTTTGTATGTTGCTCCATGGTCTCATTGGCATTTTTCATTAACTCGGCGGCAGAAATTCCAATATCTCTTTCCAACAAGCTGATAATTGAGTAACTCGGTTTGCAACGTATTTTTTAGTGCGATGCCATTATCATTGCACCAGGCAACGATCTGCCGTATTCCGTGCATGTAGGGTTGGTAGCGTGTGAAATAGACTCCATTGAGAGACAGCGAATTGAGCAACAGCGAAATCGTTTTTTATTTCGCTAACGATGGTCGAACCGCTGAAGGTTTCCGGATAAGCGATCTTGAAGTTCAGTACGCTTTTGCGATTGGCATCGAAAATTTCCTGCCCATGTATTGGATGACTGAGTACCGTGATATTTCTGTATTTGAACTCGATGTCATTGACGCACTTGGAGTGGGGTAGGAAAATTACGGGTAGTGAGTGCTTCTGCGCAAAAGAAATGATCGGGCCATGAAATCCGGCATCGTGATCGGATAATATTATTCTTGATGGTTTCGATTTTTCGAAATACCGGGAAAGCTGGTAATAGGTGACTAGCTGGGCGCAGTAAATGTTTGTGAGATGTCGGATCTGGCGCTGGCGGTAATTGGGAATGACCAGATATGGCGCGAATATCTGATCGAGTTTTTCCATTAATGCAATGGAGAAATCGTGAATCCTATTGCGAATTTCTTCCGGTAAACCGGAGAGGGTGTTCCCGGCTTCCACCAGTGCCAGCGTCCTGATTGCCGGTAATGGGATATTGAAATTCGTTGCTTCGATATTTATCAGCGTTTTTCCGGTCGAGATCATTTCCTGGAAAAAATATTTGATATCATACCAGCAGGTCGGCAAATGAATCAGTAGCTGTTCAAGTTCTTCATTAGGATTTTCCTCTGATAATTCGGGGATCAGATGGGTATCCTCATCCTTGCTGCCGTAGGTAAATCCTGAAAACTCGATGTCACTGCATTTCAGGTACCACAGGAGCAAGATCGATGGGATGTATGAATTGAAGTAATACGAGCCAGGGGTATCGCAGATGAAGAGATGTACTTTCGTGCCGGCCAGCTTGTTTCCCAGATTTTCCCATAGGGCTGTGTACCACTTGAGAGCAATAAGAATATAATAAAGATTCAGATGCTGCCATCCAGCTATTGATACCTCGGGGACGATCTCCCTGACTTCGAGATCAAGTGCACTCTCCAGGTCGAAAGCGGCAGAGTGAGCGCTGCCATCCAGTTCGTGATAGAGCGGGCAATTGTCGAAAGGAATGAAATTTATATTCTCCAGTCCGCTCGAAGAAATTTGGTCAACCAGTATCGGGTCGAATGTGTAAACAGTATACGAAGGCAGGTTTCTGGCGATTTGTATGGCTGGGGAAATATCGGCAGCACTGATGATTATGATCAAATTTTCCATCGCAAGAGTTTTCTATTCGCGCAACTTGTCACGTAATTGCGAGTAGGCTTCCTTGTAATCGTGGAAGCCCTGTTCCTTCATCGCGATCTTCAGCGCATCGCTCAGCACGGCTTCGGTCCTGAACTGATTCAGACGGCTATTCGACCAGGCACAATCAAAGGTGTTGTAAGCGCGTACACGCCACTGGGGATGGACCGTCAGCATGACTGAAGCAATACGTTCCATGAGGAAGACTTTTCTCTGCACGGAGCCCGGATAGGCTGTTTCGACAGTCAGCAACTGTTTCAGCACGCTGTCCTCACCCTCGCAAATGGAAAATAGCTGCTCGTTGAGATTCAGCCAGGCGCGCCAGAATGCAGGGCGCGCGGCAAAAAAAATTGCTGAAGATGATCTGCCGTGAATCCATGACCAGCGGCGCCAGACCGATGGGCATGCCAACTGCCGCAAAAAAAGGTTTCGCTGGCTGCGATAAAACCTGGTGAAAACAGTTCCTCCTGTTCGAATACATTGAGGAAAAAAGCTCCCATGTCAGGTTGCGGGCTGAATGAAACCACATCGGTCTCTGCGCCGGCGGCTTGCACGAAGGTTTTTACCTGGGCATGGCTCAGCCCGGTCTTTTCCTGAAAGCGTGGTGAGAAGAAACCATAAAACGCATTCTCGTCGAGATCTTCATCGATCAGGAATCTGCGAATCGGCCAATACTCACGCCAATCATTGCGAGGGCTATTGACATTGTCCAGGATCAGGTATCCCGGAGGGACTTCAGCCAGGGTCTTTTCAGAGTAGGCAATATGATAGAGATGGACCGGAGGCAATGCAGGACTCATCACTTGCATCGGGTCAGTAGTATTCCCGGTTTGCATCAGCTGTCTGCTAGCGCCTTGACCACATACTGAAATGGAGTTGCATCTTGCAGGGCCATCTCGGGATCGTTACCGGATGCACGCGCCATCTGCCGGATCGCTGCCGCCATTTCATCGCTAGGTTGATCGAGGAGACGGGCAATCATGTTGATCACCTGGAATCCGTGCGAATTGAACAGATCGATAATGGTCAGACGGGTAAGCCAGCGAATATGGGTGCGATCGAACAGGCCTGAATCCTGATAGATGAACAGGCCGGCGTTGAGGCGGGACTGGACGCCCCAGTATTGCGCATTCGGGATGCAGGCAATCACTTCGGTGTTGCCACGTGCATTGGCCTTGATACGTTCCAGCAGTTGCCACGGATCGTAGAGATGCTCCAAAGCATCAGCAAACACCCAGCACTCGGCATCACCCAGCTGGCGGAATGTTTCGGCAGATAGATATTCGACGTTACCATGGATCACCTCGGTGCAATGTTGCCTGGACGCTTCGGCGTAGTCCGCATCGATTTCTATGCCCACATAGCGGCAGCCTGGATTGATGTCACGATAGGCACGCGCCAAAGCACCGCTGCTGGAGCCCACCTCCACCACTTCGGTATAGTCGCTACGCATGAAGTTGAGAACATCCGGATTATGAATCTGATTGATCGGGGTTTGTCTCATTGCTTGTGCCGGGTGCACGGTGATCCTTTCAAGGGGGCTGAATTTGCTTCACATTGGCGATGAAGTTGCCGGTGGATGCATGGTCAATTCCAACAACCGGCTTTCCAGATTGCGTACGAACAAGGGGGTATCGAACAGCACTCCCTGAGTGCGCTCCCTGATCAGGTGTGCCCGCATCCGTTGGCATTCAGTTCGACGATGACCCAGGGCAACCGCCTTTTCTTCATAGTCATTGAGCTGGTAGGTGATGAGTTCTCCCAGATTGGCGGCGGTCAGCAGGGCACCGGCCATCCGGGACGCAAAGGTACGTCCACTCCGGGTCAGGACGGGCAAGCCCATCCATAGGGCGTCGTTGGCGGTCGTGCCGGCATTGAATGGGAAGGTGTCAAGGAACAGGTCCGCAATCTGGTAGCGAGCCAGATAGTTTTCCGGGGCAACCCGCTCGGTGAAGATCAGACGGGAGGGTTCGATGCCCTGATTGATGGCTTCCTGACGCAGGTTTTCTTCGGCCCAGGGATTGTCGGCCAGTAACCACAAAACGCTGCCGGACACGCGGCGCAGGATGTTCATCCAGATGCTGAACATTTCGGGGGTGAACTTGAAGTTGTTGTTGAATGAGCAGTACACAAAGCAGTCTTCCGGCAGCCCGCAGCTCGCCCGGCTAGGGGAGGGACCCAGCGCCCGCTTGCGGTCGCTGACCTGGTAGATGTCAGGCATATAGAGGGGTTTTTCGGAATAGTAGCGGGCTTCCTCTTCGGGGATGAGGAAGCGGTCGGCAATGACGTAGTCGATGAACGGGAGGCCGGTGGTGGCCGGCAGGCCGAGATAGGTGATCTGGATTGGCGCCGGCCGGTAGGCCAGCATGTTCATTCGGGCACCGGCAGTCTGGCCCTGCAGGTCCACCAGAATATCGATCTCGTGTTCCCGAATCAGGCAAGCCGCTTCCTCGTCGCCGAGTTGATCGATACGTTGGAAGTGATCCATGGCGGCAATCACCCGCCTGCGCACTTCCGAGCCATCCTCCGGGCTCCAGCAATACGCGTAGACCTCGAATTTCTCTCGGTCATGAGATTCGAACATCTCCACCATCAGCATCGCGACCGGATGCAGGCAGAAATCCGAGGAGCAATAGCCGATGCGGATTTTCCGGTGTCCGTAGCCGCCAGGCTTGGCGAGGGATGGCAGATCCTTGAGTACCTTCTTGTCCGCGTAGCGTCGCGAGGCGGCCAGTTGTACCGCAGGATCATCGGTCATCGCAAGCATGGCCAGGGCGGAGGTGGAATTCTCCATCAGTTCCGGGCTGACCTTGCCGGTGCGTCGATAAACTGGCCAACAGCATTGTTTCATGCGCAGAAATACCCAGTGGTGGAGTACATCCGCCTGGGTGGGATCGATCGACAGACTCCTGTCGAGATAGTCCGTGGCATCCCGATATTCTTTTTTGATCTCCAGCACCCGGCCAAGATTGTTCAGGGCAAGCAGCAGGAAGGCCTGGTATTCATCCGTGTCGGCGGGAACATTGCGCTCAACCCACAGCCACTCTTCGACCGCCTGGTCCAGCAGGCCCCGGCGCTCAAGGACCAGCCCAAGGTTGAGTCGAGGCTGAATGAAGCCAGGAGACAGGGCGATCGCCTGCCGGTAAGCCTCTTCAGAAGCCGCCAGATCCCCGAGATTCGACAACGTCGCGCCGAGGTTGAAGTACGCCGCATGGGCGTGGGTTGAAGGGGTTCTCTTGAGCCAGGTCTGGTAGAGGATCGCTGCCAGAGGAGCGCGCTGCTCTTGCTCCAGTTTGCTGCACTGGTCGATGAGTTGCAGCAGTTCGAGTTGCCCGTTCCATGCCTGCATCAGCAGAGAAACAAATACATCGTCGCGCACTACCACTCCCCTCAAGGCCGCCGTCCCGAATCCACTGTCACAACGAGCCTGGATTATATCCTGAAAACTGGCCTCGGCGATCTTTGCAGGATAATCATAACTGATTGTAATAATTGAACAAAATCATCCGTTCAAGCGGTACGTTTGCTGTAGATCAGGCGACAGACGGATTCTGCACGCGCAGCTTGCGATCAATCGAAAGACTGTCCAGGATGGCATGGGACATCTTCAGCCAAACGGTCATGACCGTTTCCCCTCTCCCTCGAGCCCTCTCCCGCGAGGGGAGAGCAACTGTGTTCCCAGTCAAGCTTTTTTTAGGCGCATTTTGCATGCTCTGGATTCCACGGAATACCCGATTTGACTATGGCGTTCATGATCGTCAGCATCTTGTGCATGCAAGCGACCAGCGCGACTTTTTTTGAGTTTTCCGTTAGCAAGCAAACGTTCATAAAAGGTCTTGATGACGGGGTTGTAACGTATGGCACTTAAGGCCGCCATGTATAAAGCGGTACGGACCGTCGCTCGACCACCCCAGGTGATGCGCTTACCCTTGTGGCGACCACTGTCCGCGTTTAATGGAGCGACTCCGACCAACTTGCCAATCTGCGCATGGGTGAGTTGGCCCAACTCAGGCAATGCCCCCATCAGACTCGCTTGCGTACACGGTCCGACCCCCTTTGAAGCCTTTGAACAAAGC
>NZ_SPMX01000032.1 GCF_012940005.1 Candidatus Accumulibacter contiguus | reverse complement strand
CTTGGCACGCGTGGCAGTGGGCCGCGGGCAAATGCACGACGACTCGATCCGGCTTTTCTACCTTCTGGAGCGTGTGTCCAGTATGCCCCGGCTGTCCGCCATTCGGGTGCTGCCCCGGTTTGCGCAGCGAACGGGGCTTGGCCGGCAGCTTGGCCAGCCCATCCGAGGACGGTGGTTTGCTCGAATTGTGGCTATTCTTGGCCCCTCGACCTTCCAGTTCCTGCACCTTCGCCTGCAGCTTCTCCACTTCTCCCCTCAACTGCCGCACCAGCGCACGTAAGGGCCAAAGCTCGCGGATCAGATCATCCTTCTCGGCAACACTCAGTCGTTCAAGGTCGGGAATCTCGTCCATGCCCACTCACCTGTACGAAGCCTATCCATTGCGAGGTCAATGCTGGGTTCTCTTGAAAGCTTGGACGTTCGCTCTGAGCAAAAATTCCAGTACCTGAGCGTCGCCACGCTTCAGCCTGTCCGCTTGGCGGAGGACTCCTGAGTAGTTACGGCGGCGAAATCGATCTGGACTTTCCAAACTCAGCGCTGCTCCGGACTGCGTAACATCCACTGAGTAACCCTGCCAGCCCCAGACGTCGTCAGCCTTACGTTCGGGAATGGCATTTCGTCTCGTCGTCCCATCGTTGAACTCAACAATCAATCCCTCAAACATTGCCTGAATATCGCCACCGACAGTGTGGATCTGAAGCCCTGCCTTCGGCAAGACTATGCTGGGATCGTTGGGAAAGCCAATTTCGTCTCCCAACGCATTTGAGACCGCGTTCAACCAAAATGCGCCCCAAGGCCCTGCCTTTGCTGGCGCATGAATCACGACATTGTCCGGTTCGGCCCACTGCAACGCTCGCACACCGGGGATCAGCGCTGCCCTGGCGATGACGTCCCGAAAGCGCCGGATGGTGGTATTGGTGAAAGACACCAGCTTCATCGGCAGGAAGAGGCAACGCGTCACGCGGGACAACTCCACCATCACCCGATAGATTTGGACAACCTCAAAGTACTGGATGGTGAGGGCGTGCATGTGGTTGTAGTTCGTCACTACACGCGTGCTGAGCTTCTCGCTTTCTTCCTGCGAAGACTCCGTGACGGTGGTGGCTCGTCTGTTCCGCACTGAGTTTGCTGCCTGGTGCGTGCGGTCGCTGATGTTCTGCTGCATCTCTGCGTTCAGACTGCGCGAGCCATTTGAAGAAGCCCAGCCGGTCGCGTTGGTGGTCGCGGTGGAATTGGCCGACGATGTTCCAGAGGACGAACTCCCAAATCCGACCTGAGCGCTGGCGCCCTCTCCGCCGAAGATGGCTGCGCCGATGGATGCCAGCAGACCAGGGGATTTGCCGCCGGCACTAACCCCGACATTCGACTGACCAGTGGTCGTTCCCGACTGATTTTCTGTAGCGACCGAAGCCGACCCAGAGAATCCGCTCTGTGCTTCCCGGGCTACAGAAGACGTCACCTCGCCCATTGACCTTGCACGTCCTATGTCTGCAGCCATGAGTTCAGTCTGAGTGGTGTCGTCCGCGCTCGTTCCGCGGATGCGTCGAGACCAGTTGACCATTGCGATGCGCGTGCTTTCGCCAGGGGCAAGCGCCATAGAGTGCAGCAGTTGACCCAGTGCCAACCCTTGTGGGAACCAACTCTGGCGATAGGTCAGCACCGCACCCACCGCCAGCTTGGCGGTAAGGGCCGAGGCCACGATATCGCTGATGTCGATGCCACCTGCAGTGACTATGTCCTGGAGTTTGCTCGGTGACACCGGGGCCAACGGGGGAACCATGGTGGCCGGTGTGGCGTCCCCGTCTGGGGTGTCGGCGGACTCCAGAATGACGCGATCGAGAACGATCACGTCGTACTGGACGCGCTCGGTTGCGTAGCGGCGTGGAATTGGGATTAGATCGTCTGGGCGCTCGGGGTCGTCAACGATGCTCTCGGAGGCTCCATATGCCTGCTGCAGGATGGCGTTTGCGTTTCTGTAGGGTCGCCAATCCGCCAGATCACGGATACTGGTCACGCGAAGCGCTACGGCAAGCCGCGCATCCTTGGCGGCGCCTATGCCATTCAAGGCGGTGATGGGTGCCGCCGCCAAGATATTGGCGCCCTTTCCGCGGTACGTGGCGTCCACCAAGTCGCCTGGCACAGTGACCGATGAAGACTGCGAATCGGCCACGGCAACGATTCGCCGGGCCGCGTCGAACAATCCAGAGGCCGCCAAATCCATGACGGTGCTGATGCCGAAGCGTTGCAGCATCGCTGCCATGTCTGAAGTGACGCCTACCAAAGCTTGTACCGGGGCGGCCAAGGCCGCCTGGGGGCTAAGAGCGGAGTAGCTCTCGCTCAAGAATGAGGAAACGCTCTGATAACTCCACTTCCCTTGCACTTCATTCATGTTCCACCTCGTGACGTTTTGGATTAAGCCTAATCGGGATAGGAGAAAGCCTCACGGCCTCCCCCTCCCACACCACCGGACGAACGGATCACGTATCCGGCGGTTCGATGAAGCAAATTCCTACCGGGGCGCAAGGCTCGGTAGTCCCATTTGTTCGAAGAAGCGCAAGGGTAGCGCGATCGACAAGGCCGGTGTCTGCGACACCCGCCACGGACCGTGCGCGGACTTGCTGGTGTTCCACGCTTCGCGGACCGACACGCCGCGTTTGCGTAGTTCCCGATAGCCCGCTCGACCCCATTGTTTCCAGAGATAGCAGCGTAACTTGCGTCGTACCCACTTGTCGATGTCGCGCAGAGGGCTCAGCACCTCGGTGATTCCGAAGTACGCTTTCCAACCAAGCCGGGTCTCTCGAAGCTCTGCGACGACGACGGCAAATGTGGTGCCTCTTGTACGGCGGGTCAGTTCCCGCACGCGGTCCTTGAGCTTGTCGAGGGCCTTGTCGGCCACCTTGAGCCTGGCACCGTTGCGGCTGACCGTGAAGCCCAGGAACTTGCGGTTCATGGGTCGATCGACCGCGCTTTTGCCGCACCTGCGGTGCGTCTTACCCCACCACAGTGGATTCACTGTGAGCCGCAGCGAGTCACTGACAAAGCGTGTCACGCTGGCCATCACGCGCTCGCCCGCGCGCTTGCTCTTGACGAGGATGTTGCAGTCGTCGGCGTAACGGGCAAAGCGGTGGCCACGCCGGTCCAGTTCCCAATCCAGTTCATCCAGCACCACGTTGGCCAGCACGGGCGAGAGCGGCCCACCTTGCGGCACGCCGAGAGGCGTCGGTTCAACCTGCCCCTCGATGCTCACGCCCGCCTTCAGAAAGCGATTGATCAGGCGCAGCAGGTCGGCGTCCGGGCAGCGACTCTTCAGCCGCGCCATCAGCCGGTCATGATTCACCCGGTCAAAGAAGGCTTGCAGGTCCATATCCACCACCCAGTTGAAACCTGCTTGGATATGGGCCTGGACGGCGCGGACGGCCTGGTGGGCCGAGCGCTTGGGGCGGAATCCGTAGCTGTGGGTGTTGAAGTGGGGTTCCCATTGCGCCGAGACGACTTGCGCGATGGCTTGCTGGATGAAGCGGTCCAACACCGTCGGGATGTCCAAGGGGCGCTTTTTCCCGTCCGCCTTCTCGATTTCCACGCGCTTGACCGGTTGCGGGCAGTAGCAGCCCACTTCCAGTTGCTCGCGGATTTCCGGCCAGTGGTGTCGGAGGTAATCCGGTAGTGCTTCGACGGTCATGCCGTCGAGACCCGGCGCGCCTTTGTTCTGGCGCACTTGCTTCAGGGCGCGTCGCAAATTGGCCCGATCCAGCACTTGGGCCAGCAACGCCTGGGGAGGAATCGGCTCGGGGGTCCCTGACAAACCAGCGACGAGTTCATCCTGCGGTGTAGCCGCAGCCTGCGTAAGCAAGTGGTCAGATGCGATCCCGTCTCTCTTCGTCATGGTCCTTCGCCTTTCATCGTTCGGGCCTTCGGTGGGAAGCGCCACCTACTATGCCCTCGGCTGACTTCTCTACGGTATTCAGCGCCAGTCACCCAACGCCCAGCCTCGGTCCTCTGAGGCACAGGGGAGATCTCCCGGGGTAAGATTCGTTACCTTCGCTGCATAGACGCCGGATTTACAAAATGCACCCCAACCGCAGATGGAGGGCTTCGCGGTCACGTGCCCGCTCGCCCCGGATGCATCACGCCTGATATCCGGTTTTTGTTCATCGCCCCGCAGCTTTGGATTGGGCTTCCAACCGCTCGCAGAGCTCGCGTCGTTCCAGCGGCCAAGAGCAAAGCAGTTTGCTCTTGGAAACCCCGCTTCCACCCTCCAGACCCCGCCTCGCGGCGACGCCCTTGCCCTTCTCCTTGCCTTCGGCTCTGCGAAAACCTGGCCATAGGACTTTCACCTATGAAGTAACGCGCCATGCCCGGCGCACACGTAGAAGTCACCGGCGCGATGCTTGCGGCGCGTCCGGTGGACTGCCGGGTTGGAAGGCGTGGACACGCATGGCTCCGATGGTTTGCTGAAGGCTCAGCATACTTTCATGGCTAACCTGAATGGCGCCGCGTCGGGGTCTGTCTAGGTCGAGAATGAGGTAGACGACCAGGGCGATGAGCGTTACCAGAACGAATGCCGCAAGGGTGACCCGATGCCCGGCGATACCGGAGGCAAAGCCGAGCGTGGCCGTTGTCAGAACGATCGTCGCGAACATCAGGAAGAGTACGATTTCAGGTACATGTCGATTCAGGGCCGCATCCCTTGTGCTGGATGTGTCGATGAGTTCATTTAAGGACTGAATGAACAACCCACTGATGACAGGTCCTGGGTCCAGTTCTGCAGCCTTCACTGCGTGGCTCCAGAGTTGTGCCTCCATCAGTTTCGCCTGATGCAGCAGTGATTCGTGCAATTCGGGTTCCGTAGCATCGACACGACCATCCTGAATGCGAACACCCAGGTATTGGCGGAGCAGCGCCTGCACTTCATCGGGCATCCCCTTGGGAAGAAGTTGCGCTCTGAGATACGTGGTTCCGATGGCATTGGCTTCAGCCACGACTGTCTGGCTACGATTTTCGTAGCGCTGCAGCGCCGCAGAAAATGTGAAGGCCAGCAACAGCGCCAGCAGGCCCAGCATCGCGGCCAGCACAGCATTGGCTTGCGTGATTGCTTCAGTCGCACACGCTTGTTTGCGACGACCGCTACGAAAGCCTATTTCCATGGCGAGAAGCATGCAAACAAAGAGGGCTGAGACGATCAAGACGCTGTTGTGGTCGTACATGATTTCTTTCATGAAGTCATTGCTCAACTGGTGTGCGAGACCGCCCAACGTTCGACATGAGCGGCTCGCCGTAGGCGAGTCCGCTCGATGGAGGGGTTCAAGTAAGCCGCTGCGCGGCAGGCAGTTGCGCGCACTGACGTAATCGTACTCCGTATATTGACGGAGCCGGCCCAACGTCTGGCCGGAGTTCCGAATTTCTGTTTTCCTCCTTGGACCGCCGCGTCGCGGCGGTTTCCCATTTTTTCCGAGGAGAGACGACATGATGACAGACTGGTATCAGAAATCGATGAATGCCCTGGCCCTCAACGGCAAGGCCGGGCGGACCCAGGAGGCTTACAGCCGGGCGCTACGTATGCTCTGCGAGTTCCACGGGGGCAAGTCCCCGGAAGAGATCAGCGAGGCGGAGCTTGAGACCTATTTCCTGCACCGGCGCAATGTCGATCACTGGTCGGCCAACACCCTGCGCATCTGCTACTGCGGTATCCGCTTCTACTTCGTGAAGGTTCTCCAGCGCGATTGGAATCTGTTCAACTTTCTGCGTGCCAAGAGCGAATCGCGCTTGCCGGCGGTGTTGAGTCGTGAAGAGGTGCGCGCGCTGCTGGCCTGTGTGCGGACGCCGCATAACCGGGCCTATCTGAGTACGGTCTATGCCTGCGGGCTCCGGTTGCAGGAAGCGCTTTACCTCGAAGTCTCCGACATCGACAGTGATCGCATGATGATCCACGTGCACCGGGGCAAGGGAGCAAAGGATCGTTTCGTGCCACTGCCACGCGCCACGCTGGAAACGCTACGCCAGCACTGGCGCAGCCATCGCCATCCGCAACTGTTGTTTCCGGCCTATGGGCGCGACAGTCGTTCGGCGACCAGCGCGACGACACCGATGGCGATCAGCAGTGTGCAAGGCGCACTCCGTTCGGCAAAGAGCCAAGCGGGAATCACCAAGCGAGCGGTGTCGGTCCACACGCTGAGGCACTCCTATGCCACCCACCTGCTCGAGGCCGGCGTCAACCTCCGTGTCATCCAGCAGAACCTCGGCCACACCAGCCTGGAGACGACCATGGTCTATCTGCACCTGACCAGCAAGGGGCAGGAAGAAGCGGTGGCGCGCATCAATGAACTGATGGACGATCTGTGACATGGGCGCCATTCAGGAGATCTTTCGCCGGCACGGACCGGCCTACCTGGCCGAGTTCGGCGAAACCCTGCCGGGCAGCCACGCACGGGTGATCGAGGCGATCATCGATTGCCGCAGCCCGGCTTGTGGTTCGGTGCTCTATCAGTGCGAGGACTGCGGCGAGCCGCATGTCGCCACGCGTTGCTGTGGCAACCGTCACTGTCCGGTCTGCCAGCAGGGCAAGGCCGAAGCGTGGCTCGATCGGCAGCTCGATCGGCAGTTGCCGACCCCCTATTTCATGCTGACCTTCACCGTGCCGGCGCCCTTGCGCGAGTTTCTGCGTGGCCATCCGCGTGCAGGCCATGGGGCTTTGTTCGCGGCATCCGCCGGGGCCATCAAGACTCTGGCCGCCGATGACCAGCACCTGGGAGCTGACATGCCGGGCTTCTTTGGTGTGCTGCATACCTGGGGCCGGCAACTCCAGTACCACCCGCATATCCACTACGTGATACCTGGCGGCGCATTTGATCGCGCCGATGGCCGCTGGCATGCGGCTGATCGCGGTTTCTTTCTGCCCGTGCGTGCCCTATCGCCGATCTTCCGGGCGAAGTTCCGCGATGCGATGGACGCCGCCGGCTTGCTCGGAGAGATCGACCCCGCAGTCTGGACGGTCGATTGGAACGTCAATTGTCAGTCGGTCGGCGACGCACAGGCGAGCCTCGAGTATCTCTCCCGCTATGTGTTCAAGGTGGCAATCTCGGAGGAACGCATCCTTCGCGCCGATGATACCGAGGTGGTGTTTCGCTACCGCAAGGTGAACAGTCAGCGCGAGCGGACGATGGCGCTCCCGCCGGCGGAGTTCATCCGCCGCTTTCTGCAGCACGTCTTGCCCACCGGGTTCATGAAGGTGCGCTACTTCGGCTTTCTCTCGCCGAGTTGCTCGATGAGCATCGAAGAGGTGAAGGGTCGGATCGAACTGGCCCGGGGTTTCGCCGTGAGCGCGGCGAAAGCAGCGGACAATCATTCGGAGCACCCGACACCACGAGGCCCAATTTGCCCGCACTGTGGCGGGAGGCTGCGCTGGTGTGGTGTGCTGTTGCCGCGTCCCCTGGGCAGTCGAGACCTGTCGCGCCTTGGCGAGATCGGTGGCAAGCCAGTTGGGGCGAGTGCGGGTCGCGGGTTGGGATAGACGCTCCGCCAGCGCGCTACTTCATTTGCCCCTTCGTTACGTTCGCCCTGCAGCGGCTTCCGCGAGGGGCGCAGGGAGACTGTCGCCCGTTGCCCGAAAAATGACTTTGGCAACCACTGGCCAGATCTTGCCACACCGCCGATCGCACCCTGAAGACGCTCGCCACGGGTTGATCGGCGGGTTTTCTGACGCCGCATTCCGACGCCAACCCCCGGCGTGCCGTGCCTCGACTGAACCGCTCGAGGCATTCCCCATATATCTCTGTAGCCAACCGCTGCTCTGGCTGTGGTACCGGGCTTCTTGAACAACGGATTGAGACGACCCTGAGGGTCGTGTCAATCCTTAGGGGTTATGCCTCGGTTTGCGTAGTAACGAAAATCCTTTACTTCCCCATTTACCGTTACTACAATAAAGGTGATGAGCGCGCATATTCTTTGGGACGAAGCCAAGCGGCAAGCCAACCTCGACAAACATGGGTTGGACTTCGTCGATGCGGTGATGGTGCTTGAGAGCCCCTATCGTCTTGACGTGGCGAGTGTGCGAAGCAGCGAACAGCGGATACAGTCGTTCGCATATGTGTTTGAGGTGCTGGCGGTGCTGACGGTGGTGCATACGGCTCGCGAAGATGCCCTGCGGATTGTCAGTTTCCGACCGGCGAGTGAAGAGGAAAGGAGCGCTTACCATGGCTGGCTCGAAGAGGACTTCAATGGGAACCGATGATATGCACGCCACTCGCAAACGTGGCGAAAGCAAGACCGACTTGGCGAAAGTACACGCCGGAACACCGTATGTCTGGGACGGCAAAAATGAGGATGAACGGCCGCTGACGCGCGAAGAAATGCAAGCCGGTATTGAGGCATACCGTAAGCAACGTGGGCGACCGACCGGGAGTGACAAAGAGTCGACTACGATCCGCTTCGACCGAGACGTCCTCGCCGCTTTCCGTGCCGCTGGCCCCGGCTGGCAGACCCGCATGAATGCGGCGCTACGCGACTGGCTCAAAACTCACTCCGCGGTGTGATGTCCGAGGCATAACGTGAAGTGGACATCCTACTTGACACAATACCTGAATCCGTGGTGAAAAAGCAGTAATGCATTTCGCATGAGAATTCTCCCTGATTTTGCCGACTGAGCGGTCGATTGGTACCGTCGGAGACGGTCAAATACCTCAGATCAGGAATGCCTGACCTGGTGCCGTGGCTCTATGGCATGGCCAGCCCCTGTTTTCCAGTCGAGTAGGCAAGCCCATGCCTTCCTTCACCCAGGATCGGCTGAAGCCTATCGAGGACGAACGCGTGCGGTGTCATGGACTTCGCGCCGCCAGCAGTCGATCCTGAACAAAGGCGAAGACCGGCACGATGTGTCCCGCGCAGGCGCCAAAGTCGAGAAACAAACGGCGTGCCTTGGCGATGAACTGGGCTGCGCGGTACATCACTTCCTGCAATACCGTCTTCAGGCGGCGACGTTTGGCGGGATGTGGTACTGGCGACATTTCGCCGGTCAACCCCAGTTGGCCAATCAGGCGCAAGCAGTTGTAAACGAACACCCCAATGTGCAGCACCGCATCGTTGGTATCGAACTTGCCAGAGGGCAGTCGTTCCAGATCAAGATCGGTCTTGATTTCCGAATGAAACTGCTCGTGGGTGCCGTGATCCTGATAGCGCTCGATGACCATTTCGGGCGCTTCGGCAAGGCTGGTCCACCAGCCTGCAATCTCGACCGTGGGCTCCAGCAGGTGTTGCCCCCGCTTGTCGATGGTACGTTCGACGACCCGGACGATGAGGCGGAAGCTTCGGTGCTCCTTCTTCCAGGCACGTTCCACGTCAAGACTCAACAGGGCTTCCCTCTTGCCTGGACGGGTTTCCCGGAAGGCGTTGGCGTTCTCGGCGCGGGCAACCCATTCCAGCTTGTGCTTGACGCTGGCTTGGCCGCGTGGATTCCATTTGACGATGTACTCGAAGCAGCGCCCCAGAGACGCCATCCGATCCCGCTCCTCCGCATGGGCGAACAGCAAGCAGGCGCTGTCGAAGCCGCTGTCGTCACGCACCAGCACCTTTGCATCGTTGGGCACCAAACGGGCGACGCGCGGGAAGACTCGTTCGAGAAAATACTCCGTCTCCAGCGCCGAGTGCTGTTTTCCCGGGCGCAATTCGAGTCCGATGTTCCAACCTTCGTTGCCCAAGTAGGCGGCGATCGGGGTATAGCCGTCAAACCCATACCCTTACACACAACTCATTCATCATTTTTTCTAGTCCCGTGACTGCCCTGACGCCATGATCCCGCGCCCGTTTTCCGTCGCACCTGCCGCCAGTCTGGGGCGGATGCTGTATGGTGTGCGCCCTTTGAGCGGAGCGATGGGCATGGACGACTGGGCGGCGAAAGAATTCGGTGGAGCGAAACTCGGAGATGGTCGCCTGACCAATCGACTGATCAAGATAGCGAGCGCTTTTGCCGAGAGACCCACGGCGAGCATTCCGGGCGCCTGTTCGGGCTGGGTGGAGACCCAGGCGGCCTACCGTTTTTTCGATCAGGCCAGCGAGAAAAAGCAGGGACTCGGGTGGGAAGACCTCCTGACGCCGCACCTGGAATGCACCATGGCCCGCATGCGCCAGCATCGGGTAGTCTTGTGCCTGCAAGACACGACCGAACTCGACTTCAACCGCCAGCAGATTGAGGGACTGGGGCCGCTCAGTTACGAGGCCCAGCGCGGCTTGTACCTGCATCCCACCTACGTTGTGACCCCGGACCGGGAACCGCTGGGAATCCTGGATGCCTGGATCTGGGCACGAGAGTTCAAGGATGCCGATGGAAACCGTCCTGGGATCCTCGAGAGCACCCGCTGGATAGAAGGCTACGAGCGGGTGGCCGAAGCCGCCGCCACGATGCCCGGTACCCGCCTCGTCTATGTCGCTGATCGGGAAGCCGATATTCTCGGACTGATGCAACAAGCCCATGCGCTGGAAACGCCTGCCGACTGGATGGTCCGTTCCAAACACAATCGCTGCCTTCCCGAGGGCGGCAAACTGTGGGCGAAAGTCCGCTCGGGCGAAGCGCTGGGCGAGATCGAATTCCTCCTGCCCGCGCGGGGCAAGGAAGCCGCCCGTCCCGTGCGCCAGAAACTCTTTGCCCGCCGTGTCGAACTGCCGGATGGCCAGGGCGGTCTGCTCCCCGTGACCTGCGTAATTGCTCAGGAGATCGGGGCACCCAAAGGCGTCAAGCCCATTGAATGGCGCTTGCTGACCAATCGCGAGGCCGACCGCCTCGAAGCGGTCGCGGAACTGATCGACTGGTATCGCGCGCGCTGGGAAATTGAAATATTTTTCAATGTCCTCAAAAATGGCTGTCGGGTGGAAGCCCTGCAACTGGGGCATATCGACAAGATCGAACTGGCCTTGGCGGTTTACATGGTGGTGGCGTGGCGCCTGGCGCACCTCGTTCGACTGGGGCGTACTCATCCGGACCTGTCCGCCTGCGAATTGTTCAGCGAGGAAGAATGGAAGGGCGCGTATCTCTTGGCAGAGAAAGAGCCGCCCAGCACCCCGCCCACTCTCCGCGAGATGATCCGCCAGATCGCCATGCTCGGCGGCTTCCTCGGCCGCAAGTGCGACGGCGAACCCGGCGTCAAGACCCTCTGGCTGGGCTTCGCACGACTCCGCGACTTCGTCCGCGGAGTCGAATTCATGCGATCCATTGATGCTAAATGAGTTGTGCGTAAGGGTATGCGTCAAACCCCTGATAGGTGCGGCTGACCTCTTCCTTCCGGGTGCCGCTGTTGTCCATCGTAAACGTATCGAAGTCCAGGCAAACGTAGCCCTTGTGCGCGGTGATCGGCGCCTCGGTGCGTTCCAGCAATCGCAGGCTGGCCTCGTCAGTGTGCGCGCGCAATTCAGCGCCCGTGGCATCGAGCCGCTGGCGCAGCCATTCGCTGCTCGGTACCTTGCCAATCGACAGCGCTTCGCGAAAGAAGCGATCCGTGCGGAAAGGTTCGATCGCTTCAAAGTCATTCTTGCCTAGCGCCATCAAGCCGACCATGCTTTTGAACAGGCCTGAGGTGTAGAGTAGAGGACAGGCTTTCGCCTGCCCTCCCTCATCAAACCGTGCATGCGATTTTCCCGCACACGGCTTTCCGATGCTCTTCACGCCACGGCATGCGCCGAGTTCCAGCCCGCCTTCGTAGGAACTTTGTATAGCCCGTAGCGCCCGTAGAGATGAGCACTTGGAAACCGGCGGAAACCAGTTCCTCGGTCCTTCACCTGATGACGCTTCATCAAATGGGTTCGCAACCGGTCTTCCGCGTGGTATCTGACTTTGCTCATCGCCAGACTTGAGTTTCGATAGTGGAAGTAGTTTGCCCAGCCTCGCAGGCTGCGGTTGACGTTTCCCACGATATCTCTCAAGGGGATGGGGGTCAGTTT
>NZ_SPMX01000031.1 GCF_012940005.1 Candidatus Accumulibacter contiguus | reverse complement strand
TGGGTTGACGTGGTTCGAGGCCTGCAACGTGCCATCGCTGACCTGAGGATGACTCGCGTGAAACCTGCTCACGTTACTGCCCTTTCTTGCTCCATGGTCGATTGCAGATTTGCGCAGGTTGGACAAGAGTGCCGCAGCACTGGCGTTGCCCGTGCCGAATCCTCTCTGGTCTGGTAGACACGGCCTCCGATCTGGCCAGGATGGCCCATCTATTCCCTAGCGGTGGGTTCGGCGCGATGTATGGCGAAGTCGAGGTNGCNGGCCAGCNGGAANGATCNNGCTGCTCAACGCCGGTACGAATCGATTCCTCGACCTTGTCTTCGGGGGAGGCAGGTTCGGTGAAAGTCAGCACCGGCAGCCTCACCATCGCTGGCGAGGGGACGCGCATCAGCAGCGGTGCCTACGGGGTGACAGGCAAGGGGGGCAGCGTGGAAGTGCATGCCACTGAAAATCTTTTGCTGCTCAACGCCGGCAGAATCGATTCCTCGACCTTGTCTTCGGGAGATGCAGGTTCGGTGAAAGTCAGCGCCACTAGCCTCACCATTGCTGGTCAAGGGACTCGNNTCNNCCGGCGTTGAGCAGCGAGATATTCCTGCTGGCGGCCACCTCGACGCTGCCCCCCCTGCCTGTCGTTCCATAAGCGCCGCTGCTGATGCCAGTCTCCGCAGAGCCTTGGCCATCGATGGTGAGACTGTTGGCGCTGATTCTCACCAATCCAGCATCCCCCGAGGACAAGGTCGATGAATCGATGCTGCCGGCGTTGAGCAGCTCGATCTTTCCAGTGGCCAGCACGTTTACGCTCCCCCCCCTTGCCCGTGCTGCTGGAGGAAGCACCACTGCTGATGCCCGTACTGTTCGCCGAGCCCTGGCCGTCAATGGTAATCTCTCCCGCACCGACCTTCACCGATCCGGCATCACCAGAAGCGTAGGTAGAGGAGTAGACCTGTCCGCCGTTGAGAATCTCGATCTTCCCTGCGGCTGCGACCTCCACGCTGCCCGCCTTGCCCGACGATGAGGTAGAGGAAGTGATGTATCCATCGTTGCGAATCCCGATATCTCCGCTGGCAAGGACCTCCACGCTGCCCGCCTTGCCGGTCGTTCCGAAAGCGGCACTGCTGATGTTGGCCCCCAGGCCATCAATGCTGAGGCTGCCGGTGATGACCTTCACCGAACCGGCATCTCCCGACGATGTGGTAGAGGAAGTGATGATTCCTCCGCTGTGAATCGCAATATGATCGCGGGCAAGGATCTCGACGCTGCCCGCCTTGCCGGTCGTTCCAAAAGCACCGCTGGCAATGCCGGCCCCCTCGATCGTGAGGCTGCCGGTGCTGACCTTCACCGAACCGGCATTACCCGACGATGCGGTGGAGGAAGTGATGAGTCCTTGATTGAGAATCTCGATATTGCCACTGGCCGCGACTTCGACGCGGCCAGCCTTGCCGGTGCTGCCGTCTCTGGCGACACTGAAAATCCCGGTCGAGCCACCTTCCCGCCCATCGATCGTGATGCTTCCCGCACGGACACCCACCACTCCGGCATTGCCCGATGACCAGGTGGACGACTCGATCAGCCCGCCGTTGACCAGGGCCATATTTCCGCTGGCGGCGACCTCCACGTGCCCAGCGTTACCTGTACTTTTGTCATAAGTGCCGCTGCGGATGCCAGCGCCATCGATCCTGAGGCTGCCGGCGCCGACCGTCAGAGAACCTGCATCGCCGGAAGAGAAGGTCGAGGAATAGAGGTATCCGCCGTTGAGAATCTCCAGCATTCCGGTGACCGCCACAGCCACGCTGCCCGCCTTGCCGGTCGTTCCATAAGCACCGCTGCTGATGCCGGTCCAGGGACCAGGGCCATCGATGGTGAGACTGCTGGCGCTGACCTTCACTGCACCTGCATCACCGGCAGAATAGCTGGAGGAATCGATATACGCGCCGTTGCGAACCGCAATGTTGCCAAGTGCGGCCACCTCCACACCGCCCGCCTTGCCGGAAGTCGCGGTATCCGATGCAATTACCCCGGCGCTGGTAAGCAAAATATCATTCGTTGCAGCGACGTCGAGATGACCGCCTTTTCCCGCTCCATTCTCTGTTCGACTTCTTATTCCCGTAAATCCGCCGTCCCCCGAATCAACCCGGATATTTCCGGCACTGACGGCAATGTTTCCGCCGTCGCTCCCGCCAGTGCCAAAGGTCTGGATCGTACCGCCGTTGACGATATCGAGATTGCCATTGGCCGGCCGCAGCTTCCCGGACAAGGAAACTTCCTGGGCTGGTTGCCCCACCGCCACCACCCGGAGGTCTCCGCCACCGGTAGTCACGAGGTTTCCATGGTCGATCCGGAGGTCACCCCCCGTAACGCTGGCCGGGTACGGCGACGACGGTCTGAGGGTAGTTCCACCATTGACGGTGATCGTCGCTCGCGTCGTCCCGAGGAAACCAAAAGCTTCCGGAGCGGCGCTGGAAAAGGTGCTGGCGGTCGTGGTATCGGCATGGAAATTGCCGTCGGGAAACTTCAGGTAATTGGCGGTGCTGACGTGCAAGGCCGCCGGCACATCGACGACCGCCCCCACACCGAAGGTCACCCCCGCCGGGTTGATGAAAAAGACATTGGGAGCGCTGCCGGAACCTCCTGGATCGAGGCTCAGCAAGCCATTGATCGCGGAAATCTGCCCGCCAGTGACGCGCGAAATGACATTGCTGGCAGGGGCATTGATCGTGAACACCGCACCATCACCATTCCCCACGCCGAACTTCGAGAAACTATGGAAGACATTGCCGCCTGCGCGCTGTCCGTAACTTTCGGGAATGGCGATTTTCTGGTAGGTCACCGCGCCTCTGGTCACCGTCCCCGATGGCGTCAGCGCCAGCGTCGGACCTGCCCCGATACTCCCGTCGCGGACGATGGTCGACGCCGACCGTGCCGGCAACGCGCAAAAGACCGCTGCCAGCAAGGCCACGACGGACTGCCAATGAGGTTTGCAGGGCATGGGCAGGTATATTCTCACAACCAGTTCCCGATCTTGCCGATACGGGGACAAACATGAAACACGACGCTATTTCAGGCTACTCCGGCAAACCATTCAGGAAATACAGACTCTCCAGCCGCGGCCCCGGTTTGCCGAGCATGCCGAACCAGCGATCATGGATCGCGTACATCTCGCGGCTGCGACTGAGGCGAGCGAGTTCGCGGTTCACTGCCAGGCGAAAGGCCGCGTCATTGCGGCGCATCATCAAGGCATAGGGCTCATAGGAAAAAGTCTCGGGACCGATCGACCAGTCATTCTGGCTGCCTGAATCGAGGGCGAGTCCGATCAGCAGCGATCGATCCGAGGCATAGGCCTCGACCTTTCCCTGCAGCATCGCCGCGATCCCCTGCTGGTGATCGCTGACCTTGACCAGCTCGGCAGCGACCTTGTACTCCAGCAGTGCCGTGGCAATCATCCGCTCGCTGGTCGTTCCGGCGGCGACGGCAATCCGCTTGCCGGCCAGGTCTTCGAAGCGCTTGATTCCGGCAGCCCGACGCGACAGGTAAGATCCGCCATCGATGAAGGTCAGCAGACTGAAATCGACTTCCTCCATGCGCGCTAGCGTAGTGGTGGTCGAACCACATTCGAGGTCGATCGCTCCCGACTTCAGTCTGGCAATACGCGTCTCCGGCGTCACCGGCACCCACAGCAGCTGCAGCTCGTCGAGGTCAAGCTGCTTGACGATCGCCGCCGCCACCCTGGTGCACAGGTCGACCGAATAGCCCCAGGGCTGATTGTCATCGCCAGTGTAAGAGAACGGTACCGAGCTCTCGCGGTAACCGAGTGCAATCGTCTTTGACGCCCGGATCTTGTCGAGTGTCCCGGCCGCCTGCGCCGGTACGGCAAGACCCAGGACCAGAGCCGTTGCCACCCACCGAACCCAAGGATGCAGCTTCATGAAACTCCTCCCAACGGTCATGACTTTTCCAGTCACCTACGATCATGGAAGTCATGGCCGTTTCCCTCACCCCCGACTCCTCTCCCGCAAGCGGGAGAGGGCAGGATTCGTGAATCGCGGACACGACTTTCACATTAACGGTCATGGCGAAGATCGCCACCCCAAATGAGGGGGCCGTGAAGCCATGATTCTGATCGATCGACGGTGATTTGAAAAATGTTTTTCCCAGGTTCGCCGGCCTGCCCCCGCTTACCTGCGGCCCGAGCCTCGCAACAAGGCTATACTTTGGCTCTGTGCCTCAAGGAAATCACCGACGATGAACTACCCGATGCGTATTACCACCCTGCTTCTGAACTCTCTCCTGATGGCTGCCCCGGCTCAGGCAGAAGAGACGCGTTACCTTGGCCTATGCGATGCTTCCGCTGCCGTTGCGCTCGGCGAAACGCACTTCGTCGTCGCTGACGATGATCGCCACGTCCTGACCATCTATCAACGCGGCAAGCCCGAAGCCGTGGCTTGCGTCGAGCTGCTCAGGAACAGCGGCGAGTGCTTGCCCAGGGCCAAGGCCACGAAATCGGACATCGAGGGTGCCGCGCGCATCGGCGACCGGATTTACTGGATTTCCTCGCATGCCCGCAACCAGGATGGCGAAATCAAGGCGCAGCGGCGGCAGTTCTTTGCCACCGACGTGCTTGCGAGTGCTGCCTCACCAACGGTCAGCGCGGCCACGCCGCCCTACACCCGGCTCATCGAGGACATCGCTGCCGATCCGAGGTTTGCAGTCCTCAGCACGGCCAGCAAGCAGGCGATCGATCCCGAAATGCCGGGCGGCCTGAACATCGAAGGCCTCACCGCGACCCCGGATGGACAACTCCTGATCGGCTTCCGCAATCCGCTGTCGGAAGGCAAGGCGCTGCTGCTGCCGCTGAGGAATCCGGCGGCAGTGATCGACCAGAAGGCAAGGCCGGTCTTCGGCGATCTGATTGCGCTCGATCTCGGCGAGCGAGGAATTCGCAGCATCGATTTCGTCGCCCCCCGCTTCGCGATCGTCGCCGGACCTGTTGGCGGCAAGAAAAGCGGCAAGGGTTTCGCCCTCTACATCTGGTCGGGCAAGGCTGCCGATTCGCCGCAGCGGGTCAAGAAGATCGACTTCGCTGACATGCACCCGGAGGCGCTCTTCGCGGCAGCCGGGAAAAACGAGATCTATGTGCTCAGCGACGACGGCAAGCAGTGCAAGGACACCAAGCCAGGCGAGAAATCATTTCGTGGCTTTTCCTTGACCTTGCCTGACCCGGCCCACTGATCAGCCTTGGGGATTCGCAGGGAATCCTGGCGTGTGGGAGGTGGGCTTCGCAGGCGCAGCCCCGCTACGACACTAGCGCATCGCATCACACCAGCTGCGCTACTGCCAGGCAGCCAGGAATTCCTGCCAGTGCGGTTTGCCAATCTGTCCCAGTGCGGCTCGCACCAAGGCAATCTCCTGCTCGTATTCGGCACACGAAATCTCGCCGCGCAGCAGGCGAAAGCGCACGCAAACCAGGTAGGTGTTGAGTGCGTCGGTCTCACAGTAATCGCGGATTTCAGCGCTCCGGCCCGCCTGCCATGCGCCCCACACCTTGCTGCCATCCATGCCGAGCTTGCCGGGAAAACCGATCAGCTTGGCCAGTTCGTCGAGCGGCACGCTGGCACGTGGCTGATACATCGCCAGCAGGTCCATCAGGTCCAGGTGGCGTGTGTGATAGCGGCTGATGTAGTTGTTCCATTTGAATTCGCGGCTGTCGGCGTAGTCGCCGTCACCGAGGTCCCAATAGCGCGGCGCGACCACCCCGTGCATCAGGCCGCGATAGTGCAACACCGGCAGGTCAAAACCACCGCCATTCCAGGACACGATCTGCGGCGTGAATTTTTCGATGCCGTCGAAGAAGCGTTGAATGATTTCGGCTTCACCCTGCTCGGGTTCAGCCAGCGACCACACGCGAAAATCCTTGCCGACCCTGAGCGCGCAGGAGATCACTGCGACGCGTTGCAGGTGCAGCGGCAGGAAGTCGTTGCCGCTGGCAGCGCGGCGCTGCTGAAAGGCAAGTTCCGCCACCTCGTCGTCGGAAAGCGCCGTGTCCAGGCCATGCAGGCGGCGCAAGCCCTCGACGTCCGGGATGGTCTCGATGTCAAAAGCGAGAACCGGCTTCATGCGTTCAAGCGGGAAAGACCCCGGTCGACAGATAACGATCCCCGCGATCACAGACGATGCTGACGATCGTCGAGTTCTCGACTTCGCTGGCAACCCGCAGGGCGACGACCAGGGCGCCACCCGACGAGATGCCGGCGAAAATGCCTTCTTCGCGTGCCAGGCGGCGGGTCATTTCTTCTGCCTCGTTCTGCCCGACCGATTCGACGCGATCGACACGCGAGCGGTCGAAGATCTTCGGCAGATAGGCTTCCGGCCACTTGCGGATGCCGGGAATCTGCGAACCCTCCTCGGGCTGGCAGCCGACGATGCAGATGCCGGGGTTCTGTTCCTTGAGGTAGCGTGACACCCCCATGATCGTCCCGGTAGTGCCCATGCTGCTCACGAAATGGGTGATTCGCCCGGCCGTCTGGCGCCACAGCTCGGGGCCGGTACCTTCGTAATGTGCCAACGGGTTGTCCGGGTTGGCGAACTGATCGAGGATGATGCCACGTCCTTCGTTGCGCAGGCTCTCGGCCACGTCGCGCGCCAGTTCCATGCCGCCATCCCTGGGCACCAGCACCAGTTCGGCACCAAAGGCACGCATCGTCTGCCGGCGTTCGATGCTCTGATTTTCCGGCATCACCAGAATCATCCGATAGCCGCGCACCGCCGCCGCCATGGCCAGGGCGATGCCGGTATTGCCCGAAGTGGCCTCGATCAGGGTATCGCCGGGCTGAATGTCGGCACGCTGCTCGGCGCGCGCGATCATCGACAGCGCCGGTCGATCCTTGACCGAACCGGCCGGGTTATTGCCTTCCAGTTTGGCCAGAAGAGTATTGCCGCGAGTGTCGTTGGCGACACCCGGTATACGTTGCAGACGCACCAGTGGTGTTTCTCCGACGTAGTCTTCAAGGGTCTTATGCATGCTCGCTCAGCCAGTTAACGTATTCTGCAACGCCTTCCTCGACGCTGGCAAACGGGGCATCATAGCCCGCCTTGCGTAGCCTGCTGAGGTCGGCTTCGGTGAAACTCTGGTACTTGCCCTGGAGATCCACCGGAAATGGAATGTATTCGATCAGCCCCTGTTGCACCAGTTCAGCGAGCGACAGTGCCGCCTCTCCGGACAAGGCACGACAGGCATTGACGCTGGCCCTCGCCAGATCGTTGAAGGGCTGTGCGCGGCCGGTACCGACGTTGAAGATTCCCGACTTCTCCGGATGGTCGAGAAAAAACAGGTTGACGCGCGTGACATCGCCGACCTGCACGAAATCGCGTCGCTGCTCGCCATCGGCATAGCCATCGCAACCTTCGAAGAGCTTGACCTTGCCCTGGCTGCGGAACTGCTGAAAATGATGGAAGGCAACCGAAGCCATGCGTCCCTTGTGCGATTCGCGCGGACCATAGACATTGAAATAGCGGAAACCGACGACCTGCGAGTTGAATGAACCGGCGACGGCAAGGCGCTGCCGGACCACCTGATCGAACAGGAACTTCGAATAACCGTAAACATTCAGCGGTGCTTCGTGCGATCTTTCCTCCCGGAAAACGCCTCCGCCACCGTAGGTCGCCGCGCTCGATGCATAGAGCAGTTGCACTTCCTGGTCCAGGCACCAGTCGAGGAGGCTCAGCGAGTAACGGTAGTTGTTCTCCATCATGTAGCGGCCGTCGCTCTCCAGGGTATCGGAACATGCTCCCTGGTGGAGAATGGCATCGACGTCGCCGTCGAAGTCCCCAGCCAGCAGGCGGTCGAGGAATTCCTGTTTGTCGATGTAATCGGCGATGTCGCAATCGACGAGGTTGCGGAACTTGTCGGCCCGGCTCAGATTGTCGACGGCGATGATCCTGCGCACGCCGCGTTCGTTGAGCCCCTTGACGAGATTGGAACCAATGAAGCCGGCTGCGCCGGTAACGATGGTGTACATGGATTTACCTCACTTGAGTGCCGCAGCCAGCTCGTGATGACTGACCACGGCGGTGCCGAGCTTGCCGACGACGACGCCGGCCGCAACATTTGCCACCCGTACGGTCTCCGGCCAGGCCGCGCCGCACGCCAGCATCACTGCCAGGGTGGCGATGACCGTGTCGCCGGCACCGGAAACATCGAAGACCTCTCTTGCCACGGCCTGCTCGTAGATCGCCCCGCCAGCATGGAAGAGCGACATCCCTTCCTCGCTGCGCGTCACCAGCAAGGCTTCGAGTTCCAGATCGCTTCGCAGTGCCTGGGCCTTACGCGCCAGCTCGCGGTCGTCGTGCCAGCGACCAACCACCTCGCGCAACTCGGCGCGGTTCGGCGTGACGATGGTCGCACCCGCGTACTTGGAGAAATCGTCGCCCTTGGGATCGACCAGAACCTTCTTGCCGGCCGCGCGCGCCAATCGGATCATCTCGCCGATGTGCGTCAGGCCGCCCTTCCCGTAATCGGAGAGGATCACCGCGTCGCATGCAGGCAGGCGCGCTGCAAATTCGACGAGCTTGGCGCGCAACACCTCATGCGAGGGCGCAGTCTCAAAATCGATGCGCAGCAGTTGCTGTTGCCGGCCAATCACGCGCAGCTTGACTGTCGTGCTGATCGCGGCGTCGAGATGCAGGCTGGCATCGATGCCACTTGCTGCCAGCAGCCTCTGCAGGCTGCGACCGGCTTCATCGTCGCCAATCACCGACAGCAGGGCAACCTGCGCACCCAGGGCAGCAACGTTGCGGGCGACGTTGGCGGCCCCACCAGGGCGCTCTTCGCTGCGGTCCACCTTGACCACCGGTACCGGCGCCTCGGGCGAGATGCGTGTCACCTCGCCAAACCAGTAGCGATCCAGCATCACATCGCCGACAATCAGCAGCCTCGCGGCCGAGAGATCAGGGACGCGCATCGCGGCCACTTCCGGAACGGCGGGATCGGCTCATGAGGCGAATGCACCCCGTATCGCGTATGGCGACTGGCAAATTGAACTCCTAAGGTGTGAGGTCGAATTCTTCGGTGCGCTTCGGCGAATAGGTCTCCCAACCGCCACAGGCAGGACAGCGCCAATAGAACTGACGTGCCTTGAAGCCGCAATTATCGCATCGATAGCGGGCCAGGCGGCGTGTATAGCCCTGCACGATCCCTTTGGCCAGATCGAGATCGGGGCGGCTCTCCGGTGGTGCAATCAGCAGTCGCGCCTCCAGCAACTTGTCGAAACCGAGCAGGGTCGGATTACGCTTCAATTCATCGCGCACCAGCTTGTACGCCGCATCCGGCCCATCGCCCTCGAGTACCAGTTGAAAAACCACGTCGAGCAGGTCCAGCGAAGGGTAGTGCTCAAGGTAACCGCGCAACAGTTGCAGGCCCTTGTCGCGACGATCGAGCTTGCGAAAAGCGTCGAGCAGGCGTTGCGCGACCAGCGCCAGGTACGTGGGATCCTGCTGTTCGATGCGTTGCCAGGATTCGATCGCTGCGAGCGGCTGATCCTGCTGGAGCAGGATGTCGCCCTGGAGCAGGCTGGCGCGAACGCATTTACGGTTGCGCTCCAGCGCCGTCTGCAGGTGGCCGACCGCCAGATCACAGCGCGAGCGAATCAGCTCGGCAGCAGCCAGTTCGCAGTGATACTCGGCGATTTCCTTGTGTGACGCGTAATCGGGCAGTTCCGAGGCGATCGCAATCGCTTTCCCCCAGTCCTTTTCAAGCTGATAGATCTCGAGCAGGTTGCGCTTCGCGTCTTCGGCCAGTGGCGAATCGCGCAGCTTGTCAAAGATTTCTTCGGCGCGATCGAGCAATCCGGCCTTGAGAAAGTCCTGTCCGAGTTCCGCCAGCGCCTGCAGTTTCAAATCCTGCTTGAGATCCTCGCGTTCGATGAGGTTCTGGTGCATGCGGATGGCGCGTTCGGTCTCGCCGCGACGACGGAACAGGCTGCCCAGCGCAAAGTGCAGCTCGATGGTCTGGGGATCGATCTTGACAGCCTCGACAAAGGCCTCGATGGCACGGTCCGGCTGTTCGTTGAGCAGGAAGTTGAGTCCCTGGAAATACGAACGCGGCAGCGTTCGCGACTCCTGCACGAGATGCCGGATATCGATGCGTGCCGCGGCCCAGCCGAGCCCGAAGAACAGGGGAAAAAGCAGTAGCTGCCAGTATTCGAACTCAATCATGGTGTCGACTGGTTCTTGATGACGAACGCGCACACGGCAAAGCCCATGACAGCGCATGCATTGATCCACCTCCCACAAAAAAACGGGCGGCAACTCTCGTCACCGCCCGTCATCCGCCACGGCCTGAGCACTCAGATCGAGTCCACCGCGTCTATATCAACCAGAGCGCCGTCGACGCGTTCCCGCAATTCCTTCCCGGCCTTGAAGTGCGGAACCCATTTTTCCGGAACCTCGACCTTGTCGCCGGACTTGGGATTTCGCCCCACTCGCGGCGGCCGGTAGTTCAGGGAAAAACTCCCGAAGCCGCGAATCTCGATGCGGTCACCCTGGGCCAGGGCCTCCTCCATCGCAGCGAGAATCATCTTTACCGACAGATCCGCATCCTTGGCGACCAACTGCGGGAAGCGCTCGGCCAGTTGGGCGATCAAATCCGACTTGGTCATTCGCTAAACCCTAGTTCGGGTTGTTGAGCTTGGCTTTGAGCAAGGCCCCGAGATTCGTGGTGCCGGAACTGGCGCTGCTGTCAGCCGAAAACTTCTGCATCGCCTCCTGCTGCTCGGCCTGCTCCCTGGCCTTGATCGACAGGCTGATCGAACGTGTCTTGCGATCCACGTTGATGATCATCGCTTCCACCTTGTCGCCTTCCTTGTACACCTTGGTCAGGTCGTCGATGCGGTCCCGCGACACTTCCGAAGCGCGCAGATAGGCTTCGATGTCGCCATCGAGAATCACCACCGCACCGCGGGCATCGACCGACTTGACGACGCCACGCGCGATGCTGTTCTTGTCGTGAGTCGCGATATAGCTGGTGTAGGGATCGCCATCGAGCTGTTTGATACCCAGCGAAATCCGTTCCTTGTCGGTATCGATGGCCAGCACCACGGCGTCTACCTCGTCGCCCTTCTTGAAGTTGCGGATCGCTTCTTCACCCGCCAGCGACCAAGAGAGGTCGGACAGATGCACCAGACCGTCAATACCACCGGGCAGACCGATGAAGACGCCAAAGTCGGTGATCGACTTGATGGCGCCACGGACCCGGTCGCCCTTCTTGTAGTTCATCGAGAAGTCATCCCACGGATTGGCAGCACACTGCTTCATCCCCAGGGAAATCCGACGCCGATCCTCATCGATTTCGAGGATCATCACTTCGACTTCATCGCCGAGCTGAACGACCTTCGACGGGTGCACGTTCTTGTTGGTCCAGTCCATCTCGGAGACATGCACCAGGCCCTCGATTCCCTGCTCGATCTCGACAAAGGCGCCGTAGTCGGTGAGGTTGGTGACCTTGCCGAAAAGCCGGGTGGTCTGGGGGTAGCGGCGCGAGATGCCGACCCAGGGATCTTCGCCCAACTGCTTGAGACCGAGTGAAACCCGGTTCTTTTCCTGGTCGAACTTGAGAATCTTGGCCTGCACTTCGTCACCCACCGCAAGCACTTCGGATGGGTGGCGAACCCGGCGCCATGCCAGATCGGTGATATGCAGCAGGCCATCGATGCCACCCAGGTCAACGAAAGCGCCGTAATCGGTGATGTTCTTGACCACACCCTTGACGATGCTGCCTTCCTTGAGGGCCGCCAGCAGTGCATCGCGCTCTTCGCCAACACTGGCCTCGAGGACGGCACGGCGGGAAACGACGACATTGTTGCGCTTGCGGTCGAGTTTGATGACCTTGAATTCGTAGGTTTTGCCTTCGTAGGGGGTGGTGTCCTTGACCGGACGCATGTCCACCAGCGAACCCGGCAGGAAGGCGCGAACGCTGTTGGTCATTACCGTCAGTCCGCCCTTGACCTTGCCGGTGATGGTGCCGGTTACCAGGCTGCCGTCGTTGAGGGCCTGTTCGAGTGCATTCCACGCCGCGACGCGTTTGGCACGGTCGCGCGACAGGCGGGTTTCACCGAAACCGTTTTCGAGCTGCTCGATGGCGACCTGGACGAAATCCCCGACCTTGACTTCGAGTTCGCCCTTGTCACTCAGGAATTCTTCAATATCAATGTAGCTCTCGGACTTGAGACCGGCATTGACAACCACAAAGTTCTGGTCGATGCGCACGACTTCCGCGGTGATGACCTCTCCGGGACGCATTTCCTGACGACCGAGGCTCTCTTCGAAGAGTTCGGCAAAACTTTCAAGCATGGTGGGATTAGCTGACATATGAGTTGAGTTACCTAACCGCAGAAATGCGGGGTGAGTTAAAAACGATCACCAGTTCCGGCTTGGCAAGCGCACCACAACGGGAAGCAAGGACACTGCACCGACAGACCCGGTGCGACAGTACCTGCCTGCCGGGCCAACGGAACAACGCGTCGAGCTGGTGACACCAAAGGAAACGACGGTTGCCGTTTCATCCTTTCTTCGGACCCCTGCTGACCCAGTCCAACACCTGTGCCACCGCTGTTTCGATGGTGTGGTTCGTGGTATCGAGCAGATGCGCGTCCGTACTCTGCTGCATCGGAGCAACGCTACGTTGGCTATCCCGTTCGTCGCGCTCGCGCAGATCCAGCAAGAGGTCTGCAATACTAGCAGCCATTCCTTTTTCGATCAACTGCTTATGCCGACGCATGGCGCGCATCTCGACGCTGGCGGTGAGGAAAACCTTGGTCGTCGCATCGCGGAAAACGACCGAGGCCATGTCGCGCCCGTCGGCGACGAGGCCCGGCGGTCGACGAAAAGCCCGCTGCCGGAACAGCAGGGCGGCGCGCACGGCAGGCAGAGCCGCCACTCGCGAAGCGCCGGCAGAAATCTCCTCGCTGCGGATGGCATCGGAAACTTCCTCACCAGACAGGAGGATTGCATTGCCGACGAACTCGACGTCAAGACCGGCAGCAATCGCCGCGACGCAGTCTTCATCTTCCCAGGCCATTCCGGCACGTTGTGCGGCCAGGGCGGTCAAACGATAGAGCGCGCCGGAATCGAGGTAGTGCCAGCCCAGCGCCTGCGCAACGCGCGCGGCGATGGTGCCTTTGCCCGAAGCCGAGGTGCCATCGATGGCGATCACCGGAACCGTCTGGCCGACTTCGGCGAAGCGTGCGAAATAGTCCGGAAAGGTCTTGGCCACCGTTTCCGGGTCATTGATCCGCAGTGGTGTTCCCAGGGCCGCCAGCGAGCAGGACATGGCCATGCGGTGGTCGTCATAGGTATCGATCGTCGCTGCCTGCAGACCGCCGACTGGCGGATCGATGCGGATGTAGTCCGCGCCTTCTTCGACGACCGCACCGAGCTTGCGCAGTTCGGCCGCCATCGCGGCGATGCGGTCGGTTTCCTTGACTCGCCAACTGGCGATGTGGCGCAAGGTGGTCGGCCCTTCGGCAAACAGGGCGGTGGTGGCCAGCGTCATTGCCGCGTCGGGAATGTGATTGCAATCGAGATCGATGCCTTGCAGCCTGCCTGCCGGCGGCGCTGATGCCTCGATCCAGCGGGCGCCGGTGGTGATCTGTGCGCCCATCGCCGACAGGGCATCGGCAAAGCGGACATCTCCCTGGACCGAGTCCGGGCCAATCCCTTCGACACGCAGCGGCCCCCCGCCGATCGCGCCGAGCGCCAGAAAGTAAGACGCCGACGAGGCATCCCCTTCGACCTGAACGACTCCCGGCGAACGATAGGCGCTGCCCGCAGGCACGGTAAAACGCCGCCAGCCGTCGCGCAGGACCTCGACGCCAAAGCGCGCCATGCTCGCCAGCGTGATGTCGATGTAGGGTCTGGAAATCAGCTCGCCGACCACTTCCACCGTCGTTTCGATCCCGCGCAACGGCAAAGCCATCAGCAGACCGGTGAGAAACTGGCTCGACACGTCACCACGCACCCGCACCACATGCTGCGAGCAGGGCCTTGGCGGGTGAATCGCCAGGGGAGGAAAACCTTCCACAGCGAGGTAGCGGATCTCGGCGCCGAGCTGACGCAGGGCATCGACCAGATCGCCAATCGGTCGTTCGTGCATCCGTGGCACGCCGGCCAGGCGGTAATTGCCACCGGCGAGTGCCAGGGCTGCGGTCAGCGGTCGGAAGGCCGTGCCGGCGTTGCCGAGAAACAGATCGGCCGCACGCACCGGGAAATCCCCCGCCACACCCGTAATACAGAGCGCCTTGCCCGCCCCCGGAGCGACGTCAACGCCGAGGGTTTGCAGTGCTTCGAGCATGCGTGTGGTATCGTCGGAGAGCAGCAGCTCGCAAAGCTCGGTCTTGCCTGCCGCCAGCGCCGCCAGCAACAGCAAGCGGTTGGAGAGGCTCTTCGAACCCGGCAGGCGTACCGTACCGCGCGCCGCGAGTAACTGCGGCAGATCGAGATAGTCGATGCTCACTCGCTCGCCTTGCTTTCTGCCCACTCGCGACGAGCGTTCCTGGCGATGTCGAAGGTCGCTTCGAGGCTGGCGCCGTCGCCACGCTGCAGCGCGTCACGCAACTCGCCGAGCTGTGCCTGGTAGCGGTCGAGTTCATCGAGCAAGGCACTGCGATTGGCCAGACAGATGTCGCGCCACATTTCCGGGTGGCTGGCGGCAATGCGCGTGAAGTCGCGAAAACCGCTGGCGGCAAAGCCGAACAGCAGTTCCCGGTTGTCGCGCCGGGTCAGCTCATGCACCAGGGCAAAGGACAGGAGGTGCGGCAGATGGCTGACGGCAGCAAAAATCCGATCATGCTCGGTCGCCGTCAGTTCCCTGACCAGGCCGCCACAACACGCCCAGGCCGAACCTACGCGGGCGATGTCCTCGGGGCGGTTTTCCGGCAGCGGCGTCAGGACTATCTGCTTGTGGCAATAGAGGTCGGCGCGTGCGGCCAGGGCACCGCTGTTTTCTGCGCCGGCGATGGGGTGCGCGGGGACGAATTGCCCGAGCCGGGCAGCAAAATGGACACGCGCTGCGGCAATGACGTTTCCCTTGGTACTGCCCGCGTCGGTGACCAGCGTCTGGCGTCCCAGGCAGGGGGCAATGCGAGCCATGATCTCCGCGGTCTTGCCGACCGGCGTGGCGATCAGCACGAGGTCGGCATTGGAAACCTCCTGCCCGACATTGAAACCGGCACGATCCACGATACCCAGCTCCAGTGCCTGCGTCAGCGAGCCGATTCGCCGCCCGAAACCGACGATCTCTCCGGCCTGTCCGGCAGCCTTGAGTGCCAGCGCGAAGGATCCCCCGATCAGGCCGACGCCGAAGACGACGACCTTGGCGAACAGCGGCGCGCTGCTCACCGCCAGATCCCAGTGCAGGCACTGCTCACAGCGACACCTCCAGGGCGGCGAGGAAACGGGTATTTTCGTTTTCGGTACCGATCGTGACACGCAGCCATTCCGGCATCCCGTAGCCGGCGATCGGGCGAACGATGACCCCCTGTCTGAGCAGCTTCTGGTTGACCAGGAGCGCATCCGCCACCCGGAAAGTCACGAAGTTGCCGTGCGAGGGAATGTGGGTACAGCCCAGGCGCTTCAGTCCACCAACGATCTGCGCCATTCCCGAACGGTTCAGCGCATAGCTGCTGGCGACGAACTCATGGTCGTCGAGCGCTGCGATCGCTGCGACCAATGCGAGATTGTTGCAGTTGAAGGGTTGGCGAACGCGATTCATGAGGTCGGCAATCTCGG
Source organism: Candidatus Accumulibacter contiguus (assembly GCF_012940005.1). Taxonomy (GTDB): domain Bacteria; phylum Pseudomonadota; class Gammaproteobacteria; order Burkholderiales; family Rhodocyclaceae; genus Accumulibacter; species Accumulibacter contiguus. Next base: position 21,111 of record NZ_SPMX01000031.1, on the reverse strand, counting down.
CCGAGCAGAGCGCATAACCGATACGCAGACCCGCCAGACCATAGATCTTCGAAAAGGTGCGGGTGATCACCAGGTTCGGCATGGCCGCCAGCCAGGCGGTCGTATCGACCCGCTCGGCGGCGGGCAGGTATTCGTTGTAGGCTTCGTCGAGCACCACCACGACCTCTGCCGGCAGTGACTGCAGAAACGCCAGAAGCTGCGGATACGGCAGAAAGGTGCCGGTTGGATTGTTGGGGTTGGCGATCCAGAGCAGCCGCGTATCGGGCCGGATCGCCGCGCGCATGGCATCGAGATCATGACCGTAATCCCTGGCCGCGATGGCAATGCCCTCGCCACCGGCCGCCAGCGTCGCCAGAGGATACACGGCAAAAGCATACTGCGCGAAGACTGCCGAGCGCCCCGGCGCAAGAAAAACCCGCGCAACGATATCGAGCACGTCATTCGAGCCATTGCCGAGAACGATGCACTCCTTCCCCAGGCCGGTGCGTTCGGCCAGCGCCTGCTTCAACGCGAAGTCATCCGGATAACGCGCCAGACCGGCGATCGCCTCGGTCACCGCCACGCGCGCCTTGGGACTCATGCCGAGCGGATTCTCGTTGGAGGCCAGCTTGACGATCTGCTCGACGGCAAGACCCATCTCGCGCGCCAGTTGGGTGATCGGCTTGCCTGGCTGGTAGGGCGAAATGGCCCGAATGTACGGTAATGATTGCTCGTAGCCTGCCATCTGCAGTCCTCGCGTCGAAAAGCCTAGAAGACAGCGACCGGGTAGGAGCCCAGCAGCTTCAGATAAGGCGCACGCCGAGCCAGCTCGGCGAGTGCGCTGCGCACCGCTGTATCATCGCGATGGCCCTCGACATCGACGAAGAAGACATATGCCCACAGCGTGTGACGTGCCGGACGGGATTCCAGCCGGGTCAGCGAAACACCGGCATCGGAAAACGGCGCCAGCAGCTGGCTGAGTGCACCGGTCTGGTTTTGCGCCGACATGATCAGCGAAGTCTTGTCGCGCCCCGAAGGCCCGGCATCGTGGCGACCGAGGACGACGAAGCGGGTAGTGTTGTTTGGTTCGTCCTCGATGTTGCTCGCGAGTTCAGGCAGGTGATAACGCTCGGCAGCCGCCTGGCCGGCTATCGCGGCAGTCCCCGCTTCCGCGGCGGCGAGTTGCGCGGCCTGCGCGTTGCTGCCTACCGGAATACGCTGCACGTTCGGCAGCGCGCGATTCAGCCACTCGTGACATTGCGCCAGTGACTGGGCGTGCGAATAGACCTTGGCCACTTCGCCAAGTGAGCGCTCATTGGACAGCAGATGCTGGTGGATGCGCAGCACCACCTCGCCGCAGACCTTCAGCGGCGTCGTCAGCAGCAGGTCGAGGGTGCGTCCGATGGCGCCCTCGGTCGAGTTTTCGATCGGCACCACGGCGTAGTCGGCATGAAAGGCTTCGACTTCGCGAAAGACATCGTCGATCGAAATCTGCGGCATCAGGCGCGCGGCGTGGCCAAAATGCTTGGTCGCGGCGCTCTCCGAGAAGGTGCCGAGCGGTCCCAGAAAGGCAATGCCCAGCGGCTGTTCGAGCGACAGGCAGGCCGACATCACTTCCCGGAAAAACCAGGTCACGCTCTCGTTCGACAGCGGCCCCGAATTGATCTCCTGAATCCGCTGCAGCACCTGCGCCTCACGCTCCGGCCGGTAAATGAAGCCGGCCTCACCATGGCGCGCCTTGATCTCTCCCACCTGCTGCGCGTAGCGGGCACGCTGGTTCAACAAGCCCAGCAGTTGCCGGTCGAGGCCATCGATCTGCTGGCGGACGATGGCCAGTTCGCTCTGCAGGTCGTCGTTCACCAGGCGCACCCCAGGTGGCGTCGTGACCCGTCCATCCGGCAAGGTGCGCGTTCGAACATACCGAACATGCTATTCCTGATCCAGAGCAGTGCCGGGAGGCTCGACCGCTGCAGTGTCCTCACCCTCGGCCACCTGTTCCACGCCTTCAATCCCTTCGACCCCTTCAACGTACTCGTCGCTCTCGACGATTTTTTCCAGTCCGGCGAGCTTCTCCCCAGCGTCGAGCGCGATCAGCGTCACCCCCTGGGTGGCGCGACCGAGTTCGCGAATCTCGCGCACGCGCGTGCGGATCAACACGCCACCGGTGGTGATCAGCATGATTTCGTCTTCGTCACGCACCAGGCGGGCGGCAACGACCTTGCCGTTGCGTTCGCTGGCGGCAATCGCCTTGACCCCCTGCGTGCCGCGACCGGAATGGCGGAAATCGGCGAGCGCCGTGCGTTTGCCAAAACCATTCTCGGTGGCCACCAGCACCGTTTGCTGATCGTTGTCGGCAACCAGCAGCGACAGCACCTGTTGCTGGTCCGCGAGCCGCATTCCGCGCACGCCGCGCGCCGTACGCCCCATCGGGCGAACGTCTTCCTCGTCGAACCACACCGCTTTGCCAACGTCGGAAACCAGCACCACGTCCTGCAGACCATTGGTGATCTCGGCGCCGATCAGGACATCGTCCTCGTCGAGGGCGACGGCGATGATGCCGGCCTTGCGCGGGTTGGAGAAATCCGACAGCGGCGTCTTCTTGACCGTGCCGTTGGCGGTGCACATGAAGATGTAGCGATCGTCGGCGAACTCCTTGACCGGCAGGATGGCACTGATTTTCTCGCCATCCTCGAAGGGAAACAGGTTGACGATCGGTTTTCCGCGGCTGTTGCGCGTCCCCTGCGGCACCTCATAGACCTTCAGCCAGTAGACACGCCCGCGGTTGGTGAAGCAGAGGATGAAATCGTGCGTATTGGCCACGAACAGATGGTCGACGAAATCGTCCGCCTTCATCGCTGCTGCCTGCTTTCCCCGTCCACCTCGCCGCTGTGCTCGATAGTCGGCAAGCGGCTGCGCCTTGATGTAACCGGTATGCGAGAGCGTCACCACCATGTCGACCGGAGTGATGAAATCCTCGATCCCGAGATCCTGGGTGTGGGTGACGATCTGCGAGCGACGCTTGTCTGCGAACTGGGCGCGGATGCCGGTCAATTCGTCGACGATCATCTCGGTGATGCGCTCGGGACGCGCCAGGATGTCCATCAGGTCGGCAATGCGTTCGAGCAGTTCGCCGTAATCGGCAACGATCTTGTCGCGTTCGAGGCCGGTCAGGCGCTGCAGGCGCAGTTCGAGGATCGCCTGTGCCTGTGCTTCCGAGAGCAGGTAGCCGTTCTCCGCCAGGCCGAATTCGCGATCCAGCCCTTCCGGACGGGTCGCATCGATCGCCGCTCGCCGCAGCATCTCGGCGACCGTCGGCGAGGTCCAGTGCCTGGCCATCAGCCCGCGGCGTGCATCGGCCGGCGTCGGCGCAGCTTGATCAGGGCGATGATCTCGTCGACATTGTCGAGCGCCACCGCCAGGCCTTCCTGGATGTGCGCCCGCTCGCGCGCCTTGCGCAATTCGAAAACGGTCCGCCGGGTCAGCACCTCGCGCCGGTGCCAGAGAAAACACTCGAGCATCTGTTTGAGGTTCAGCAGGCGCGGCTGCCCATCGACCAGGGCGACCATGTTCATGCCGAAGGTATCCTGCAGTTGCGTCTGCTTGTACAGGCAGTTGAGCACCACTTCAGCCACTTCGCCACGCTTCAGCTCGATCACCACACGCATGCCCGATTTGTCGGACTCGTCGCGCAGATCGGAAATGCCGTCGATCTTCTTCTCGTTGACCAGCTCGCCGAGCCGTTCGAGCAGCGTTCGCTTGTTCACCTGGTAAGGCAGTTCGTCGATGATGATCGCCTGACGATTGTTGCCCTTCTCCATCTCCTCGAAGTGCACCTTGCCACGCATGATGACGCGCCCGCGCCCGGTGCGATAGCCCTCGCGGACCCCGGCGAGGCCGTAGATGATGCCGGCGGTCGGAAAGTCGGGTGCCGGCAGCAGATCGATCAGCTCGTCGACGCCGATCCCGGCGTTGCCGAGCAGCGCGAGGCAGGCATCGATCACTTCACCGAGGTTGTGTGGCGGAATGTTGGTCGCCATGCCGACCGCGATCCCCGACGAGCCGTTGATCAGGAGGTTCGGAATGCGCGCCGGCATGACCAGCGGCTCTTCCTCCGAACCGTCGTAGTTGGGTCCGAAATCGACGGTTTCCTTGTCGATGTCGGCGAGCAATTCGTGCCCGATACGCGCCATGCGCACTTCGGTGTAACGCATCGCAGCCGCATTGTCGCCGTCGACCGAACCGAAGTTGCCCTGTCCATCAACCAGCATGTAGCGCAACGAGAAATCCTGCGCCATGCGCACGATGGTGTCGTAGACCGCCGTGTCGCCATGCGGATGGTACTTACCGATGACATCGCCGACGATCCGCGCCGATTTCTTGTACGGCTTGTTCCAGTCATTCGACAACTCGTGCATGGCGTACAGCACACGCCGATGCACCGGCTTGAGGCCATCGCGTGCATCCGGCAGCGCGCGTCCGACAATCACGCTCATCGCATAATCGAGATACGATCGACGCATCTCGTCTTCGAGGCTGATCGGGAGGGTTTCTTTGGCGAAAGCTTCCATCTTCTATCCGCTGGCGACGTGACTTCGGCAGGAATGTCGTCGTCTTGTTTAAGCCCGCTATTCTAGCATGCTCGCGATTCCCCCGGACCCGGCAAGGTGGGGATATCGGGAGTGAATGAAAGGGTCGGATGGATACTGATGTCCGCAGGCCACTGGCTACTGCGCCTTGCTCCCTCGCAAGACGGCGAAGCGGTTGGCAATCTGTAGTGACCACTTGTCGAATGCGTCGCGCGCGTATGCCCAGCTCTGGAAAGAACTCATGTAACCCTTGATCCAGGTGTCGGTGGCACCGGCAGCGCCGGCATCGATGTCGGCCGCATATTTGCGGCCGATCTGGGTATCGGCGCATTCGGCCAGCACGACGTTGCTGGCACCGTCGAGAAACTGCATTTCGATGCCGGTTTCGCCAAGGTACGGCGTCGAACCCGCCGGCCGGCCCGACGCCGGACCCGAAGCGGCCTCGGCGACGAAGCCGTAGGGAATCGCCGTGCCCACCACGCTGCGGCCGACCTGCGTCGGCACCAGGTTGGAGATCTCGATGCGCAGCACGATCACCCCCGGTCCTGGTTGATCCACGACCTGCATCTGCGGTTTCAGGGTCTTGACCAGTGAGGCGTGGAAGTAATCGACCAGCGCCTTGAGATCGGTCGGATCGACCGCCTGCTGCTGATCCGGCTTGAGGCTGACCAGGATGCGGGTGATCATCACCTTGTTGTAGCGCTTGAAGTCGAGATCCGGATTCCGCCAGCACAGCGCACCATCACCGCCGGGCGCTGTCGTCAAGCGGTTGTAGTCGGTGAGGAAACCGGTGCGCGTGATTCGCAGCGGATCGCTGACCGTCACGTCAGAGCTCGGCCCCATCAGGTCGGCACAGCCAGCGAGCAGCAGCACCCCGAGAAGGCCACCTGCTGTTTTGCGGGCCAGCCGGAGTGCGCCGGCCGCGTCGCTTGAAGCGGCAAATCTTTTGCCAACAGTCATCGTTACGTCTCCTTGATTGAGGCCACGATTCTACCCTGCGCAAGCTGCAACGAGTGCTTTTGCAGAGGTTCGCTCCTCACCGGGTTGAACTGCCAGAGAAAGTGAACAAAAGTGCCGATTGATTGCGAGACTGACAAACTCACCCCGATTCACCTATGCTCATGCTCATTTGTAGACCACATTTGCTCACAATATGTCACAGTACGCCCGCCCATCGCTACCTTGACACAGCGCCTGTAGATCAAACTCGTGGAAACTCTCGTCAAATGAGTGATACCCCCATTCCCGAATACATCACCTCTTTTACCGAAGTGAGCTGGGGGATCGCGCTGGTCGCAGCGACCATGGCCGTGCATGGATTTGGCATGATCCTGACGCTCGATATCAGCCGTACCCTGCAGCAGAGGGCGAATGGCACGCATTCCTTCCTTTGGGGGCTCGGCAACGTCATCCTTGCCAGCTGGCTGATCACTCTGGTGCATCTGCTCGAGGTCGCCGTCTGGGCATCTTTCTTCGTAGCCACAGAAGCAATTCCCAGATTTGACACGTCGTTCTATTTCGCGCTCCTGGAATATACCACCCTGGGCAGCAGTATCGATTTGTCTGACGACTGGAATTTGCTTGAAGGCATGATCGCCATTGCGGGCTTGATGACTTTTGCCTGGTCCACCGGCGTCCTGTTCACCGTCGTACAAAGTTTTCAGAATCGCCAACTCGAACTCATCGAGGAGCGGCGCAAAATGCGACAGGCGATCCAGGCGTTTTCTGCAGGGCAGCGATCGGGAGACAATGGCCAGCAGAGCGCGCCGGGCTTCGATCGACTGCGGAGCGCAGTGCAGCGTCTACGGCAAGCCGATCTGGTTGGCGTGCGTTTCGCCACGCATATCTTCATCGCGAGCGGCACACTTTGGCTGTTGCTGCGGCTGGGTGTCGGTACCAATCCGATCTGGGCGATCAGCGCGATGATCGCCGTGAGCGATCCGAACATGCACGAGGCAATGGCCACGTTCCGCGGCCGGATCTTCAATACCTTGCTTGGCTGTACCGTGGGCTTGCTGTTCCTGGTCGTCGGCAGCAGTTCGAGCCAGTGGAAACTGCCGCTGGCCATGGCGGCGACAGTCCTGCTTTCGACCTACGTCGTTCGCGTACCGGCGATGTGGCGTCAGGCACCGATCACTGCTGCGCTGGTGATCGCTTCGGGATTGATTCATCATTCCAAGGAGAGCGGCGTCGAAGACGGCGTGATGCGCGTGATCGAGGTCCTCCTCGGTTGCATTGTCGGCCTGTTTTTCACTTGGCTGATGTCGAGAATCTGGCCGGTGCGCGTTGCCGGCAAAGAAAGCGGTGCGGCAGTACCATAAAGCTTCACCGAGTTACCCTCGAGCGAAGGGTGAGCAGCATTTTCACAATAAGGGACTACGCAATATGGCGAACGAGGAAAACGGCACGCTGCCGAAAACTGACGATGGTATGGGTCACCAGCGGTTTCTCCAGATCAAACAGGGCAAGTACTCGGACGGTCATCCGCTCGATGAGGTGCAATATCTCGAGTGTAAGCTGATCCTGAAACCCGATCGTTTCATCGCAGCAAAAGTATTCTTCGAGTACGGCGAACTCGCCCGTCGGACGGCGAAAGAATTCGGGATTGATTTCTTTAGCAAAGGAGTGGCCCTGAAGCCACAGGTGCGAGAGGTGGAGTTTTTTGACACCGCCGACTTCCGTCTTTACAACAATGCATTCATCCTGCGGCAGCGCGTCACCTATGAAGATGGTTTTCCTGCCGGGGAACCGGAGATCGTCTTCAAATTCCGCCATCCCGAAATGCAGACGGCGGCTGACCTGGACGTGCGGCCGCAGATTGCCGGCCACTATCGGATCAAGTTCAAGGCGGAAACACTGCCGTTGAAAGATCAGGTCGGGTCGTATCGCTTGCTGTTCTCACACAATGCGCAATTTCCCTTGAGCCAGGAACCCGAAGGTGCGCACACTTTCTTGAGCGGCCTGGCGCGGATGTTCCCGGCTTTGGACTCCCTGAAGCTGGCAGGCGCCGACCAGTTGGCGCTGGTCAACGGCGCAATCGTCGAAGAGATCCTGCAGGACCTCGGGACCTTCGATTTTGGCCACGGGGTTACCGCCGACGCCAATATTGCGATCTGGCGCGAGCGCGGCACGCACAAGCCACTCTGCGGTGAGTTCGCATTCCAGGCCCAGTTCAGGCGCCGGGACGAACTGCACGAGAAGGCCATGCAACGCTGCCGTCAGTTTTTCATCGCACTGCAAACGACCGGTCGCGACTGGCTGTCTCTGGGAACGACCAAGACCGGGCTGGTGTACCGGATGAAAGGCAATCCACCGCAGGCTCACGAGTAAAGACGAAAGATGAGAGATCGCTGGCATTACACTGGCCAGTTGCCGCCGGCACGGTTCAACATGGCGCGCTACTGTCTGTCGGCAGCGGCCCGGGCCACCCCGGACAAGGTGGCACTGGTCGTGGTGTCCGACGCCAAGGCACTGGCCGAACGAGCGGAACACTGGACTTACGCGCAACTGGACAAAGCCGTCCGACAAATGGCGGCGGGGCTGCGTGCTCTGGGTCTGGAACCAGGGGCACGGCTGATGATCCGCATGGGCAATACCAGCGATTACGCACTGCTGTTCTTCGGCGCCATCGCCGCCGGTTGTGTACCGCTGCCGTCCTCGGCGCAACTGACCGAGGAGGAAGCTGATTTTCTGCTGGCCGATTCCGGCGCCCGGATTGTCGCCATGTCGGAGGAGTTGACAATCCAGGCTCCGCCGGGCGTGCAAGTGTTGGGTTCCAGCGACATCGCGTTGTTGCGAAACCGGCACGAGGGACTCGATTACGCCGATACCGCTGCCGACGATCCCGCCTTTCTGATTTACACCTCCGGCACCACCGGCCAGCCCAAAGGAGTGTTGCACGCCCAGCGCTCGGCCTGGGGACGGCGACCGATGTATCAGGCTGGTATGACATCCGCCAAGATGATGTGATCCTGCACGCCGGTGCGTTCAACTGGACCTATACGCTGGGGGTCGGTCTGACCGACCCCTGGGCCAACGGCGCGACCGCGGTGCTCTACAACGGGCCTCGCGATGTCACGGTCTGGCCGATGCTCATGGAGAAATTCCGGGCAACCCTGTTCGCCGCGGTGCCAGGGCTGTATCGGCAGATACTGAAGTACAACGACCTGCGCGCGTTCGATCTTTCCCGCTTGCGCCACGGCCTGACCGCCGGCGAGGCGCTGGGCACCGCTTTGCTGGAACAGTGGCGGACGACGACCGGCAAGGAACTGTACGAAGCTTTGGGGATGAGCGAATGCTCGACCTACATCTCTTCGTCGCCCAGCGTAGCGGTACGGCCGGGCAGTTCAGGCAAACCACAGCAGGGCCGCTGCGTGGTGGCACTGCCGGTCGAGGGTGGGGAGGAGCCATTGCCGCCGGGAGAGACCGGGCTGCTGGCGGTACATCGCAGCGATCCAGGCCTGATGCTGGGCTACTGGAACCGAGCGGACGAAGAGGAACTGGTGTACCGGGGCGAGTGGTTCATCGGTGGCGATCTGGCACATTTCGACGCGGACGGTTACCTGATCTATCATGGCCGCAACGACGACATGATGAATGCCATGGGCTACCGAGTGTCGCCATTGGAGGTGGAGCATTGCCTGAGCAAACATCCGGCGGTGGCGGAAGTGGCAGTGACCGAAATGGCGGTGCGCGAGGGGATCCGCGTGATCGCGGCCTTCGTGGTGCCGCGCGACCCCGACGAGCCCGATGGACTGGACGCCGCGCCGCTGCTGGCCTACGCCCATGAACATCTGGCGGCCTACAAATGTCCCCGCGAGATCCTCTTCACCGACAGCTTGCCGCGCACTGCCAACGGCAAGATCCGGCGCCGCGATCTGGCATGGAAGTGAGTCGCAAAGACAAAGTGGGACATCTGTCCCACTTTGTCAAAGTGATGGTTCCCGAGGTCAGGCAGTATCAGTTGCCTTACGCGCGCCGACGCGCGAATCCGAATGCACCGAGACTGAGGCCGAGCAGAGCCAGAATGCCAGGCTCGGGCAAACCCCTGATCTCGCGCTCAATCTTTTTCTCGATCGCCGGAGCAAAAGCGGTGAAGTCCTGAGCGAAGGCCTGGAAGGAGCCGGGACCACCAATGACGTTCGTGCTGCCATACTGGAAGGCGTTGATGAGGTCGGTCGCGTCGAGACCGAAGAAATCGCGGTCGTTCAACCAGATCGCGTTAATCGTGGTCCCGCCGTTCGTCAGGAAATTGTCCCGCGCCGCCTGAACTGTCGGGCAGACCACATTGTTGAAAGCGCAGCCGTCGATGTCCTGCGCACCCTCGGATGCGATGTCGAGGGTACGCCGCGTTCCCTCGAAATTGTTGCCGTTGATGTCGGCTAGCGCAGTATTGATCAGGTTGCTCTGCCCGTCGTTGCCGCCTCCCGCGCCGCGTGGGGCAAGCGAAACCGCGTTGGCAAAAGCAGTCGCACTGGCCAGATCGCTAATGACCGTCCAGTCGACCGCCAAGTGCACGGCATTCGAGAAGTCCACCAGTTTCACGGCGATTTTGCCGATTGCCCCGCTCTGGATGGCGCTGATCACCGCCGCACTCTGGAAGGCGCTGGCGATACCGCTGCGCGACAGCGTAAAATCCGTGCCATCCACGCTGCCCGACACGTCCTGCGCCAGGTAAAGCTCAAGATCGACGGGAACCGCTTGCGCGGTCTGCGCGCCAAAAGCAAACATGGCTACAGCACAGGAGGCTGCCATCTTTTTCATGGTCTGTTTGATTTTCACTTGATTTCTCCTTGGGGTCTCAATGTAAAAACTCGTTCTTTACGGCACTCAAAGTGACATCGAGTACCGCCTGGGTCATGTCCCGAAACAAGCGCCGGACATCGATACCTTAAGCAAAATTCGTGCCCGTGTATTATATACCTTATATATCAATCGCTTGGCTAATGAATCGGGTTTCTTGACCACAATGGCGCGAACCAGATGTAAAAAAAAACCGACACACGTCGGCCCGGGAACCTCTCGGCGTATCATTTCGGACGCGTCTGCGCCCGCCACCTGCAAGGTCCTGAGGTCGCATGCATGCCGGCCCTGCGCCTCACGCAAGGATGCAGCCGTGAGTCGGCCGAGCCTTCCTTTGAACCCCGCAGAACTTCAGCCGAGTTCGCGCGCCACGACCGCCACCGAGCCGGCGTCGGGCAGATTGGCCAGTTGCGACAGGATGTAGTCCTTGACCAATGCCAGCAGTTCATCGACGCGCGTTGACGGCATACCGATTTCTTCGGCCACATCGCGTACTGCCGCCAGTTCCTCGGGGGTCAGCACGCCGTCGGCATAGGCGACCATCAGACAGGTAGCGACTACCAGGTCGCGCTCTGCCGCTGCACCGAAGGTGCAGGAGAATTCACCACCCGGCCCGGCCTCTTGCAGGCTATCGAAAGCCGGCCAGTCGACGCTGGCGTCGCAGCCGCTATCGTGGAACCAGCGAATCAGTGCCACCTCTTCGGTGGTCCTGGCGCCATCGACATGCGCGATGCGCAACAGCAGGCGGGTCGCGGCAATGCTCTGGTCGGCATCGAGGGAGACATTTTCAAGCAGGGGGAACATAGGAACTCCTTCAAGAGAGGATCTCACGCCGCAACTCGGCGAGCCGTTCCTGCACCTCGCGCGCGGACAAGGACCGGAAGCGTTGCGGCAGCAGCGAGCGCCGTGAGGTTTCGGCGACCGCGAGCATTTCCATGTAGCGCACCATGGTCGTTTCCTGCGGTGGCATGAAGTCATCGATGGCAAGCGCGAAAACTTCCCGGCTGACGGCCGGGGTAGCCGCGGCGCCTGCTCGCGCGGGCAAAGGAAGGGGCGAATCGGCACGCTTCGCCCGCTCGGCAAACTCGGCAGCGAGCAGAGCAAGGGCTTCCAGGTCGGCATTGGAATAGCCATCGAGTCCCTCGCAGGCGGCCAGCAGGTGCTCTTCCGGGAAATCGACGGACACCCGGTAGCGCTCGAAAACGGCGCGGACGACGGCGGCACGTTCGGCCGCGGTCTCGGCGTAGAAGAAGGGGATCTTGCGGTCGAGGCGGCCGGGGCGCTTGATGTCGGTATCGAGCTTGTCGGGGCGGTTGGTCAGCAGGATGAACAGCACCTGGCCGCGATTCTCGGGATCGGACATGAATTCCTTGAGACGGGCAATGACCCGCGAACTGGTGCCGCCGTCGGTGTCGTCACCCTGCCGGCCGAAACTGCGGTCGCCTTCGTCGATGAGCAGTGCGATCGGTCCCATCGCCTTGACGGTTGCCAGGACGCGGTCGAGATTGGCCTCGGTCGATCCGACCCATTTCGAGCGGAAGTTTTTCAGGGCGATCCCGGATAGCCCCGCTTCCTTGAGAAAGGCCTTGATCACGAAGGTCTTGCCGGCACCCATCGGCCCCACTGCAAGCAGTCCCATCGGCGCGCGCGCGCGCTCGCCGCCCTGGATCAGGCGCGCGATGTCGAGCAATTCGCCCTTGATCTGCGCGTTGCCGCCGACGCTCTCCAGGCCATGCCGCGGTTCGATGAATTCGATCAGTCCGGCGCATTCTTTTTCGATCAACTCGCGCTTGCGCTGGCGCACCACGGCCATCATCTCGCCTGCCGGATCGCCGTTCCCGGGCAGCACGCGTGTCGGATCGACGAGCTGGCCGATTTCGGCGGGCGTCATGCCGGCAGTGATCGCAGCCAGTTTCTCGGCGCGCTCGGCAGCCTGTGGGCTACCCTGCAGCAGGCTGGCAATCAGCGTCCGCCGCTGCGCCTGGCTCAATCCCAGCGGCGCTTCGCTGGCGACGATGCTGGCCAGTTGAATCAGGCGCAGGCCGGCGGTGTGCTCGGCGAGCGGCTCGGCCTCGGCTACCGGCATGCCGGGCGCGTAATGCCGGATCGCCGCGTGCCGGTCGGCACGATCGGGCATCGGCAGCTCGATCGCCAGCACACGCGGATGCGTCAGCAGCGCCGGGCTCAAGTCGGCCAGGGATTCGCTGACCAGGAGGACGACGTTGTCGCGATTGGCAAATTGTTCGTCAAGCGACCAGCGATGCAGGGCGGTGAAGGCACCACGCTCCTCGAGCGAGAGCAGATGCAGTTCGGCGGCCGGGAAAAGGGTTCCAGCATAGGGAATCAGGAGCGCGCTGGAGCCTTGCTCGCGCATCTGCCGTTCAAGCGACTCGAAGATGCCGTTGAGTCCCTTGCCTTCAAGATGGCGGTAGAGTTCGGCCTTCTCTTCGGCGCTGCCGCCCTGAATGACGCGTACGCCGCGATCGATGCTGAGTTCGTAGATGTGCTGCTTGTTGTCCTTGAGCAGCACTTCGCTGAGGAAGGGCAACAGCGTGTAATAGCGTTCGCCGACCCGATAACGGTCGAAAACATTGCGGTAGAGAACGAAGACCGAGGCCTCGCCGGCCAGGTATTTCTGGCGCAGCGTCTCGGCCCATGCCGGCAGGGCTGGCCGGCCGTCGCTGCCGGGGCTCATGCCGGGAAGCGGGCGGGGCGGCGCCTGCTGTCGCGCATGGCAGTGGGCATCACATCGCGCATCACATCGACTTGCCGGTGGTATCGGTCTGGACGCTGCGCGCGCGCTTCATTTCCTCGAGCTGCTGGCGGGCGGTGATCGCGCCGCTGCTCTGCCGCAGCCGCGCGAGCTTGATGTCGAGATCGGAATCGCGCAGTTCGCTGCCCATCTTGGCCTCGGCAACGGTGTTCCTGATGTGTTCGCGGACGTTGTCGAGCGCCCGCACTTCGGCATCGACCGACAGGCCGTCGAGCTGGTTCTGAATTTTCAGCCGCGCCTGTGCGCTGTGCATCTGCGCCAGCATGCGATCCTTCTCATCCTTGAGCTTCTGAATCTCGGCCTTGATCTGAATCAGCGAATCCTTCGCCTCCTGTGCGTCGGTGCGGGCCTGTTCCATTTCCTGCTCCAGCACCTTGATGCTGGCTTCGAGGGCGTTCTTTTTCTGGATCAGGACGATGCCGAGTTCGTCCTGACTGGTGGCGAGCGCGGCGTTGAGGTCGGCCGAGATCGCCGCGAGTTCGTTGCGCTCGTTCTCCAGCCGCGCCGAGATCTCCTCACGCCGGCGCATGATCGCTGCGGTGGCGCTCTTCAGCTGGCCGTATTTCCCGATCATCGAGTCGATGGCATTCTGGTAAGCGATTTCGGGATGCCGCTTTTCGACATCGGTGATCCACAGCGAGACAAAGCCCGACCAGAGGTTGGACAGGCGTCCGACAAAATTGATGTCAGCCATCGCTTTCTTCCTTTCGTGAGCCGGTTATCCGGCCATTCGTGAGTCGCATACGCGACTTTCACATTAACCGACGCGGCCGCGGCCGCCCACCGCGACCAGTCGCCGCTGCCGTGCCGCCGTCGTGGTCGGCATCGCCATGCCCGGCAAGTTTTCGGCGAGATCGCTCGCGAGGTCGGCCTCGATGTCTTCCTGTAGACGCAGCTTGCCGATCGCCTCTTCGAGCCGCGTGCCGACGTCTTCGCTCACCGGCAGCGTCATGATCGTCTGATAAATCTCGTCGAGCTGGTCAGGCATCGACAGCATCGCCGCCTCGAGCGCCCGCCGGCGACTGAGCATGCGGTGGTGCCGCTCGATGATCGCCAGATAATCGGTACGCGCCTTCTGCAACTGCCGCAGGTCGGTGCCGGGACGGGGTGCAGCGAGTTCTCTGTCGAGCGCCGCCACCTGCTGTTCGACCTCGCGCAGATTGACCGATTCGGCGCGGTCATCCATGACCAGGAGCGCCAGCCACAGTGCCAGGTATTCGAGCGTCACCTCGTCGAGTTGCTCGACATCACGCCAGGCGAGACGGCCATGGCCGCTGTCGGCACGCTGATAGAGCGACTGCACGCGTTCGTACATGCGTTGATAGATGCGCAAGGTCGGCGCAGAAAGCGCACGCTTGCCCGAGCGCTTCTGAATCTCGGTCATCAACTGCTCGCGCGAGGCCTGCCGGACGTTCGCCCGCCAGCGCCGATCGACCTTTTCGCGAAAGGTCGGCAACGACGGGATGTGCAGCGCGGCAAGGATGTCGCCGGCGGCAAAAGCGATCAGCGGCACCGCACCGACCGCGAAACCGAAGGGGATCGAGAGCAATGCTCCGACCGCCAGCGAACCAAGGAAGGCGTAGAGATTGGTCTGACTGGTCAGAACCTCCCGGACGTAGGAGGGTTTCGCCTCGGCCATGGTTACACCGTCACCCGCACCTGTCCCCTGCCGGGACTGGCCTGGTGCAGTTGCGTGAGAATGCGCTCCTCGAGCGCCTGCGCCTCGCGCGAGCGCTGCCAGGTGGCCGAGCGCGGTCGAGCCTCGCTGATCACGAAATCATCGGCAACGCGCGCCGGTTGTGCGGACAGGACGATGACGCGGTCGCCGAGCACCAGAGCCTCGGTAACATCGTGCGTCACGAAGACCACCAGGCACGGCCAGGACTGATACAACTCGATCAACAATTGCTGCATTTCCTCGCGCGTCTGCGCGTCGAGCGCCCCGAAGGGCTCGTCCATCAGCAGGATGCGTGGCCGCAGGACGAGTGCGCGCGCCAGCGCAACGCGCTGGTTCTGGCCGCCGGAGAGCTGCGCCGGCCGCAGCTTGAGCTTGTCCGCGAGTCCGACCGCCTTGAGGATGTCGGCCACGCGCTGCCGCCACTCGGCTTCCGGTACCCGTGCTTTCCAGAGATTGAGCCGGAACGGGAAAGCGACGTTGTCGAACACCGTCAGATCCGGCCGATTGGCGTAGCGCTGAAAGACCATCACCGCATCGTCGTGCGGGCCGATGCACTCGACCCCGTCGATCAGAACCTTGCCCGCCGTCGGCGTATCGATGCCCATCGGCCGCACCCCGCCGAGCATGTGCAGCAGGGTGCTCTTGCCGCAGCCCGAGGGTCCGAGCAGCATACTGATGCCTGGTTGATCGAAGCTCAGCGAGACCTGGTCAATGACTCGCGTCACGCTACCGCCGGGCGCCGGATATTCCTGGACGATGTCCTTGACGACCACCGACAGCGGTCTGGCTGCCGCTGCGGAGATCCCTGCCGGCTTGGCCGCCACGTTCACTGCTGCGTCTCCCAGGGATACAGGCGGCGCTTCAGCCAGACCATGAATTGATAGGTTGCCAGCGCCAGCGCAATGATCACGATGATGCCGGCAAAGACCTGATCCCAGGCGCTGAAGCGCCGGGCATTCTGGATCAACTGCCCGAGGCCCTGGCGTGCATTGACGTATTCGGCGACGGTGATGTAGGTCCACATCACCGAAAAGGCGACGATCACGGCATCGGCGATGCGCGGCATGGCCATCGGAATCACCGCCCGGTGGATGCATTCCCAGGGCGTCGCGCCGAGGTCGCGGGCGCCGATCCAGTAGCTCTGCGGCACCGCCTGGATCGCGTCACGGACCATCGGAATCAGATAGACCACGGCGCCGATGAACAGGAAGGCGATCTTCATCGTCTCGCCGATGCCCAGCCACATCACCAGGATCGGCAGCAGCGCGACCACCGGCGCCGAACGGAAGGGATCGACCAAGGGCGACAGGGCAGCGTTCACGCGCGGTGCGGCGCCCATGCAGATGCCGATCGGAATGCCGATGGCGATCACCAGCACACCCGCGACGAGCAAGCGGCCGACCGACCACAGCGTCGCGGTGAACAACATGCTGTCGCCGTCGTGCCAGCTCAGATACGACAGCGCCGTGACCACATCCCAGGGTGCCGGCAGTTTGGTCGAGCTGACCAGTCCAGTTACCGTCAGCAGGCTCCACACCAGCAACAGCGCCAGCACCGAGCCGACGCCGAGCCATTGCCGCTGTCGGCCATCGAGTGGCGCGTAGGGGTTCCAGAATTCGCTCATGCACTCAGCCAGGGCATGCGGGTCAGCGGCCGCCGAAAACGGCGACCCGCGTCGTCCGGTTCAGCGCCCGGCATTCCTCGATCGAGAGCCCTTCATTGGCGGCGTTGGCTTCGACGCACAGCGGCCGGTCTGGGCCGTTGCCGACGATCTTGAAACGCTCGCGCGGGAACTCCCATTGCGTCGCCAGATAGTCCACCACCGCGCGTGCGCGCGCTGCCGACAGACGAAGATTGACCTCGCGGGCACCGGTAGCATCCGAATTGCCGCTGACCTCGAAGTAGGCCTTGCCGTTGTTCTCGATGAACGGCACTATCTCGGTATCGACCGTCTTTTGCGCGCGCTTGGTCAACTCGGCGCTCCCCGAGGCGAAACCAACGGTCACCGGCTTGGTCACCATCGCCTCCTGCTGCGTCGCCTCCTTCTGCGCCGCCTGGGTGAATGTCGTTTGCGGCCTGGCGGCGGCTTCTGCCGCAGCCTGGTTCTGCCCGAGCAGGGCCTTGATATAACGATAGTCGAAGCTGTCCTGCGGCGCGATCACCGGTGATTTGGGATTGGCCAGCGCACCGGCCTTGCGATAGATCTCGTCGAAGCGCTTGTAGACCCGTTCGTAATGATTGGTGCCGCCGACCAGCCCGAGAATGCGCGCGTTATCCTCGACGCCGGTCCACACCAGATTGGAAAACAGGCTCTTGACGAACGGTCTACCTTCCTTGTCGGCCAGCAACTTGAAGAACTCCTGCGTCCTGACCAGCGCTTCCACGGCGTTGTCGGGGTTGGCACGCGCCGCCTGCACGCCTGCCATCCAGCCGGCAACGAACTTCTGTACCACCGCCTGCCCTTCCGGCCTAGCCAGCAGACGAGCGTCGCAGACCATCACGTCAAAGATCAGGTTGGTCGCCGTCCGGGTCGAATAGACGACATGCGCTCCCTTGACATTGCGCAGAGCGAGTGCCAGATCCGGATCCCACAGCACGGCCGCGTCGACAGCGCCGGATTCGAGCGCCGCGCGCACGCCGGCGGTTCCTTCCTCGGCGTTGATGAATACCATCTTGATGCTTTCCTTCTTGCGTGCGGTCAGTGAAGAATTGTCGATGGCGTCGATCAGCATGCCGTGTGAGGGCGTGAACTGCAGCAGCGCGACCGAGCGACCGGCCAGTTCCTCGACCGCTTTCACTGCCGCATCGCGGGCGATCACCGCATCGCCGCCCTGGGTGTTGTCAACGATCATCACCGCCTTGCCATCGAGGCCGGCGTTGCGCAGGTTCGGCTGTTCCTGCGCCCAGAAATCCGAGGTCCGCCAGGCGCACTGTGCGGCGCCGGATTCGAAGATGGTGGCCAGCGTCGGAATGTCGTCCTGAATCACGAAACGTACATTGACCCCCTCCTTGGCATAAATCGAACCCGGCTGGGTGTTCAGGTCGTTGCCGTTGGCCACCAGTGCCGGGGCATAGCCGTGAAAACTGACCAGGCTGACCTTCAGCGGGTTGGCAGCGCTGCCGAGCGGCGCATTCCGGTCTTCGGCCGTCACTGCCCTGGCTGGCGGCGTCGACTTGGGGGTGGTTGCTCCGGGCGTTGGCGCGGGCGCGGGCGCGGCCGCCGTCGGCTTCGCAGGCGCCGCCTCGCCACCGGCAAAACGCTCCTTGAGCCCGAAGTTCCAGGCCAGCGAACCGGCAACGCCAAGAACGACGACGGTGATCAGTCCCTTGGCCAGTGGCGTCAGTTGAGCCATGTGTTGTTCTCCTTGCTGGGAAGTTCAGTGAGCGGCGCCGGGCGCCTTGAAAGTGATCGGTATTTCACGCAGGCGATCGATCTCGGCGTCCACACGGCGCGTCTCGCGCGCGGCAGACTCCCGCGCCGCGCGCAGGCCGGCTTCGACGCTGGTCGTTTCCTGCGCCGCGCGGGTCACTTCACGTTCCAGCAACTGTTCGAGTTCGGCGATCTGTTTGCGAATCGCAGCCGTCCCCTCATCGAGCACCTGCCTGATCTGATCGACGAGTTCGGTGGACTGCCGCTCGCGGTCCTGCAGCTGTGCAGACAACTGCCGTTTGTGGTCTTCCAGCGCGGTGATCTTGAGATCGGCGTCGCTCAGGCAATCACTGATCTGCCAGTTGTCGTCGGCCGCATCCATCGCCAGCACCGCCATCTTGCGGGTCCCGGCATCCATGGCGCGCAGGCCGTCGAGAAGACGCAGCAGCTTTTCGGCCGGATACGGCGAGGCAGGAACCCCTGCCGCCGCGAAAATGTCTTCGAAGGCATGCCCTTCCAGGGCATCGCCATCCAGGTCCGGGCAGGCCTCCGCAAGCGAAGGCAGCGCACTCGCGGCTGGCGCTGCTGCCGGCTCTCCGGAAGCTTGCGCGTGCAGCGGCGGCTCCGGCGCCTCGGCAAGCGCCTCGGTCCCGGCCATTGGAATTCCTTGCAGCGGCTCCTCTGCCGAGGCCGCCTGGCGCTCGTCTTCCGACAGTTCGATCAGCTTTGCCTTCGCCAGCAGGTTCAAGAAACCCTTCATGCCAACTCCCGGAATGCTTGCCACGTCGTATGACCCGGCAGAGTCAGGGATTATACGAACGAAAGCCGGCAATGCAAGCAACAACCCGGCAAGATCATGCACCAACTGGCGAAAGGCTATAGCGACGAAGATACCGCCATATCGTCCGGTCGCGGTCAGGCCACGGCGAACGTGGCCTGCCGGATTATTGCAGGAACTGGAATGGTGATTTGCGCCGCACGACGATTCCGCTCGGAGGATTTTGCGCCGACGATGTCTACCCGTGACTGGCGCTCGTATTGGCCTCCCGGCAACTGCCCCGCGTCGTCGCCTCGTCCCTCACTCTCTGGAGAATCATCATGTCGGCTACACCCGCTACCCCCATCAAACTCTATCGTCACCCCTTGTCCGGTCATGCTCATCGCGCGCAACTGATGCTGTCACTGCTCGATTTGCCGACGCAACTCGTCGACGTGATCACCGGAAACGGGACTTGGCAAGCATGAGCGCGGCAACAGCGTCCCCCTGGCACCGCGGCGAACGTGAGCTGCAACAGAGCGTCGGCGTCGCCGAGCACATGGAGGTCTTTGGTCGCCAGGTCATCCGCGACTTCATGCCGGAGCAGCATCGCACGTTCTACCGGCAGCTACCGTTCCTGGTGATCGCCGCTGTCGACACGGCCGGCGATCCCTGGGCGACGCTCGTCGAGGCGCGCGCCGGCCTGGCCGAGTCACCCGATGCGCGGCACCTGCAGATCAACGCCCTGCCCGGCCAGGGGGATCCCGCTGGCGACGCGTTGCGGCCGGGCGACGGCATCGGCGTGCTCGGCATCGAGCTGCAGACGCGCCGCCGCAATCGCGTCAATGGCAGGGTAGTCGCACGCGACGACCGCCAGCTGACGCTGCAGGTCGAGCATGCCTTCGGCAACTGCCCGCAATACATCCAGGCAAGAAACCTCACGTTTTCCGATGATCCCGCCGAGCCTTTCAGCGCTCGCACCGAAGTCCTGTCGACACTCGACGCAGAGGCCAATGCCCTGATCCGGGCCGCCGATACTTTCTTCGTCGCCAGCTATGTGGATCCGGAAGGGAATGCAGGCAGACGCCAGGTCGACGCCTCGCATCGCGGTGGCAAGCCCGGCTTCGTCCGTATCGATGGCGACGTCCTGACCATCCCCGATTTTGCCGGCAACCTGCATTTCAACACCCTGGGCAATCTGCAGGTCAATCCGCGGGCGGGCCTGCTGTTCATCGACTTCGCCAGTGGCGATCTGTTGCAGCTTAGCGGTCGCACCGAACTGCTCCTGGCGGGTGACGAAGTCAGCAGTTTTCAGGGGGCTGAGCGGCTCTGGCGTCTGCAGGTCGACAGGGTGGTGCGCCGCCACCGCGTGCTGAAGCTGCGCTGGCGTCTCGAGGAAATCTCGCCCAATTCCTTGATGACCGGATCGTGGGAAGAGGCCCTGGCTCGCCAGCAGGCACAAACGCTGCGTAACCAGTGGCGGCGTTTTCGCATCGCACGCATCACCAAGGAAAGCTCGACCATCAAGTCCTTCCATCTCGAAGCCGCCGACGGCGCCGGCTTGCCGCTCTACAAGGCCGGGCAACACCTGCCCATCCGGCTGGCCGTCGCCGCGGGCGGCGCGCCGCTCATTCGCACCTACACCCTGTCGGCGGCGCCGTCGGATGGCTACTACCGCATCAGCGTCAAACGCGAAGGACGGGTTTCGCAGTTCCTGCATGAGCACACCGCCGTCGGGGATGAAATCGAGGCGCGTGCGCCGCTGGGCGATTTCGTCGTGAACCCGCACGAACGCCGCCCGCTCGTCCTCCTGTCGGCCGGGGTGGGGTGCGAACGAAAGTGTTGGACGGGGAGTCTCGGTTTTAAGCCGCTCTGCGTAGAGGCTCCGCCCAGCGCTTTTCCCAATAGGTTTCCCACAGCTGGTTATGTCGCATGACACGCAGGTTGATCATGGCTTGAGCCATGTCCGCACGCCACCAAGCCCCTGGGCGCTTGAGGCGGGCCTGCACGAGGTAGCGATGAGAACTCTCGACCTCGCCAGAGCCGACGGGCAGATTCAGCGCAAGTGCGCGGGGGTAGTCCAACTGGTCGAGTCGGTTGGAGAAATAGCGCCAGGCGACGCGCACCGGAGCCTGCGGGTCATCGACCGATGCAGGTTCGAGGTGC
>NZ_SPMX01000030.1 GCF_012940005.1 Candidatus Accumulibacter contiguus | reverse complement strand
CACGCGAACTACATCGCCAGTTGGCTGGAAGTCCTCAAGCGCGACAAGCGCGCGGTGTTCACCGCTTCCGCGCAAGCCCAGAAGGCAGCCGACTATCTGCTTGAACACGCCGGGCTGATCACCCCGGCCGACGCCATGCCGCTCGCTGCCTGAAGCGTACAGACGCTGTGGGCAATTCTGTGGACAAAGCTGAGGACAGGCTGTGGAGAGCCGGCTCATCCACAAATTCTGTGGATAGATCGTCGAAAAAGCCTGTGGAAACCTCCCGGATTTCCCGGCTGCGCTGATCTCCCGTCGGTGCTGCTGACGTATTGGGCAATCTCTTCACCGATACGCGATCTGTCCCTGCACCCCAGGGCGCTGGGCAGGCTCTGCCGGTGACCGGCATGGCTTCCCGCAATCACCACAAGACTGTTGGGCGACATTGATGCGGTCAATAAATCTGACAACGTCGCAACCCTGATCGCCGCCATTCCGGCGGTTCCCTGACAACGCCCGACCTGGCCCTGTGCCGGTCGGGCGTTGTCGTTTCTCGCGTTCCTTTTTGGAGTTCATCATGGAAAACACGTCCCATTCAACCAATCCCTTCCGTCGCCTGTTCCAGATCGATGTGTCGAAGCACGTCGAGAAGAAAGGCCTGTTCTCGTACCTGAGCTGGCCCTTCGCCGTGGCACAACTGCGGCTCGCCGATCCTGACGCCAGTTGGGAGGTGCGCCGCTTCGACGGGCTGCCGTACCTGTCGAGCGATCTCGGCTTCTTCGTCGAGGTCGCGGTGACGGTGCAAAGCGTGACACTGAGTCAGATTCATCCGGTCCTGGACAACAAGAACCGGCCGATCCTGGCGCCGACGCCGTTCGACATCAATACCTCGATCCAGCGCTGCCTGGTCAAGGCCATCGCGTTACATGGGCTGGGGCTTTCGATCTACGCTGGCGAGGACCTGCCTGACCTGGAGGATGCAGGCAACGCCAGCAAGACCGGCGAGGGAAGCCCCGAGGTTCCGGTACCTGTGGTCAAGCCCAGGCGCACCGCTACAGCGGCCAAGGTCACGAATCTGCCAACCAAGGAGGATCGTGAAACCCCGCAGCCGGGATCCGAGCATTTCCTGACCGCTGCCCAGAAGAAGTTCATCGAGCGGCTGATCGCCGAGACGGGCACCCAGGTCGCACAGTTGCTGGCGTACTTTGGCTTCGACTCGCTGGAGACCATTCCCAGGAGCGAGGTGACCCGTGTCATCGCGGCACTTGAAACGAAGAAGCGGAGGGCCGCGTGATGACCACCATCGTCAAACTGGTCCAGGGCAGCCCGGAATGGCACGAGCACCGGGCGAAGTATCGCAACGCCTCCGAAACCGCGGTGGTAATGGGGGCATCTCCGTGGCAGACGCCCTATCAACTGTGGGAACTGCGCACCGGTCGCCGGCAGCCCGAGGTCAATGCGGCCATGGCGCGCGGTACGGCGCTGGAGCCACAGGCCCGCGCTGCCTACGAGGCTCTCACCGGCCATGTCATGCAGCCGCTGGTATTGGCTGACGGTTTGTACTCAGCGAGTCTCGACGGGCTGACCTTCGACGGCGATCTGATTCTGGAGATCAAGTGCCCGGTGAAAGGATGCGCTTCAACCCTCTGGAAGGCCGTTGCCGATGGCCAGATTCCCGCACACTACGACTGGCAGATCGAACACCAGTTGATGGTATCGAAGGCGACAATGGCGCATCTGTACGTCTTTGACGGTGAGCAGCAGGAGGGCCTCCTGTTCGAAGTGGCGCCGGACCCCGCTCGCTGGAAGCTGATACAACAGGGCTGGGACGGCTTCATGCGCTGCCTGGAATCGGACACGCCACCGGAACTGACCGAGCGGGACAAGGTGATCCGCAAGGACGAAGACTGGCGGCTGGCGGCAGAGGCGTACGTGAGCTTGAAGCGTGACGCCGATGCACTGGTTGCACGACTTGAGTCAGCGAAGGATCGTTTGCTCGAACTGAGCACCCATCCGAGCGAGGCCGGTTTCGGTGTCTCCGTGACTCGCTTCTGGAAGCAGGGCAACGTCGATTACAAGCGGGTGTCCGAGCTACAGGGCGTCAATCTTGAGGCCTATCGGCAGAAAGGACGGTTCGAGACACGCGTATCAATCGGCCGGTAAATCGGGAAGCGGTACGGTAGCAGTTGGCAAACCGTACCGCCAACCGTACCGCAAAACAAGAAACCGGCACTTGGCCGGTTTCTTTCTTACTCTAAGCTCTTGATTCGATTGGTCGGGGCGCCGGGATTCGAACTCGGGACCCCTTGCACCCCATGCAAGTGCGCTACCAGGCTGCGCCACGCCCCGACAAGTTTTGATTATAACCGAAAATGCTTCACTACTCGCATGGACGCAGCAATTCTGCGATGCTCAACAGCTCGGCGCGCAGCACTTCAGGTGCCAGGAGAGATGAACTGGCACCTGACTCTGTCCCGGCATCGTCGAGCCGGTTGCGCGCGCCGCTGATCGTGAAGCCCTGGCTGTAAAGAAGCTCCCGAATCCGACGCACCAGCAGAACTTCATGATGCTGGTAATAACGGCGGTTGCCTCGGCGCTTCACTGGCTTGAGCTGCGAGAATTCCTGTTCCCAGTAACGCAGGACGTGCGGTTTGACGCCGCACAGCTCGCTGACCTCGCCAATCGTGAAGTATCGCTTGGCTGGAATAGCCGGCAAAGGCTCTTGCCCTGGTTCTTTATGACTGACTTCCATCATAAGCGTGCTCCACCTCGGCCTTCAGTTTCTGACTGGCATGAAAAGTAACCACTCGTCGTGCGGTGATCGGAATTTCTTCACCGGTCTTGGGATTGCGGCCTGGTCGCTGCGGCTTGTCGCGTAACTGAAAGTTTCCGAATCCCGAAAGCTTTACCCCATCACCACGCTCCAGGGCATTCCGGATTTCTTCGAAAAAAGCCTCGACCATGTCCTTGGCCTCACGCTTGTTGAGGCCGACCTTCTCGAACAACAGGTCGGCGAGTTCTGCCTTGGTAAGCGTCATTCCTTTCCCTTCTCAGACGCGCAGCTGCGCTGCAAATGCCGCTTGCAGATAGGTCACCAGTTGCTGCATGGCGGCCTCGACTTCGGCTTCGAGCAACGTTTTTTTGAGTATCTTGCATCATTATGCGGAAGGCAAGGCTTTTCTTGCCGACCTCAACCCCGCGCCCGACATAGACATCGAACAGACGGATTTCCCGCACGATGGCTGGCCGATTGGCAGCCAATCCAGCGATCAGTTGCTGAAGTTCCAGTGCCAGATCAACGACTACCGCCATATCCCGTATGACCGGCGGCTGACGGGAAACCTCGGCGTATTGCGGAACCCGGGCCATCGTCACGGCATCGAGATCAATTTCGAAAAACACCGGCGGCAGCGGCAACTCATATTTCTGCTGCCACTGTGGATGCAATTCCCCGATAAAACCCACGGCCTTGCCAACGACCATCACCCGCGCACTCCGGCCAGGATGCAGCGCGGGATGCAGCGCTTTGTCGAAGCGGACGTCGATCGGCGCGAGCAGCAGTTCCAGGTCAGCCTTGACGTCAAAGAAATCGACGTTGCGCGCTGCACAGCCCCACTGCTCCGGAAAGGCAGTGCCGTAAGCCAGTGCGGTCAGCTTCCAGGGCTGACGAAAACCGGCGACCGGACCACCCTGCGGATCGCGGAAGAAACAGCGTCCGGTCTCGAACAGGCGAACACGGCTCTGCCTGCGCTTGAGGTTGCTTGCCAGATTGGCCAGCAGCCCCCCGAGCAAGGACGAACGCATGACGCTCAACTGGCTGGCGATCGGATTGGCCAGTCGAATGAGCTGATCGTTGCCGGCAAAATCGGCTTCCCAGGCTTCTTCGACGAAGGCGAAGTTGACCACTTCCTGATAGCCGCAGTCAGCCAGCATCTGTCGAACACGCGCCAGAGGCCGCGCCTGCTCGGTCTGCGGCAACATCGACAGCAAACCCTGCGGAGCCGGCGACGGAATGTTCTCGTAGCCATGCAGGCGGGCGATCTCCTCGATCAGGTCTTCCTCGATCTCGATATCGAAACGATGGCTCGGCGGCGTGACGATGAAATCGTCACCGTCGCGGGCAAACGACAGGTCGAGACGAGCAAACAGCTCGGCTATGCGCTCGCTCGTAAACGGCACCCCAAGCACCTTGGCAACCCGCGCCGGGCGCAGGCGAACCGGCTGGCGCACGGGCAAGGTAGCCAGTGCCTCACTGACTGGCCCGGCCTGGCCGCCGCAGATATCAATGACCAACTGGCTTGCGCGCTCCAACGCACGCCGTGTACCGCCAAAATCGACACCACGTTCGAAACGATGTGAGGCGTCCGAAACGAAGCCGTAGCGACGGGCACGGCCGGCGATCGCGGCTGGCGCAAAGAAGGCGGCTTCGAGGAACACCTCGGTAGTCGCCAGAGTAATGCCGCTTTCCTCGCCGCCCATGATGCCCCCCATCGCCAGCGGACGTTGATCGTCAGCAATCAACAAGACGTCGGCCTGCAGTTGCAGCTTCTGCTCGTTGAGCAGCAGGATCGTTTCTGCCGGGCGCGCCATCCTGGCGTGAATGGTCCCGCTCAGACGGGTATTGTCAAAAGCATGCAGCGGCTGTCCCACTTCGAGCATCACGTAGTTGGTGATATCGACCAGTGCCGAAATCGGGCGGATACCGCTGCGCTCGAGACGACGGCGCATCCAGTCCGGCGTCGCGGCTCTGGCATCGACCCCGGCGATCACCCGGCCGCAGTAGCGCGGGCAAGCTTCGGGGGCGTCCAGCAAGAGCGCGCGCGTGCTCTCGATGGTGGCTGCAACTGCCGTGACTTCGATAAAGCGGGCCGGAGTACCGGTCAGCGCCGCGACCTCGCGAGCAAGCCCTTCGAGAGACAGGCAGTCTGCCCGGTTCGGCGTCAGCTTGAGGGTCAGCAGACGATCATCGAGATCAAGATGGCGGCGGATATCCTCGCCTGGCGGCGCATCGTCGCCTAGCACCAGCAAGCCAGAGGCGTCTTCCGCAATACCCAGTTCCCTGGCCGAGCAGAGCATGCCAAACGACTCGACGCCGCGCACCTTGGCGACCTTGATCCTGAAGCCACCCGGCAATTCGGCACCGGGCAGTGCGCACGGCACCTTGATGCCAGCAGCCGCGTTGGGCGCTCCGCAGACGATTTGCAGCACCTCGCCGGTACCGACATCGACCCGGCAAACATTGAGGCGGTCGGCGTCGGGATGCTTGTCGACAGCGAGCAGATGGCCAACGACGACCTGGTCGAAGAACGGTGCGACCGTCTCTTCCTCCTCCACTTCGAGGCCAGCCATGGTCAGCAGGTGCGAGAATTCATGACCCGTGCAAGCGGGATCGACGAAACTGCGAAGCCAGGATTCAGAGAATTTCATGACGGCTCAATGTCCGGAGGAAGGTCATACGAACTGCCGCAGGAAGCGCAGGTCACCATCGAAAAACAGGCGCAGGTCATTGACCCCATAGCGCAGCATCGTCAGTCGATCGGGCCCCATGCCGAAGGCAAAACCGAGATACTTCTCGGGGTCGATGTTGACGTGCCGCAAGACATTCGGATGGACCATGCCGCAACCGGCAATTTCCAGCCAGCGCCCCTTCAAGGTACCGCTCATGAAGGCCATGTCGATCTCGGCCGAGGGTTCCGTAAAAGGAAAAAACGAGGGGCGAAAACGCACCTGCAGATCATCGTTCTCGAAAAAACGGCGCAGGAAATCGCTGATGACCCCCTTCAAGTCAGCAAAGCTGACGTTCTCGCCGATCCACAGACCTTCGACCTGATGAAACATCGGCGAATGCGTGGCATCGGAATCGACCCGGTACACGCGTCCCGGCGCAATGACCCGAATCTCCGGCATGCTTTCCCGACCGGCATGTCTGGCGACATGCGCCTGCATGTAGCGAACCTGGATCGGGCTGGTATGCGTACGCAGCAATACGCCCTCGGCTACCCCGCCCGCCTCATCCTGCAGATAGAAGGTGTCGTGCATCGAGCGGGCCGGGTGATCCGCGGGGGTGTTCAGCGCCGTGAAGTTCTGGAAGTCGGCCTCGATCTCGGGGCCGTCGGCGACTTCGAAACCGATCGAAGCAAACAGGGCCTCGATACGTTCGAGTGTGCGCGTCACGGGATGCAGGCCACCGCGTGCCTGTCCGCGACCCGGCAGGGTCACGTCCAGCGCTTCCTCGGCCAGACGCGCCTGCAACGCCATCTGCCGCAGCGCTTCGCGACGCGCAGCGAGTGCTGCTTCGACCGCGTCCTTGGCGTGATTGATGGCCGCACCAGCGGTCTTGCGCTGGTCCGGCGGAAGTTTGGCCAATCCCTTGAGCAATCCAGTGATCTCGCCGCTCTTGCCGAGGTAACTGGCCTTGACTTGCTCAAGCGCGTCAGGGTCATCGGTCGCCGCAAAGGCGGCCGACGCTGCGTGGACTATTTGATCGAGGTTGTGCATGGTTCACCGAAAAAAAGGAGGCTTGCGCCTCCTTTCTTGACGCTCGTACCGCCTAGGGGGCGAGTTGGGCCTTGGCCTGCACGGCCAGAGCAGCAAAAGCCGGCTTGTCGAAAACGGCCAGATCAGCCAGTACCTTGCGGTCGACCTCGATCTGCGCCTTCTTGAGACCATTCATGAAAGTGCTGTACTTCATGCCGAGTTCCCTGGCTGCTGCGTTGATGCGCGCAATCCAGAGGCTGCGGAACTGACGCTTCCTTTGCCGGCGGTCGCGGTAGGCATACTGCCCGGCCTTCATGACCGCCTGTTTGGCGACACGGTAGACGTTTTTTGCGGCGACCGCGGTACCCCTTGGCCAGGTCGAGAATTTTTTTTGTGGCGCGCGTGCGCCGTTACACCACGTTTGACGCGAGGCATCTTTGATCTCCCTAAGCGTAAGGCAGCATGGCACGAACCATGGCCTTGTCAGCGTGATGCACCTCGGTCACGCCGCGTAACTGGCGCTTGGTCTTGGTGTCCTTCTTGGTCAGAATGTGTCGCTTGTACGCATGCGAACGCTTGATGCGGCCGCTGGAACTGATCGTGAAGCGCTTTTTTCGCTCCACTCTTGGTCTTCATCTTGGGCATTGAATGCTCCTGTTTATAAACATGCTGGCGGGTGTCCCCCGACGGGAGCACTTTCGACCCGGCAGCACTTGTGTTTCACCGTTTCTCTACAAGCGGTTGAATCGGTGGCTACTTTCTCTTGCTCGGGGTGAGCACCATGACCATCTGGCGGCCTTCCATCTTCGGCATCTGCTCAACCAACGCCAGTTCCTGCAGATCGGTCTTGATCCGTTCGATCTGACGCATGCCAATATCCTGGTGCGCCATTTCCCGGCCCCGAAAGCGCAAGGTCACCTTGACCTTGTCTTCTTCATCAAGGAAGCGAATCATGTTGCGCAGCTTGATCTGGTAGTCGTTCTCGTCGGTACCGGGACGAAACTTGACTTCCTTCACCTGTACCTGCTTCTGCTTGAGCTTCTGCTCGTGCTGACGCTTCTGTTCCTGGTACTTGAACTTGCCGAAATCGACGATGCGGCAAACCGGCGGCTGTGCCATCGGGGCAATCTCGACCAGGTCGACTCCCGCTTCCTCGGCCAGTGCCAATGCCGCCCTGACACTCATGACTCCCAGCTGCTCGCCATCTACCCCGACGAGACGAACTTCCGGTGCGTTGATTTCTTCGTTAACGCGTTGCGCCTTTTGCAGTGCGATGGGTCCACTCCTTGTTTCGACAAAAGTTAAGCCGTGCCACTTCGCGCCGCAACTTCATCCAGAAGTTGTCTGGCCAGAGCCTCGATGGACATTTGCCCGAGATCCCGACCCCCGCGTGTTCGCACGGCTACCAGATTGGCTGCCACTTCCTTGTCGCCGACGACAATTTGATAGGGCAACTTGTTCAAGCTATGTTCGCGTATTTTATAGGTAATTTTTTTCGTTGCGCAAATCACACTCGACACGCAGACCAGCCTGACGTAGTGTTTTTTGCAACATGCGCAGCGTAATCGGCCTGCTTTTCCGAGATATTCAGGACCACGATCTGCACCGGTGAGAGCCACAAAGGCAGCGCACCCGTGCAGTTCTCGATGAGCATTCCGATAAAACGCTCCAGCGAACCCAGAATAGCGCGATGCAGCATCACCGGCGTGTGGCGTGAATTGTCGTCGCCGACAAATTCGGCGTCGAGACGCTGCGGCATCGAGAAGTCGACCTGCATCGTGCCGCACTGCCAGGATCGCCCAATGGCGTCCTTGATGTGAAATTCGATCTTCGGACCGTAAAAAGCCCCCTCACCCGGCAATTCCTCCCACGCCAGACCGGAGGCCTTGAGTGCGGCGCGCAAGGCAAGTTCAGCCTTGTCCCATACCGCATCCGAGCCGACGCGCTTTTCCGGGCGCAATGCCAGCTTGACCGTCACCTCGTGAAAACCGAAATCGGCATACACTTTGCGCACCAGATCATTGAAGACAGTGACTTCGTCCTGTATCTGATCCTCGGTGCAGAAAATATGGCCATCGTCCTGGGTGAAGCCGCGCACGCGCATGATTCCGTGCAGCGCACCCGAGGGCTCGTTGCGATGGCAGGAACCAAATTCACCATAACGCAGGGGGAGGTCGCGGTAACTGCGCAGCCCGGTGTTGAAAATCTGGATGTGTCCTGGACAGTTCATCGGCTTGATCGCGTACTCGCGCTTTTCCGACTCGGTGGAGAACATGTGGTCCTTGAAGTTCTCCCAGTGCCCGGATTTTTCCCAAAGGGTACGGTCGAGAATCTGCGGACACTTCACTTCCTGGTAGCCATTGTCCCGATAGACGCCACGCATATACTGTTCGACTTCCTGCCAGATCGTCCACCCCTTTGGATGCCAGAACACCATTCCCGGCGCTTCGTCCTGAAGATGAAACAGGTCGAGTTGCCGACCGAGCCTGCGATGGTCCCGTTTCTCGGCCTCCTCGAGCATGTGCAGGTAGGCCTCCTGATCTTCCTTCCTGGCCCAGGCCGTCCCGTAGATCCGCTGCAGTTGCTCGTTGCGATGGTCACCGCGCCAGTAGGCGCCCGCCAGTTTCATCAGCTTGAACACCTTCAACCTGCCCGTCGAAGGGACGTGCGGGCCGCGGCAGAGGTCGACAAAATCACCCTCGCGATAGAGCGAGACTTCCTGACCGGGCGGAATGGCATTGATCAGTTCCGCCTTGTAGTGTTCGCCGATCGACTGGAAGAAAGCGATGGCGTCGTCGCGCTGCCAGACCTCGCGCTGCACCGGCAGATCACGCCTGGCGAGTTCTGCCATGCGCTTCTCGATTGCCGCCAGGTCGTCAAGCGTGAACGGACGCTCGTAGGCGAAGTCGTAGTAGAAACCGTCTTCGATGACCGGACCGATCGTGACTTGCGCCGCCGGAAAGAGTTCCTTGACCGCGTAAGCCATCAGGTGCGCCATCGAGTGACGGATGATCTCCAGGCCCTCGGGATCCTTCTCGGTGATGATGCCAAGCTGCACGTCAGTGGTGATCTGGAATGAGGTGTCGACCAGGCGACCATCGACCTTGCCCGCCAGGGCGGCGCGCGCCAGCCCGGCACCGATGCTCTGCGCCACCTCGGCAACCGTGACAGACTCTGCGAACTCCCTTTGTGAACCGTCAGGCAGTGTGACAAC
Source organism: Candidatus Accumulibacter contiguus (assembly GCF_012940005.1). Taxonomy (GTDB): domain Bacteria; phylum Pseudomonadota; class Gammaproteobacteria; order Burkholderiales; family Rhodocyclaceae; genus Accumulibacter; species Accumulibacter contiguus. The sequence goes on along the minus strand of NZ_SPMX01000030.1, from coordinate 32,386 downwards.
CGGCATATGATAACCTCAGCAAGAAATGAAAAAGCCAGAGACCCGGCCTGGCTTGCGTGTCTTCGACCGGCAAAGCCGGCTTTTCCGGCCAATCCTGCCAGCATGTCGCAAATGCTGGCCAGACAATCGATGCAGGCATCAGGACGGCCGGCGCTGCCGCAAGCCGCAACGGCCCCGCCCGCGAGCGCAGCAGTCTAACATACCCCAAAGGTGCCTGCCAAAGGAGCGAACCGATTGCAACAGGCAGAGTCCCCGCCGACTGCGAGCGCCTAACGGTCATGACTTTTCCAGGCACCCCCGATCATGAAAGTCATGACCGTTTCCCTCTCCCCCGACCCCTCTCCAGCAAGTGGAGAGGGGAGTTTCGTGAGTCGCTGACGCGACTTTCACATTAAGGGTCATGAGGAGCGTCGGGCCTGACCAGTTCGATGCAGAAATCGCTCTCATAGGGAGGCACATGCACTTCGATGATCGAGCCCGGGGCCACCTGCAGCCGCACCCCAGTAACATCGGCATGGACCGGCAGCAGGCTCACCCCACGGTCGACCAGGACCATGCTGCGGATCTCGGCCGCGCCTCGCAGCGCCAGGAATTGCGCCACCCGCAGCAGCGAATGGCCGCGGTACAGCACGTCGTCCACCACCACCACGGTTTTTCCCGAAAGGTCGGCAGCGGTCTCGGCAGGATCTTCCCTGAGCAGGGTTTGCGGGTAGAGCAGCGTGAGATCATCACCGTAACGCTTCACCTCCAGTTGCAGTCGTTGGGCAGGCCGGACTCCCAGCCGCAGCAGCCGTTCGGCCAGCAAACTGGCGAGTGGCACACCACGCCGGAGAATACCGATCAGGACCACGTCGCTGCGTCCATCGAGCAAGCCCAGCAGTCGACCGGCCATGCCATCGAGCACGTTCGCCAGTTGCTGCTGGTCGTAAAGACAGGTGTGATCGTTCATCCTGATTGCCTGCGCTCAGGACTGCCTGCTGGCGGAGCGGTCTGCGGCCAGCGCGAGCGAGTGCAAGGCCTGCGAAACCGTTACCGGATACGCCGGCGCCGGATCCAGACTGCGCAAGGGATCGGGCAAACGGGCGAGACCGTCGCACACGCGCGCGCGGATGTCCGCAAGAGCAGGCGATTGCTTGACTCTCCGCCCCTGCCGCATGGCCGGGATCAGCAGATCGTCCTGCTCGTGGCTGTTGCTGGCGACCGTCAGCAGGTCTCCGGACATCCTGCCATCCGCCCCGTACGCTCGCCGGATCTGTTTGCGCCCGGGCCAGGTGGCCTTGCCTTCCGAGCGTTTGCGACGCGGCGAACCGGCATATTCCTGCAGCTTGTAGGCGCAATCGAGATAGGGTTTGTCGGCGGAGGTATTCATGCGCGTTCCGACGCCAAAGCCGTCGATCGGCGCGCCACTTTGCAAGAGATCGCGAATCCGGTATTCATCGAGATTGCCGCTGGCAAAAATTCGCACCTCCGATAGCCCACCAGCATCGAGGATCGCGCGCACGCGTCTTGCGTGCTCACCCAGATCACCGCTGTCGAGGCGCACGGCCTGGATGCTCGGAGCAGCCAGTTTTGGCATCAGCGCCACCAGCTTGCGTGCCGCCTCTTCCGTGTCATAGGTGTCGATCAAGAGCGTCGTGCCGCCGGGCTGCGAACGGGCAAAATTTTCGAAGGCCTGCGTTTCGCTGGCATGCGCCTGGATATACGAATGCGCCATCGTCCCGAAGAGCGGAATTCCCCAGCGCATGCCGGCGAGCACCGTCGCCGTACCAGTGAAGCCGGCAAGATAACTCGCACGCGCCGAAAGCAGACCGGCCTCGGCGCCATGTGCGCGCCGCAAACCGAAGTCTACCAGCGTCCGGCCCGCGGCGGCGAGCACGCAACGGGCAGCCTTCGCTGCGACCATGCTCTGGAACTGCAGCAGGTTGATGATCCGCGTCTCGACCAGTTGCGCCTCGCGCATCGGCGCTATGATGCGCAACAAGGGTTCATCGGGAAATACCAGCGTACCCTCGGGCAAGGCATCAACATCGCCGGAGAAGCGCCAATCGGCCAGCGAACCGACGAAATCGCCCCGGAAACGACCGCAGTGCTGTAGCCACTGCAATTCATCGGCCGCAAAACAAGCCTGCTCAAGATACTCGAGAACTTGCTCAAGTCCTGCGGCAATCAGGAAATTGCGCTCCTCCGGCAGCTTGCGAACAAAGAATTCGAATACCGCCACCTCGTTCATGCCGCGCTCGTAATAGGCCTGCAGCATGGTGAGTTGATACAGATCGGTCAGCAGAACGCTCTCGCGGTTCATGGCTGCCCCTTGTCCAGCCTTGCCATGCCGGGTGCTCGCCGGGTGATCGTCGATCGTGCCCGCCAGTGTGTCCGGAAACCAGTCTGCCCTTTCTGGCAATCGATCATGGTCCATCCCTCCCGTCGGCAGTTCAGTTCGGCAGCGGCGCGAACAGTGCAGCAATGTCGTCGCGACCGAACTTGGCATCGACCCCGCGGTCTGCCGAGAGAATGCGTTCGGCAAGTTCAGCCTTGCGCTCCTGGAGGGCCAGGATCTTCTCCTCGATGCTGCCGGCAACGATCAACTTGTAGACGAAAACCGGCTTGTCCTGACCCAGACGATGCGCGCGATCGGTGGCCTGGTTTTCCGCTGCGGGGTTCCACCAGGGATCGTAGTGGATGACCGTGTCGGCCGCCGTCAGATTCAGTCCGACACCACCCGCGCGCAGGCTGATCAGGAAGATCGGCACTTCGCCGGCCTGGAAGCGGCGCACCTGCTCCTCGCGGTCGCGGGTATCGCCGGTGAGAATCACATAGTCGAGGCCGACCAGCTTCAATTCCTTTTCAATCAGTGCCAGCATGCTGGTGAACTGCGAGAACAGCAGGATGCGCCGACCTTCCTCGACCTGCTCCGGCAACATCGTCATCAACAGATCAAGTTTGGCCCGCTCCTTGATTTTCTGGGCGGCCTTGGCCTTGACCAGACGCGGGTCGCAGCACACCTGGCGCAGCTTCAGCAGCGCGTCGAGGATGACGATCTGGCTGCGGTTGAAGCCCTTGCTGGCAATTTCCTCGCGAACCTTCTCGTCCATCGCGACGCGCACGGTCTCGTAGAGATCGCGCTGGCTGCCGACCAGTTCGACCTTGCGCACGATGATCGTTTTCAGTGGCAACTCGCGCGCCACCTCTTCTTTCTTGCGACGCAGGATGAATGGGCGAACCCGGCGCGCGAGCAGGTCACGGCGCTGGGTATCCCCCTGTTTTTCGATCGGCGTCCGCCAGTACTTGGTAAAGGTCTGGTTGTTACCGAGAAACCCGGGCAACAGGAAGTCGAACTGACTCCACAGCTCACCCAGGTGATTTTCCAGGGGGGTGCCGGTCAGGCACAGACGATGCCGGGCGACGATCTTGCGCACCACTTCGGCACCCTGGCTGCGCGCGTTCTTGACCGTCTGCGCCTCGTCGAGAATCAGCAGATGATAGCGGTGCCGAGTCAGCTCCGCGGCATCGCGCCAGAGCAGCGGGTAGGTGGTCAGCACCACGTCGTGCCGCGTGATTTCGGCAAAACGGCTCTTGCGCTCGGGGCCGTGCAGCGACAGGATCGACAGACCCGGTGCAAAACGCGCCGCCTCGTTCTTCCAGTTGAAAATCAGCGAAGTCGGCAGGACGATCAGCGCCGGATGATCGAGCCGTCCGGATTCCTTTTCGAGCAGCAGGTGCGCCAAGGTCTGGGCCGTCTTGCCGAGACCCATGTCGTCGGCGAGGATTCCCGCGAGATTCTGTTCGCGCAGGAATTGCAACCAGGCCAGACCTTCGGTCTGGTAGTGACGCAGTTCCAGCCCCAATCCGGCAGGCGGATCGATGTGGCCGATTCCCTGTGCGGCCGTCAACTGCTCGGCGAGCGCCAGCACATCACCCTGTCCCTTGAACTGCCAACGACTGCTGTCGTTGAGTTCCGCCAGGCGCGGCGCGTCGAAGCGCGACAGACGCAGGCTGTTGCCTCCGGGAAAGTTGTCGAAGAGATCGATCAGCGTCGCTGCCAGCGGCTTCAGACGCCAGGCCGGCGCACACACGCGCAGGCTGCCCGGCGTCACCAGTTCGATCATCTCCTGGTCGGCGATTTGCGCCAGCAGACCGGCGTCGAGCCAGCGTGCGTCACGCCGGAACAGGGCGGCGAGCAGCGGTGCCAGCGGCAGACGTTCGCCTTCGACGATGATGCCCATGTCGAGGTCGAACCAGCCGCCCTCCGCTTCGACGAGATCCGCGTCCCAGGCCTCGACATCGAGCAGACGATGGCGAAAATCCTCGGCGAACTCGACCTGCCAGCCGGCTGCGCGCAGACCCGCCAGTTCATCGCGCATGAAGAGAGGCCACATACCCTCCTCAGCGAGGCCATAGGCATTTTCCGGCGGCCGTCCAAAGGTGTGCAGCACGTAGCCCGCGACTTTCTCGAGGCCGGAGTCGGCCAACTCGTCCATCCACTGCTCTTCGAGAGCTCGCCGACGCTCGACCTGGACCGTTTCCCCGCTGGCCAGCATCGTGAAATCGCGCGCGTCATCGGGGATTACCTCGACATCGGCATAGCGAAAAACCGGCAGGGCGACATCGAAAAGCCCTCCCCCGTAGTTCGCAGGGTATTCACGCCAGCTGCGGTTGCCATGCGTCTTCAGGGTCTGCAGACGCAACACCGGCAGCGGCTCGGCAACGATGCTGCGCATGCTGACGCTGGCCTGTTCGGGGTCGCTCGGCAACTCCAGCGACGATTCGGCGAGCGCTTCGCCAACCAGTGCCACCGCCGTCGCCGACAGCGGCGGCAGCGAGAACAGGCGCGCGACGACCGCCGGATTGCCACGCACCTGCAGCGGGCCGAGCTGGTGCTTTTCGAGATCGACGTACCACGGAGCCTGCAAGGGAACGACCAGGCTGGCTGCGGGTTCGGGCATCAACACCGGCAGCTGGCGCCCATCGCCGCTCGCTCGCCAGCCAACCGTAGCCGGACGCGCCGCCGCCAGCAGCAAGGGCGAAAAGTCATCCTCGCGGCACAACCGACCGGTCTCTGCCATCAGTTGCAGCGCCTCGCCGCCGTGCCGGGGCGTCAGGCCGAAGGCCCGCAAACCGGTGTCGAAGGAACGATCGGCCCACAACAGGCGGAGAATCGGACGATCGTCGTCACTGACGAAACGCGGTGGCTTGCTGAGTGCGCGATCGATGCTCCACAGTTCGTCCGCACCCTCGGGATCGCGGCCCTTGCGTACGGTGACCCCGAAGCCGCGCGCATCCGGCGTCCAGTGCAGAACGTAGAAGATCTGCTGGCGACTGCTGGCGGGATTGCGATCCTTCTTGCTGACCGCCACGGCCACCCGACGCAACTCTTCGGTCCACGAGAGCACGCCGGGATCAGTCTTGTCCGGGGTATCCGGGTCGTCGACCGGCTTATTCAGCATGCGCGCCCTGCCGGCAGCCAGTGCTACTGCGGTGCCACATCAGGAGGTGAGGCGAACTGGTCAAACATGTTTTCAAGATCAGTCGCGAAAATTGCCGTACTTGATCGGAAAATCGCTGATCGCCTTGGTGACCATGGCGATGCAGGCTTGCAGCTCATCACGCTTGGCGCCGCTGACACGCACTGCGTCGCCCTGGATCGAGGCCTGCACCTTGATTCTGGAATCCTTGATCAACTTGACGATCTTTTTCGCCAGTTCCGACTCGATGCCGATCCTGATCTTCAGTTCCTGCTTGACCTTGTTGCCGGAGACGCGCTGCACCGGCTGATCTTCGAGGCGCTTGGTACTTTCCTTCTCCTTCTTCTCCATCGCCGGAAAGAGCAGGTCCTTGATCTGGCCGAGCTGGAAATCGGAATCGCCGTAGAGGGTGATGAGCCTGTCTTTCTCGTTCAACTCCACCTGGGCACTGGTCCCCTTGAAGTCGTAACGATTGTCGATCGCCCGCTTGGTCACGTCTATCGCATTGTGCAGTGCAGCCATGTCGGCTTCTGAAGAAAAATCGAATGAAGGCATTGGGCATCCAGTGGAGAGTTTGTCGGGAAGATCGGTAGCAACAGGCGCGAGCCGCGGCGCATCCAGGTTCCGCAGTGGCAAACATGGTGAAAGGCAAGGCCGCGGTCAATCTGTCCATTCACATTTTCCAGAGTTTTTCCAGGATCGTTTTGGCAATGAAGCCGACCATACCGAAGGACAGCACGAAAAACAACACGATCGTTCCGGTCCTGCCGGCCTTGGCTTTCCAGGCAATCTCGCCAATGATGAAGAGCATGAAGAGCATGAATGCCCCGACCCCGAAGGTCATGCCAAAATCCGAAATCTGCTCTTCCGTCAGCCCGAACATGACGGTTTATCTCCTGATCATCTCTTGCGACTCGCCAGATTGGCGGCAATGCGCATGCGCAATGCGTTCAACTTGATGAAACCACCCGCATCCTTCTGGTCGTAGGCACCGGCGTCGTCCTCGAAGGTGGCGATCGTCGAATCAAACAGCGAATCGGTCTTCGAATCGCGACCGACGACGATGACATTGCCCTTGTAGAGCTTGACCCGCACCCAGCCATTCACCGACTGCTGCGTATGATCGATCAGCGTCTGCAGCGCCAGCCGCTCCGGACTCCACCAGTAGCCGTTGTAGATCAGGCTGGCGTAGCGCGGCATCAGGTCATCCTTGAGATGTGCGACTTCGCGGTCGAGGGTGATCGATTCGATCGCCCGGTGTGCCGGCAGCAGAATCGTGCCACCGGGAGTTTCGTAGCAGCCGCGCGACTTCATGCCGACGTAACGGTTCTCGACCAGGTCGATGCGGCCGATGCCGTGCTTGCCACCGAGCTGGTTGAGTAGCGCCAGCAGCGCATCCGCCGGCATGCGCCGGCCGTTGATCGCCACCAGGTCGCCCTTCTCGAATTCGAGATCGAGATACTCGGCTGCGTCGGGCGCCGCTTCTGGCGACACCGTCCAGCGCCACATCGATTCCTCGGCTTCGGCTGCCGGATCTTCGAGATGGCGGCCTTCGTAGCTGATGTGCAGCAGGTTGGCGTCCATCGAATACGGCGAACCGCCCTGCCGGTGCTTCATTTCGACCGGTATGTCATGGCGCTCGGCATAGGCCAGCAGTTTCTCGCGTGACAGCAGATCCCACTCGCGCCACGGCGCGATGATCCGGATGTCCGGGCGCAGCGCGTAGGCGCCCAGTTCGAAGCGGACCTGGTCGTTGCCCTTGCCGGTCGCCCCGTGCGCCACCGCTTCGGCGCCGGTCAGGTTGGCAATTTCGATCATCCGTTTGGCGATCAACGGTCGTGCGATCGAGGTGCCGAGCAGATACTCGCCCTCGTACACGGTGTTGGCGCGGAACATCGGAAAGACGTAGTCACGAACGAACTCCTCGCGCAGGTCCTCGATGTAGATATTTTCCGGTGCGATGCCGAACTTCAGCGCTTTCGGACGCGCCGCTTCCAGTTCCTCGCCCTGACCGAGGTCGGCAGTGAAAGTCACCACCTCGCAGCGATAGGTATCCTGCAACCACTTCAGGATCACTGAAGTGTCGAGTCCGCCCGAATAGGCGAGAACGGCTTTCCTGATGTCGCTCATCACTGCTCCCTGCTTGAATTGGTTTGCGAAGCGCCGCCCAGCACCAGATACTCCAGCAACGCCTTCTGCGTATGCATGCGGTTCTCGGCCTCGTCCCAGACGACGCTGCGTGGCCCATCGATGACTGCCGCCGCGACCTCCTCACCGCGATGTACCGGCAGACAGTGCATGAACAGCGCCTCGGGACGCGCGACGCGCATCATCTCGGTATCGACCTGCCAGGCGGCGAAGGCACGCCGACGCGCTTCGTTCTCGGCCTCGAAACCCATCGAGGTCCATACATCGGTGGTCACCAGATCGGCCAGGCGCGCGGCGTCCATCGGATCGGCGAACTGTTCGAAGTGATCGTTGCCATGCAGGCCAGCCCGGTCGGCAGCCACTTCGTAGCCCGGCGGAGTAGACACCTGCACCTTGAAATCGAGCACCTCGGCGGCCTGCAGCCAGGTATTGCAGACATTGTTCGAATCGCCGATCCAGGCGATGGTTTTCCCCTGAATCGGACCACGATGCTCGACGAAGGTGAAAATGTCGGCCAGAATCTGACAAGGATGATACTCGTTGGTCAGGCCATTGATCACCGGTACCCGCGAGTGGTCGGCAAAGCGCTGGATGATCGCCTGCTCGAAGGTTCTGATCATCACTACGTCGCTCATGCGCGAGATCACCTGCGCCGCGTCTTCGATCGACTCGCCGCGCTGCAACTGCGAGTCGCGGCTATTGAGGTAGATTGCCGAGCCGCCGAGTTGCTGCATGCCGGCTTCGAACGACAGGCGGGTGCGGGTGCTGGCCTTCTCGAAAATCATCACCAGGGTGCGATCGCTGAGCGGCCAGTACTTGCGATAAGCCTTGAACTCGGCCTTGATCCAGCGCGCGCGCTCCATGAGATGATCAAACTCCGCACGCGTGAAGTCCTTGAACTGAAGAAAGTGTTTTACGCTGTGCATGGAAGTCTCTAGGGAGTTTCGAGGAAATCGCGAATCAGTCTTGCCAGACGCGATACCAGCTCACGCGCTTCATCGATACTGAAGTTCAGTGGTGGCAACAGACGCACCACCTTGTCGGCAGTGACGTTGATCAACAGGCCGGCGTCCAGGCCACGCACCACCAGTTCGCCGCAGGGGCGATCAAGCTCGATACCGATCATCAGCCCCTGGCCGCGGATCGTCACCAAACCTTTGCAGCCGGCCAGCGCCTGCGCCAGATCTTCGCGGATGGCCGTGCCGACGGCAAGCGCACGGTCGATCAGCCCCTCTCGCTCGATGACTTCGATGGTCGTCAAGGCGGCGGTGGTCGCCAACTGATTGCCGCCGAAGGTCGAACCGTGATTACCCTGCTGGAACAGACCACTCGCCCGCCCGGCGACCAGACAGGCACCGATCGGCACACCGCCGCCGAGGCCCTTGGCCAGGGTCACCACATCCGGAGTAATGCCCGCGTGCTGAAACGCGAACCAGTGCCCGGTACGACCCATGCCGCACTGCACCTCGTCGCAGATCAACAGCCATTGCCGATCGTCGCAGAGCGCCCGCAAACCTCGCTGAAAATCGATGTCGGCGGAGTTGATGCCGCCCTCACCCTGGACGATTTCCAGCATCACCGCGACGATGTTCTTGTTGTACCGGGCAATTGCCCGAATCGCTTCGAGATCGTTGTAGGGAACCCGCACGAAGCCCGACACCAGCGGCTCAAAACCCGCCTGCGCCTTGCGGTTGCCGGTCGCCGAAAGGGTTGCCATGGTGCGGCCGTGGAAAGCCCGCTCCATGACGATCGTCGCCGGATCGGCAACGCCCTGCTGATGACCATACAGGCGCGCCAGCTTGATCGCCGCCTCGTTGGCTTCACAACCCGAATTGCAGAAAAATATCTCGTCCATCCCCGACAGCGCAGCCAGCTTGTCGGCGAGTTGCTCCTGCTGCGGAATACGGTAGAGATTCGACGAGTGCAGCAAACGCCCGGCCTGCGCAGCGATCGCCGCAACCAGCGCCGGATGATTGTGCCCCAGAGTGTTGACGGCAATCCCAGACAGGGCATCGAGGTAGACCTTGCCGTCGTCATCAGTCAGCCAGCTGCCTTGGCCATGGCTGAAGGCGACCGGCAAGCGGGAATAGGTATTCATCAGGTGCGACATGGACCACTCATTGCGGAGGCTGTTAAACTGAAACGGCGGCTTGCGCCGCCGGATAACGAGACACGCACTCGAACCCCAGACCTGTACGCCCCGGCAGACTTCACAAAGCCTGACTCGCCGGAAAACAAGTCTTGGATTCTACGGCAAAAGCATCCTCATGTACAGGACTTGGCAGTCGCGAGCGAGCCGGACGATCACGGCAACCGGCCATCAATGATCAACAGTTCAGCTTCGCGAGCGTAGCAATCAGCACTTCGTGCGTGCTGCATTTGCCGCAACGACTCTTGCCGGTACGGCCGCACGCCCAGCGGTCTGTACGCGTTCGGGCGGTGCGCCCCGCAACCCGGTCCCCGCCGGTTGAAAAAACGGAATCAGTTGCTTCCTGCCGTTGCCGATCAGGTCGGCGCGTCCCATCTGCTTCAAGGCTTCGCGCAGCAGTGGCCAGTTTTCGGGGTCGTGATAGCGCAGGAAAGCCTTGTGCAGGCGGCGCTGTCGGGCACCACGGACGGTTTCGACGAGATCGGAATCGCGGCCGACCTTCTTCAGCGGGTTCTTGCGGCTGTGATACATGGCGGTGGCAATCGCCAACGGCGTCGGCAGGAAGGTCTGTACCTGATCGAGGCGGAAATGGTTACGCTTCAACCACAATGCCAGGTTGAGCATGTCCTGGTCGGTGGTGCCCGGATGCGCGGCGATGAAATACGGGATCAGATATTGCTCCTTGCCGGCCTCCTTCGAAAACTTCTCGAACAGGATTCTGAACTGCTCGTAGGAACTCATTCCGGGCTTCATCATGTGCGCCAGCGGCCCGTCTTCGGTGTGCTCGGGGGCAATCTTGAGGTAGCCGCCGACATGGTGGCTGACCAGTTCCTTCACATACTGCGGGTCGCGCAGCGCAAGGTCGTAGCGCAGGCCGGAGCTGATCAGCACCTTCTTCACCCCCGGCAGCGCCCGCGCCTTGCGGTAGAGCTGCAGCAGCGGCGTGTGGTCGGTGTCGAGGTTCTCGCAGATGCCGGGGTAGACGCACGACAGGCGGCGGCACGCCGATTCGATCTTCGGGTCCTTGCACGCCAGGCGGTACATGTTGGCGGTCGGCCCGCCGAGGTCGGAGATGATGCCGGTGAAACCCGGCGTCTTGTCGCGAATTTCCTCGATCTCATGCAGGATCGATTGCTCGGAGCGGCTCTGGATGATGCGGCCCTCGTGTTCGGTGATCGAGCAGAAGGTGCAGCCGCCGAAGCAGCCGCGCATGATGTTGATCGAAAAGCGGATCATCTCGAAGGCCGGAATCTTCGCATCGCCATAGCAGGGATGCGGCCGGCGCTGGAATGGCGAGGCGAAGACGCCGTCCATTTCCGCTGTCGACAGCGGAATCGGCGGCGGGTTGAGCCAGACATCGCGCTCGCCATGCGCCTGGATCAGCGCGCGCGCATTGCCGGGGTTCGATTCGACATGGAAGGTGCGCGAGGCATGTGCGTAGAGCACCGGGTCGGCGGCGACCTCTTCGTAAGACGGCAGGCGAATCGCTGTGCGCGTCCGATCGAGCTTCGGCATGCGCAGGTGCGACTGGAACTGCATCTGGATCACCTGCGTCCGGGCTGCTCCAGAGCGACTCTCCGACAAAGCCGGCCGGGACGCACAGGCGGCTTCCTTGCCAGCCTCCGGGGTCATTGCGTACGGGTCGGCGTGGCGAACCAGCAGGCCCGGTGTATCGACCTCGCTCGCATCGATCTCGGCCCAGCCGGCGGCGGGCAGCCAGCCGCGCGGGACCATGAACGCAGTGCCACGCAAATCGCGGATCGTGGCGATGGGCTCGCCGGCCGCGAGACGGTGCGCGAGTTCGACGATCGCCCGCTCGGCGCTGCCGAAAATCAGCAGATCGGCTTTCGAATCCGGCAGCACCGAGCGACGCACCTTGTCCGACCAGTAATCATAATGGGCAATGCGGCGCAGGCTGGCTTCGATCGAGCCGATCACTACGTTGCTGCCGGGAAAGGCTTCGCGACAGCGCTGCGCATAGACGACGACGGCATGATCGGGCCGCTTGTTCGCTTCACCGTTCGGGGTATAAGCGTCGTCGGAGCGTGGCTTGCGATCGGCGGTGTAGCGATTGACCATCGAATCCATGTTGCCGGCGGTGACGCCGAAGAACAGATTCGGCTTGCCGAGCGCCCGGAAAGCCTTTGCCGACAACCAGTCGGGTTGACTGATGATGCCGACACGAAAACCCTGCGCCTCGAGCAGACGCCCGATCAGCGCCATGCCGAAACTCGGGTGATCGATGTAGGCGTCGCCGGTGACGAGGATGATGTCGCAGGAATCCCAGCCGAGGAGGTCCATTTCGGCACGCGACATCGGTAGATAGGGTGCGGTGCCGAAGCGGCTGGCCCAGTATTTGCGGTACGAAAAGAGATTCCGGGGTGCGCTGCTGCGCGAGGGGCAGCTGAGAGTATTCATGGGACGATTCTACAGGAACAGGCCGCTCCTCGCCCTGGTGAGGAGAGAATTCGGCGAGTAGCGTGGTCCGCCTTCTGCAAGGGCCGTGACGGATTGCTGCACTGCAGCTTGCCATGCACCAAATCTGTCTGTATGGTCGCTGCCTCAAGGTTATATCGTATACGATCTTCGGAGTTTTCACGCTCGCGCATGCCATCGCTCCTGGAACTTGTCGCTGCCCAGAAAATGCCACGCCTCAGCGCGTCGGATCACGTCGCGCAGACGCTCAAGAAGGCGATTGTCGACGGCTTGCTGCCGGCTGGAGAGTTGCTTCGCCAGGACGAGATCGCGATGCATTTCCACGTCAGCAAGATCCCCGTTCGCGAAGCACTCAAGCACCTCGAAGCCAAAGGCCTGGTGACCTTCCTGCGCAACCGCGGCGCCGTGGTGGCCTCGCTGTCGTCGGCCGAGATCGACGAGTACATGGAAATCCGGGCGATGCTCGAAGCACGCGCGGCGCGCCTCTCGGCGCCGCTGATCAGCGACCAGGCGATCGAACAGGCACGCCGGCATCTCGACGAATTCGACCAGGCCGGCGACGCCGCTCGCTGGGGCGAGCTGAACTGGCTGTTTCATTCGACGCTCTACACGGCCGCCGGAAGACCGATCCTGGTCGCCGAAATCCGTTCGCTGTACAACAAGGTCGAGCGTTACGTGCGCGCGCTCTTGTCGATGACCACCGGAATGCCCAATACCCTGCGCGAACACGCCGAAATCCTCGACGCATTCGTCCGCCGGGATCCCGACGCGGCGGCAGAACTCACTCGGGCGCATGTGCTCGATGCGGGTGCGTCACTTGTCAGTTACCTTACAGACCAACGTAGCAAAGGAGGAAACAAATGAACAAACAGATCCTGGCGGCCGGCTGCAGCCTGCTCTCCCTCGCGGTCAGCAATGTCTACGCCGATCACCTGGTGGCCATCGCCGGACCGATGACCGGTCAGTACGCCTCGGCGGGTGACCAGATCCGGAAGGGCGCCGAGATGGCGATCACCGACATCAACGCCAAGGGCGGCGTCGTCGGTGAGAAACTGAAGCTGGAAATCGGCGACGACGCCTGTGATCCGAAACAGGCCGTCGCCGTCGCCAACCAGATGGTGAACAAGAAGATCATCTTCATGCATGGCCACTGGTGCTCGTCATCGACGATCCCGGCGTCCGAAGTGTACGTCGAGGCCAACATCCCGGTGGTCACCGTGTCGACCAACCCCAAGGTCACCGACCGCGGCCTCAAGAACATTTTCGCCATTGCGGGTCGGGACGACCAGCAGGGCCAGGTGGCCGGGGCCTACCTCGCCGAGAAGTTCAAGGGCAAGAAGATCGCCGTGGTTGACGACAAGAGTGCCTACGGCAAGGGCCTCGCCGACGAAGTCGCCAAGGCGATGGAAGCCAAGGGCGTCAAGCCGGCCCTGCGCGAATCGATCACCGCCGGTGAAAAGGACTATTCCGGGCTGGTCAGCAAGCTCAAATCCGCCGGCGTCGAAGTCATCTCCTACGGCGGTTATCACACCGAAGTGGCGCTGATTCTGCGGCAGGCGCAACAGGCCGGCCTGAAACTGACGGTGATGGGCGGTGACACCATGTCCAACACCGAACTCGCGACCGCCGCCGGCCCCGAGGCCAACAACGTCCTGTTTACCTTCGGTCCGGACGCGCGCAAGAACCCGAGCGCCGCCGCCGTGGTCAAGAAGTTCCACGACGCCAAGATCGAACCGGAAGGCTACGTCCTCTACGCCTACGCCGCTTTCCAGCTCTTCGACCAGGCCGCGACCAGGGCCAAGAGCACCAAGTATGCCGACATCGAGAAAACGCTGCGCAGCGGCAGCTTCGACACCGTCATTGGCAAGCTGTCGTTCGACGCCAAGGGAAACAGTTCGGCGCCGGCCTTTGTCGTCTACCAGTGGAAGGATGGCAAGTACGACTACGTGAAGAAGTAATCCTGCAGCACCGGCAGGCCACCGGCAAGCGTCCGCCCCCGTCGGCGGACGTTTCGACAACCCCGCGCGACACCTGGTGTCGACGCCAAACCGACCGGAAGACAGCATGCGCGCCACTACCCACCTACTCCGCCAGCGTCTGCGCGAATATCACCGTATCGACGAAGCCCAGGTCATCGAGCAACTGATCCCTCTGGCGCGCTTCACCCCTTCCGAACAGCAGGGCATTCGTGAACGGGCAACGCCACTGGTGCAGACGGTGCGCGACAGTCGCCTCAAAAGCGGAGGCATCGATGCCTTCCTGACCACCTACGACCTCTCGTCGCGCGAAGGCGTGGTGCTGATGTGCCTCGCCGAAGCGCTGCTGCGCATCCCCGATGCGGCGACCGTCGATCGTCTGATTCGCGACAAGATCGGCAGTACCGAGTGGGAGAAGCGGCTCGGCACCTCGCACAGTACTTTCGTCAATGCCGGCACCTGGGCGCTGATGCTCACTGGCCGCATCGTCAATCTCGACAACGAGGACCGCAATCTGCGCGGCACCCTCAAGCGCCTCGTCGCGCGCACCGGCGAACCGGTGATCCGGCAGGCGGTGATTACCGCCATGCGCATTCTCGGCAAGCAGTTCGTGATGGGCCGCAACATTCATGAAGCGCTGGAGCGCGCCCGCAACGCCGAAAAAGCCGGCTACCGCCACTCCTACGACATGCTCGGAGAATCGGCGCGCAGCAGCGCCGACGCGCTGCGTTACTTCGAGTCCTACCGCGCGGCGATCCGGGCGATTGGCGACGCCGCCGCCGGCCGCCCGGCATACGAAGCGCCGTCGATCTCGATCAAGCTCTCGGCGCTGCATCCGCGTTACGAAGTCGCCAACGAGGGTCGCGTTCGCCACGAATTGTGGCCGGTCGTCAAGGAACTCGCGCTCCGTGCCAAGGCGCGCAACATCGGCTTCACGATCGACGCCGAAGAAGTCGATCGTCTGGAAATGTCGCTCGACCTGATCGAAGCACTCGCCACCGACGCCGAACTGGCCGGCTGGAATGGCCTCGGGCTGGCCGTCCAGGCCTACCAGAAGCGTGCGCTGCCGCTCATCGACTGGCTCACCGACCTGGCCCACCGCGCCGACCGACGTCTGATGGTTCGCCTGTGCAAGGGTGCTTACTGGGACGCCGAGATCAAGCTCGCGCAGGAGCGTGGCTTGCGCGATTACCCGGTATTCACCCGCAAGGCGTCGAGCGACCTCTCGTATCTGGCCTGTGCCCGACGCCTGTTCGCCCACCCGGAGGCCTTCTACCCGGCCTTCGCCACGCACAACGCACACACCCTGGCGGCCGTCGCCGAGATTGCGATCAGTGCCGGCGGCAGCGACGAATGGGAATACCAGCGCCTGCACGGCATGGGCGAAGAACTCTACGACCAGATCGTCGGCGGGGACCAGCTGGGACGCGCCTGTCGCGTCTATGCCCCGGTCGGCAGCCACGAAGACCTGCTGGCGTACCTGGTGCGCCGCCTGCTCGAGAACGGCGCCAACTCGTCTTTTGTGAACCGCATCGCCGACGCCAGCCTGCCGATCGACGCGCTGCTCAATGACCCCGTTGAAAGGACCGCCGCCCTGGCCGTCAAGCGCCAGACACGCATTCCCTTGCCGCGCGACCTCTTCGGCGCTGAACGCATCAATAGTGAAGGACTGGACATGAACGACAAAGCCACTCTCGAAGACCTGCGCAGCAGCATCGAACAGAGCCTGCGCGTCAGCTACACCGCCGCGCCGCTGATCGATGGCCGGCAGCGCAGCGGCGACAGCAAGGTCGTGCATTCGCCGGCCGACCAGCGCGACGGCGTCGGGCGCGTGATCGAGGCCAGCGTCGCCGACGTCGGTGAAGCCTTTGCTGCCGCGCAGGCGGCTTTTCCGGCCTGGGAAGGCACGCCCGCCAGCGCGCGCGCGTCACTCCTCGACCGCGCCGCCGATCTGCTGCAGGGACGCCTGCCGGAACTGGTCGCCCTGATCGTTCGCGAAGGCGGCCGCACGCAGGCCGACGCCGTCTCGGAAGTGCGTGAAGCGATCGATTTCTGCCGCTACTACGCGGCACAGGCCCGCGAGAAGTTTTCCGGGCCGATCCCGCTGCCCGGCCCGACGGGCGAGCAGAACAGCCTCTCCTTGCACGGCCGCGGCGTCTTCGTCTGCATCAGCCCGTGGAATTTCCCGCTGGCGATTTTCGTCGGCCAGATCGCCGCGGCGCTGGCCGCCGGCAACACCGTCGTCGCCAAACCGGCCGAGCAGACACCGCTGGTCGCCGCACTGGCCGTCGAACTGCTGCATATCGCCGGCATCCCGGCTGGCGCGCTCAACTTCCTGCCCGGTGACGGACGCATCGGCGCCGCGCTGGTCGCCGACCGCGCATGCGCCGGCGTCGCTTTTACCGGATCGACCGAGGTCGCGCGCCTGATCGCCCAGACGCTGGCCGGCAAGGACGGCCCGCTGGTGCCGCTGATCGCCGAAACCGGCGGCCAGAACACGCTGATCGCCGATTCGTCGGCATTGCCTGAACAGATCGTCCGCGACGTCGTCGCCTCGGCTTTCAACTCGGCCGGGCAGCGCTGCTCGGCGCTGCGCGTCCTGTATATCCAGGCCGACATCGCCGACCGCGTCTGCGAATTGCTCGCCGGCGCCATGCAGGAATTGTGCATCGGCAACCCGGCCGACATCGCCACCGATGTCGGCCCGGTGATCGACGAAGCGGCGCGTGCGCTCCTGGTGGCACACGCACGCTGGCTCGACAGCTTTGCGACGCCGATTTTCACCTGCCCACTCGACGAGGAAGCCACCCGGCACGGCACCTTCTTCGCACCGCGTGCCTACGAGATCGACAGTATCGCCCGCCTCGAACGGGAAGTCTTCGGGCCGATCCTGCATGTCGTGCGCTGGCGTGCCGAAGACCTCGACCAGGTCTGCGTGGCCATCGCCAATACCGGCTACGGCCTGACGCTGGGCATCCACAGCCGCATCGACGAAACCATCAAGCGCATCACCGACCGCCTGCACGTCGGCAACACCTATGTGAACCGCAACATCATCGGCGCCGTCGTCGGCGTGCAGCCCTTCGGCGGTGAGGGACTCTCGGGCACCGGTCCGAAGGCCGGCGGCCCGCATTATCTCTATCGCTTTGCCAGCGAGCGCACGCTCAGTGTCGATACCACCGCCGCCGGCGGCAACGCCGGGCTGATGGCGCTCGACGAAGGCGAGTGAACCACCCTCCGGCATTGGCAAGTTGCCTGCGCGCGTTATCTTATGGCACCCTGCGACCATATGACGACTCTATCGGGAGAAAGACATGTCCGCCACCGTTGAAGAACTTGAGGCCGAAGTGCTTGGCCTGCCTGCTGTCCAACGAGCTCGCCTGGTGGAGAAGCTCATCGCCAGTCTTGACGTTGAACCAGATGTTGAAAACGCTTGGGCGGAAGAAGTTGAAAGACGCCAGGGAGAGATAGAGCGTGGAACGGTGCCGCTGCTCCCCGGCGCTGAAACTCTCTCCCGCTTGCGGGCCGAATTTCAATGAAGTATTCGCTGCACCCTGAGGCGGAATCGGACCTTCGGGAAGCGGCTGAATATTACAGGGAGCGAGCCGGACCTGCTCTTTCGCAATCACTTCTTGCCGAGTTTGAGCGCGCGGTTCAACTGCTGATGCAGCGTCCGCTGCTTGGAGCACTGTGGCTCTACGGGAAGCGGCGATTGAATATGAGGCACTTCCCCTACGCCATCGTCTATATGATCGCCACAGAAGAAATTCGTGTACTGGCTGTCGCCCACCATAGCCGATCCCCCGGCTATTGGCGGAAGCGAAAGTCGCAGCCAAACCCTTAAACAGGTGAAGTTCGGACGCTGAACTATCTCATTACTGGACCCCCATGTTTGAACTCGATTCTGAGGTGCGATCATGACAAACAAAACCCATCTCTTCGTAAGCCTCTCTCCGGGAGCGATGCAGTTGATGAATACGCAACTGCTAGCAGTTCCATGCGGAACGGTTGACTTTCCCTTTCCTGATTACGTCATAACCTTTCGTCTGGATCGTTCAATCCCAGGGCAGGATTGCCGGCTGGACCATCTCGGCTCGCGAGACGAAACACGAGCCAAGATGGCGCATGAATTCCCGAGTGGCCTGCTTCCCGAGGACGTCACGCGGCTTGTCAATTTCGCGTACGAGGAAGCTTTGAGGTGTTTTGAACGGAATTGCTCCATGGCAGCCATTGGCATGTGCGGCCGCACGATTGAGACAGTCC
This sequence comes from Candidatus Accumulibacter contiguus, assembly GCF_012940005.1. GTDB lineage: Bacteria > Pseudomonadota > Gammaproteobacteria > Burkholderiales > Rhodocyclaceae > Accumulibacter > Accumulibacter contiguus. The sequence goes on along the minus strand of NZ_SPMX01000030.1, from coordinate 13,952 downwards.
TTGCGTCCTTGTACGCAAAGCAATTCGGCAAGCATCCATCAGAAGAGCAGAACCCTCCCGGACTCAACGCCATGATTAACAAGTTACGGAAGGAAGGGTACCGCTTCCCGGCCGGTATCAAAGAACGCATGGAAGTGATCGCTGTACATCGGAATATGGCAATCCACGGAAATATCGTGCTTCCAAGCCAGGATGAAGCACGAAGCACGATTTACCTTACGAAGGATGTTCTTCAACTGATCTCCCACAAGGCAACGAATGAGAGTGGGACCGATGAATCAAATACCTAACAGGTCCGTAAACCGGATCGCCATACAGCTACTCTTGTTGCCACTCCGAATTCCACATTCGCTTCATGCGCGCTACAGCTGCCTCGACTGAGACCATTCATCTCAATCGAGAGGATGCACTTGGTACGGCTCGTAGAAGCTTCAAAGAGTTACCGATAGCCCAGTAAAGCCGTGACCTGCGGTCACATCGCACGCAACAAGGAGGAGGACCATGGCTCTCGCACTTCAACAACTAATCAACGGACTGACCCTGGGGGCCGTCTATGGCCTGATCGCCATCGGCTACACGATGGTCTACGGCATCATCGGGATGATCAATTTCGCGCATGGCGACATCTACATGGTCAGCGCCTTCATCGCCGTGACCGTGTTCACGATGCTGGCCGGCTTCGGGATCAGTTCAATCCCGCTCTCGCTGCTGCTGGTGCTGCTGGTCGCCGTGCTGTTCACCTCGGTCTATGGCTGGACGGTCGAACGCATCGCCTACCGGCCGCTGCGCGGTTCGACGCGACTGGCGCCGCTGATCTCGGCGATCGGCATGTCGATCTTCCTGCAGAACATGGTGCAACTGACGCAAGGGGCACGTGTCAAGCCGATCGCGCCGGTTCTCGTCGGTGGCATCGATCTGCTGACGGTCGACGGCTTCACCGTCCGCCTCGCCTACTCGCAGATCCTGATCGTTTTCGTCACCGTCGCGCTGATGGCCGGCTTCACCTACCTGATCACCCAGACTTCCTTCGGCCGCCAGCAACGCTCGTGCGAGCAGGACCGGACGATGACCGCGCTGCTCGGGATCAACGTCGACCGCACGATCTCGCTGACCTTCATGCTCGGCGCAGCGCTCGCCGCCGTCGCCGGAGTGATGGTCACGGTCTATTACGGCGTCGTCGATTTCTTCATCGGTTTCGTCGCCGGCATCAAGGCCTTTACCGCCGCCGTCCTCGGCGGTATCGGCTCGCTGCCGGGAGCGATGCTCGGCGGCCTCCTGATCGGCCTCATCGAAGCATTCTGGGCCGCTTACCTGTCGGCCGAGTACAAGGACGTGGCCACCTTCAGCATCCTCATCCTGGTGCTGATGTTCCGCCCTTCCGGCCTGCTCGGCCGTCCTGAAGTGGAGAAAGTCTGATGTCCGCGCTCGTTCTCGCCCATCCCGGCGTCACCCCGGCCGAGCGCCTCAAGGACGCCGCGGCGCTGGCCCTGATCGCCCTGCTGCTCGGCATCCCGATGATCGGCCTGAGCACCGTCGACCAGGGCGGCGCGCTGCGCATCACCACCCGCTGGCCGGCGCTATTTTCATTCGTCGCCGTTTGCTTCGCCGGCCGCCTGTTGCTGCGCTATACCCTCGACCACCTGCGGGCACGCCGGCAGGCACGCGAACAGGCAGCGGAAGCGGTCAGCGCGCGCAGCCTGGCGAGCAGCCCACTGCTGACCTGGGTCGGCTGGATCGCACTCGGCGTCTCGCTGGTGCTGCCGATCGTTTTTTCCGAGAACCGCTACGTCGTCGATACCGCGACCACGGTGCTGATCTACGTGATGCTCGGCTGGGGCCTGAACGTCGTCGTCGGTCTGGCCGGCCTGCTCGATCTCGGCTATGTCGCTTTCTACGCGGTCGGCGCCTACACCTACGGCCTCTTGTCCACGCAATTCGGCTGGGGATTCTGGCAGGCGCTGCCGGTCGCCGGCGCCATGGCGGCGAGCTTCGGGATCCTTCTCGGCTGGCCGACGCTGCGCCTGCGCGGCGATTACCTGGCAATCGTGACGCTCGGCTTCGGCGAGATCATCCGCGTCATCCTGGTCAACTGGACCGAGCTTTCGGGCGGCCCGAACGGCATCCCCTCGATCCCGCGCCCCTCGTTCTTCGGCCTGCCTTTCAAACCGCCTGGCGACGATCCGACCTTCGCCTCGTTCTTCGGTCTCGAATATGCCCCCAACCACCGCATCATCTTCCTCTATTACCTGATTCTCGCGCTGGCGCTGCTCACCAACGGCTTCGTCTCAAGAATGCGCCGGCTACCGATCGGCCGCGCCTGGGAAGCGATGCGCGAAGACGAGATCGCCTGCAAGGCGATGGGCATCAACGCGCGCAACGTCAAGCTCTCGGCCTTTGCCATCGGGGCCATGCTCGGCGGTTTCGCCGGCGTCTTTTTCGCGGCCCGGCAGGGATTCATCTCGCCCGAATCCTTCACCTTCAACGAGTCGGCGATCATCCTGGCGATCGTCGTTCTCGGCGGCATGGGCAGCCAGCTCGGTGTCGTCCTCGCCTCCCTGGTGCTGGTGCTGCTGCCCGAACTCGGGCGCGACTTTGCCGAATACCGGATGCTGCTCTTCGGCGCGGCGATGATCCTGATCATGGTCTGGAAACCCGGCGGCATCCTCTCGCACCGCGAACCGACGCTGCGCTACCTCGCCGACGGCGGCCGCCGATGAGCGCCGCCCCGCTCCTGAGCGTCGAGCGCCTGAGCATGCGCTTCGGCGGCCTGCTGGCCATCGACGACCTGTCGCTCGACGTCGCCGCCCGCCAGATCACCGGCGTCATCGGACCGAACGGCGCCGGCAAGACCACCTTCTTCAACTGCCTGACCGGTTTCTACAAGCCGAGCCAAGGCAGCGTCCGCCTCAACCACCCGCAACGCGGCGTGATGCGCCTCGAACAGCTCGCCAGCCACCAGGTCGCGCGCACAGCCAAGGTGGTGCGCACCTTCCAGAACATCCGCCTGTTCCCGAAGATGACCGTCCTCGAAAACCTCATCGTCGCGCAGCACAACGCCCTGCAGCACGCCTCGCGTTTCTCGCTGGCCGGCCTCTTCGGCTTGCCCGGCTATCGCCGCGCGGAAGCGGCAGCGATGGACAAGGCGGTCGGCTGGCTCAAACACCTCCATCTGATCGACCAGGCAGACACCGCCGCCGGCGACCTGCCCTACGGCATGCAGCGGCGCATCGAGATCGCCCGCGCACTCTGTGTTGACCCGCTCCTGCTCTGCCTCGACGAACCGGCGGCCGGCCTCAACCCGCGCGAATCGGCCGAACTCAACGAACTCCTCAAACACCTGGCGCGCGACGAAGGCATCGCCATCCTGCTGATCGAGCACGACATGAGCGTGGTGATGAATGTCTCGGACCACATCTGCGTCCTCAACTACGGCCGCAAGATCGCCGAAGGCCCGCCGCTGCAGATCCAGCGCGATCCGAACGTGATCAAGGCCTATCTCGGCGAGGAAGATGCCGACGAACTGCAGGCCGACGAGTCGCATGCCAAGGAAGCCCTGCCTCCGGAGGCCCGGCGATGATGCTGCAACTGTCGGGCGTGCATGCCCACTACGGACACATCCATGCGCTGCACGGCGTCGACATCGACGTGCAGGTCGGCGAAGTGGTCACCCTGATCGGGGCCAACGGCGCCGGCAAGTCGACGCTGATGATGGCGATTTTCGGCCAGCCGCGCGCATCGGGCGGACGCATCGTCTTCGACGGCGAAGACATCACCAGTCTGCCGACGCATGAAATCGCCCGCCGCGGCATCGCGCTGGTTCCCGAAGGCCGGCGCATCTTCTCACGCATGACGGTGATGGAGAACCTGCAGATGGGCGCCGTGCTCGGCGAGGAGATGAACTTCGCGGTCGACTTGAAACGCATGTACACGCTCTTCCCGATTCTCGAGGAGCGCTGCCAGCAGCGCGCCGGCACGCTCTCGGGTGGCGAACAGCAGATGCTGTCGATCGCGCGTGCGCTGATGAGCCGGCCGCAACTCCTGCTGCTCGACGAACCCTCGCTCGGCCTGGCACCGCTGTACATCAAGAAAATCTTCCAGATCGTCCGCGAACTCAACCGCGAGCACGGCATGACCCTCCTGCTCGTCGAACAGAACGCGCACCACGCCTTACGCGTCGCGCACCGCGGCTACGTGCTGCAACATGGTCAGATCATCCTGTCGGGTAGCGGCCGGGAGCTGCTGGCCAACCCGGAGGTACACGCCGCCTATCTCGAAGGCGGTCACGCCGCGACGGCGACCTGAGCCTCATGGACAGCGGCAAGGCGCCGCCGCGCTGGCTCCCTTTTCTGATCCTCGGCGTCGGCCTGCTGGCGATCTCCTTCGGCGCCATTCTGGCGCGCTTTGCCCAGGGCTACGGCTTGCCGTCCCTGACCATCGCCACGCTGCGCCTCGGCCTCGCGGCGCTGATCATCACCCCGATCGCCCTCTGGCAGTCGAGCCGGACACTGCGTACGCTGAGCCGCGGGCAGATCCTGCTGACCTGCGGCGCGGGCTTCTTCCTGGCGCTGCATTTCGCCACCTGGATCACCTCGCTCGAATACACCTCGGTGGCCAGCAGTACCGCGCTGGTGACGACCAATCTGTTGTGGGTCGGCATCGCTTCGTTCCTGCTTTTTGGCGACCGCCCGAGCCGCCTGATGCTCGTCGGCATCGTGATTTCCCTGTCCGGCAGCGGACTGATCTTCTGGAGCGACAGCCGGGCAAGCGCCCCCGGCAGCAATCCACTGCTCGGCAACCTCCTCGCCATTGTGGGAAGCTGGTGCTTCTCGGCGTATCTCCTGATCGGTCGCCGCCTGCGCGCCAGCCTGCCGCTGCCGGCGTATGTCTGGCTCGCCTACGGCAGTGCCGCGATTCTGCTGGTTCTTGCCTGTCAGAGCAGCGGCACGCCCTTGACCGGATACAGCGACGCCGCTTATCTGGTGGCCCTGGGCATGGCGCTCGGCCCGCAGTTGCTCGGCCACACTTCGTACAACTGGTCGCTCAAACATGTTTCGCCGACCTTCATTGCGGTGGTGACGCTCGGGGAGCCGGTGGGAAGTGCGATGCTGGCGTGGGTCTTTTTCGGGGAAGCATTCGCGCTATGGCAGGGAGTCGGGTTTGTGATGCTGCTGCTCGGGATTTATCTGGCGGCGCGGGGGGAAAGGTAGCAAGCGAAGTCAGAGCCTCTGGAAACACGGCACGACGGTGTACCGTCCCAAACGGGTTCCCTTGATCATTGGATGCGCATTGGCGGTATGGGCAAATCTCTGCAGCCGAAGAAAAAAAACGTGCGCGCTCCCTCGCTGCTCAACGCAGCGACCTGAGCATGTCGGAACCTGACCGGCCAAACTGCTCTCTGCCGGCTGCCTACGTACGCCAGTCTATACCAGGGCGTCGAACGGGCTCCGAACACCTCGCCCGCCGCGCCTGAGCACATGCGTGTAAATCATCGTCGTGCTCACATCCGCATGGCCCAGGAGTTCCTGCACGGTGCGAATGTCGTAGCCGCTTTCGAGCAGGGAAGTGGCAAACGAGTGGCGAAGCGTGTGTGGGGTCGCTGGCTTGCTGATTCCGGCATGGCGCAGCGCATCGCGCATCGCACGCTGGATGCTCTGCGCTCCCACGTGGTGTCGGCGCACTGCCCCCGAGCGCGGATCGACCGATCGTTTGGCGGCGACAAACACATACTGCCAGGCCCATTCACGCGCGGCGTTCGGGTATTTTCGTTCGAGCGCCCATGGCAAATACACTTCGCCAAAACCGTCAGCGAGGTCCGCTTCGTGCAGCGTCTTTACCCGCGCCAGATGCTCGCTGAGTGGAACAAGCAGCTTTTCGGGCAGCATCGTCACCCGATCCTTGAACCCCTTTCCCTCCCGCACCAGGATCTCCCCGCGAGCGAAGTCCACGTCCTTCACCCGCAACCGCAGGCACTCCATGATGCGCATCCCGGTACCGTAGAGCAGTCGGAGGATCAGACCCACGGTTCCTTCGATCGGCGCCAGCAGGCGCTGAACTTCTGCCGGGGTCAGAACGACCGGCAGACGTTTCGTAGCCTTCGCCGACTCGACCTCATCCAGCCACGGCAGCTCAGTCTCCAACACTTCCTGGTAAAGGAACAATAGAGCGCTTTTCGCCTGGTTCTGGGTGGATGCAGAAACACGCCCCGCCACGGCAAGGTGAGTCAGAAATGCCTCCACCTCTTTTGCTCCCATTTCCCGCGGATGACGTTTGCCGTGGAAGAGAATGAAACGTCGCACCCACTCGCTATAAGCCTGCTCGGTCCGTATGCTATAGTGCTTGACACGGATGCGGTCGCTGAGCTGTTCCAGCAGCCGCCTGGGAGGTCGAGAAGCGCCGCCGGCATTGACGCAATTGCCCGAACTTTTAGTGAACGTGTCCATTGGGCACCTCCTTGTTTCGGTTGGAAATTTGCCGATAACTGTTCATGAGTACAGTATAATGACGCAAAGTAAATCGTCAAGTAGGATGTCCACTTCACGTTAGAAATCACAACGCCTCGAACTCTTGGATACCATCAAATGAAGACGAGCTTTTCTGGCTATTACCCACCAAGCGCAGAGCAATACGAACAACTCTGGAAAGAGGCCGTGATTGTTTTGGATACAAACGTTTTGTTGAATTTGTATCGATTGCCGACAACAGCAGGAGACGAGCTATTGGGGGTGCTAGAACTACTTAAGGAGCGCCTTTGGATTCCTCACCAAGTAGCGCTTGAGTTTCAGCGTCGGCGACTGACTGTAATTGCAAGTGAGCGCAAGGCTACAGAAGACGCGCTTTCGGCCACCAGTGAGCTAGTTGACGATATTAAAGCCAAGGTAGAGGGACTTCAGATCGACAAGCGAGGCTTGGGCATTGAGTCCCAGCCGCTATTGTCCGAATTGGAAAAGGCGAATGACCAGTTACTTGAAGCGATTAAGACTACTCATAACGCTCAACTTGACATATCAGCGTCCGACCCAGTACGTCAGCGTCTCGATGGACTTTTAGAAAATCGCGTCGGTACTGGGCCCGCCTCCCAAGCAGAGTTGGATGAACTCATTTCTGGGGGAGAAGATCGATTTAAGGAAAAGATTCCTCCCGGATTTGCAGATGTCGATAAAGAAAAGAATCCAAACGAAGCTACATTTATTTTCGATCACATCAAGTACCAGAGAAAATTTGGCGATCTAATTCTCTGGCGTCAGTTGATTCAGCATGTGAAGAATTCACAAATCAAGACTGTGCTGCTAATAACTGCCGACAGAAAAGAAGATTGGTGGTGGCGAGAGCAAGGAAAGACCGTTGGCCCCCATCCAGAACTGATTCGAGAAATTGGCAGGGAAGGCGGGGTTGATCTTTTTTGGATGTACTCGTCAGTACAGTTTGTGGAGCATGCAAACAAATACTCAACTGCCTCTGTATCAAACGAGTCGGTCGCCGAAATCAAACAAGTTGCACTATTCACTCCGGAAAACTCGCGCAATGTGCGTGAATTTCAAGGTCAGTCGCGGCAATTTTCCACCTCCAGCGCAGGCGACCTCGCATCGCGCTTCCTTAGCGATCGCATTGACACGCGCCTTATTGAGCAATGTGTCGAAGTTTGGCTATCTCGCCGTGGTGAATTGGTTGAGGCAAACCATCGCGGCTTCCCGGACTTTCTGGTTCGAAGTGATGAAGAGGTACATGGATACGAAGTCAAGTATCTACGTAGCTTCGACCGAATGCTGATGTCCCCCATTGTAGTAAATGGGCTCCTTCGCGGTTACCTAGAAATCAACGAGGGGCGCCTCTCTGGATTTACTTTGGTTATTGCAATTCCTGAAGACGACTTCTTTGAAATTATTGAATCACAAAGGAAACCCGAGCTATATGAAAGGTTAGCGCGACTGCTTGCCAAGTACCCCATAGATTCAATTGTTGTAGGCGCGGTAGTCGATGAGAAGTTTGAAGTTCTAGCTCATCAAAAGACCACTGGGCGTAGCGATGATTCGCTCATGTAACCCTGCGATTTCTAACTTCTCATTCCACCGGACGCTGCGCGATAGAGCCGCGCAACGCCGGTGAATTCAGACGTTATGCGTTAAGGAGGTTGATGCAAAATGAGTTGGCAAAGTGAATTTGATGCGGGTGGGCCAAGATGGGAGGGTAATGCTGCTGCTATTGCCGAAGAAAAGCGTCTTGAAAAAAATGATGGAAAAAATTGAGGGCAAGCAGAAACACTACACGAAGTGTCGATCAGACGAAATTAAATGAATTAGATGATGAAATGAAAAGATTGCACCTTAGAGAAAAGGAATTACTTCATGTTCTCGAAAAACACGCTTACTGAGCATCAAACGAAAGAAATTGAGTCACATATTTCTATATTGAGGAAGCATTTCTATGAGATTAAAGATGAATATGTGCGACTACGAAATGGCTAGAAGCAAAAAGTATTAACGCATAACACGGCACTCCAGCGGATCGGCTAACCCGCCGCTTCGCTCTGGGTTTGCCGACCGCTGAGTTTGGTCGTTAGGCGTCACACGCCGACATCCGACCACGCAGGAGGTTCGCTTGGAACAGTGGAAGCTTGAAAAGTTGCGGTCTTTGACCGACGAGGTTCGCGACCTGCATCCCTTGTTGAGGGCAGTATTTACGAACGACAAGACTATTTCACGCTTCGAGTACACCCATGGTAATGGTGAAATGGGTGCCGATTTTGTATTGGCGCGCTCAGACCCAACACTTGGGGATGAAAACTATGTTGGCGTTATTGTCAAGTGCGGAAACATCAGACAAGACCATGCTGATGTCAAGCGGCAGATAGAAGAATGTGCAGTTGAGAGGTTCTTTGACGGGGCAAAGCGGAAGATTTACCTCAATGAAACCTGGATTGTATGTAACGGTAGCATCTCTGGTGGAGCCGAGCGAAAGATCTTTGAAGAATACAAGTCTCGAAACATTAAGTTCGTCGGCGGCGAGCGCCTGGCTCAGATAGTTGAGCAGATTTACCCGCACTTCTGGAACGAGATTCCGGCTGGGCTGGGCACCTATTTGAAGTCCACGTTGGTGGAGATCGTCAAGGCAGAATCCTATAGCACCCTCGGGGCGCCAGGCATTAGCCTTGACGTAGCCCAAGAACTTTATGAAGTCGAGCCTACTCGCCCAGGTCAGAAGGTGGCAAGATATAACAAGTCACTACGAACGACTCTAGCTGGTGCGCTCAAGCAGCATCGAATTCTATTGGTAGAAGGCGGTATGGGGTCCGGAAAGACCACGCTCTTCCGCAAACACATGAAAGCGCTGTGCGAGCCAGATGAATTTCAGAAGAGCAAAACCATCCCCAAGCTCGTGCATCTTTCGGAGATTGCAGATGACGTTCAGGCGGGGCTAACGCGATTAGTCAACGATCTGCAAACTGCCCTAGAAGGTGCCGCAGACGGACGGATCTTGATCTTCCTAGATGGGGTAGACGAAGTTCGCAGTGCGACGGATGGTTCTCTACTTGGCGCGATTGAGTCAGTGGCGAGTGCGGTCCGAGCTACGAGCAATCTCACCGTAGCAATCGGATCTAGGCTGGTTTGGACAATTGAAGAGGGCGAGGAGATTCTGCGGCACTGCCCGCGATTTCGCATACTTCCGTTGTCGTTTGACCAGCTTGTTAAGGTTGTGCAACACAACTGTAGTTCACTTGACATTAGCGAAAAACTTCGGTTGGATCTTGGAAGATCCACGCTGTTGCGGGCAATACCTAGAACGCCAATGACGGCAATTTTGTTGGCAAGAGTGTTAAATGCAAATGCCAAGGAGATTCCGCAGACGCTTCCGGAGTTGTATTCGAAATATGTTGAACTTGCGCTTGGCCGCTGGGATATAAGCAAGGGACTAATGACAGAGCGAGAGTATCCCGTTGTGGTTACTGTGCTCTCTCGAGTTGCCAAGTACATGCTTGACAATGAGCTTCAGCAGCTAAATGTTAATGAAGTCATGCAGATGCTGGAGGATTACACACGAACACGGGAGGGTCTCCCCCCGCCTGTTGACATCTTTAAGCGAATTGAACAGCGCTCGGAAGTCGTAATTGTGAATCGCGAAAGGCAGATCTTTTCCTTCCGTCACAGAAGTTTGGCGGAATTTCTGCTTGCCTTGCACCAGAAGGAAAATCACGGAAGAAGTGCGCCGTTCACGAATCCATTCGAAGGCTACTGGCTGGGGGTAGAATACTTCTATCTGGGTCTGATTCAAGACGCGGGAACGAGAATCGACAAGCTCTCTGATCTCATGCTCGGCACTGAGCGTGAAAAGATGCTTCGGTTGCTCAATTTCGGAAATCTGATGCTTTCCGCATACCAAACCGAATACGCCCACATCGAACGGGCTGTCTATAGAGTTGTACTGGAGATGACAAGGCACTTTCTCGGGGTGCGATCGGGGCAAGTGGAGTCTAAGCTTGCGGTTCTACCTGAACTGCAATTCTTCGCCACGCTTAGTTATTGCTTGCGGGATAGTCTTGAGTATCAGTACTTTAAGAAGGCACTGGAAACTGCGCAGATACAGTGCCAATGCGATCTAGATCTAAAGGATGAAGAGCGCGCCATCGCAAGCTTCTTCATCGACGCAGTTCGGGCCGGCTTAAGCGAGAAGGACACCTTCAAGTTCCTGACTACGCAGGAGTTGGGTGCTCTTCCGTGGGTCGTGAAGCTTGGAGTTCAGCATGTGGTTCAGGATGACAAGATTGAGTTGGAGCATGTCACGAGGCTTGCAAAGAGAATCAAGAAGGCGCGACAGAACAACCCTGGACTTAGAACCTATCTGACAGAGCTCTACAAAGGTTCTATGGAGAAGTCGCGACCCAAGGTCGATTAACAAAAAATAGGAAATCCCCCGGCTCTGCCGGGAGAATGGAAAAGTTTGACATATCAGGGAGTCCATCAGGAAACTTCAAGCAATGAGCCGCCAAGCACACGAGTCTGCGTCCTTTGCCGCCCATTTGATGACCAGAATCAGCTTCGCATACGCCTTGAAACGGATGCGGTGTTCCTGATTCTGAGGCGCATCGAAACCGGGCTTTATCGTGCAGTCGTATCGCCAGCCCACGTCAAGGAGGTTGGGGCGATCTTGGAAACCAGCAACGGAAAATAGGGGACGTACCACGGTTTTCTGAGCCAGGATTGCATTCATGAAGCGCAAAATCTACGTTGAAACATCCGTCATCAGCTACCTGACGGCTCGCCCCAGCAAGACCATCCTCGGCGCCGCCCACCAGCAAATTACTCTGGCGTGGTGGGAAACACGCAACCAGTACGAACTGTTGGTGTCAGAGTCGGTCCTGCGTGAGTGTGGCGCTGGCGACCCAGATGCCGCCCAAAAGCGGTTGGCAGTGTTAAATGACGTGCCTTTGCTCTTAATCACCGAGCAGGCGCTCAATATTGCGGAGTCTTTGGTGAGGCAAGGAATCCTCCCACCCAAAGCGGTGGAAGATGCACTCCACATTGCGGTCGCCACAGTCAATGGCGTGGATTATTTGCTGACATGGAACTGTCGGCACATCGCAAACCCAGAGATACAAAGAGGCATTGCTGCTTACTTGGAACAGGTTGGTTTGTTCCTTCCGTTTATCTGCACCCCGGAAGAACTTCTTGGAGAAGAAAATGTTGAATGACGAAATCGTCGATGAAGTACGAGCCATTCGAGATACCCACGCCGCCAAGTTTGGCTACGACCCGCGTGCAATTTATGAAGACCTGAAGAAATCAGAGGCTGAGCATATTGCGGCTGGGCACCCATTTGTGCCTCCACCGTCTGTACCCCCAGTGCCCAACTCTTCATTGCAGCGGACTCGCTTCGCTCGCCGCTGAATTTGGACGTTAGCCGGCAAGGCCTGCCCTAGATGGTGAACTCGCATGCATCCTTTGACGCGACTGCGCTCATCAAACTTGCTGAGCGCGTCGAATACGAAGCTTGGCTTCTCGAGGCGGTCTATGTTCTTGTGGAGCAGGAGTTGTTTCCGTCTTGGCCCGACGCCGTTGTCTACCCGGTAGATAGGTCGAAAGCTCAGTTCTTCGCACATGCCCGCGGCAATATCGTAATCGGCGATTGGAGACCTGGTTTCCTTAACGCCGGAGCGCCTCTGGTTTTCGTCTCGACCTTTAAACTTCTCGACATGCTCGTCGAGTGGATCCTGGAGGAGAACGGCGTTCCTTCGACGTTCCGCTTTCAACAGAAGCTGAAAAGCGTTAAGGGCTCACCCATCTTCCCGCCATTGATCGAATCCCGGGTTTGGCTAAAGGAGCGCCTCATCGGGCTTTACAGCACACTAGAGCCGCTTCGCGGCACGATCATTCATGGCAAGCACTTTACCGCGACGGATGGTGCCATCCGAGTGTCGGCGTCGAAGAACGGCGTTGTAGGCCCGGTCGTGGAGATTGACCCTGCTCACCTTAGGAAACTTGCTCTTACCATCGTGAGCGTTCTCAGATACGTCGACGGTACTTGGGAGATCGATCAAGTTCGCGAGAAGATCTTGCGGCATGACTTGGACGAACTAGCGATGCTTCATGCGCTCCCGCCTCTGGGTCAGAAGCGACCCTTCCACACGTGCGTCCGACTTTACTTGACAAGCTCTGATCCGCTTCGGTTCGATCCGATGACCATACGTGAGGATCTCGCCGCGAGATACGTAGACCAAGACTGTTCTTTTGACTTGCGCATACTGATGGTGAGGGGCAGTGAGGTAGCTGAAGCCTACCTTCTGCCCTGGGCCTTATTTGCAGTCGAAGGGGCTGAATGGAAGCAACGAATTGATCTTCAGCAGTACAGAACTGTGATACCCAGTGACATTCAACCCGAGCATCTCCGAAGTGGTGCCGGCTAACCCGCGCATCGACACGGACGCCCAAACAGCGGCTTTTCGCCGCTGTTTGGCGCCGGTCATGCGCACCGTTGGCGGGCTTACTCCGACCAGTTCTCACCCGCAAAGGAGAGTAGATCATGCAAGGCGTCCGCGCTGTAATTGCCTGTGTGTTATCGGTGGCCATATCCGGCGTCGCATACGCCGATTTTGTCGCCGTTGGTCCCATAACGTCTAGCTCTTGCTCAAACTACATTCTCTTCGGCTCGTGTAAGACCGTGACTGTTGACGCCGTCGAGGTCGACGGAAAGCTCTATGAACCGCGGCGCCACTTTCAGGAAGTCACGTCATACGATGAGGAAAAGAACAAGTGCTCGGTCAGAGTTTCTCGGTCAACAGGCTTGTCAATGACAGGGGCCGTCGCTAAGGCACTTACGGCACCAACATTTCTCACGAAAACGTCGAGTGGCCTTGAGAAAATTGAGAACATTGAGTACATGTCATTCAAGTGTCGTCGGGCCTATTGATGCCGCCCCCCAACCCAGCAGTCAACCGGACCTGCGGGGGTCAAAAAGCTTGGGTAGAGCAACACGTTTTAGGGGACAGACCACGGTTTCCGAAAAAGGACCGAATTCATGAAGCGCAAAGTCTACGTTGAGACCTCCGTCATTAGCTATCTGACGGCACGCCCCAGCAAGACCATTATTGGCGCTGCCCATCAGCAAATAACGCTGGCTTGGTGGGAGCTCAATGCTCTCAACCTATCAGAACATAGTCATACCCCGTTTTTGTAAGCATGTGATAAATGTGGTTTTTTGGTGAAATTTCTGGGAGATGACCTGTTTGGTTTTATCTGGACGAGGTTCTTGATGAGTTCGTCGAAGACGGAGGCGACATTGTCGAGAGCATTGATGCCCTGGAGGAGCCAGCGTCCGAGGGTGCGCTTGATGCGAGAGAAGGTGTCGCCGCGGTTGATGAAGTAGCGTGGCGCGGGTATTGGGATCGAGGGATTCACTGGCGGCATGGACGGCCAGGGCATTGAGGTTGTCGCAGAGGTATTTTTGCGCCGAAGTCTTGTTGT
>NZ_SPMX01000003.1 GCF_012940005.1 Candidatus Accumulibacter contiguus | reverse complement strand
CGTCCATCAAGACATTCCGCCGATCCGGCCTGCTTGAGCAAATCGTCACCCTGCCAGCCCCCTGCAAACAGGACGCGCTCGATTACGAAATTGCCCGCACTCCTTGCCAGGTTCGACTCATTCGCCAGGTGTTCGGCCACAAGGTGCGCGTTCTCGTGACCTCGCTCCTCGATCTGGATGCCTACCCCGCCGCCGCCTTCGGGGCGCTCTATCACTCCCGCTGGAGAATTGAGGAAGCCTTCAAACGGCTCAAGCACCGTCTGGCCCTCGAACACCTGTCGGGCATGTCCTGGCTGGCCGCACAACAAGACTTCGGCGCAAAAATCCTCTGCGACAACCTCAATGCCCTGGCCGTCCATGCTGCCAGTGAATCCCTCGATCCCAATACCCGCGCACGCTACTTCATCAACCGCGGCGACACCTTCTCTCGCATCAAGCGCACCCTCGGACGCTGGCTCCTCCAGGGCATCAATGCTCTCGACAATGTCGCCTCCGTCTTCGACGAACTCATCAAGAACCTCGTCCAGATAAAACCAAACAGGTCATCTCCCAGAAATTTCACCAAAAAACCACATTTATCACATGCTTACAAAAACGGGGTATGACTATGTTCTGATAGGTTGAGAGCATTGGGTTAGACTCCACTACCGCAGAACGTTTGAATTTACCGGCGCCGGGACGAGGCGTTGCCGAAGAGCCCAAGCCGCTGCACCGGCGTCCGGTGGAATGAGAAGTTGGACGGGGAACCAGCAATAACCCCCCGCTCGTGTGGCAAGCCGACGCGGCCACGGACCGGCCCGACCAAAGACACCACGCCGCCAGCGCGCCGACCGAAAGCGCTCCCCTTGGCCCCCCCGGCCCAGGCGGCCCTGGTTCGGGCGGGCACGCTACCGCAGGCAAGCGCCACGGTGACCCGTGCTTGGCCCGAAGAACCGAGGACGGCGGCCAAGCACACGACGAATACTTGGTGGCGCCAACGCCCAACGTAGAGCTAACCGGCGCTGCGCGGCTTTATCGCGCAGCGTCCAGCGACCAAAGGGAGCGAGGTTGAGCGCCGGGTTAGCCATGCTGCAAGACGTATAACCCACTTTGTGTAGCCCACTCTGATATGGCACCCATAGCCGTTGGCTTTGTAAAGAAGAAATGGTTTGTATCATCCCAGCTTTCATAGAAGACGCAATCCAACTCGGGCAGTGCCACATAAAACTGACGATGCCCAAGCATCCGACCGCCGCGGGGCGAGCAATAGTTAGCAAGCGCTGAAGCCGACGTAAACTCTCGGAACACCAAGCGATCTTTTTGACGCCGCCGAAAAACAAAAGAGAATACGGTAGTGCTGGCGACAAGCAGGGCACAAAACTTGGCATGTAGCGCATCTCGACGAGCCTGCTCGGCCGGTGAAATATTTTCAAGCAAATCACAGGCTTCTTCGCGGGAGAGCCAATGATCGAAGACAGTAACCGACAAAACTTGAACTCTTTTTGGCCGCTCGCCTTCATGTACTTCTTTCAGCCAAGGGTACTGAAGCCGCAACTCGGATTGACGGCTCGCAGGTAGATTAAGAAGGCGGCGCTTGTTCATGGCTAACGTTCGAGTTAACCGGCCCGCGGAGGCAGGCACCGTAAGGCCGGGCTGAGATGATGCACCATGTGCCTCAGCCCGGCCTTGCGGTGCCTGCCGTAGCGGGTCCGGTTGAACGAGGGGTTAGGCATCAGCTTACGCACCGACGAGCGGTTGGATTCTTGTGCGGGGCGCGCTGGCGGCGCAAGCTGGGCTCATGTGCCCCACTCGTTCCAGTACTTCTTTACCGCCGCAATATAGGTTTCAAAGTCGGCCGGCTTCCAGCAGTTTCCACCGCCTTCCCGGATCAGCCAGTAGAGGTCGTTCGCGCACGCGAGCTGCGTCTTGTCGGAGTCGTTCACCCAATTGAAGGTGTCGACGAACGAGTCCTCAAAGCTAGTCCCGAACTTGCCGTTCGGGACATTCCACAGCATCCCTTCAATGAAGTAGGAGGGCGCGACGCCTTCCGCAAGGTAACCATCTTCGACCATGCGGTTCCGTATGTTCTTGTAAACGCGCACCATCTTCTTGAACCACTCGTTCGAAGCCTGATGCTTTGCGGTGCAGTTGTCGCGATGCTGCTCGGGAAAATTCGTAACGCGTGTTTTGTCGGGTAGAAAGAAGCAAATTCCCTCGTCGTACTGGTCGTCGGTGCCAGTGCTTCCATTCCGGTAGCGGCGCAATTTTGCGCAAACGAGAACGTCGGAATCGCGACGACCATTGTTGCCACTAATGAAGATTGCCTTCTTGCCCGGCTTCACGTCGGAACCGAACTGTTTCGTGAGCCAGTCAACCACTTGCGCGCGGAACTCATGAAAACCGTATTGCACGTTGGGATAAGCGACGTCGAAGCTGCTCTTTGCACCCTCTTCCAACTGCGACAGGTCAGAATAGAAAGTCTGGTTCAGACGGATGATGATATCGACATCGCTGTCCTTCCAAACGTTCGTGTTGTTCCCGTACGAACCTTGAAGAAAAATCGAGTAGTCCTTCGCGTAGTACGGAGATGCGCTGTCATTCAGTGCCTTCTTGATCGTTTCGTACGTGGTCGCCGACTGCATGATTGAACCCTGCGCGGACCACGTCTTGAGTTGTGACTCTGGGATTGCCATTGACTGCTCCCTCAGCAAAGGAACGCTTTGAGCTTTTCTTCGTGCTCGGCGTACGAGTGAACACCGCGCTGCGTAAGGACGTTTAGCTTTTTGAGGTCATGTTCGAACAAGTCGGTCGCCATGGCCGGCTCCGAAAATGACTGATTAATACGAACGGTTTGAATGTGCTTGTACAGAATTGTCCGGAGTTGCTCCATCGACTGAACGTTTATCTCAAGTGTCTTCTGTAGCAGTTGAACACCGGGGGTTCTCTGCTTCCAGTAGTCCAATGTGAACTTGCTGAGGGGCCTCGGCGGATAGTTGCCGCACCCGAGGCTGACTACGCGAATATCGTCCGAGGGAACCTGCATCGAGATCGTCGCATCCGCTATCGCGTAGAGCGTCGGGTTGTTAGCGCAGAAGCCGCCGTCAATGAGTTCGATGTTGTCGCCGTTCGACGTGGTGACGGCCTTACGGTTGAAGTAGGGATAGGCGGAACAAGATGCCTGGACAGCTTCTCCCACCTTCACTCCAAAGCCAGGAACAAAGGAACCTTGCCTGCCGTGCGCCTGAGCAATGTTCCCCTTGAATATCATGGGTTGCTCAAGCACCCACTTAGTCGTCACCACACCTACGTTAGTCTTCACGTCGGTGAACATCGCGTCCTTGAAGATGGCCTTCGACAGGTTCGCGAGAGCCCCAGACCGCCCGTCTGCGTTTTTATGCTGCATTACGGTGGGGACGTGTTCCTGGTAGAGCGCGATGATCTCGTGAACTGACTTCCCCAACGCCAACATCGAGGCGATGATGGACCCGGTACTGGTACCAAAGATGAGATCGAACCGCTCATGAAGCGGACACCGGATTAGCGCCTCAATCTCCCGCAGAATGCCAAGCGTGTAGAAGCCTTTGGCACCTCCGCCATCGAGACATAGCACCCGAAATAGATTCTCCCTCGACATGCGCCTCTCCCTGGTTCGTGTGTAGGCGTCGAGAGGAATTATCCAACCTGACGCTTCAGCGCGCTGGGGTCACAAATCGCGCCCAGGAGCACATGTCATTACTGCTGCGTCGCGGGGCGCGTTTCTGATGCCTAACCCATCATGATTGACGATTGACTCGCCCCTGACGATGAAAGCAAGGTCAAGAAGTGAGAAGATCTCGTGTGGAAGAAGGCGGTGCAGAGGTCGAAGTACGAATGGCGGCTACACCCCGATGCCTAACCGGACCCACCTGGGCTGGCTCGCACCCCCGATTGTACCGCTTGGATGTTGACCAGCAGGACGCACGGTAAAGAGACCCTTTGAGGATCATCCAGCCCGCCGCGCCGACTTCTCCCAAGGTCATTTTTTACCACGGGAGATGAATTTATGGAAGGACTATCCCCTTTACATCGGAGAGTTGCCGGTATCGATGTGCATCGCATGCTGCATGTCGTGACGGTGCTGATTGAAGAAGACGATGGCACGATCAGCAAGCATCAGCGAGAGTTTGGTGGCTTCAAGCGCGACATGAAGGCGATGTCGGCCTGGCTGCAAGAGCTGGGTGTGGAGTTGGTGGTGATGGAGAGCACGGGCATTTACTGGAAGAGTGCGCATGCGCATATCGAACGGGTGGGCATTCCTGCGTTGGTCGTGAATGCGCATTTCATCAAGTATGTGCCGGGCCGCAAGACCGACATGGGTGATTCGGAATGGCTGGCTGTGCTGGCGCGGTTTGGGCTGGTGCGGGGCAGTTTCATTCCGCCGAAAGACTTGCGTGAATTGCGCCTCCTCTCGCGCTATCGCCGCAGAGTTTCGCAGATGCTCGCGAGCGAAACCAATCGGATGCACAAAGTGCTTGAGGATGGCGGGATCAAATTGGGTGCGGTCGTATCCGATATCAAAGGGGTTTCCGCACGCGAGATGGTGGCTGGGCTGATTGAAGGCAAACCGCTTGGCGAGATGCTCGCCATGGCGCGTGGCAGCCTGAAGAACAAACGCGACGACCTGGCCGCATCGCTCGATGGCGATCTCTCGCCACGCCACCTGTTCGTCCTGCGCCAGTTGCATGAGCACGTGACCGCATTGGAACGACAACTCGCCCAAATTGATGCCGAATTGTTTCAGGCGATGACGCCTTACCACTGGGCCTGGGTACTCCTGCAGACGATTCCCGGCATGGATGCCATCGCCAGCGCCATGATCCTGATTGAGATCGGCGACGACATGTCGCGTTTTGGCGATGCCGACAGACTGGCCTCATGGGCCGCCCTGTGTCCTGGCAACCATGAATCGGCGGGCAAGCGAAAATCAGGAAAAACGCGAAAAGGAAACGCCATTGTTCGTTCCCTCTTGTGTGAGTGCGCGAATGCAGCGCGAAGGACGAAAAGTAGTTTGGCCTCCAAATACCGCAATCTGAAAGTTCGCAAGAGCCACAACAAGTGCATTGTTGCTATCGCACATAAACTGATTCGCATTATCTATTTCATGCTGTCGCGGCGCGAGCCTTATCGTGATCCAGGGGTGAATTACGAGGCCATGTCCGCTCAAAAGAACGCTCCACGCTGGATCAAGGCTCTCAAAAATATCGGCAAGTTGCCAGAAGCAACCGCTGCCTCCGCCTGACCAGCCATCGCTTGACTTGACTATCCTGCTGACAGCGGGAGGCCTTTGTTCGTCTTTGTTCCCCGGGCTTTCACGGTAACGTATAGTGAACACCTATTTCGGTGCAATCTACTTTTTCGCGAGGTGTGTTCGCAGGGTGTAGTTCCAGACGCCTCAAGGTGTATACCGAGACACATTGATGTGTATACTGCGAACTCGTGAGAACAATGCTCAGATTCATAACGAATTGTTGCCCGTGAACACACCAGGAAACACACCGGGAAACACCCCAGGACCGCCGAGAGAGACACCTTCCGGTCCGGAAAACACGCCTGCCGAAACCGGAAACTCCCCCTCCGAACCCAAGCTTCTCGACCAAGTGCGTGATCAGATCCGCCTGCGCCACTACAGCATACGCACTGAAGCACAATATGTCCACTGGGTCAAGAGGTATATTCTCTTTCACCACAAGCGCCATCCCCGTGAGATGGGCGCGACTGAGGTGGAGGCGTTCCTGACCCATCTTGCCGTCGACGAGCATGTGGCATCGGCGACGCAAAACCAGGCCTTGTCGGCGCTGTTGTTCCTTTACCGCAAGGTATTGGGCGTCGAGCTTCCGTGGCTCGATGATGTGGTGCGAGCCAAGCAATCGCAGCGCCTGCCGGTGGTGCTGACACGTCTCGAAGTGCAGCGGGTGCTGGAGCGGATGGACGGGGTCCATGGCTTGCTCGCCCGCCTGCTTTACGGCACAGGGATGCGCCTGATGGAGGTGATCCGCTTGCGCGTGAAGGATCTGTATTTCGAGCAGGGCGAGATTCTGATTCGTGAGGGCAAGGGGGCCAAAGATCGTGTCACGATGCTGCCGGATTCGTTGGTGGCGGATCTACGCGCTCACCTGCTGCGACGAAGGCAAGTCTTCGACGACGATCTGCGGATGGGCAAAGCGACCGTTTACTTGCCGGATGCACTGGAGCGCAAGTACCCCGCGGCGAATACGAGCTGGGGGTGGCAATATGTTTTTGCCTCGGGCAGTTACTCGGTCGACCCGCGTAGCGGCGTGGAGCAGCGTCATCATCTCGATGAGAAGCTGCTGCAACGGGCGATGAAGAAGGCAGTGACGGCAGCGGGGATCGCCAAGCCGGCGACTCCGCACACGCTTCGCCATTCCTTCGCCACCCATCTGCTGGAAAGTGGATACGATATTCGCACGGTGCAGGAACTGCTGGGCCATGCGGATGTCGCGACGACGATGATCTACACGCATGTGCTCAAGCGGGGTGGGCGAGGTGTTCGCAGCCCGCTCGATGCGCTCGGGTAGCAAGGCGCACCGCTGTATCATGCGCGAATCGGCCGGATCAACCCGAAACTTTCCACCCGGCATGCTCGGCAACAGCCCGAATGACTGACGAAGGAACGTTTATTGTCATCGTTTATGCAAGGTAACGATGAGAGGTAGGCGAACCGAAAGCCAAGCATGTCACCATCCGCAAAGCCAATACCGCCCTCCTTTCGGAAACGCTCGAACGGGTATTTGCGGAGCAGTCCTGAATGCATTTCATACAGCATGGGTCGGATATTCCCGCAGCTCTGTTGCAGGCACGCGAGGAAGCGTTCGAAAATGCGTATGGCTACATCCTCCACTACTACTGAGAGCAGAAAGATAACGATGATGAAACTGAATCAAGGGCTCGATGACGAAGAGCTCGAAGAACTCGACGATTTTCTTGCCGACGAGTCCATCGAGGAGAGGTCGATGGACGTTTCCACTCTGGACGGGTTCCTGACCGCGATCGCCATCGGCCCGCGCGCTGTTTTTGCGTCGGAATGGCTGCCGTGGGTTTGGGACATGAAAGAAGGCAAGGCCAAGGCCCAGTTTGACAATAAGGAGCACGCCAGTCGAATCATGTCGCTCGTCATACGGAACTATAACGGCGTCGTCCATGCATTCCTGGACGATCCGGTATCGTTCGAACCTGTCTTCCGGCGTGGTGCCCAATGGGGTGCAGCCGAGTGGTGTGAGGGCTTCATCCTCGGCTTTCAGTTCGCCGACGAGGCATGGAAGCTGTTGGGCGTTGCGCAACCTGCCTGGTTTACTCCTTTCCTGCGTTTGGGCACCGGCGATGGCATCGCGATGAGCGAGAAGCTTGGCGATGGCGAGAAATGGATGAACGAAATCGTGCCGTCAATCGTGAAAATTCATGCCTACTGGAAGGAGAAGTGTGGCAGCCGGCCTAAAGGAGTGGTCCGGAGCGAGTTTCGCCTTGGCGAGCAGAAGGAGGCCTCACCAAGAGTTCGTGGTGGGCCGAAGATCGGCCGCAACGATCCGTGTCCTTGCGGCAGCGGCAAGAAATACAAGAAGTGCTGCGGAGCGAACGACACTCCGGCAGCGTTGCATTGAGGTGCATGAACTGAACATGCGCCTCTGTCAAACACGGTAATTTATTTCGGTACCCTGTCATGCAAAGACTCCTTGCCCTCATCGGTCCCCTGCCATTCATCGCTCTCGCCATTGTCGCGGCGGGCCTTTCGCTGGGTGTTGCGGTGTGGCTGTTTGGCGAGGTTTTCACGCCGACTCTGGCCACTTTCTCCGCGGGCTGGCGCTATCCCTTGACCGGTCTGGCGCTGGCGGCCAGTTACTTCGCCTACGGCCTGACGCTGCTGCTCGTGGCACCGCTGCTGAATTTCCTGCTCGGCGGGCGGCTGCAGCCCTATCGCGGCTCGGCGGTTTCGTTGACCGCGCTGCGCTGGTATGTACATTGCACGCTGACGCTGGTGGTTCGCTATTCATTCCTGGAATTCGTGACGCCGTCACCTTTCGCACAACTCTACTACCGCTTGATGGGAATGAAGATCGGGCGCAATGTCACCATCAATTCGACCGCCATCGCCGATCCGTCACTGATCGAAATGGCTGACGGGGTGACCATCGGTGGCTCGGCGAGCGTCATGGCGCATTACGCGCAGGGCGGCTACCTGGTGATTGCGCCGGTCAGGCTCGGTGTCGGTGCGACCATCGGCCTGCGCGCCATTGTCATGGGCGGCGTCGAGGTTGGTGAAAGGGCCAAGATCCTGGCCGGATCTTTCGTCCTCCCCAACACCCGCATTCCGGCAGGCGAAACCTGGGCAGGGATTCCCGCCCGGAGCATCGAGCTGGAGCGCGACGCGGCTGCCGGTAACGGCGAGAACTGAGCGTGCTCGCCGACCTGCCTGCCTGGGAAATCATCGCGCTGCGGCTGCTGGCGATCGCCGGCGGTCTGCTCGCCTGGTTCTTCACCCAGCGCCTGATCGGCGCCCGCCATCTCGATGGCACTGGCATTGATGACCATTTGCACCGGCTCACCGCCAAGGGCAACGCCTGGCTGCACGAGCATCCGAGTGCGGCCAGGGCAGCCTTGATCGCCAGCTCGCTGGGGATCGATGCGGTAACCCTGTTCGTCCTCGGCTACGCCGTTCTCGGCCCGAGCTTCAATCCGTTCTGGGGCTTGCTGTGTCTGTTCGTCCTGCGCCAGCTGAGTCAGGCGGTGGTCGCGCTGCCACCGCCGCCGGGGATCATCTGGCGCGATCCGGGTTTTCCCTCGCTCTTCGTCACCTATGCTGTTGGCAACGATTTCTTTTTTTCCGGGCACACCGCACTGGCCGTCTTCGGGGCCATCCAGATGGCCACTCTTGGCATCCCGGCACTGACTTTTTTCGGGGTGTTGCTGGCCCTGCTGCAGATGCTCCTGGTGATCGTGCTGCGCGCGCACTGGACTCTCGACGTGCTGGCGGGACTCTTCGCTGCGTTGATGGTCGGCGCCGTTTTCTGGCGGATTGGAGTCTGACGCCTTGCCGTACGACAGCCCGCGACTGACCCGGAACAACTTCGACCTGCTGCGGCTGTTGTTCGCTGCCACCGTCTGTCTGGTGCACGCGTACGATCTTTCCGGATACCCGCAACTCGCCTGGCTGGGCCATGTTTTGTCACCGGCATCGGCGCTGAAGGGGTTTTTCGTGGTCAGCGGTTTTCTGGTGTTCATGAGCTTTGAACGCTCTTCGTCGCTGGCATCTTACGCGCGCAAGCGCATGCGGCGAATCTACCCGGCCTATTTCACCGTTGTCCTGCTCTGCGCAGTCGGTCTGCCGGCGGTCGGTTCGCAAGGGGTCGGTGGAATTTTCTCTCTGGCCTGGGGCAAGTACGTTCTTGCCAACCTCGTTTTCCTGAATTTCCTGCAGCCCACATTGCCTGGCGTTTTCGAATCCAACCCCATGGCAGCGATTAACGGCGCTCTGTGGACGCTCAAGATCGAGCTGATGTTCTACCTGATGGTGCCTTTCTTCGTCTTCCTTTTCCGGCGATTTTCTCGTCTGCCCGTACTCGTATTGATCTATTGTCTGTCGCTTGCCTATGTCGGCTTGCTGGCAGGGATGGCAGAGCGCACCGGTTCCGGAATCTACCTGGAATTGGCTCGCCAATTGCCGGGGCAGCTCTCGTATTTCATGGCGGGGGCTTTCTTCTATTACTTCCTGCCGCAGTTCGAACGCCGCCGCATCTGGTCTTTGCTTGCCGCAACCCTGGTGCTTGCAGTCAATACGATTTTTCCCTTGCCCTTCCTTGAACCCCTGGCGATCGCCACGGTGGTCGTTTTCTTCGCGTTGTTCCTGTACGTCGGGAACTTCGCAAAGTACGGTGATTTCTCGTATGGCGTCTACATCATCCATTTTCCGGTGATTCAGCTGCTGGTGCACAGCGGCTGGTTTCGTGATCACCCTGGGCGTTTCCTGGCGACCCTGATTCTGCTGACGGGCATTGGTGCCCTGGCCATGTGGCACCTGGTCGAAAAACGTTTCCTGTTGCGCAACAGTCATTACCTCGCCGGCGCATCGCTCTCTGCCGCGGCTGCGACCGAACTCGCGCCCGACCAGGGCACGCCAGTTCGCTAACCATCAGCTCATGCAGCATTTCTTGAATTTCTTGCCGCTACCGCATGGACAGGGTTCGTTTCGGCCGGTCCTGGGCGCCTTGTCGACGAATCCGGGCGCGCCGGTCACGGCGGCGGCAGTCTCCGCAATTCCCAATAGTTGTCGCACATGCCTGAAAAGCAGCGCGAATTCGCCGCGCCTTTCGATGGGCCGTTCGGACATCGTTTGCCAGCGGCGGCTGTCTTTCTGGGCTCCATCGAGCAGGTCGAAGGCATCGTTCAGGTGTCCGGAGTTGAGCAGCAATTCTGCCAGGTCGATGATCGTGTCGAGGGAAAGCGGGTTGATGCTGTGCGCCTTTCTCAGACACGGCAGGGCGGCATTGGGGCGATTGATGCGCCGCAGGAGTTTGCCCAGGAGAAACCATGAGCGCCAGTCTTCCGGATTTCGCCGCACCTTTTCCTGCAGGCTCACGTAGTAACTCGGAAATGTTTTCCTTGAGCCATCCGGTAGTTGCACTCGGTCAAGGATCAGCCGTTGCGGGGCATTGTTCTTGCCGGAGCGAGTAGCAGCCTGGGCCAGAAAGATTTCAGCGATCAGTGCCATTTTCGCTTCGGGTTCGAACTCGAACTCCGGAAACGCGCCACAGCCGAGGCAGGCAATCTCGTCGGCAACCAGCATTTGATCCTTGTCGGTGTCTCCGATCACGACGCCCTTGACATCATAGCTGCGAACCGTGCCACAGGCAGGGCAGCGCAAAGATAGAGACAAGCTGTGGCTCGGTTCCGGAAAAGTTCCACTGTCGAAAATTGCCTTGCGCTCCTGTTGCCGGCTTCGCCGCTGCATGATTTTTGCGCGCAGCTCGTCGAGCTCCGGGCAACTCGCGTCCAGCAGGCGGCATAGACGATAATAGGTTTCGTTGATCAACGACTCATCGTGGGGCAATTCGTGGCGAAGAAGTGCGAGTAGGCGTTGATCCGGCGCGGCCAGCGCGAGCGCGCACCAGAACTCGAGATTTTCGCGGAGCAGCGCGTCTGAATGGTGCAAGGCGAACTCGGTGACTGGCTGGCCACCCACAGTGGTGATCACCGACTCGCCAAAGATTTGTTGTGAGGTATCGAGGGTTTCCCATTGTGCGATCAAGGCGTCGCGTGCACTTTCGCCGATGGCGATCAAGGCCTTCTGGGCTGCTACGCAGACGAAATCGCCATGGTCATCCAGCATGCAGGCCAGCAGCGCCTCGGTGAATTCCGGCCACGCGAGATCGCCCATCGCCCGGGCCAGCGTGACTCCGCCGTAGGTGTCGATGCTGTCCGCGAGTTGACGCGTCATCGCGGGAATGGTCTCTGCCCTGGGGAAACTTCTCAAACGCTCGAGCAGTGGTGCATAGTGGATGTTGGTGTGGACATCGAGCGCCAGCAGGCCGATCACTTCGGCAAGCGGCATGCTCGCCGTGTCGATGTTCTTGCGCTCGCCGGAAGCGGCGACCGCGGCGAGGGCAAGCGCCGCCAGATGCACGGGGTGCTGCCCGTTCTGGCAAGTTTTGCTTTGCTGAATCAAATTCCAGGCCAAGGTCGATTCTGGCGACCGGTCGTAACAGCTTGCCAACAAGCTCAGAGCAGGCGCCAAAGGATCTGCCGACTCCAGCACTTCGTCCATCGCGGCAATCGGCGTGTCGGTAGCGAACAGGCAGGCCAGTTGCTGGAAAGATGTACTGCTGTAAGCCTTACGACGCCAGAAGAACAGGTCGGCATACGAATCGTGGCCGAAGAGGCAAGTGGCTAACGAGTTGACGGCGCCTTGTACCCTGGATTCTGTTCCAGAGAATATTTCGTCAAGCAGACGTGGCAGAGTCTCAAGCTGCTTGAGCATGAGCGCCGCCGCAAAAGCCTCCTCGCGCAGGATCAAACCGCACATCTCATCCTTGCTCCAGGCCAGAGGGATGAGTCTCTCCGCCAGACGGAGCGCAGCGTTCAGCGGCAGCTTGACAAGGCAACTCAGAATGGCGGCTGCTCGCTCAATCGACCATGTCTGGGAGCTTTCCAGGTAGCGAGAGAAGGTTTCGGCGGCCAGTTCCGGTGCTATGCGCGCCAGGATGTGCGCCCCTGAATGGGCCATCGTTGGTGGCCACTCGCTCCAGCGTGCGGCAATGATCGGGGCAAAGGCCGCGAAGCGCTCCTTCGGAAGGTATACGAAGAGGAGTTTGAGGGTATCGAGGTCGTTCCCCTTGATCCAGTATTCGATCGTGGGGTCATGAAACCAGAGTGTTCCTAGGGTATCCCGCAGTTCCGAATGCGCTGGCAGTGCATCGTAATGGCGGAGGGCCCAATCGATCATGATCGGATCGTCGAGCGAAGCTGCGGCATGCGCAAGGTAGGATGCTTGCATGTAGGACTTCTCTCCAGGATGGATGCAAAAGTATCGGCCCCTCCGCCGCTTGCGGAGGAAGGGGTGAGTCGCTGACACGACTTTCACATTAAAGTATCTGCTCTCGGTCGAGTGCCGGGAAGCACCCGCCGGTCAGGAAGCCCTCGAACGCTTCGGCGGCGAGCGGCCGGCTGAACAGGAAACCCTGCATTTCATCGCAGGCCAGGCCGCTGAGCATTTGCCTCTGGGCTTCGGTTTCGACGCCTTCGGCGAGGATGCGCAAGTCGAAGCTGCGGGCGATGCAGGCAATGGCGTGAATGATCGAGGTCGAACTGTGCTTGTCGGGGTTCAGGTCGCGGACGAAGGACTGGTCGATCTTGATGCTGTGGATCGGGAAACGGCGCAGATAGTTGAGCGACGAGTAGCGGGTTCCGAAATCATCGATGGAAACCCGCAGCCCACAGTTGCGCAGTTGTTTCACCATGCTGATGTTTTTCTCGGCATCATTCATCAGCAGGTTCTCGGTAATCTCGATGTCGAGCGCCGCCGCCGGAATGGCGTAGGCATCGAGACGCTGCAGGATTCGCTCGGGCAGGTCGCCACGTTCCAATTCTTTCGGCGAGAGGTTGATCGCCAGTTGCAGGCTGGTGAACCCCCTGCTGCGCCAGGAAGCCAGCTGGCAAAGTGCCCGGTCGACGACCCATTCCCCAAGGGCGACGATCATTCCGGTATCTTCGGCCAGGGGAATGAAGGTGTCCGGCATCATCAGGCCATGCCGTGGGTGGTGCCAGCGGATCAACGCTTCCATCCCGATCGTTCGTCGCTGGCTGAAGCTGATCTGTGGCTGATAATAGAGTTCGAACTGGTCGCCGCTTTCCAGTGCCTGCCGCAGATCGCCCTCCAGCGTGAGGCGCATGCTTTGGCCGCTGTGCATCTCTGGCGCATAATGCAGGTAGCCGTTCTTGCCGCGTCCCTTGATCTGATACATCGCAATATCCGCGTTGCGCAGAAGCATCTCTGGAGTTTTGCCGTTGTCGGGGTAGAGCGCGATGCCGATGCTGACGGTGGTGAAGAAATCCACACCGGCGATCTTGAAGGGTTGCCTGAGTTCGGCCAGCATCTTGGCTGCGATTACCGAGGCATCTTCGCCGTCACCCAGATCGGGCAGCAAAACGGTGAATTCATCGCCCCCCTGGCGCGCCAGGGTGTCTCCCGAGCGCAGGCAACTACGGCTGCGCTGGGCAAAACACTTGAGCAACTCGTCTCCTTCGTGATGGCCATAGGTGTCATTGACCAGCTTGAAGCGGTCGATGTCGATGAACATCACACCCACTCGCTTGTTTTTCCTTTTCGCCTGCTTCAGGGCAACTCCCAGTCGGTCCTTGAACAGGATCCGGTTGGGAAGACCGGTTAGCAGGTCGTGAAAGGCCTGGAAAGCGATCGTTTCCTCGGCCTTCTTGCGGTCGGTGATGTCCCGCGCAACGCCGGAGGTGCCCATGAAATGCCGGCTGGCCGGCTCCTCATTGGTGGCATAGATGCCCTGTGCACTGAGGATGGCGACGATGGTCCGGTTTTCGAAGTGGCGCACCCCCTGGTTTTTCGTCTGCAGCCGGATTTCGACGTTGGTGCTTGCCCGGTCACCGATTCGCCGTTCGTTGAAGGCAAAGCGGGCATGTTCCAGATCGTCCGGATAAACGATCATCGAGTAATGCTTGCCCAGGAGTTCTTCACGGGTGTAACCGAGCAATGCCTGCACACGGCCGTTGACGAAAATGAAGGCACCATCCTTGTCGAGCGTATAGATGATGTCCGGTGACTGTTCCACCAGAAAGCGATGCAAACGTTCGGATTGCTCCAGGCGAACCGTCATCAGGGCGTGTTCCCGTTCGACGCGGCGGCGACGCAGGACGCGGTCTACGGTGTCGATGAGTTCCTGGGGATCGCCATGCTTGCGAATGAATTCAAAGGCGCCGTGGCGCAGGGCACGGATTGCCGAGTCGATTGACTCGTCGCCACTGAAGACGACCACCGCCGTCGGCACATGCTGGTGCAGCATCCATTCCATGATTTCCAGCCCATTGATGTCGGGCAGCATGAGATCGAGGATCAGAACATCGATGTCGCGATGGTCAAGCCGACGAAGGGCTTCGTTGCCGCTGCCGCATTCCTCGATAATGCGTCCCTCGCCAGCCAGCAGGTGACGATAGGCCTCCCGGATCCGCTCCTCGTCGTCGACGATCAGGATATTGCAGGGGGTCTCCTGGATGTCCGGGCTTTGCGGCGAAAAATCAAAATTCGCGATGGCCTTCATGGTTGCTCCTGAGCGGTGTCCGGCGACGGGATGGTCTTCTGCTGTGGCTGGCTTTCGCCGCTGCCCAGGGACGGCGTCCGCTCCGGTATGGGCACCAGCAAGGCGATCATGGTTCCCAAACCTGGCTTGCTGCGGCAGCTCACCAGGATTCCCAGGCGCTGTATCAGTGCGCCGACGATCGACAGCCCGATGCCGCGGTTTCCTGCGCTGCGCACTTCGGCCGGGCGATACAGTACACGCATGGCTTCTTCACTGATGCCAGGCCCGTTGTCTTCGATCTTCAGTTCGGCGAAGTGCTGCCCTTGATGCAGAATGCCGTCGGTCAGCGAGATCTTGCAGCGTTGCCCTCTGGAAAGCGCTTCGGAGACATTTTTCCACAGATTCAGGAGGATCTGTTTGATGCTGTCACGATCACAAGCGATGCGCACGGTCTGCGCCGGCAGGACCGTTTCGACGGTAATGCCGCGCGAATCGAAAAGCACCTCGCGATAGAGCAGCAGCAGTTCGCGCAGCAGCTTGCCGAGGTCAAGCGTGTGCTCATCGGCCTGTGCCTCGGGAGTATCGCTCATGCGCTGCACAATGCTGGCCACCCGTTCGATTTCTTCCGTCAGAATGTTCAGCTCGTGGCGAACATCGGTTGCCTGTGGCAGCTTTGCGCCCAGAATCCTGAGGTAGCTCTTGATGATGCTCAGTGGGTTTCCCGCTTCGTGCACGATGCGTCTGGACTGGCGAGTGAAGCGCGCCACGACCGCGTCCTCGGTCTGTGCGCGGACTTCCTGGGCTGCGCGCCAACTTTCCAGACTGCCGCCGGCAATTCGTCCGAAGTTGGCCAGTCCCGGCAGGCGGCGACCAAGGCGAGCGTACTGGCCAGCACTCAGACCGGCGACGATGACCCCGACCGTTCGTCCGTGCCCGATCATCGGAATGCACAACAGGCCGTTGCTCGAAAAAGCCCGGGCAAACTGCAGGTCCATCAGGGACTTTGCGGGTAAGGGATCACGGTCGTAGGAAGACCGGATCTGCTTGCTGAGTGCCGCTGCTGCCACCAGGCTTCGCTGTGCCTCGGGAAGAATGCTGACCTGACTGAAAACAGCAGCTTGTCCGGCGATGCCCATGCCCGTCAGCCGGCCATCCGGCGGGTCGCACAGCAGGAAAGCGAGGTGATTCAGATCAAACAGGATGCGTGCGGACTCACGCAGGCCGAGAAATACCTCGGCAGCGGTATCGAGCGCGAAGAGATCATCCTGCAGAGGTTGCATCAGAGCCTTGTTGCCGATGATGTGGGCGATCTGGCCATGGGTATCGGGTATGGAGCGGGTGCCCATGCCGAGCACTCGCGGCAGGCCGCCGGCGCTGCTGCACGCCGGGTAGTCCTGGGGCGTAATGCCGATGGCGTCGGCAATCATGCACATTCTCTGCGCTGCCTCAGCACGCATTCCACCCAGTAGACCATCGCCGGTATTGCCGAACATCTGCTCTGCGAGCTTCCCGAATTTCTCGGGTACCTCGTCGTCGCAGGCCAGTGCGTGCGCCAGCCACACCACCTGGATCAGCTGCGTGCCGGTCACGATCTGTTCGGCCGGCAAGTGGTGGAAAAGAATGCCATCGGCAAGCAGTGAATCAAGATGCCACTGATCTGCGAGCCAGCTGCCGATCTCGCCATGGTGAACGCCGAGCTGTTCCGTTTCCATTGCCGACAGCGCACTTTCGTCGGGACACGCGGCGAGGATTTGCAGATAGGGTTCGCCCAGAGCCGAAAGCAGAATGAGTTCTCCGACATCATGCAGCAGTCCAGCCAGATAGGCCTCGTCGGGTCGCTGATAACCGGTTGCTGCCGCCAGGCTGCGGGACAACTCGGCAACCAGCAGCGAGTGGGTCCAGAACGCCGACAGGTCGACCGCCCGCGTGGCTGTCCTTTCGTCAAACAGGCTCTGAACCGACAGGCAGGTCGCGATCGAACGAACCAGGCGGGTGCCGAGCGCCAGCAGGCAACTCTCGATACTGCGCAGGGGATTGCCTCGTCGGAGAGCGGATGAGTTGGCAGCAGTCAGAATCCGGGTGCACAAGCCGGGATCCTGCTCGACCAGCCTGGCGAGTTCGGCCATGGTCGTGCCGTCATCGTCCACCATCTGCAGGAGTCGCAGCAGTATCTGCGGCGGCGATGGCGCGCGTCCCGACTCCATGGCCTGGCGTATCGGTTCCGGCAAACTATACATCGCGATGACGGCAGGGGATCGCTAATCGAGCTTCTTGAGATAGTCCTTGGTGAACACCTTGTCCGGCAGATCCCGCAACTTCATGCCCCCATACTCGAGGACGGACTGTTCGCCACCACGCAGGGCGTCTTCCATGACCAGTCGCGTCGGCCGCTTTTTTCCCTCCATGGTCTTGAAGTTCTCGTATTTGCAGGTCTTCAGCAGGCGGTTGGAGAGTGAATAGAACTCCGCTCTGAAAGGCCAGAAGTCCTTGGTCCGGACCCAGTAGAGTACCCGC
Source organism: Candidatus Accumulibacter contiguus (assembly GCF_012940005.1). Classification (GTDB taxonomy): domain Bacteria; phylum Pseudomonadota; class Gammaproteobacteria; order Burkholderiales; family Rhodocyclaceae; genus Accumulibacter; species Accumulibacter contiguus. The sequence continues at coordinate 118,496 of NZ_SPMX01000003.1, read as the reverse complement.
TGGTAGGTGACGCCGCGGTCGACGCCGATCAGTTCGAGGACGTGATATTCTTCGTTGCCGATTTTTTCACTCCGTAGCAGCCTGGGGTTGTAGTCGGCAGCAAAGTTGGCGCGCGCCAGATCGCCGTTGGCGACCTGGCCGGTCAGCCGTTGCGAGAGGGAGAGCCGAATCGGCTGCGAAACGTCGGGCATGAAAACCCACAGGTCACGACCTTTCATCAGCAGGATCTGGCCACGTTCGGAAGCCGGTTCGGTGACCATCACGACACTGTTGGTGTTGCCCTTGGAAAGCACGCGGTACTTGCGCACCTCGGCATCCTGCCCGCTGCCGGTCGTCGTGATGCTGACGTCCACCTGAAAACCATCCGCAGGGAAGCGAACCTGGTCGGCCTTTTCAACGATCTGCCGGGCCTCGGCATCGTCGCCCGCGGTTTGCGAAACGGACTCCGCCGCCCGGGCCGGCACAGCACAGGCCAGGACAATGGCAAACAGGAGTGCCAAGGCAGTGTTGACACCAAGATGGCGGATGATCATGATTTCCATAGTATTCAACCCATTGTGCTGACCGTCGACGCGGTTGGCAGGAAGTGCCACCGATGAGCATGCTCGAACCCATTGTCCGCATAGAACATGTATACAAGGATTATCTACTTGGCGAACAGAAAGTCCAAGCCCTGAAGGACATTCATTTGAGTATCGAGCCTGGTGTCTTCCTCGCGATTGCAGGTCCTTCGGGCAGTGGCAAGACCACCCTGTTGAACCTGATCGGTTGTATCGACACGCCGAGCCGCGGCAAGATCTACATCCATGGTGAGGATGTGAGTGGGCGGACGCCTGATCAGTTGGCCGATCTTCGGGCGCGCAAGATCGGTTTCATCTTTCAGACCTTCAATCTGTTGCCGGTGTTGTCAGCCGCCGAGAATGTCGAATATCCTCTGCTGCACCGCAAGGATCTTTCGAGCACCGAGCGTCGGAAACGCGTCGCATATTTCCTGGATGTCGTCGGTTTGTCGAAATACGCGGCGAATCGCCCGAATCAGTTGAGTGGTGGTCAGCGCCAGCGGGTGGCGATTGCCAGAGCGTTGGCAATCCATCCGGCGATTGTGCTGGCGGACGAACCGACGGCGAATCTCGATCGTCAGACCAGCAAGGAAATCCTTTTCCTGATGAAAGAAATCAATCGCTCGCAGGGCACGGCTTTCATATTCTCGACCCACGATGATCGGGTGATCAACAATGCTCGCCGTCAGATCCGCATCGAGGATGGCGAAGTCATCACGCTCGGCAAGCGTCCTTCCGGCGGGAAGTGGATTTTCTTGCCCGCTCGCAAGCCCGAGAGCCCTCTCAACAATGACAACGATGAATGGTTCAGCCAATCTGCCGACCTGTTGAATACCTCCATGGAAGATGACGATGAAGACCGCGATGCAGATCAGAAGAATTAGCCGGCATTGCGTTGGCCTCGCCGTCGCGGCTCTGCTGAGTTCGCCGATGGCCGTGGCGAGTGACCCCACGGGCAGCGCCGGCCGCTCCGAGGTCGACGTGTCCGACCGCTGGGCGAGCAGGTCAACGCGCGTTCTGCTCGCCGCCAAGTCGGCCGACGCCTTGCCGACGAGCAGGGATAGCCTGTTTGGCGACAACGAGCCCGAGGCGGCTGCAGACCAGCAGCCTGCCAGTCGGGAATCCTTGTTCGGCGATGATCGGCCTTCGCCTCCGCAGGCCGCAGCCATTGACGAGCAATCGTCGGCACGTGCAGCGGCTTTCAAGGGGTTCATCCAGAACGTGATGGCCTATGACTGGCCCAAGCCACGACACTGGTCGGAAATGATGACCCGCGTCGATCTGAGCACGCAGGGCGATCTCGGCAACCATGTCAAATGGAAACTGGGCGCGCGTGTCGACTATGACGCGACCTATACCTTCACCGATTTCTATCCGCAGGCGGTGGCGGATAATCAACGCTTCAATGTCCTGCTGCGCGAAAACTATCTTGATGTTGGCGCCGGGGATTGGGACTTCCGCCTCGGCCGGCAGCAGATCGTCTGGGGTGAAATGGTCGGGCTGCTGTTCGGCGACGTCGTCTCCGCCAAGGACATGCGGCAGTTCATCCTGCCGACCTTCGATATCCTGCGTATCCCACAATGGGCGGCCAGGGCCGAGTATTTCAAGAACGATTTCCACGCCGAGCTGGTCTGGATCCCGGTCGCCAGCTACGATAACATCGGCAAGCCGGGCTCCGAGTTTTTCGCCTACACGCCGCCGCCACCTCCGGGTGTCGCCAGCATGTTCCGCAACGAAAAAATTCCGGCGCGCAGTCTGGACAATACCAACTATGGTCTGCGGCTGTCGATGCTGCGCGATGGCTGGGATGTGGCTGGCTTTGCCTACAGCAGCATGAGCGTCGCGCCGACCTTCTACCGGGCAATCGTTACCGATCCACTGCCGACCGTGATTTATCAGGCCAGGCATGATCGCATCAATCAGTTGGGCGGCACGCTGGGCAAGGATTTCGGTTCGCTGGTCCTGAAGGGCGAGATGGTGTATACGCGCGGTCGCAACTATGAGGTCACCAATGCGACCGATGTTAACGGGGTGGTGCCGCAGAACACGCTGCTCTGGGTGCTTGGCCTGGACTTCAACCAGTTCGCCGATACCCGGATCAACATGCAGATCTTCCAGAACCATTTCTTCAACCATGATCCGGATATCATTCCCTTGGGCAAGGAATATGGTTATAGCCTGTTGCTCAACCACAAGTTCAGCGACAAGGTCGAGGCACAGGCGCTGTGGATCGCCAGCCTGAACCGAACCGACTGGATGCTGCGCCCCCGGGTGAACTGGAATTTCGAAAAGAACTGGGGCCTGGCGGTGGGTGTCGATATCTTCAAGGGGTCACCTGAAGGGTATTTCGGTCGCTACGACGCCAAGGACCGCGTGTATACCGAGATCCTTTACAACTTCTGACGAGTCGAGATCGCCGCCAGATCCTGGTGATGTTCATGTGAAAGTCGCGTCAGCGACTCACGAATCTCCCCTCTCCACTCGCTGGAGAGGGGTCGGGGGAGAGGGAAACGGTCATGACTATGATCGGGGTGCCTGGAAAAGGTCATGACCGTTAGCCGGTGACGAGAACTGCAGCACCGCGAATCTGGCCCGCCCGCAATTGCTGCAGCGCATCATTGGCCGATTCCAGGGGAAATCGTGTCACTTCGGTGCGGACGCCGGCCTTGGGCGCGATGGCAAAGAACTCTTCGCCGTCGCGTCGGGTCAGATTGGCCACCGAGCGCACGCAGCGCTCTCCCCAGAGAATGGCGTAAGGGAACTCGGGAATGTTGCTCATGTGGATGCCTGCGCAAACCACCGTTCCGCCCTTGACCGTGTGACGAAGCGCCTGCGGAACCAGCTCTCCGACCGGCGCAAAGAGAATCGCGGCGTCCATTTCCTGCGGCGGCGCGCTGCCGGCATCGCCGGCCCAGGCGGCCCCCAACTGGCGCGCGAATTGCTGGCCATCGGTATCGCCGGGCTTGGTGAAGGCGAATATTTCGCGGCCCTGCCAGCGAGCCACTTGCGCAATGATGTGCGCGGCCGCGCCGAAACCGTAGATGCCCAGACGCCGCGCATCGCCGGCAGCGATCAGTGAGCGATAACCGATCAGTCCAGCACAGAGCAGCGGTGCTGCTTCGGCGTCCGGGTATTCGTTCGGCAGTGAAAAGCAGTAGCGCTGATCGGCCAGCGCGAACTCGGCGTAACCGCCATTCAGCGTGTAGCCGGTGAACTCGGCCGCATCGCAAAGGTTTTCGGAAGCGCTTGCGCAGTAGCGGCAATGGCCACAGGTATGCCCCAGCCAGGGTACGCCAAGGCGTTGGCCAAGCGCAAAACGTTCCACTCTGGCGCCTTTCTCGACGACGACACCGACGATTTCATGGCCGAGGACGAGCGGCAGCCTGGGGTGCTGCAGATCGCCGTCCATGACGTGCAGATCAGTGCGGCAGACTCCGCAGGCCCGTACTTCGAGCAGAACCTGATCAGCCTCGGGTTTCGGCCGAGGCACCTCGGCCAGCCGCAACGGCTGGCCTTGGGCGTCCAGAAGCATGGCTTTCATGCGCATCTCCAGCAGTAATACAGGGTCTTCCTAAGTCAAGCGCCAAGCAGCCCAGCAGCCCAGCAGCCCAGCAGCGTCACCGGTGATTGTACGGGTAAAACAAGGGTTTTACTGATCAGGATCTTCTGAGCTAAACTACGCAGACCATGGCGCTACTCGAGATCCGCAATGTCAGCCGCCGTTTTGGCGAACTCCAGGCCGTCGACGACGTTTCCCTGTCGATCGAGGCCGGCGAGTTCTTTACCCTGGTTGGTCCCTCGGGCTGTGGCAAGACCACCTTGCTGCGCCTGATCGCCGGATTCGATCAGCCGGACACCGGCGAGTTGCTGCTCGACGCGCAACGGCTGGCCGGCATTCCGCCCGAGAAAAGACCGGTGCACACGGTTTTCCAGAGCTATGCGCTGTTTCCGCACATGACCGTGGCGCAGAACGTCGCTTTTCCCTTGCAGATGGCGGGCAAGTCTCAGAACGAGATCAGTAGCCGTCTCAAGGAGGCGCTGGAACTGGTGCACCTGGCCAACAAGGCTCGCCAGTTTCCCCGCGAATTGTCCGGCGGACAAAGGCAGCGCGTCGCTCTGGCGCGTGCGCTGATCAACAAGCCGCGCCTGCTGTTGCTCGACGAACCGCTGGCGGCACTCGACGCCAAACTGCGCGAGCAGATCACAGGGGAGCTGATCGCGTTGCAGCGCGAGGTCGGCATCACCTTCGTCTTCGTCACCCATTCGCAGCAGGAGGCGCTGGCGGTGTCGCACCGCATCGCAGTCATGAATAATGGGCGGATCGAACAGGTCGGTGCTCCCGAGCAGATCTATGGCTATCCGCGCAACCGCTTTGTTGCTGATTTCATCGGGACCATCAACCTGCTGCCGGTCGAAGTGCGAGCGGCCGGTCAAGATGGACTGCGCCTGTTCGCCGCTGGACTCGGAGAGATTATCGGCACGCCGGTAGTCGGGCCCAGCACCGGCGAGCATGGGGCCTTTGCCGTCCGTCCGGAACAACTGCGCATCGTCACCGCCGGGGACCTGACCGAGCTGGACAACCACTTCCATGGCCGCGTGCGCGACCACCTTTACCTCGGCGACGTCACCGTTTACAAGATTGCTCTGGAAAATGGGGTGGTGCTCGAGGCGATGCTCACCAACGCGGTTCCCGGACGCGCCAGGTTCCTCGAACGCGGCGCCCCGGTCGCAGTCGGCTGGCAACGTGATGCAGGGGTCTACCTGCGTGACTGAAACAGCCAGCCGCCCGGTCGGCCGAGGAGAGTCGTTGACCAAATGGCTGGTCAGCCTGCCGCCAACCCTGTTTCTGGTGGTTTTTTTCCTTGCCCCGGCCTTGCTGATGGTCGGTGCCTCGTTCCAGCAGCCGGGTGACTTCGGTGGACTGGTACCGGCTCTACAGAATGGCCAGTTGACCCTGTCACTGGAAACCTACCAGTTCTTCTTCGGCGACTGGATCTATGCCGAGATCTTCGGCCGTTCCTTCCTGGTCGCCGTGACCACCACCCTGATCAGCCTGCTGATGGCCTATCCGCTGGCCTTGCTGATCGCCCGCAGCGACAGGCGTCATCGCGATCTGCTGGTGCTGCTGGTGATCCTGCCTCTGGCCAGCAACTTCCTGATCCGTATTTACGCCTGGATCATTCTTCTTGGCCCGGCCAATCTACTCTATACGCCTTTCGCAGTAATCGCCGGAATGGTCTATGTACACCTGCCATTCATGGTTCTGCCACTGTACAACAACCTGGAGCAGCACGACCCGGCACTGCTCGAAGCGGCCCAGGATCTCGGTGCCGGCACCTGGACGCGCTTCTGGCGAATCACCCTGCCGCTCTCGCTACCCGGTATCTGGGCGGGCTCGGCACTGGTCTTCATTCCGGTCCTCGGCATGTTCGCCATTCCCGAGTTGCTCGGCGGCACGCGCGACCTGCTGGTCGGCAACCTGATCAAGGAACAGTTCCTCGACAACCGCGACTGGCCTCTCGGCTCGACCTTGTCGCTGCTGCTGACCGCCGCGGTGCTGGCGCTGGCGGGACTGTCGGCCTGGGCCGGGCGGCCACGCCGGGGGAGTGCCTGATGGCGCGTCCTCGCCAGTCGCTCTGGCTTTGGGCTGCGGCCCTGGCCGTCTACGCCTTTCTTTACCTGCCGCTGGCGGTGGTGGTGATCTTCTCTTTCAACGATTCGCTGCTCAATGCCGAGTGGGTCGGTTTCACGACCCGCTGGTATGGCACGCTCTTCGACGATACCGAGATGCTGAATGCCGCAGCCAACTCGCTGTTCATCGCCATCACTGCGGCCAGCGTGGCGACCGTGCTCGGTACCATGGCCGGTATTGCCATGCAGCGCTGGCGAGCGGGTGTTCTGCGCGGTCTGCCTTTTCTGGTGCTGACGCCGGTGGCGATGCCCGAGATTCTGCTCGGGGTCTCGCTCCTGCTATTCTTCCGGCAGGTGCTCGACCTGACGCTCGGGCTGATCTCGATCCTGATCGCGCATATCACTTTCTCGATCGGCTTCGTCGCGATCATCGTCCGTGTTCGTCTGGCCGGGATGGACGAGAGCATTTTCGAAGCCGCCCGGGATCTCGGCGCCAGCCCGTGGCAGACTTTCCGGCGCGTCACCCTGCCCTTGATCCTGCCGGGCATCCTGGCCGGTTTTCTGATGAGCTTCACGCTCTCGATCGACGACTTCGTGATCACTGTCTTTGTCGCCGGCGTTGGCGTCACGACGCTGCCGCTGCAGATCTACTCGATGATCAAGGTGGCCGTGAGTCCCGAAGTCAACGCCGTGTCTACGCTGCTGATGGCGCTGACGCTGACCTTGATCGCGCTGGCGTCGAAACTTGCACCTGACACGCTGCAGGGCAGGGCATGAAAGCGCTGCGCGCCAGCGTCGTTGCAGTGCTGCTCGCCGTCCTCGCGATGCTGGCGCATGCTGAAGACGTTCTCTATCTCTACATCTGGAATACCTACCTCTCGGACGACACCGTGCATCGGTTCGAGGCGCAATGTCGCTGTCGGCTGAAACAGGACTTCTACTCCGACAACGAGGAAATGCTGGCCAAGCTCGAGGCCGGTGCGATCGGTTACGATCTGATCGTTCCCACGGGTAACGCCGTCGAAACGCTGCTCCGCAAGAACGCGCTGCGTCCGCTCGACAAGAGCAAACTGCCCAATCTGCAGAACGTCAAGGCCGAGTTTCGCAACCCCTGGTACGATCCCGGCATGCACTACGCGGTGCCCTATGCGACCACGGTGACACTGCTCGGTTACAACGCCAGCCGGCTGGCCGAACTTGGCCTGCCGACCGATAGTTGGGCGCTGATCTTCGAGCCGCGTTACCTGGAGAAACTGAAAGGCAAGGTGACGGTCCTCAACAGCCAGCGTGAACTGATGGCCGCGGCGATGAAATACCTCGGCTACTCGGTTCAGGAGAGTGATCCGGCTCGCTGGGATGAAGCCAAGCGCCTGATCCTGCGCGCCAAGCCGTACTGGGCGACTTTTTCCAACAGCACCTACATCAAGGATCTGGCGATCGGCAACATCTGGGTCGCGCACGGCTACTCGAGCGACATGTATCGGGCCCAGCAGGACGCGCTGGAAGCGAAGCGCCCATTCACCATCGACTTCCGGATGCCGAAGGAAGGTGCGGTGCTGGCGGTCGACAGCTTGGTCCTGCACAAATCCGGCGGCCGCCCCGACCTCGCGCACCAGTTTATCGATTTCATGCTCGAAGGCGCCAACGCCGCCGATGTTTCCAACCTGATCGGCGCCGGCAACCCGAACGCGGCAGCGACGCCGTTCATTCTTCCCGAGATTGCCGGCAATCCTGGTATCTTCCCGCCGCCGGACGAGCTCTTGCGACTCGAAATGTTGCGTGATTTCGACCCGAAAACGCGCCGTTCACTGTCGCGGATGTGGACCGAGATCAAGGTCCGCTGAATCCGGCCATGCCTCGGCGACCACGACGCCGCCACGTCTGCGCCCAGCGGCGATTGGCTGAACCAGGATCGCTTGGCGTGATTCATCGTGGAGGTGGTCGACCAGCTTGATCTATCGAACCGGACGCGACAGTATGCTGGATGAAAATGCAGTCCTCGTTCAGGCTCATACCACGTTGGACAAGGCTCTCCCTCTTTCGCTTGCCTTGCGGGCAGACCTCAAGGCACAATGCCAAGGTGTGCACTGCCGGAGTCAATAGCATGGCTTTGCCGAGAGCCACGGGACACCGCTTTACCTATGCCGACTACCGGCAGTGGCCCGATGATGAACGCTGGGAACTGATCGACGGCGTAGCTTACGCGATGGCGCCGGCACCGACGATCAGCCACCAAATTCTGACTGGTCAGCTTTTCCGACAGATCGATCAAGCCCTGGATGGCACCCCCTGCCGCGCCCTGATCGCTCCGGTCGACGTCCTGTTGCCGGCAGCGAACGAAGCTGACGAGCAGGTGACGACCGTCGTCCAGCCCGATATTCTGGTGGTCTGCGACCCGGCCAAGGTCACCGAAAACCATATCCGCGGCGCCCCGGACTGGATCATCGAGGTTCTCTCCCCGGCCACCGCCCGCCACGACCACCTGACCAAACGCTCCCTGTACGAACGCGCCGGTGTCCGCGAATACTGGCTCGTTCACCCGGTCGACCGCGTCATTACCCTCTACACGCTGAAGGACGGACTCTACGGCGGCCCGGAAATCGTCGAGATGGCCGGAGAACGGTCGCCGGCCATCTTCCCTGAAATCGTCATTCGTTGGCAGGCGGTTCTGGACAAGCTACCGGATCACTCCGCCGCGCCGGTCGATCAGCACCCTTGACGATGACTTTACTACGTGGAAAACGCGTCCGGTCTTCGAGATCAAGGTCCGCTGAATCCGGCTATGCCTCGGCGACCACCACGACGCCGCCACGTCTGCGGTCACCGGCGCCAGACAGACGACCGTTGGCGCTGGCGACGCCGTTGACCCCGCCGAAAAACATGCTCGTCGAGTCGAAACGGGTCGCTGCCGGCCAGGCCTGCTGCAGGGCGTCAGCCGTAGCCGTTGCGAGGCCGACGTTCTCGAACCACAGCTTGCTGCCTTCGACATGCAGGCGGGCGGCGTTCAGCGCTTCGTCGAGCGGGCGTCGATAGGCCAGCAGATTGAGCAGCGCCTGCAGGATGGCGCTGCGAATCCGGTTCGACCCACCGCTGCCGAGGGCAAAACACGGCCGATCGCCGGCGACGACGATCGTTGGTGACATCATCGTGCTCATCCAGCTTCCCGCTGCCAGTCGATGGAAGCCGACCGGGTTGATGTCGTCTTCGCCGAGGAAATTGTTGACGTGGATTCCCAGTCCCGGTAGGACGTGGCCGCAACCTTCGCCGTTGCTGGTGGTCATTGCCGCGGCCATGCCCTCGGCGTCGATCACCGAGATATGCGTGGTCGCGCCGAGCGGGTTCTCGTCAGCGCGCGCTCGTGCCCACTCGACCCAGGCCGGGATGCCGTCGCCGGCAACCAGGGCACGGATCGACGCCGGGTCGGCATGCAGTCGGTGGTCGTAACCCGACTGGCGAATCTGCGATACGGTTGCCAGTATCGCCGCCACTGCGAGTTGATGATCGCGTGAGAGAAACGCCTCGTGGCCGATGCCAAGGCTCTCGGCGATGCGTAGCCCGGCGCCGATCAGGCCACCGCCGGCGGCCGGCGGCGGGTTGGTCAACACACTGTAGGGGCCATAGGGGACACGCAGCGGTTCGCGCACGACTGGCGAGTAGGCGGCAACATCCTGCGTGGTCATCAGCCCGCCATGTGCAGGGCCGAAGTGTTCGACCAGCGAAGCCCAATATGTGGCGACCAGGGTTTCCGGATCGCCTTCGCCAAGTGCCTGCAGAAAATCGCCGAGGTCGGGGTTGGCCAGGCGATCCCCGGCTTGCGGCAGGCGTCCGCCAGCGAGGAACAGAGATGCTGCCGATGGCGACGATTTGGCGATCGGCGCGATCAGGCCGATAATCATCGCGATCTGCGGGCTGACCAGGAATCCATCGCGCGCCCAGGCTGCTGCCGGCGCTACGACCTCACGCAAGGGCAGGCGGCCGGCGCGCCGGTGCAATTCAAGCAGGCCGACCAGTTCACCGGGAACCGCTGCCGCCGCTCTGCCGATGTGAAAGACCTGCTTGGTCTGGCCGAAATCGATGGTCACCGGCGCAAAGTCCAGTTCTGGAAACGCTTCGAGGCCACGCCCCGGCGCGACAGCAAAAAAAATCGAGGACTTCGTAGCCGTCCCTGGCGTCTCCCCAGATACAGGCACCGCCGCCGCCGAGCGAGGTCAGAGGCAACTCGGTGACGGTGGCGGCGAACTTGGCGGCGACGATCGCGTCGACCGCGTTGCCGCCGCGGCGCAGTAGACGCGCTCCGGCCAGTGCCGTATGCGGCTCGGAAGCCGCGATCACTCCACGAATGCTCATGGTCAGAGTATAATGTAAGGTTATGTGTCTACCGATATGATTTGTCGTTGTTTTTGTTGATTTACCTGCCTTTGGAGAATGACTCATGGCCATCGAACGTACCCTTTCCATCATCAAACCCGACGCCGTTGCGAAGAATGTGATCGGCAAGATCTACTCCCGTTTTGAGACGAATGGCCTGAAGGTCATCGCTGCCAAACTGGTCTGGCTGTCGCCGCAGGAAGCTGGCGCCTTCTACGCCGTCCATAAGGAGCGTCCTTTCTTCAACGATCTGGTTTCCTTCATGATTTCCGGCCCGGTGATGATCCAGGTTCTTGAGGGCGAGAATGCGATCACCAAGAACCGCGAACTGATGGGGGCGACGGATCCGAAAAAGGCCGATCCGGGAACGATCCGCGCCGATTTCGCCGAGTCGATCGACGCCAACGCCGTTCATGGTTCCGACGGCGAGGATACGGCGAAGGTGGAAATCGCCTTCTTCTTCCCGGCGATGAACGTCTATTCCGGCCGCTAGGGCGGGGGCGGGGCAACACGCTCAGATGACGGTCAATCTTCTCGATCTTGATGCCGCCAGCCTGACGGCTTTTTTTCGCCGAGAATGGTGAAAAGCCGTTTCGCGCCAGGCAGCTGCTGCGCTGGCTGCATCGCTTCGGGCAGCGTGATTTCGACGCCATGACCGACATTGCCAAGAGTCTGCGCGAGAAACTGAAGACCCTGGCGGTGGTGGTGCCGCCCGTGCTCATTGCCGACCGGGTCGCGGGCGACGGAACGCGCAAGTTCCTGTTTGATGTCGGTGGCGGGAACGCCGTCGAATCCGTCTATATCCCCGAGCTTGATCGGGGAACGCTGTGCATTTCAACGCAGGCCGGCTGCGCGCTCGACTGTTCGTTCTGCTCGACCGGCAAACAGGGTTTCAATCGCAATCTGACGGTGGCCGAGATCATTGGTCAGTTATGGCAGGCCAGGCAGGTGCTGGGTGCTTGCCAGGAGCAGGAGGGGCTGTCCGAGCGGGTGATCAGCAATGTCGTACTGATGGGCATGGGCGAGCCGCTGGCCAACCTCGACAATACGGTGACAGCACTGCGCCTGATGCTTGATGACCATGCCTATGGCCTGTCGCGCCGCCGGGTCACGGTATCCACCTCGGGTCTGGTGCCGGCGATGGATCGTCTGCGCGACGAATGCGCGGTAGCGCTGGCGGTCTCCCTGCACGCACCGAATGATCGCCTGCGCGATGAACTGGTGCCGATCAACCGGAAATACCCCCTGCGTGAGCTGCTGGCCGCCTGTCGGCGCTACCTCGAGAAAGCACCGCGTGACTTTGTGACCTTCGAGTATGTCATGCTCGACGGGATCAATGACGCCGATGCGCAGGCGCGTGAGTTGCTGACCCTGACGCGCGACGTACCGTGCAAATTCAACCTGATTCCCTTCAATCCCTTTCCGGGCTCGCCCTATCGGCGTTCGCCAGCGACACGCATTCGGCGTTTTGCCGAGTTGCTGATCGACGCCGGAGTCGTGACCACCACCCGCAAGACGCGCGGTGACGACATTGATGCCGCCTGTGGTCAACTGGCCGGGCAGGTTCTCGACAGAACGCAGCGGACGGGTCGGCGAAGCTTCGCTATCCACCTCGATCGTCAGGAGGTCTGCAGTTGAGGAAGACGGCCTTGGCGATTGTTGCCTGTCTGTGCCTCGCTGCCTGTTCATCGACAGGCGTCTCGCAGGCGACCAGGCAGAAGGAGGCCGAAGAGGCGGCCGACTCGCGTACCCCGACCAAGCCTCGCGACGCTCGCACGCGCGCCAAACTGCATACCGAGCTGGGTTCGCTCTATCTCCAGGATGGCAATCTGGCGGTGGCTCTTGAAGAGCTGACCATTGCCATCGACATCGACCCCGACTATGCCAAGGCTTATGCGACACGCGGCCTGGCGGGCTTCCGGATACGCGAGATGCAGGCTGCCGACCAGGACTTTCGTCGAGCCTTGAGCATCGACGCCAACGACCCCGAGATCAACAATAATTACGGCTGGTTCCTGTGCCAGGTGGGGCGGGAGAAGGAAGCGATCACGTTCTTTCAGCAAGCGATCAAGAACCCGCTCTATGAGACCCCCGAGAAGGCTTATCTGAACGCTGGCGCCTGTTACGCCAAACTTGGAGACCTTGCGGTTGCCGAGAACTATATTCAGCAGAGCCTGCACATCGCGCCGAATAACCCGCAGGCCTTGCTGCAACTGGCCAGAATCAATTACCAACGCGGTTATCTGGAGCTGGCCAAGCAGCAGCTCTCGGATCTGTTGCGCAGGACCGAGCCAAGTGCCGAGGCATTGTGGCTGGGCGTGCGAGTCGAGCGCCGACTCGGTGAGCGTGTCGCTGAAGCCAGGTACGGCAGTCAGTTGCGGCGAAAATTTCCGCTCTCGCCCGAGGCGCAGGAACTGCTGAGAGGCAACTTCGAATGAGTGAAGAATGAGTGAACCTTCCCGATTCCCAACGCCGGCAGCGCCCGAGCTGCCAGTGGCGGAACCGTCCCGCGAGCAGGGGGAGAGCGGCGAAGTGCTGGCACCCGTGAGCGGTAGCGTCGGCCAGCAATTACGTTCCGCCCGCGAGGCCAGAAACATGAGCCTGGCCGAGGTGGCGCAGTCGCTCAAGCTGGGTCCTCGGCAGGTGGCAGCGATCGAGGCCGAGGATTGGGCGTCATTGCCCGGCAACACGATGATCCGCGGCTTCGTCCGTAACTATGCGCGCCTGCTCAATCTCGACGCCGATGTCCTGATGCACGGGCTGGATGCCGCACAGCTGCAGCAAAAAGCGCAGCTTGAGGTGTCAGCCGGAACCACCGCCAGCCTGCCGAATACCAGCAGCCGGCGCGTGCAGCGCCGCGATTATCTTGCCGTATTGGCTGGCTTGTTGCTGTTGGGGCTGGCGGTGTTGGCCTATTTCTATGCCCCGGCGGACTTCTGGCAGGGAAAACTGACGGCGCTGCTCGCCCGTGATGCGCCTGTCCAACAGCCGGCTGCCACAACGCTTGCTCCACCGCCCGCCGCGGCCGGCGAATCGGTGACGGTACTGTCGACACCGAATGCGACGGTGCTTGCAGACGCGCCGGGCAGCGGCCTTGGTCTGCGGCTGAGTTTCGCGCAACCCGCCTGGGTCGAGGTTCGCGATGGCCGCAACCAGATCATCTTTGCCGAGTTGAGCCCGGCCGGTAGTAAGCGGGAGGTCGTGGGGCAGCCGCCGTACTCGTTGGTGGTGGGCAACGCAACGCAGGTGACGGTCGAGTACCAGGGCCGGATGATCGAGCTCTCACCGCGCAGCAAGGGCGACGTCGCCCGGCTGACCGTCGAATGAGCCGGTGCCGGCCAGGGCACGAGCCGTGAGCCATCCATTGCCTGGTACAGTACGTCGGCGCACGCGTCCGGTCAGGGTTGGCCAGATCACGGTGGGAGGTGAGTCGCCGGTGGTCGTCCAGTCGATGACCAACACCGATACCGTCGACGTCGTCAGGACGGCGATTCAATGCGCAGAACTGGCGCGCGCCGGCTCGGAACTGGTGCGCATCACCGTCAATACCCCCGAAGCTGCGGCAGCCGTGGCGGCGATCCGCGCCCACCTCGACCGCATGGGTGTCGACGTACCGTTGATCGGCGATTTTCACTATAACGGTCATCGCCTGCTCGCCGAACATCCGGCGTGTGCCGAAGTGCTGGCCAAATATCGCATCAACCCGGGCAATGTCGGACACGGCCGCAAGCGCGATGAGCAATTCGCGCAGATGATCGAGATTGCCTGCCGGTATGACAAACCGGTGCGTATCGGGGTGAACTGGGGAAGCCTCGATCAGGATCTGCTGGCGCGCATCATGGACGAGAACGCCCGTCGCCCCGACCCGCGCGATGCAGTCGAAGTGATGCGCGAAGCAATGGTTGCCTCGGCGCTCGAATCAGCCGCACGCGCTGAAGCCATCGGTCTGCCGGGGGAACGCATCATCCTCTCTTGCAAGGTTTCCGGCGTGCAGGATTTGGTTGCCATCTATCGCGAGTTGTCGCGCCGTTGTGACTATCCTCTGCACCTCGGCCTGACCGAAGCCGGTATGGGCTCCAAAGGCATCGTCGCGTCGACGGCGGCGATGGCGGTGCTGCTTCAGGAAGGCATCGGTGATACCATCCGCGTCTCGCTGACCCCTGAACCCGGCGGCAAACGCACCCAGGAAGTGATCGTCGCGCAGGAACTGTTGCAGACCATGGGCTTGCGGGCGTTCACCCCGATGGTCGTCGCCTGTCCGGGTTGTGGGCGGACGACCAGTACCTTTTTTCAGGAACTCGCGCAGTCGATTCAGGAGCACGTTCGCCAACGCATGCCGCAGTGGCGGACCGACTATGACGGCGTCGAGAATATGACCCTGGCAGTGATGGGTTGCGTGGTCAACGGGCCGGGCGAGAGCAAGCATGCCAACATCGGCATCAGCCTGCCGGGTACCGGCGAAGTGCCGGCAGCGCCGGTGTTCGAGGACGGTACCAAGACCGTCACCCTGCGCGGCGAGCATATCGCCGAGGAATTCACCCATATCGTCGATGCTTATGTGGCTCGCACGTATCAGAGAAAGTCCGCAGGCCAATGATGATTGCAAAGATCCAGTCGGTACGCGGGATGAACGACATCCTGCCGGACGAGGCCGAATTCTGGGACCTGTTCGAGGAAACCATCCGCTCGTGGCTCAAGAGTTACGGCTACCGCCCGTTACGCCTGCCGATCGTCGAACCGACACCGCTGTTCAAGCGCGCCATCGGTGAAGTGACCGACATCGTCGAGAAGGAGATGTACTCCTTTGTCGATAGTCTCAATGGCGAGCCTCTGACGCTGCGTCCCGAAGGTACCGCTGGCTGCGTGCGTGCCGTCATCCAGCACAACCTGATCGCGCAGCAACCGCAGCGGCTTTACTATCTGGGCCAGATGTTCCGGCACGAGCGGCCACAGAAAGGACGCTACCGCCAGTTTCACCAGGTCGGTGTCGAAGCGCTGGGTTTCCCCGGTCCGGATATCGATGCCGAACAGATCCTGATGGGTGCCCGCCTCTGGGACGACCTCGGTCTCGATGGCATCACCCTGCAGCTCAACACGCTTGGCCAATCCTCGGAACGAGCCAGTCATCGCGCCGAGTTGATCAGCTACTTCGAGCGGCACAGCGAAGCGCTTGATGACGATGGCCGGCGGCGCCTGCACAGCAATCCGCTACGCATCCTCGACAGCAAGAACCCGGCTTTGCACGACCTCATCATCGGGGCACCACAACTGATCGATCACCTGGGTGCCGAGTCGCTGGCGCATTTCGAGGGCGTACAGCAGGTGCTGCGCGACGCCGGTTTGCCGTTCCAGATCAATCCGCGCCTGGTGCGCGGTCTCGACTATTACAATCTGACGGTTTTCGAGTGGATCACTGACCGCCTCGGCGCGCAAGGGACTGTCTGTGCCGGTGGTCGTTACGACGGTCTGGTGCAGCAGCTCGGCGGCAAGCCGGCACCGGCCTGCGGTTTTGCAATGGGTGTCGAGCGGCTGTTGGCGCTGATTCGTGAAGCCGGTGGCGAAGCCAGGGCTGCGGCCGTCGATGTCTATGTCGTGCATCAGGGCAGTGCCGCTTCGCGTCTCGCGGCGCGCGTCGCCGAGAGACTGCGCGACCGCGGCATCGATGTCCTTTTCCATTGTGGCGGCGGCAGCTTCAAGACGCAGATGAAGAAAGCCGACGCTTCGGGCGCGGCCTTTGCCGTGATCATCGGCGATGACGAGGCCAGGGTCGGCGAGGTGACTCTCAAGCCGCTGCGCCCGCTTGGCGAGCAGCCGAATGAACAGACGCGGGTGCGTGTCGACGACCTCGCCGACACGATCATGGCTTCCATTTTGAATGGGGAAGACTCGTAATGGCAACTTACGATCTCGAAGAGCAGGAACAAATCGCCGAAATGAAGGCGTGGTGGCAGCAGTACGGTAATCTGCTGGCCGGCATCGTGACCGCTGCCTCGATCTGCGTGGTCGGCTGGCAGGGCTGGAACTGGTATCAGCGCAATCAGGCGGCACAGGCTTCGCTGGTTTACAGCGTCATGCAGAAGGCCGTTCTCGAAAACGACGCGCAGCGCATCAAGGCGGCGAGTGGAGAATTGCTCGAGAAATTCCCGGGAACCGCGTACGCGCCCCTGGCCGCCTTGATGGCCGCCAAGGCGACGTTTGCTGCCGGCGATGCAAAAACCGCCAAGCTGCAGTTGCTCTGGGTGGTGGAACACGGCAAGGATGAACTGCGGGATCTCGCGCGTTTGCGTCTGGCCAGCGTGCTGCTCGACGAGCAGGCCTACGATGAGGCGCTCAAGCAGCTTGATGGCGCGCCGAGTGCCGGCTTCACAGTCCGTTTCCAGGATACGCGCGGCGACATTCTCGACGCTCAGGGCAAGACCGCCGAGGCGCGTGCGGCTTATCGGACCGCGCTGGCCAAGCTGGATGAGACCGACCCGAGCGGCAAGGGAAAAAATACGCTGCAGGACCGCCAGGCCAATGCCGCCTATCGTGAAGCGCTGCAGCAGAAGCTGGATGCACTTGGGGAGTCGAGCTGATGAGATACCCCCTGCTCGTGGCGGCAGGGCTGTCGCTGTTCCTGGGCGCTTGTTCGACGCTCGATGCCTTGAATCCCTTTTCGGGCCCGAGTGGGCCGAAGATGGCTGAACTACAGGCGATCGAGCCGACTGATGCGCTGCAAGTGCTGTGGTCGGCAGATGTCGGCAAGGCCGGCGACCATACTTTCGTTCCCGCTGTGGTCGATTCCTCGGTCTACGCGGCGGCCATGGACGGTACGGTCGTTCGCCTCGACGAGGGCCAGCAGGTCTGGAAAATCAATGCCGGGAAGCCGCTCTCGGGGGGGGGTCGGCGCAGATCAGCGGATGCTCGTGGTCGGCACCGCCAAGGGCGAGTTGTTCGCTTTTGCCACAGCCGACGGCAGCCTGTTGTGGAAAGCCCGCGCCAGCAGCGAGATCGTTGCGCCGCCGGCGGTGGGCTCGGGCCTGGTGATCGTGCGCAGTGGCGACCATCGCCTGGCTGCCTATGACTCGTTCGACGGCAGGCGTAAATGGGTCTATCAACGTCCCAGCACGCCGCTGTCCTTGCGTGTGGCGGCCGGCCCGGTGCTGATCGATAAGTATGTCTTTGCCGGATTTCCCGGCGGCAAGCTGATTGCGGTGAGCGCAGAAAACGGCGCGCCGCTGTGGGAGGGGACGGTCGCCTTGCCGAAAGGGGCCACCGAACTCGACCGTGTTGCCGATGTCACCAGTGTCCCGGTCATTGATGGACGCATGATCTGTGCGGCTGCTTTCCAGGGGCGCGTTGCTTGTTTCGACCTGGGGACCGGCAACCTGATCTGGTCACGCGATATTTCGAGCGCTGCCGGCGTGGCGATCGACAGCCGTTACGTGTACGTTTCCGACGACAAGGGTGCCGTGCATGCGCTCGACAAGGCCAGCGGTGCCAGCCTCTGGAAGCAGGACAAGCTCTTCCTGCGACGGCTGACGGCGCCGTTTCCGATGCGCAATCTGATCGCCGTGGCGGATGTCAAGGGTGTCGTCCATTTTCTGAATCGCGACGATGGTTCATTCGCGGCGCGCCAGCAGACCGATGGCAGCGCGGTGCGTTCGCCCCTGCAGCGACAGGGGATCCACCTGGTCGTGCAAACAGCCAGCGGGCGCGTGCTGGCGATCGAGATCCAATGAAGCCGAGCGTGGTTCTCGTCGGGCGACCCAATGTCGGCAAATCAACGCTTTTCAACCGCCTGACCAGGACTCGCGACGCCCTGGTTGCCGATCTCCCCGGTCTCACGCGTGACCGTCATTACGGTCATGGCCGACTCGGAAACAAACCCTATCTGGTGATCGACACCGGCGGTTTCGAGCCGCTCGCCAAAGATGGCATCATGTACCAGATGGCGCGCCAGACCGAGCAGGCGATCTTTGAGGCCGACGTCGTGGTTTTCGTGGTCGACGGTCGTAGCGGAATCACCCTCCTCGACAGGGAAATTGCCAACCGCCTGCGCAAATCCGGCCGTTCGGTACTGGTCGCCGTGAACAAGGCCGAAGGCATGAGCCACGGGCTCGTCGTCGCAGATTTCCACGAACTCGGTCTCGGTGAACCTTTTGCGATCTCGGCGGCGCATGGCGAGGGGGTAAGGACGCTGATCGAGGAGGCGCTCGCCCCGTATGAGGAGCCGCCGGAAGGCTACATCGACAGTGATGTGGTCAAGGTCGCCATCGTCGGCCGCCCGAATGTCGGCAAGAGCACGATGATCAACGCGCTGCTCGGCGAAGAAAGGGTCATCGCCTTCGATCAGCCAGGAACGACTCGCGACGCCATCGAAGTCGATTTCGAGCGCGGTGGCCGCCGGTATACGCTCATCGACACCGCTGGCCTGCGCCGCCGCGGCAAGGTTTTCGAGGCCATCGAGAAGTTTTCGGTGATCAAGACGCTGCAGGCGATCGAGGACGCGCAGGTAGTGATTCTGGTGGTAGACGCACGTCAGGACATCTCCGACCAGGATGCGCACATCGGCGGCTTTATCCGCGAATCCGGGCGTGCGCTGGTGGTTGCCGTGAACAAATGGGATGGACTCGATGCCTACGTTCGCGAGCAGATCAAGAGTGCTCTCGAAAGCCAGTTGTCGTTCATCGATTTCGCCCGCTTCCACTACGTATCGGCGCTCAAGGCGCAGGGTCTCGAAGCGCTTTTCCGCTCAGTGGATGCCGCCTACCAGGCGGCTACTGCCGATCTGCCGACACCCAAACTGACGCGTGCGCTGATCGATGCGGTGGCTCGACAGGCGCCGCCGCGCAGCGGCCTGTTCCGGCCGAAGCTGCGCTATGCGCACCAGGGTGGCAGGAACCCGCCGCTGATCGTGATTCACGGCAATGCCCTCGACAAGATCCCGGATTCCTATCGACGCTACCTCGAGCATACCTTCCGGGAGGTTTTCCAGTTGCAGGGGACACCGCTGCAAATCCAGTTCAATGTCTCGACTAACCCTTATGCCGACAAGCCAGCTCCCGAACAGAACCGGCGCAAGCCCAAGCCGACCGAGATGCCGGCGCCCAGAAGTACTGCGGCCAGAAAAGAAACACGCCCAGTACCTGGCCGGAAAGCCGGATCGAAGCCGCCATCCCGGCCCCATTGATGGGAGGCTGCGAAGAGACAAGCCGCGTGTCGGGAAGCGGCGGCATCCGCCAAATCCCCTGAAATGCTGGCACAAGGTTGCAATGGTGGCCTTTTCGACGGATGATGAAGGCCTCGACCGCGTCGGCAGCATGCCACCGGCGCAAGCCAATGGGTCGGGTAGCGGGCGATGATCGTTGTTTGCTGCAGGGAGCAGTGATCTGCGCGACAGACCTGTGGCTGCCGGTTCTGGACGAGTCGATCTGAGGCTGGGAACAAACGTATCTGGAATTTGGAAAAAGGACGGTGATCAAGGTCTTATTTGTTTGCATGGGGAACATTTGTCGCTCGCCAACGGCCGAGGGCGTTTTCCGCCACCTTCTTCGTCAACGGAACCTCGAAGACAGGATCGAGGTCGATTCGGCAGGGACGCACGGCTATCACGCGGGTGAGGCACCGGATCAACGGACGCAGCGTGCCGCGGCGGTTCGTCAGTACAATCTGTCCGACATGCGCGCGCGCAAGGTGGCGGCGCAGGATCTCGAGTACTTTGACCTGATTCTGGCGATGGACCACAACAACCTCGCGGTGCTGAAACGCATCTGTCCCCCGGACAAACATGACCGTTTGGGATTGCTGATGAGCTATTCAAAGAACTTCGACGACGATGAAGTTCCTGATCCCTACTATGGTCTTGGGCATGGCTTCGACCTGGTGCTCGACATGATCGAGGATGCCGCCAGTGGGCTGCTCGAAAGCCTTGAGCAGCGACTCATGGATGAGGACAATCCAGGTGTTGAGGATAGAGATGAGTCCGCCCAAGGTAACGGCACGAACTGAATGAATCAGGGCGTGTTGCGTGCGCGCAGCCACTCGGCAAAGTCTTCTGGCGACAGCGGTCGGGCATAGAGATAACCCTGGCCGCTGTGGCAGCCGGAAGCGTCGAGTTGGGCATGCTGATCGGCCATTTCGACGCCCTCGGCGACAACGCTCATCCCGAGGTGGCGCGCCAACGCAATGATCGCCGAACCAATTGCGCGGTCATCGGCATTGCTCGATATGCCGTCGACGAAGCCGCGCGCGATCTTGAGTTCGTGGATCGGGAAGCGCTTGAGGTACGACAAGGAGGAAAAGCCGGTACCAAAGTCATCGATGCTGATCATCAGACCGAAAGCCACGAGTTCGGCCAGCATGCGCTGGGCACGCTCGAAGTCCATCAACACCCCTTCAGTGATCTCGATGCACAGCCGTTGCGGTGAGACGCCATGTGCATTGACGATCCGCATCAGGTCGGCAGCCATGCCTTCCTTGCGGAAATGCCGAGCCGAGATGTTGACACTGATGCGTACTGCCGGCAGCCCTGCCTGGTCCCACTCGGCGATCTGACGACAAGCCTCGCCAAGCACCCATTCGTCGATGGCCACGATCAGGTTGCTTTGTTCGGCGACCGGAATGAATACCACCGGATCCACGACTTCACCGTTGTATTGCCAGCGCAACAGTGCTTCGGCACCAACGACGCGATAGCTTTCGAGGTTGACCTGCGGCTGGTAATGAATGAGCAGCTCGGCGTTTTCGATGGCGCGGCGCAATCCCGTTTCCAGCGCCAGGCGCCGTGTCGCCAGATGGGCCAGGTCGGCGGTGAAAAAGCGAAAGGCATTCTTGCCGTGATCCTTGGCGCGATACATCGCCGAGTCGGCATTGCGCATCAAGGCACTGGCATCGGTAGCATCTTCCGGGAACATGCTCAGCCCGATGCTGGCACTGATGAAGCATTCGTGCTCGTCGAACTGATAGCTGGCACTCAAGGTGCTCAGCAAACGCTCAGCGGTCAGCGTCGCTTCGTGGCGATCGGCGGTTTCGAGCAGGACCACGAACTCGTCGCCGCCCAGGCGTGCCACCGTGTCTTCTGCGCGCACGCAGTCGAGCAGGCGCAGCGCCGCCTGCTTGAGCAATTTGTCGCCGGTGGCATGACCGAGGGTGTCGTTGACCACCTTGAAGTTGTCGAGATCGATGAACACCACGCCGATACTCTCGCGTGATCGCTCGGCACGTGCCAGAGCGAGATGCAGGCGGTCATTGAACAATGCCCGGTTGGGCAGTCCGGTCAGTTCATCGTGGGTTGCCAGATACTCGACGCGCTGCTGCGACTCGCGCACCGTGGTAATGTCGCTGAACATGCCGACGTAGTTGACCACCTTGCCGCTTTTGTCCTTGACGGTATTGATCGACAACCATTCAAGGAAAGCCTCGCCGTTCTTGCGGCGATTCCAGATCTCGCCCTGCCAGACGCCTAGACGATTGACCCGCTCCCACATTTCGACGTAGAGCTCGGGCGGCGTCTTTTCGGATCGCAGAAGGCTGGGCTTCCTGCCGACGACCTCCTGGCGGGTGAACCCGGTGAGGGTCGTGAAGGCGTCATTGACGGTCAGGATACATTGCTCGGTATCGGTCACCATGACGCCTTCGGAAGCGCGATCGAAGACCATCGCTGCCAGCCGCAAACTTTCCTCCGCGCGCTTGCGGGCGGTGATGTCGGTGGCCTGGAAGCAGAGTCCGGTGATCGCCCCGTCGTTGTCGAAGAGCGGAAAGCGAACCGCCAGGAAGTGGTGATCGCCACCAGCCAGAGGCAGGGTTTCTTCACGTTCGATCTCCTTGCGCAGACGCATCGCTTCGAGTTCGCTCTCGCGGAAGATCTTCGATACAGCGTCGGGAAAGAGCTGCAGATCGGTCTTGCCGATGGCCTGCCCGGTGGCGAAGCCGAAAGTCTGTTCGAACCTGGGGTTGGCAAACTGGTAGCGACCAGTGGCGTCCTTGACCGCCATCAGCGAGACCGAGTTGTTCATCACCGCGAGCAACCTGACCTGTGTTTCGCGTGCCGAACGTTCGATTTCGTAGAGGCTGGTATTGTCGGCAAACAGCAGGATCACGCCGGCGCTGCGCTGCGCGTCGCGCAACAGCGGTGCGATGTGCAGCGCATAGTGACGCCGGTTGGCGTTGACGATCTGGCGGTCGAGGGCGTTCTGCGTGTCGATTACCTGCTGACTATCGGTGACCAGATCGGGCATGTCCGGCAGCGCCAGATCGCGCAGATGCCGACCAATTTGCGCTGCGCCGAGCCTGAACAGCCGTGCGGCTGCGCTGTTGAAGCGCTGCAGGGCGGATTTCTGATCAAGCACCAGCAAGGGGTAGTCAACGCTGTTCTGGATACATTCCAGTTCGATATTGAGTTCCTGTGTTTCCGCGGTCTTGATCTGCAATTCCTCATTGACCGTCGCCAGCTCTTCGTTGGTCGATTGCAGTTCCTCGTTCGACGCCTCGAGTTCTTCGTTCGATGCCTGCATTTCCTCATTCGAGGCCTGGATCTCCTCATTGAGCGCCTGCATTTCCTCGTTCGAGGTCTCGAGTTCCTCGACCAGCGTCTGCAGATGTTCGCGCGTTGCTGCCAGTTCGTCTTCGAGTTCCTTGTCCGTGACGTTGTTGCTGTCCTCGATGGTATTCTTGCCGGCCGCGCCGGAATCCACTCGATACAGACCATGAACAGCGTTTCGTTGCCGGGAGCCAGAACCGGGTGCACCGAAAGACGGACGCCACGATTCGGGTCGAGCGCCTTGATGTGCCGTGGCCGCCCGTGCGCCACAGTCTGCTTGACCTGTGCCTGTCGCATCAGCACCTGCACCTCGGTGCGCAGCTCGCGACGGATCAGCGAGATCAGGTCAAAAGCCGGTTTGCCGGGCGAAACATTGAGCAGCCGGCTGGCGTCACCGTGAATGTGGCGAATTTCGAACTTGCCGTTGATCAGGATGCTGGTCGGGATGAAATACCGCCCAGCCGCCTCGAGCAGGATGTTCTCGAAACCCAGCGGGGTGGTAGGTTTGGCCGGCCTCAGATGCTGGTTCAGACCGGCGGCCGGAATGGCCATCTCGGAACGTAGCAGCGGCAGTCGGGCAGCGACCCCGTGCCGGCGGTACAGGCGCCCTTCCTTGTCAACCACGCCGAACAGCGCCTCCTGCTGGAAAATCCCCTCGGACTTGCCGAGGAACAGGTAGGCGCCCGGATTGAGCGCGTAATGGAACACCGACAGCAGCCGGGCCTGCAACTCACTCTGGAAATAAATCAGCACATTACGGCAACTGATCAGGTCGAGGCGTAAGAATGGCGGATCCTGCACCAGATCCTGACGGGCAAAGATGACCACGTCACGCAGGTTCTTGTTGATCTCGTAGCGGTCACCGTGTGGCGTGAAATGGGCGCGGATGCGACTGCGATCCATGTGTGCCAGACTGGCGGCAGCAAAGACGCCGCGCCGTGCCAGAGCCATCGCGTCGAGGTCGATGTCGGTGGCGAAGATCTGCAGTCGGTACTGATCGAAGGAAGCTCCCAGACGTTCGGAAAACAGGATGGCCAGCGAATACGCTTCCTCGCCGGTGGCGCAGCCCGCGGTCCAGACGCGGATGTCGTCACCGGGCTGTTTGTTGGCGAGAATGTCGCCAACCACCTTGTCGAGGCGGGCAAAGGCATCGCTGTCCCGAAAGAAGGCGGTGACCGAGATCAGGATGTCCTTGCACAGCCGGTCGAGTTCGACCGGCGTGTCGTCGACCACCTGCAGGTAATCCTGTAGCGTACTGACATGGTTTGCCGCCATTCGCCGCTCGATCCGTCGCCACAAGGTCGGTTCCTTGTACTGCGAGAAATCGACCTTGGTGCGGCTGCGTACCTTGCCGAGCAGTGTCTTGAGCGTTGCCGGGGCACTTGCCGCCTGCGTGGCCACCGGGATCAGTCCGCGGTTGAGGACAATCAGACTGATCTCGGCGCCCATCGTCTCGGGCGGTAGAATCCAATCCACGCTGCCGGTATCGATTGCTGACTGGGGCATGCCGTTATACTTGGCGGTTTCGGGATCCTGGGAAAAGGTGAAACCGCCCGCCGCCTTGATCGCGTGGATTCCCGCCGCACCGTCAGAGCCGGTGCCGGACAGGATGATGCCGATCGTTGATTCGCCGACTTCCTCGGCCAGTGAGGCGAAGAAACGGTTGACCGATGGCTTGGGCATTGATTCCTTGGTGGGTTCGACGAGCCGGAAGTGACCCGCTAGCAGCGTCAGATTGCGATTCGGTGGCGTGATATAGACCGTATTTGCTTCGGGCAACATTCCGTCCTCGATGTCCCGGACCGGCATCGTCGTTTCGCGACCCAGCAACTGCGCCATCATGCTGCGGTAGGTCGGCGACAGGTGTTGCACGACGACGTAAGTCAGCCCAAGATTCTTTGGCAGGCTCGGCAAGAGCAGACTCAGCGCTTCCAGGCCACCGGCCGAGGCTCCGATCCCGACGATGAACGGCCGCTCGTCGGACCTGAAGGGATACACTGCGTCGCCAATCGGTTTTGCTGTGGCAAGAGGCTTTCTAGAGACCGAGCGTTTTTTTTTCGGGTTCTTCTGCGTTGACGGTACTCATCTTGACTTGTCCAATTCATATTGTGCCGCCGACGACGACCAAACCTGCCAGTTGACCCGTGCAGTCGTCCTCAGGTTCCAGTCCATGCCACGGCGTACTTTGCGGCAAGGGGTGTGGTGCAGCCAAGCGGCAACGAATTGTATTCCGATTCTGAAAGGAGTTGCGCGATGCTCGAAATACATCGCGCCGATGACTCCGGGTGAGGAAGTCTGCGCTTCGGCCAAGGACGGATCGGTTTGGGGGCTGTCGAGCAGGTGGCCACGCCCCCGGCCAGAACGATCCTGTGGCGAAGGGGTCGGCGTGACCAGGGTCAATGAGCAGGGATATGCGGTCGCTTACTACCAGAGGGCTGGCCTAGCGGCAGGGCGCTGGTTCGGCGATGGAACAGAGGCTCGTTCAAAGTCAAGACCCCGCGAGCGCGGGGTTTTCGGTGTCTCAGTACCTCAGTACACTTCCGGAATGAAGGTCTGGTCGGAGATCGGCGGGCGCACATAGCCACCCTCGTCCTGACGGGGCGGCAGGACGATCGGCTCTGGCGTGAGGTCCTCGTAGTCGATCATGTTCAGCAGATGCGTGATGACGTTCAAACGGGCGCGTTTCTTGTCGTCGCCGTCGACAACATACCAGGGTGCCTGTTTGATGTCGGTGTGCGCGAACATGGCGTCCTTGGCTTTGGAGTATTCGACCCAGCGCGCACGCGACTCGAGATCCATCGGGCTGAGCTTCCAGTGCTTTTCCGGATGAAAGATGCGCTTCTGGAATCGGCGTTCCTGCTCTTCGTTACTGACCGAGAACCAGTACTTGATCAGGATGATGCCGCTGCGGACGAGCATCCGCTCGAATTCGGGGCAGGTACGCAGAAACTCCCGGTATTCTTCTTCGGTACAAAAGCCCATGACCCGTTCGACACCGGCACGGTTGTACCAGCTGCGATCGAACAGGACCATTTCGCCGCCGGCGGGAAGGTGCTGTACGTAGCGCTGGAAATACCACTGCGTCTGCTCACGGTCGGTCGGTGCAGGCAATGCGGCAACGCGGGTGACGCGCGGACTGAGGCTCTCGGTGATACGCTTGATCGTACCGCCCTTGCCGGCTGCATCGCGCCCTTCAAAAAGGACGACGACTTTCAGTTTCTTGAACTTGATCCACTCCTGCAGTTTGACGAGTTCGATCTGCAGCTTCGACAGCGTTTCTTCGTAATCCTTGGTCCTGAGCGCCGGCTTGCGAGTGTTGTGCGCGCTTTCGTTCAGATTGACCTTGCCTGGGGGGGTACTTACCACCTTCGGTTCTACCGCTTTCCCTCTTGGCGCCTTTTGATTCTTGATTTTGACGGGTTTTGCCACCGTCTTCGGTTCGACGCTCTTTGCTTCTGTTTTCGCAGGCGCCTTGGGCGCCACTATTTTGACTGCAGCGGCTGGCGGAGAGGCTGCCTGCTCCGTGGTCCCATGTTCCGTATTGGTGGCTTCGGGTTCGACTTCTTCTTGTGCGGTTTTGACTTCACTCATTGGTGCCTCCTTGGTGTGGCGAAAACTGGTAAGGGATGAAACGTCTCGTGGCCGGGGATGCGGTCACGGACGACGTCCCACGGCGCAGGCCGCCCACGGCTTGCCCAGCCGGATCAGGGCTCGGTGAACGAACGAGCCGAGTTCTACTGTGGACTCGAATTGTTGGCATGGTTCTACTCCTCGTTGCGCGGGAGTTTCCCGGGCCGACAATTATCGTTCTTTTCTGCGCAAAAAAGAACAATCCGGTGCACAAAACGTGCAATCCATCGAGGCTCATCAGGCAAACTGGCAGCGGTGTTTGGCGCACATGGCTTGCGGCAAGCGAGCGTCGTGCCGAACGCTTGTGATGCAGGCGCCTGTCGGTGGCGTCATGGCGTAAGCCAGAGCCAGGAGTGCGGGATCTATGCAGTGGCAATTTGAGCAGAATGCGCCAAGCGGACGGGCAGCGCCTGACTGCCCGTCCAATGAAGTATCTGCGCGAGCGAATGGTCGGTCAGGCCCCTTGCCGAGGGCTGCCGGTTCCGGGCAGTGTGCCTGTTCTCAGCCGAGTTTGGCGAAGGCTTCGATCACTTCTGGCGGTGCCTGTACCATTTCGATCAGCACGCCTTCACCGGCGATCGGAAACTCGGCACTCGCCTTCGGATGCAGAAAGGTGATGTCGAAGCCGGCGGCACCCTTGCGGATTCCGCCCGGCGCGAAGCGAACGCCGTTGGCAGCAAGCCATTCAACCGCCTTTGGCAGGTCGTCGATCCAGAGACCGACGTGATTCAGCGGCGTGGCATGCACGGCCGGTTTCTTGTCAGGGTCGACCGGTTGCATCAGATCAACTTCGACCTTGAACGGTCCTTTGCCCATTGCGACAATGTCTTCATCAACGTTTTCGCGCTCGCTGACGAAGTTGCCGGTGATTTCGAGACCGAGCATGTCAACCCAGAGTTGACGCAGCTTGAGCTTGTCGGGGCCGCCGATGGCGATTTGCTGGATACCGAGGACTTTGAAGGGACGTGGATTCATGGATGTTCTTTCTCTTGGCAGGATGAAAAAAGGGGATATTTCTGATGTGCAATCTCAGTCGCGGGCAGAACGACGTATGGCAGCAGCGGCAGCAATCTCGCCGCTACGCGAAAAGGCTTCGACGTTCGCTTCGATAGTATCAGGGTCGTAAAGATAATTCACCATCAGACCATACGACTGCTGCTGGCCGCGTGCCGAGGTATCGGCCAGATAGTTGAGACGTTCGATGCGCGCGCCATTGCCCAGGTGAAAGCGTGCAACCGGGTCGTAAGGCCGCCCGCCCTTGCCGGTGGTCAGCAGGTAGCGTGCGGCCAGGCGCAGCAGGCCATGTTGCAGGGCACGTGCCAGGCGCGCGTCATTCATCCAGCGTGCGTCGGCAAGCAGCTTTGCAAGCTCGCTGGCGTTGGCCGGTTGCGGCATTTCCGGCGTCAAATGGCGTTTGATCCGTTCGAGGTCGGCGGCGCTGAAAGCATGCGGCCAGGACTCCGGGTTCTTCTCGGCCCAGTGCCGGAACGAGGGCAGGGGAGAGAGGGTGGCAAAGTTGACGAGGCGCGGGTAATCGCGTTTCAGATCGTCCACAACCCGCTTGAGCAGGAAATTACCGAACGAAACGCCACGCAGGCCGACCTGGGTGTTCGAAATCGAATAGAAGATCGCTGTGTTTGCCCTGTGCGCATCGAATACCGGTGCATGTTCGTCGAGGAGTGTTTGCACATTGTCGGCGAGATGTTCGGTCAGCGCCACCTCGACGAAGATCAGCGGCTCCATCGGCATGCGTGGATGAAAGAAGGCGTAGCAGCGACGGTCGGAATCGAGGCGGTTCTTGAGATCACTCCAGGAACGGATCTGGTGTACCGCCTCATACTCGATCAGTTTTTCGAGCAGTGCTGCCGGTGAACTCCAGGTGATGCGCTGCAGTTCCAGGAAGCCGACGTCAAACCAGGCACCCAGCCGGGATTCGAGTTCGCGATCCAGCGAACGCAGGGCGACATCCTTTTCGACAAAGCGCAGCAGATCGGCACGCAGGTCGACCAGGAACTTGACGCCGTGTGAGAGGGTGTTGAATTGCGTCAGGATGCGCAGGCGAGACGAGCGCATGGCGTTGCGCAGGGCGGACTCGGCAGTCCACTGTGCGTCGCTGCCAATTGCCGCCTGATAGTCCGCATGCGCCTTGGCGACCAGCTGCGGGTCGGGACCGAATTCGGTCGCAACGATTCTCAGAAAGCTGGCGCGCCCCTCGTCGTTGAGACGCAAATAGGTTTCCGCGAGACGGCCGGCACGCTGCCTTGCCGAAACCTCACCACCGATGCCGCTGGCGCATTCATGAAGCAGACCACGAATGCGTACCAGTTGTTTGCCATCCAGGCTGCGCGCAGCACCACCGTCAGCGAGTAGCGTACGCACGCGGCGCAGCCCCCGCACTACCATCCCTTCTGCCATTTCTTTCTCCTCCGTCTCGCGGTCAGCGACGCGTCAACTCAGATGTGCTGACGATTCGCGATGACGATAAAAATGATCCCGACAACAATCATCGGCAGCGACAACCACTGCCCCATGCTGACGGTGTACGAAAATCCGAAGATTCCCTCATCCGGCGACCGGAAATACTCAGCGATCCAACGCAGGACCCCGTAGCCGATGAGAAAGACCCCGGAAACGGCGCCGCGTGCCCGCGTCTGACCTGAATACAGCCACAGGACCACAAACAGGGCGAGGCCTTCGAGTCCAGCCTGGTAGAGCTGCGAGGGGTGGCGCGGCAAATCGTCCACCCAGGGGAAAACCATCGCCCATGGCAAGGAAGGATCAGCCGCACGCCCCCACAGCTCTCCGTTGATAAAGTTGCCGATTCGCCCGGCAGCCAGGCCGAGCGGCACCAGCGGCGCGATGAAGTCGGTGATTTCGAGCCACGTCCTGCCAGTTTTGCGCGCGTACAGCCACATCGCGAGCAGTACACCGAGAAAACCACCGTGAAACGACATACCTCCTCGCCAGATGGCGAAGATCTGCAGTGGCTGCGTGAGATAGTAGCCCGGCTCGTAGAACAGAACCTGGCCCAGACGGCCACCGGCGATCACACCAAGGACGCCGTAGAACAGCAGGTCATCGAGTTGTTGTACCGTCCAGCCGGCTTGCGAAAGTTGCGGATGGGTGAGGATTCGCTGCCGGCCAAGCCCCCAGAACTGGAGAAAGGCAAGGAGGTACATCAGTCCGTACCAGTGCACACTCAGCGGGCCGAGCGAAAGCGCGACAGGGTTGAACTGCGGATGAATCAACACGGAACGAACACCCCAGGGGCTTTCGGATAGAATTCGCATTATATCGCGCCACCCTCGGGCGTGTTCCGGATTGGAGATCAGCAATGCCACACTATCGTTCCCGTACTTCGACGCACGGTCGCAACATGGCTGGCGCGCGCGCCCTTTGGCGTGCCACTGGCATGCAGGACGGCGATTTCGGCAAGCCGATCATCGCCGTCGTCAATTCCTTCACGCAGTTCGTTCCCGGACATGTGCACCTCAAGGATCTGGGTCAGTTGGTGGCGCGCGAGATCGAGGCTGCCGGTGGCGTAGCCAAGGAGTTCAACACCATCGCCATCGACGACGGGGATTGCCATGGGGCATGATGGCATGCTGTATTCATTGCCCTCGCGCGATCTGATCGCCGACTCCGTCGAATACATGGTCAATGCGCACTGTGCCGACGCGATGGTGTGCATCTCGAATTGCGACAAGATCACACCCGGCATGCTGATGGCGGCGATGCGGGTGAACATTCCGACGATCTTTGTTTCCGGTGGTCCAATGGAAGCCGGCAAGGTGAAATGGGGTGGCAAGGTGATTGCGGTTGACCTCGTCGATGCGATGGTCAAGGGCGGCGACAGCAATTGTTCAGACGAGGAAGTCGATACCTTCGAACGCTCGGCATGCCCGACCTGTGGTTCGTGTTCGGGGATGTTTACCGCCAACTCGATGAACTGCCTGACCGAGGCGCTCGGCTTTTCCCTGCCCGGCAACGGCAGTCTTCTGGCTACCCATGCGGACCGTCGAGGGCTGTTTCTGCAGGCGGGACGCCAGATCGTCGAACTCTGCCGCCGCTATTACGAGCAGGACGACGTCTCGGTGCTGCCGCGCGCCATCGGCAGTTTCGCAGCCTTCGAGAACGCGATGACGCTGGATGTGTCGATGGGCGGTTCGACGAATACCGTGTTGCACATTCTGGCGGCTGCGCAGGAGGGGGGTGTGAACTTCACGATGGACGACATCGACCGTATCTCGCGCAAGGTTCCCTGTCTGGCCAAGGTCGCTCCGGCGACACCCGATTATCATATGGAGGATGTGCATCGAGCCGGCGGCATATTTGCGATTCTCGGCGAACTCGACCGTGCCGGTCTGCTGCATCGCGGTGTGCCGACCGTGCATGCAAGAACACTCGGGGAAGCGATCGACCGCTGGGATGTGATCCGTACAGAAGACCCACAGGTGTTCGAGTTCTACCAGGCGGCACCGGGCGGCATTCCGACGCAGAAGGCTTTCTCGCAGAACCGGAGGTATCCAGATCTCGATCTCGATCGCGCGCGCGGCTGCATTCGCAACCAGGCCAACGCCTATTCGCGGGACGGCGGACTGGCCGTGCTCTACGGCAATATCGCGAGTGACGGCTGTATCGTGAAAACCGCCGGTGTGGATGAGAGTATCTGGGTGTTTGCCGGCAAGGCGCGGGTGTTCGAGAGTCAGGACGATGCCGTGCAGGCGATTCTCGGCGACCAGATCAAGGCAGGCGAGGTGGTGGTGATTCGCTACGAAGGGCCGAAAGGCGGACCGGGTATGCAGGAAATGCTCTACCCCACGTCTTACCTGAAGTCGAAAGGCTTGGGCAAGGTCTGCGCGTTGCTCACCGACGGCCGCTTTTCAGGAGGAACCTCGGGGCTGTCGATCGGGCATGTTTCACCGGAAGCCGCTGAAGGTGGCGCGATCGGCCTGGTTGAAGAAGGCGACGTGATCGAAATCGATATTCCCGGGCGTTGCATTCATCTGGCCATTGCCGATTTCGAACTGGCCAGGCGGCGCGCGGCGATGGACGCCAGGGCCGATTCTGCCTGGCGCCCGCAGTGCAAGCGCGGGCGGGTCGTTTCACAGGCATTGCAGGCCTATGCGCTGATGGCCACCTCGGCGGCGACCGGAGCGGTGCGCGACCTGAGGCAGTTGAAGCGGATCTGAGCAGGCGTGCACGACGGCAGATTCTTGCAGGGTCAACGATTGGCGCTGTCGATGCGTTGATGGAGGGTAAGGCTGGCTGACGGTATCGGAAAGGCCGATAGGCCGATCAAGAAGCTTTCCAAGCCGGTCAAACTGAAATATCATCGGAATGTTGCAAACCCTTTATCTGAACGGAGTAAAAGCATGAAAACGATCTACGTGTGCCTGCTGGCTGCTGCCGGCGTGATGTCTGCAGGTGCTGTCCAGGCTCAGGACGCCGAAGCCCTAGCCAAGTCGAAGAACTGTCTATCGTGTCACGCGGTCGACAAGAAGGTCGTCGGTCCGTCATACAAGGACGTGGCCAAGAAGTACACGGCCAAGGATGAAGCGATGCTGGCTGCGAAAGTCATCAAGGGCGGCAAGGGCGCCTGGGGTGAGATACCGATGCCGCCGAATCCGTCCGTCACGCCCGATGAGGCGACCAAACTCGTGAAGTGGATCCTCAGCCAGAAGTGATGGTTGAATGAAGAAGAAACCGGCGGCGTGCCGGTTTTTTGTTTTGATGACCCACTTTGGGAGCAGGGCGTGCCGGCCGAAAAATCATATGCCGGTTGACAAGGTCCTGATGTGCTTGGACAATCGCCCGTTCGTTAGCCCGGTAAGCACACAATATTGGAGATCAAATTTATGAACCATGTACGTATACCTGGTGTACTCGTCGTTCTGGCCGCCTCTATGGCGATCATTGGTTGCGGGAAAAAGGAAGAGCCCAAGGCCGCTGCGCCTGCCCCAGCCCCGGCTGCTGCAGCCCCTGCGCCGGCACCGAAGCCGGAGATGGTCGTGAAAATCGGTCACGTCGCGCCGCTGACCGGCCCGATTGCGCACCTCGGCAAGGACAACGAAAACGGTGCCCGGATGGCCGTCGACGATGCCAATGCCAAAAAGGTCGAGATCGATGGCAAGGTCATCAAGTTCGAACTGCTCGGCGAGGACGATCAGGCGGATCCGAAAACCGGTGCCGTCGTGGCCCAGAAACTGGTGGATGCCAAGGTCGCCGGCGTCGTCGGTCACCTGAACTCGGGTACCACCATTCCGGCATCGGCCATCTACAACCAGGCCGGCCTGCCACAGATTTCGCCGTCGGCAACCAATCCGAAGTACACCCAGCAGGGCTTCAATACTGCTTTCCGGGTGATGGCCAACGACATCCAGCAGGGCTCGGTGGTCGGTACCTATGCGGTCAAGGACATGGGCGCCAAGAAGGTGGCGATCATTGACGACCGTACGGCCTATGGTCAGGGTTTGGCGGATGAGGTCGAGAAGGCCGCCAAGGCGGCCGGTGCGACCATTGTCGCCCGCGAGTTCACCAACGACAAGGCGACTGACTTCAAGGCCATTCTGACCAAGATCAAGGCCAAGAATCCCGACGTGGTCTTCCTCGGCGGCATGGATGCGGTCGGTGGTCCGATGCTCAAACAGATGAAGGAACTGGGCATCAAGGCCAAGTTCACCACTGGCGATGGCGGTTGCTCGCCCGAGCTGATCAAACTCGCAGGTCCGGCCTCCGAAGGCGTGATCTGCTCACAAGCCGGTCTGCCCCCCGAAAAGCTCCCGAATGGCCAGAAGTTCCTCGAAGACTTCACCAAGAAGTATGGCCAGATCCAGATCTATTCGCCGTACAGCTATGATGCGGTGATGGTCCTGATCGACGCCATGAAGCGCGCCAATTCGGCTGATCCGGTCAAGTATCTGCCGGAAGTTGGCAAGACCTCCTATGATGGCGTGACCGGCAAGATCGAGTTCGACGAGAAGGGCGACATCAAGAACGGCGCGATTACGGTTTTCGAGATCAAGGATGGCAAACTCGTCACCCTGAAGTCTGAAGGTGGTAGTGCCCCCGCGAAGTAAGGGCATCCGCTAGAGAGGGAATGGCTGCGGCCATTCCCCACCGACATCCGCATCCGCTCAGCATCAACCGCGCCTTGCTTCCGCACCTCCCCACAACCCTGGTGGCATGAGTCGGAACCGACGGTTCGCCATCAGCATCTTGTTGCGGAAAGCCTGACCATGGACACACTTCTCCAGCAGTTGATCAACGGCCTCACTCTGGGCGCCGTCTATGCGCTGGTCGCTCTCGGCTACACGATGGTGTACGGCATCATCGGTCTGATCAACTTCGCTCATGGTGAGGTGGTGATGATCGGGACGATGGTCGCTTTCACCGTGATCGTTTCTCTCGCTTCTTCCGGCATGTCGCCGCTGCTGATTCTCGGCGTTGGTTTGCTGGTTTCGGTGGTGGTCTGCATGGTGCTCGGCTGGGCTCTCGAACGGGTTGCCTATCGCCCATTGCGGCATGCGCCGAGACTGACCCCCTTGATCACCGCGATCGGCATGTCGATCGTCCTGCAGAATGTGGCGATGATCATCTGGGGCCGCAATTACATTACTTTCCCACCAATGATCAACAAGCAGATTTACGAGATTGGCGGCGCCAGTTTCACCAACGTACAGGTTGCGATCGTTTCTCTTGCGGCATTGGTGATGCTGGGGCTGATCTATCTGGTGCACCGCACGCGCATCGGCATGGCCATGCGGGCGACGGCGCAAAACCCGCACGTGGCCTCGCTGATGGGGGTCGATATCAATCGCGTGATCGCCATGGCCTTCATCATCGGCTCGGCACTGGGAGCGGTGGCGGGTTGCATGGTCGGTTCATATTACGAGATTGCGCATTACCAGATGGGTTTCATGCTCGGCCTGAAGGCCTTCACGGCGGCCGTTCTCGGTGGCATCGGCAATCTCGCGGGCGCCATGGCCGGCGGCCTGTTGCTCGGCCTCATCGAGGCCCTGGGTGCCGGCTACATCGGGGATCTGACCGGTGACTTTCTGGGCAGCCACTACCAGGACATCTTTGCTTTCATTGTGCTGATCATCGTCCTGATGTTTCGCCCTTCGGGCCTGTTTGGTGAACGTACTGGAGATCGCGCATGAACGGCCGCATCCGGAGCTCCGTCTCGGTTTCCTGGCAGCGACATTGGCTGGGTCTGTTGTTGCTCGCTGTCGTCCTGCTGGCCGTGCCTTTCGTTGCCGCACTGGGTGGCCAGGCCTGGGTGCGTATTGCCAACTTCGCGATTCTCTACATGTTCCTGGCACTGGGTCTGAATATCGTCGTCGGCTATGCCGGTTTGCTTGACCTCGGTTACGTCGCCTTCTACGCGGTCGGCGCCTATACCTACGCACTCCTGGCATCGCCGCATTTCGGTATTCACCTGCCATTCTGGGTGATTCTGCCGCTGGGCGCCGGACTGGCGTGTGTATTTGGAGTTCTGCTCGGCGCACCGACCCTGAAGTTGCGTGGCGACTATCTGGCGATCGTGACGCTCGGTTTTGGTGAGATCGTCCGCATCTTCATGAACAACCTGAACGCGCCAATCAACGTCACCAACGGCGCGCAGGGAATTACCCTGATCGATCCGATCCGGATTGGCGATTTTTCGTTCGCCCAGACCAGTACCTTCCTTGGCGTGACGCTTTCC
Organism: Candidatus Accumulibacter contiguus; assembly: GCF_012940005.1. Lineage (GTDB taxonomy): Bacteria > Pseudomonadota > Gammaproteobacteria > Burkholderiales > Rhodocyclaceae > Accumulibacter > Accumulibacter contiguus. The sequence continues at coordinate 83,080 of NZ_SPMX01000003.1, read as the reverse complement.
GGTCCACAGAAGTACTACTTTCTGCTGGTTGCCCTGGCGCTGCTGGTGATCGTCGTCAATATCCGCTTGCAGGATTCGCGCATCGGTCGCGCCTGGCAGGCCATTCGCGAGGACGAGGTTGCTGCCAAGGCCTGCGGGATCAATACCCGGAACATCAAGTTGCTGGCTTTCGCCATGGGCGCCTCGTTCGGCGGTATCGCCGGCGGCATCTTTTCAGCGATGCAGGGATTCGTCAGTCCCGAGAGCTTCTCGCTGATGGAATCGATCACCATTCTGGCGATGGTCGTTCTCGGTGGCATGGGCCATATCCCCGGGGTCATACTCGGTGCGGTGTTGTTGACTGGTCTTCCCGAAGCCTTGCGCTATGGCATCGAGCCGCTGCAACGCGCGCTCTTCGGGCGCATGATCATTGATCCGGAGAGCTTGCGGATGCTGGTCTTCGGCCTCGCTCTGGTACTCGTGATGCGCTTCCGACCGGCTGGTCTGTGGCCATCGTCACAGCGTCGCCGCGAACTGGCCGAGAGTGCGGACTGACCATGAACCAAGTACCACTTCTCCTCGAGGCCCATGAGGTCGCGAAACATTTCGGCGGTGTCAAGGCTTTGCATGACGTTTCGCTGACCATTCGCCGAGGCGAGATCTATGGCCTGATCGGGCCGAACGGCGCCGGCAAGACCACTTTCTTCAATTGCCTGACCGGCCTGTACAAGAACGAGAGCGGCCATTTCATCTTTGACGGTGTCAAACTCGAAGCCGATGCGCCGCACAAGGCCGCCGCCGTCGGAATCGCCCGCACTTTTCAGAACATTCGCCTGTTCGGGAACATGACGGCGATCGAGAACGTCATGGTTGGACGCCATTTGCGCACACACGCCGGCGTCTTTGGCGCGATCACCCGCAACCCGACCACCCGTGCCGAAGAGGCGGCGATTGCTCGTCGCGCCGAAGAACTGTTGCACTACGTGGGAATTCATGAGCGGGCACATGACTACGCCAAGCATCTGTCCTACGGCGATCAGCGGCGCCTCGAGATTGCCCGTGCCCTGGCCACAGAACCCAAGCTGCTCGCGCTCGACGAACCGGCTGCCGGAATGAACGGCACCGAGACCGAGGCTTTGCGCGTGCTGGTCGAGGGCATCTGCCGGGATGGTGTGACGGTTCTGCTGATCGAACATGATGTCAAACTGGTGATGGGGCTGTGTGGGCGGGTGGCGGTACTCGACTACGGCGAGAAAATCTGTGAGGACGTGCCAGTAGTGGTGCAGAAGGATCCGCGCGTGATCGAGGCCTACCTTGGTGGGTCGGTGGCCTGAAGGGAACGATGAATCATGCTTGAAGTTAACGGATTACGCGTTTCCTATGGTGGTATCCAGGCGGTTCGTGGCATCACCTTTCATGTCAATGAAGGCGAGATGGTGGCGCTGATCGGTGCCAACGGTGCCGGCAAGAGCAGCACCTTGCGAGCGCTGTCCAGACTGCTGGACCCCGCCGGTGGCAGCGTCCGCTATCGTGGCAAGGAACTGCTGGCTTTGCCGCCACACCGCCTGGTCGGTGAAGGGATTGCTCTGGTTCCGGAGGGCAGGGGGGTCTTCCCGCGCATGAGCAGCCTCGAGAACCTGCGTATGGGTGCCTATGCCCGCAACAACAAGACGGAGATCGAGGGCGACCTCGAACAGGTGCTCGGGCACTTTCCCCGCCTCAAGGAAAGAGCGCAGCAACTGGCAGGAACGCTCTCGGGTGGTGAACAGCAGATGCTGGCGATTGGCCGGGCGCTGATGAGCAAACCGCGGCTGCTGTTGCTCGATGAACCGTCGATGGGACTCGCGCCGATCATGGTGCAGAAAATCTTCGAGGTGATTCGTGCGGTGGCCAGCGCAGGCATGACCATCCTGCTCGTCGAGCAGAATGCCAAGCTGGCGCTGGAAGTCAGTCAGCGTGGCTACGTCATGGAGAGCGGCGAGATCACGCTGACCGACGAGTCGAAGAAGTTGCTCACCGACCCGAAAGTGCGCGCCTGCTATCTGGGCGAATAGGGCGCTTGCGGGCACTTGCCACAGCGCTGGCCCTAGAACTCCATCGCATCGGCGAAAGCCAGCGCCTGCACCTGGGCGCGGTTGAATTGCGTGGCGGTCAGTCCGAGCATGGCCGCCTGGCCGGCGATCACCGCGCCATCCTGGCGCTCGCTGGCCAGCGCCAGATCGAGAAAGGGTTGATAGCGACCACCCCTGCCGAGCAGGGCATCGCAGATCGGATCAGGCAGGCGCATCGCCTCGAGCACCTGCTCCATACCGACCCCGAGCAGGGCGTCGAGCAAAGAGAAAGCGCCGGTGATGAAGAGGTTGTCGTACTCCGACTTGTCGACCAGATCGCTGGCGAGCAGCTCCATCAGGCGCGCTCTGAGCAGGGCGGTGTACATCAATGCGGGCGCCATCGGGTCCTTGCTTGCCGTTGATAGCAGCAGTGACAACCAGCGGTTGAGCTTGTCGTAGCCGAGCATGCTGACGGCGTGCCGGAACGACTGGATTTCACAGGACAGGCCGAAACCGGCTGAATTGATGTAGCGCAGCAACTTGTACGAAATCGCGACATCGAGCTTGAGCGCTTCTTCGATTTCCCGGACGTCGGCGTTCTTGCGGACCAGATTGAGCACCCGCACGATGTTCGCCTGCCCGGCATTGAGCTTCTTTGCCGGTACGCCACTTGGCGAGGTGAAAAACCAGCCGGCAGCGGCAGTCATTCCCGCATCGATGCAGGCCCGGAAATCCTCGGGTGTTTCGACATTGAACGCGATGCCGATGCCGATCGAGCGTGTCCGGGCTGCGAGCAGCTTGAGTTGGGACAGCGTGAAGCGCTGTGCGTCGAAGCCGATAAAGCGGTATGGCACGCCGATCGTCAGGGCTTGCGCTGCCTGCGGATCAAAATGCAGGCACACCGTCGGCTGCCAGGTTTCCAGCGCGGCGATCAGGTCCGGTCCCTGCGGGCTGAGCAGCGTTGCCGCCGAGAATTCGATGGTCGCGTTTTCCGGAGTCGACCAGTCGAGCAGGCGGGCATCACTGCTGCTGCCGCAACTGATGAACACCGGCTTCCCTCCAGGTGGCCAGACCCCGGCCAGCGCGCTGAGGGTGCTCACTGCGTCCTCCATGCCATCGCCGTTGCTCAGGTGCAGTGTCAGACGGGTGGCGATGATCCGGCACTGGCGATTGACCAGCGCCTGGCGGGACATGAAAACTTCATTCATCTGGAGTAACCCTGGTATCGGAAGAACCACTCGTATTCGGTGCATGAAGCGCACGCTTCGCGCTCATCGCCTCCAGGGTATCGGCAGAAAAGTCGAAGGAGTCAGCGAAGAATTCCTCTGGCGGCAACTGGCAGTGAGTCAGGAAGTCCTGCCTGGCGGCAGTCACCATCGCCGGTGAACCACAGACATAGGCCTGGTAGTCAGCAAGCCTGGGGTGATCGGCCATGGCCACTGCATGCACCAGGCCGCGTCGACCCGGCCAGTGTTCCGCTTCCGGCGAGTCGGACAGGACCGGCGTGAAATCAATATGGGGATGCTGCACAGACCACGATTCGGCCAGGGCCAGCAGGTAAAGGTCGGCGCGACAGCGACCACCCCAATAGATGTGCATTGGCCTGGTGCATTCTTCCGCGATGGCGTGTTCGACGATCGCCTTGATCGGCGCAAAGCCGGTGCCGCCAGCAACCAGCAGCATCGGTTTGCCGGCGTCCTCGCGCATGAAGAAACTGCCGTATGGTCCGCGCAGACGCAGGAGGTCGCGTTCCTTCATGGTGTCGAAGACCTGCCCGGTGAACTGGCCACCCGGCACCTGCCGAACATGCAGTTGAAGAAAGTCGTCCGCGTGCGGTGCGTTGGCCAGCGAGAACGAGCGGCGCCGGCCTTCCTTGAGCAGAATGTCCACGTATTGGCCGGCGAGAAACTGCAGGCGCTCGTTGGCGGGCAGTTTGAGGTCAATGATGATCACGTCCGGAGCGGCGCGCGTGAGCTTGTGCACGCGCGCTGGCAAGGTTCTGATCGGAATATCCTCGATCGAGCGGACTTCCCGGCTCTCCAGGCACAGGTCGCTTCTCGCCATGGCGCAGCAAAAGAGGGCAAAGCCGGCCTGGCGGTCGGCCTCACTGAGCACTTCGAGCTGGGCTTTGCCGTGCGCCAGCTCGCCGCTCAGGACCTTGCCCCGACAGCTGCCACAAACCCCATCCCGGCAGCCGTATGGCAGACTCAATCCCTGACGCAGCGCTGCTTCGAGAATGGTCTCTTCCGGTTCGGCGTGAAAAGTGTGCCGGCTCGGCTGAACACTGACCTGAAAACCCATGGACTCTCCGCTGATGTCCTAATCCGGTAAAATTGCACAGTGCAAAAACTATTGATCGTCGGCTGCGGTGACATTGCCAGCCGCTTGCTTCCCCGTCTGCTTGGCCATTATCGCGTTTTCGCGCTGTTACGCGATCCTGGGCAGAGTTCCTTCTGGCGCGAAAAGGGTGCCCGACCCGTCGTGGCCGACCTCGATCAGCCAGCCAGCCTGCAACGCATCGCTGGTCTCGCTGACGTCATTGTCCATCTGGCACCGCCGCCGAATGCTGACCGACGAAGTCTCCCAGGATGTCGGCGTGATACCCGCACCAGTGGCCTGCTCGCCGCGCTGGCTCGTGGCAGGAGTCTACCACAGCGCATCGTGTATATAAGCACCAGCGGCGTCTATGGCGATTGCCAGGGGGAACGGATCGACGAAACGCGCAGCTTGCGGCCGACGACGGCGCGTGCCTGCCGCCGCGTTGATGCCGAGCGCCAGTTACGCGCTTTTGGCCACCGAGGCGTGGTCGTCAGCATTTTGCGTGTCCCCGGCATCTATGCTGCGGATCGCCTGCCGATCGAGCGTTTGCAAAAAGGTACGCCGGCGCTGTGCGCGGCTGACGATGTCTATACCAACCATATTCATGCCGAGGATCTGGCGATGCTGACCTGCGCCGCGCTTCGTTACGGGCGCAGCAACCGTATCTATCATGCGACCGACGATTCGGAAATCAGGATGGGTGAGTATTTTGATCTCGTTGCCGATCGTTTCGGTCTGCCGCGCGTACCTCGCCTTTCGCGTCGCGACGCCGAGCAGCAACTGTCGCCGCTGCAGTTGTCTTTCATGAGCGAATCACGCCGTCTGAGCAACCAGCGGATCAAGAAGGAACTGCACGCCAGGCTGCGCTATGCCCGCGTCGAGGATGGCGTCGCAGCGGCCTGCGCGGAAAGGAAGCACGGATGTTGATCGTCAAGGTTCTGCATCTCTGGATGGTGGTCAGCTGGTTTGCCGGCCTGTTCTACCTGCCACGGATTTTTGTCAATTTGGCGATGGTTGCGCCGGACAGCGCCGCCGAGCGTGATCGCCTGCTGCTGATGGCCGGCAAGCTCTTTCGTTTCATGACCCCGATTGCCGTTCTGGCCGTCGCCTTGGGTCTCTGGCTGTGGTTTGGTTTCGGTTTCTCGGGTGGCTGGTTGCACGCAAAGACTGCTTTGGTGGTGGCGTTGCTGGCGTATCACGCGTATTGTGGTCGGCTTTTGCGCGACTTCCAGGCCGGTCGTAAGCTCCACGGCCACGTCTGGTACCGCTATTTCAACGAATTGCCAGTGCTGCTGCTGCTGGCAGTGACTTACCTGGCCGTGGTCAAGCCGTTCTAGTTTCGCCTGTCGGGAGACAAACCATCGTGGAAAAGTTTTTTGCAAGCTGCCCGCGCGGCTTGGAGCAACTGCTGCTTGAAGACCTCGTGGCGGCGGGTGCGCGTGATCTCAAACCGATCTTCGGTGGTGTGCATTTCCTTGCCGACTGGCCGGTCTGCTACCGCGCCAATCTGTATTCGCGGATTGCCACGCGCATTCTCTGGCGCGTGGCGCTGGCGCCTTATGGCAATGAAGAAGATATCTACCGCCTGGCACTCGACACCCCCTGGCCGAGATGGTTCGTTCCCGAGCAGACCATTCGGGTAGACGTCAACGCCGTCAAGAGCCCACTGAAAAGCCTCGAATTCGTGACCCTGCGAATCAAGGACGCGATCTGCGATCGTTTTCGCCGCGAGACCGGCAAGCGTCCGAGTGTCGATACCCGCCATCCGGACCTGCGGGTACACGGCTTCATCAGCAAGGACGAATGCACGCTCTATCTCGATACTTCGGGTGCGCCGCTCTACCAGCGCGGTTATCGCCAGAAGACCGTCGATGCGCCGCTCAAGGAAAATCTCGCCGCCGGCATTCTGCGCCTCAGCGGCTGGCAGCCCGGCGTCGCTCTGCTTGACCCGATGTGCGGCAGCGGTACCTTTCTGCTCGAAGCCGCACAGATCGCGCTCGGTGTGGCGCCCGGGGCCGGGCGTTCCTTCGCCTTTCAGCAGTTACGCCATTTTGATTCGGCGACCTGGCAGCGGCTGCTCGATGCCGCGCGTGCCGGGGAAACGCTGGCCACCGATTCGGGAATTTTTGGCAGCGATATCTCGCCGGTCGCCGTGCGCGCGGCGCTGGCCAATCTCGACCGCGCCGGACTGCTGCCGGCGCTTACCTTATGCACCGGCGACCTGCTCGAAATCAAGGCGCCGGCCGAGCATGGCGTGATGGTCAGTAATCCGCCTTACGGCGAGCGCGTCTCCGACCATGACGAGTTGGCACAGTTCTACCCTCTGCTCGGCAGTGCGTTGAAGCGCCGCTTCGCTGGCTGGAACTGCTATCTGATCAGCGCCGACACTCGTCTGCCGAAAATGCTCCGCCTGACTCCAAGCAGGAAGACACCCCTGTTCAATGGGGCGCTGGAATGCCGTCTCTATGAATTCCGGATGGTGGCGGGCAGCAACCGCGGCGGCTCGGCGGGTTCTTCGACGGCGGGCGCCTCGTCAAGCGGCTAGCGGACCCGGACTTCCTTCTGCGCGGGCAGCGAGCACCGGATATTTTGCTTGGCAGTTCCTGTAGTTGACGCAGGACGGGTCGGCGCCTAAGATCGCGGAGTTTTTTGTGCCAAGGTGCTGTGTGGTGAGAATGGAGCAGTTATACAACCTGATCAGGTCCGACCTGGAAGCGGTTGACGCAGTGATCCGCCAGCGCCTCCATTCCGATGTGGTGCTGGTCCGGCAGGTCGCCGAGTACATCGTGCAGAGCGGCGGCAAGAGACTGCGTCCGGCGCTGGTGCTGCTCTCGGCTGGCGCGCTGGGTTATCGCGGTGCATATCATCACGAACTCTCGGCGGTGATCGAGTTCATCCACACGGCCACCTTGCTGCATGACGATGTGGTCGACGCTTCCGACCTGCGGCGCGGTCGTGAAACCGCCAACGCGATGTTCGGTAATTCGGCCAGCGTGCTGGTGGGTGACTTCCTGTATTCGCGAGCCTTTCAGATGATGGTTGCAGTCAATGACATGCGCGTCATGCAGGTGTTGTCAGACGCGACCAACGTCATTGCCGAGGGCGAAGTGCTGCAATTGATGAACTGTCATGATGCAGACCTCGATGAGGCGAGCTACCTGCAAGTCATCCGCTACAAGACGGCGAAGCTGTTCGAGGCGGCGGCGCAACTGGGGGCGATCATTGGTGGTGCCACTGCTGCCATCGAGCAGGCGATGGCGACCTACGGCATACACCTGGGGACGGCGTTTCAGTTGATTGACGATGTGCTTGACTATTCGGGCGCCGAACAGGAGACCGGCAAGCATCTTGGCGACGACCTGGCTGAAGGCAAGCCGACACTGCCGCTGATTTTCGTACTTCAGAATGGGACTACAGCGCAGGCGGCTTGCGTACGACGCGCGATAGAGAGTGGTGGGCGTGACGACTTGCCTGAGGTGTTGGCAGCGATTCGCGCCACCGGGGCGCTCGAATACGCAAAACAGAAGGCCAAGGCGGAGGCTGAGCGCGCTGCGATTGCGCTGGATCTCGTACCTACTTCTCAATACAAGGATTCCTTGTTAGAATTATGCCTCTTTGCAGTAGCTAGAAGTTATTAGCGCTGTAATCGCATCGGTCGGGGCGTAGCTCAGCCTGGTAGAGTACTGCGTTCGGGACGCAGGAGTCGGAGGTTCGAATCCTCTCGCCCCGACCAACCGTTGCCTGTCGGTCTTTCCCGACACACGCGCTGCACCGGTCTTCAACCCGGACGATTGCCCGAATCCGATTGGCGATGCTCTCTGCTCGCCATCGTTCTGCTATGCTTGTGCGTTCTGCAGGACTTCTCTGGCAATGACAAAATTTTTACTGTTAATCGGGCTGGTGTGGTTTGTCTGGTGGGCCTGGCGCAAGTCGTGCACGGCGCGCAGCACGATTCGACCGCCGACCGAAGAACTCGAAGCCGAGCGCATGGTTCAATGTGCCCACTGTGGTGTCAATCAGCCAGTCAGCGAGAGCATTCTGGCCAATGATCGTTACTACTGCTGCGTTGCCCACCTTCGTGAAGCCCAGTCCGACGGCACCTGAGTGGTCATGTTGAGCACGCCAGAGGTTGGCATCGAGCGCTTCTCCGAGACGCACTGGAAATCGCTGCGCTATTTCAACCTCTACCGCTTTGCGGTAGCCTTGCTGCTTTTCTGCTCCGCGCTGCTGTACCCGTCCGCCTTTCCTGTGCTCACTCCGCATCAGGGTTTGCAGCACCTGATGCTGGCCGGAATCTACCTGGCGAGTACTGCGCTGACGGTGATCGTGGCGTATCGCCATCGTCAGCATGCCAGCATGCAGCTCACTGCGAGCGTCATGGTTGATGTACTGGTGATGACGCTGCTGATTCATGTTGGCGGCGGGCTGGGTAGCGGACTGGGATCGATGCTGTTGGTGACACTGGCCGGTGCCGGTCTGGTCGGGCAGGGTCGCCTGGTGCTGTTCTATGCGGCGATGGCAACGCTCGCTGTGCTGTTCGAACAGTCTTATCGGGCACTGCAGAACGATTTCGATGCGGCCGGATTCTTCCATGCCGGGGTCTTCAGTGCCGGGTTTTTTGCGGTAGCCGTTTCGGCTCGCCTGCTGGCTCGTCGGGTGATCGCCAACGAAGTGCTGGCAAGGCAGCGCGGTGTTGACCTGAATAATCAGACGGTGATCAGCCAGCGCGTGATCGAGGAGATGCAGGATGGTGTTCTGGTGCTCAGCAGCGATGGTCAGGTCAGGCAGAGCAACCCCCGCGCCAGGCAACTGCTGGCATTGCATGGCGGCAAGGGGATCAGCGAGTGCTCGCCCGAACTGGCGCAGGGTTTCGTCAATTGGTGCCAGAACCCCGGCGAAGAGGCGGCGCTGGTCAACGTGCCGGCGAGTGGCATACAATTGCGAGCGCGCTTCATTCGCACCGTCAGCACTGAAAATGATGTGCTTGTTTTTCTTGAGGATATCGGCCGTCTGCAGGAGCAGGCACGGCAGATCAAACTGGCTGCACTCGGGCGGCTGACCGCCAACATCGCGCACGAGATTCGCAACCCGCTATCGGCGATCAGTCATGCCGGCGAGTTGTTGCGTGAAGAACGGCGAGGCCAGCTGTATGAGCGCCTGCTGCGCATCGTTCTTGACAATGCCCAGCGTCTGGAGCGCATCGTTAGTGATATTCTGGAACTTGGTCGCCGTGACCGCAGCTACCGTGAACGGATCGACCTGCGCGAGGCGCTGCCTTTGTTCATCGAGGAATGCCGGGTCAAGGAGAACTTGCCGGCAGATGTGGTCCGCCTGGAGTTGTCGGGCCGGGCCATTCTTTGTTTCGATCGTTCGCATTTTCATCAGGTGTTATGGAATCTTCTGGGCAACGCGTTGCGGCATTCGCAGCGTGCTGCCGGTAGCGTTCGCCTGCTGGTTTGTGATGCCCGGGCCGATGATCAGTTGGAACTGCATGTGATCGACGATGGTCAGGGCGTCGATGAGGCTTGCCGCGAACAGATCTTTGAGCCGTTCTTTACCACACATCATCGTGGTACCGGCCTGGGTCTTTTTTATTGCACGCGAGTTGTGCGAAGCGAATGGCGCGCAGCTTGAACTCCAGAAGCCAGGGCTAGGGCCAGGTGCCGATTTTTGTCTCTTGGGGAGGGCGGTCGGGTGTTAGCAGGTAAAACGGAAAGGCGCCCGCGCGGCGAGTTGGCGAGAGTGCTGGTGGTCGACGACGAGGCGGATATTCGTGAGCTTCTCGATCTGACGCTGGCGCGCATGGGACTCTCCGCAGACTGTGCGGCAAGCGTAGCGGAGGCGCGACTGCTGCTCGGGCAGCAGCGCTATCAACTGTGTCTCACCGACATGCGTCTCCCGGACGGAGAGGGTCTGGAGATCGTGCGGCTGATCGGTGAGCGCTATGGAGAGACCCCCGTGGCGGTGATCACCGCTTTCGGCAGTACCCAGAACGCGGTGGCTGCGTTAAAGGCAGGCGCTTTTGACTATCTGGCCAAACCGGTAGCTCTGGAGCAATTGCGCAGCTTGATCAAATCTGCTCTCAGTCTGCCGCGTCGGCGGGCTGGCGTCGTCGGGGATGAAGCACCCGGTCTTGCCGCCCAACTGATCGGGCACTCGGCGGCGATTGAACATGTCCGTGACATGATCGAGAAGCTGGCCCGTACCCAGGCGCCGGTCTATATCTCCGGGGAATCGGGGACAGGAAAGGAACTGGCCGCGCGCCTGATACACGATCAAAGTGCCCGTCGTGCCGAGCCCTTCGTGCCGGTGAATTGTGGAGCGATTCCCGAGAATCTGATGGAAAGCGAATTCTTCGGTTATCGCAAGGGCGCATTCACGGGTGCGGACGGCGATCGCGAGGGCTTCTTCCAGGCAGCTCATGGAGGAACGCTGTTTCTCGACGAACTGGCTGATTTGCCGCTGCCGATGCAGGTCAAACTGTTGCGAGCCATTCAGGAAAAGAAGATACGCAAGGTTGGCAGCACAGTCGAAGAAGGCGTCGACGTGCGCATCATCTCGGCGACTCACCGTTTGCTCAGTGACTGCGTTGATGCCGGAACCTTTCGCCAGGATCTCTATTACCGAGTGAACGTCATCGAACTCAAGATGCCGCCTTTGCGCGAACGCGAGGAGGATGTCGAGCCACTGGTAGAGGCGCTGCTGGTACGCATCTGCGGGGCACAACCGCCACGGCTGCAAGCACAAGCCCTGACGGCGCTGAAAGCGTACAGTTTTCCAGGCAATGTGCGGGAGCTCGAAAACATCCTCGAGCGGGCCACGGCACTGTGTAACGATGGGACGGTGGCTCTCGACGATCTGCAGCTGGCGCCGGAAAAGACGGCCAGTGATAGCGTGGGCCGCGACGGTGAAACGCTCGACGACTACATCAACCGTGTCGAGAGGCAGGCGATCCTTGAGGCCTTGGCCAAGACGGCGTTCAACCGTACTGCAGCGGCCAGGCTGCTCGGCGTGACTTTCCGTTCGCTGCGTTACCGCATCGAGCGCCTCGGTATCGAAGAGTGATCTCCTTGCCTGGGGCGGCAGGTCCGGTCCGGTCTGACGGCTGGCTCGAGGGCGCTCGGCATATCGAATCGCCCAATTGTGATGAGCGCCCGGAGGGCGAGAGCGTGTCGCTGATCGTTGTCCATGCCATCAGCCTGCCACCGGCGCAGTTCGGTAGTGAGGATATCGTGCGCTTATTTACCAATCGACTCGACGCCGCTGCTCACCCCTACTTTGCGCAGATTAGTCATCTCCGCGTTTCGGCACATTTTCTCGTTCGCCGCGATGGCGAGTTGATCCAGTTTGTCTCCTGCCGGCAGCGTGCCTGGCATGCCGGCCTCTCTTCCTGGCAGGGGCGATCGCGGTGCAACGACTTTTCCTTGGGGATTGAACTGGAGGGTTGTGACGATCTGCCATTCATGGACCTGCAGTACCTCCGTCTTCTGCAACTGCTGCGGCGGCTCTGCATTCACTACCCGATCACGGCGCTTGTCGGGCACAGCGACATCTCTCCAGGTCGCAAGACCGATCCCGGCCCCTGCTTCGACTGGCAGCGCCTAGCTGCCATCGGGAATTTTCCCGGAACGTTGCCCCGAGCGCCATGGCGCATCGAGCAGGGACAGGTCAAGAGCAGATAGGGGGAAGGTCAACTCTCGACCCTCAGCCCAGAAAGCGACGGATTCTGTCAACCGCCTCGGCCAGACGTTCGAGCCTGGTCGTGTAAGCAAAGCGCAAATGCCTCTCCGGCGCATGTGTGCCGAAGTCGAGGCCGGGTGTGGCAGCAACACCGGCCGACTCGATCAGGTCGCGAGCGAAGCGATCGCTGTTGCTGGTCAGGGCGCTGCAATCGGCGTAGATATAGAAGGCACCTTCCGGTCTGGCCGTCAGTCGGAAACCGAGGTCTGCGAGCGCCGGCGCCAGGAAGTCGCGCCGGCGCCGAAACTCCGCGCGCCGTGCTTCGAGGATACTGATCGTCGTCGGTGCGAAAGCCGCGATTGCGGCGTGCTGCGCCGGTGTCGATGGCGAGATGTAGAGATTCTGTGCGAGCTTTTCGATGTCGCGGGCGAAGCGTTCGGGGACGACCAGCCAACCAAGACGCCAGCCGGTCATGTTGAAATATTTGGAAAAACTCTGGACGACAAAGATGTCTTCGCCGAACTGCAGTGCTGTCTGAGCGTCACCTGCATAGGTAAGGCCGTGGTAGATCTCATCGACGATCAATTGTCCCTGGCGCTGGCGAACGAATTCGGCCATCGCTGCCAGTTCTTCACCGCCCAGCATGGTACCGGTGGGGTTGGCCGGGGAAGCGAGCAGCGCTCCGGCTGAGCGTTCGTTCCAGTGCGCCTCGAGATGGGCCAGGGTGGGTTGAAAGTTGCTCGCCGGGCCGACCGGCATGCCGACCGGCACGCCTTCAAAGCAGCGGATGAAGTGACGGTTGCACGGATAACCGGGATCGCTGAGCAGCCACTCACTGCCCGCTTCGACCAGGCAGGCGAGGGTCAGCAGCAGGGCACCGGAAGCCCCCGCTGTGACTGCTATGCGTGTGGCGGGGATGTTGATGCCGTAGCGTGTCTGGTAGAAGTCGGCGATGGCGCGGCGCAACTCGGGGAGGCCAAGCGCGGGTGTATAAAACACGTGGCCGCTCTCGAGACTTGCTCGTGCTGCGGCGATGATCGGTTCCGGCGTTGGGAAGTCGGGTTCGCCGACTTCCATGTGGATGATGTCGCGACCTTCGGCTTCAAGTGCCCTGGCGCGTGCCATCAACTCCATGACATGAAAGGGGGCTATGTTGGCGAGGCGGCTGGCGGGAAAGGTCGGCATGGTTGGAATCGGTCTGGTGAAAGCCGGCAGTGTAACCACAAGACATGACGCTGGCCAAAAAAAGCCGCCCGGAGGCGGCCTCTTGATGTTCTCTGATGCTCAGGCTGCCTGGAATGCCTTCTCGAACTTGTCGCGGATGTCTACGAGCTGGGCAGGCATCTTGTCGCCCATCTTCGCGAACCAGTCCTTGACGCCTTCGAGTTCGCTCAGCCAGGCCTCTTTGTCGAGGCTGGTGACACCGGCGAACTCTTCTCTGGAGAATTCAGTACCGGACCAGTCGATGTCCTCGTAGTTGGGCATCGAGCCAAGGATGGTCTGTCTGGCGGCAGCCTTGCCTTCGCAGCGTTCGATGATCCACTTGAGGACGCGTGCGTTGTCCCCGAAGCCTGGCCAGGCAAACTCGCCCTTTTCGTTCATCCGGAACCAGTTGACCATGAAGATCGGCACGGGTGTGTCGGCTGCGCTGCCCATCTTTAGCCAGTGACTATAGTAGTCGGCCATGTGGTAGCCGCAGAACGGCAGCATGGCAAACGGGTCGCGACGAACGACGCCCTGCTGACCGAAGGCGGCTGCAGTCGTTTCAGAACCGAGCGTGGCGGCAGCGTAGACGCCGTGCTCCCAGTCCAGTGTCTGGCAGACCAGTGGCACCGTCGAGGCGCGCCGGCCACCGAACAGGAAAGCCGAAATGGGCACACCTTCGGTGCTTTCCCAGTTCTCGTCGATGCACGGGCATTGCGAAGCAGGGGCAGTGAAACGGGAGTTCGGATGTGCGGCCTTGGTGCCTTTCTCCTTGGCTATTTCCGGCGTCCAGTCGTTGCCCTGCCAGTCGATGGCGTGTGCTGGCGCCGGACCCATACCTTCCCACCAGACGTCGCCGTCGTCGGTCAGCGCGACGTTGGTGAAGATGGTGTTTTCGGCGAGCGAGGCCATGGCATTGAAGTTGGTCTTGTCGTTGGTGCCAGGCGCCACACCGAAGAATCCGGCTTCCGGGTTGATCGCGTACAGGCGGGTTTTTCCATCCTTGCCGACACGTGGCTTGATCCAGGCGATGTCGTCGCCGATGGTGGTGATCTTCCAGTCGCCGAGGCTCTTCGGCGGGACCAGCATGGCGAAGTTGGTCTTGCCGCAGGCCGACGGAAAAGCGGCGGCGACGTAGTGCTTGTCACCGCTGGGCGATTCAACGCCAAGAATCAGCATGTGTTCAGCCATCCAGCCATCGTCACGGGCCATGTTCGACGCGATGCGCAGAGCCAGGCATTTCTTGCCGAGCAGTGCGTTGCCGCCGTAGCCCGATCCGTACGACCAGATTTCGCGGGTTTCCGGATAGTGTACGATGTACTTGGTGGTCGGGTTGCATGGCCAGCGCGGATCGGTCTGGCCGGGCTCCTTGGGAGCGCCGATCGAGTGCACGCAGGGAACGAACTCGCCATCGGTACCGAGAACGGGGAACACCGCCTTGCCCATGCGCGTCATGATGCGCATGTTGACCACCACGTAGGCGCTGTCGCTGATCTCGATGCCGATCTGCGCGATCGGCGAGCCGATCGGACCCATCGAGAAGGGGATCACGTACATCGTGCGACCCTTCATGCAGCCCTTGAACAGGCCGCTGAGGATTCCACGCATCTTGGCCGGATCTTCCCAGTTATTGGTCGGGCCGGCGTTTTCCTTCTTCTCGGAACAGATGTAGGTACGATCCTCGACGCGCGCAACGTCGGATGGATCGGAAAATGCGAGGAAGGAGTTCTTGCGCTTCTTGAGCTTGGTGAAGGTGCCGGCAGCGACCAGCTCGGCGCAAAGCCGGTCGTATTCTTCCTCAGAACCGTCGGCCCAGACGACATTGGCCGGCTCGGTGAGGGCTGCAATCTCCGCAACCCATTGCTTCAGGCGTTCATGTTTGACGTAATCGGGGGCATTGATGGAAACAGTCTGGTTCATGGTAATTACTCTCGAAGGAAGGTAGAGAAGCAGAAGTTACCGTGGAGCGGCGCGGGCAGGGAAAAACGGCCGGAAGGCGGAATGGATTTCCGGCCCATTTGGGTGCGGCGCGTCGGTCGCGGCGGGTGAAAAACAAGCCTGGTGCAGGGCGGATAACAGCATGCTAGGCGTCTGTGCTACAAGTAGGTCGGAGTTTGTGTAATTATGCCACAGGTCCGAATTGATACTCGTCAGGAGAGTGAACGATGAACAAAGAAAAAGACCAGTTACGTATTGCCGCCCTGTTCTATCATCGCCATCCCAAGCCGGGCAAGGTATCGATACAGCCGACCAAACAATTGGCCAACCAGTACGATCTGTCGATGGCCTACTCTCCGGGGGTGGCTGCGGCCTGCGAAGAGATTGCTGCTTTACCGGGCGAAGCGAGCACGCTGACCTCGCGCGCCAACCTGGTCGGCGTCATCACCAATGGTACCGCGGTACTTGGCCTCGGAGCGATCGGCCCGCTGGCCGCCAAGCCGGTGATGGAAGGCAAGGCCGTGTTGTTCAAGAAGTTCGCCAATATCGACGTTTTTCGACCTGGAAATCGAGGAGCGCGATCCTGATCGCCTGGTGGAAATCATCGCTTCCCTGGAACCGACTTTTGGTGGCATCAACCTGGAAGACATCAAGGCGCCGGAGTGCTTCCATGTCGAGAAGAAACTGCGCGAAAGAATGAAGATTCCGGTCTTTCACGACGATCAGCACGGCACGGCAATCGTCGTCGGCGCGGCTATTCTCAATGGTCTGTTCCTGCAGGGCAAGGAACTGCATCAGGTCAAGCTGGTCACCTCGGGGGCCGGCGCCGCCGCACTCGCCTGCCTGGACTTGCTGGTGATGCTGGGCATTCCGGTCGAGAACATCTGGGTAACCGACATCAAGGGTCTGGTCTATGAGGGCCGCGTCGAGGACATGGACGAAATCAAGGGGCGTTATGCCAAGAGCACCGATGCACGCACGCTCGGGGAAGTCATCGAGGGTGCCGACGTCTTCCTCGGGCTGTCGGCTGGTGGTGTCCTCAAGCAGGAGATGGTGGCGAGGATGGCGCCGGCACCACTGATCATGGCATTGGCGAATCCCGATCCGGAAATTCGGCCCGAAGACGTGCAGGCGGTTCGCAACGATGCGATCATTGCGACTGGCCGTTCGGATTACCCGAACCAGGTCAACAACGTGTTGTGCTTTCCCTTCATTTTTCGCGGTGCTCTTGATGTCGGCGCGACCACCATTACCGAAGCGATGAAGCTCGCCGCAGTCCGGGCGATCTCTGAACTGGCGCGAGTCGAGCAATCGGAGGTTGCGGTCAAGGCATATGGCGAAAAGCACTCCAACTTTGGACCGGAGTATCTGATTCCGAATCCTTTCGATCCACGTCTGATTGGCAAGATTGCTCCGGCGGTTGCCGAGGCGGCCATGGCCTCCGGGGTGGCGAGCAGGCCCATCAAGGATCTCGAAGCCTATCGGGAAAGTCTGGACGAATTCGTCTATCACTTCGGCCTGATCATGAAACCGGTCTTCTCGCAGGCCAAGCAGGCACCCAGACGCATCGTTTTCGCTGAAGGGGAAGACGATCGCGTGCTGCGTGCCGTGCAGGTGATCGTTGACGAGGGAATCGCGAGGCCGATTTTGATCGGTGACTCGGACGACATCGCCCGCAAGCTCGAGGCGCTGAACCTGCGCGTGTCTCCGGGGGGTGACTTCGACGTCGTCAACGCCGACAACAACGAGTTTTTCGACGAGCACTTCGAACCTTACTGGCGGGAATACCGGCGTTTGATGGAGCGCAAAGGGGTTTCGGCCGAATTTGCCCGGCGCGAAGTACGGCGTCGCGCTTCGCTGTTCGGCGCGATGATGGTGCGCATGGGTGACGCAGACGGTCTCATCTGCGGCACTTTCGGCCGCCATGACGTGCATCGCGAGTATGTGGAGAATGTCATCGGACTGGCACCGGGGGTTCGCAACCTCTATGCGATGAGTCTGCTGGTGCTGCCGGATCGCACGCTGTTCATCGCCGATACCTACATCAGCTACGACCCGTCGGCGGAGCAGTTGGTGGACATGACGCTGCTGGCTGCCGACGAGGTTCGCCGCTTCGGCGTGACACCGCGTGTCGCACTGCTGTCGCACTCGTCCTTCGGCTCGGCGAACACGCCAACTGCGCTGAAGATGCGCGCAGCGCTTCAGCTATTGAAGGAACGCGCGCCGCGCCTCGAACTGGAGGGCGAGATGCACGGTGATGCGGCACTTGACGAGCACATCCGGCAGCGGGTATTCCCCAGCGATGCGCGTCTCAAGGGGACTGCCAACCTGCTGATCATGCCGACGCTAGATGCGGCCAATATTTCATTCAACCTGCTGAAGATTGCCTCTGGCGACAACCTGACGATTGGCCCGATCCTGCTCGGGGCTGCGCACCCGGTACATATCCTGACTTCGACGGCGACGGTTCGACGGATTGTCAACATGACCGCTTTGACCGTGGTCGACAAACTGATGAACGAGCGCTGAGTGCTGCTCCTCGAGTGGCAGCCGTCTCCGTTTTCGAGGTTGCTGCCGATCCGCCGGTGACGATCACGACGGCATCGGACTCTGCAAGCGGACCCCACTGAAGCACAATGGCGAACAGCAAAACTGCCCTGGTTCTCGGTGGCGGTGGCGCGCGGGCTGCTTATCAGGTGGGCGCTCTGCTGGCCATTCGCGAATTGCTTGGCAACCCTATCGAGAATCCCTTCCCGATTCTTTGCGGCACCTCGGCCGGTGCCGTCAACGCAGCCACCCTGGCGTGTTATGCCAACAACTTCAGCGCTGCCGTCGAAGCGCTGGCGGATGTCTGGCGCAACATGCACGCCGGGCAGATCTATCGCGCCGATCCTTTTGGCATGGGAATTGCCGGGGTCAGCTGGCTTAGTGCCCTGCTGCTGGGCTGGATGATCCGGCGCAGCCCGCGTTCGTTGCTGGACAATCGGCCGCTGCGCAAGCTTCTCGAACAGAGGCTGAATTTCGGCAACCTCGATCGTTGCCTCTCCAACGGCTCACTTTACGCTGTAAGCATTACCGCATCCGGTTACACGACGGGTCACGGCGTCAGTTTCTTTCAGGCGCATCCCGAGGTGGAGAGGTGGCGGCGCACGCATCGAGTCGGCTGTCGCGCACATCTCTCGGTTGAACATCTGATGGCATCGAGCGCGCTGCCTTTCATCTTTCCCGCGGTGTACCTCAATCGCGAATATTTTGGCGATGGGTCGATGCGCCAGCTGGCCCCGATCTCGCCCGCGATCCATCTTGGCGCAGAGAAGATCCTGATCATCGGCGTCGCACAATTGAACGACACGACGGGACGGCAGAGTTCCCGAAGCTATCCGACCCTGGCGCAGATTGCCGGGCATGCGCTGTCATCGATCTTTCTGGATAGTCTGGCGGTTGACGTGGAGCGTATGGAGCGAATCAATCAGACACTCTCGAAGATCCCCGAGGAGTTGCGGGCCAGCGGCGACATTGCTCTGCGCTCGGTGCAGTCCCTGATCATCACTCCATCCGAACGTATTGATTATCTTGCAGCACGCCACGCGGGTGCGCTGCCCCTGGCGGTGAGAACACTGCTGCGCGGCTTGGGGGCCATGAATCGGCGCGGCGGTGCCTTGACCAGCTACCTTCTCTTCGAAAAGCCCTACACCGGAGCATTGATCGATCTCGGCTACCAGGACACGATGGCGCGTCGAGAAGAGGTCAAAGCTTTTCTGGAAGAATCCTGAATGCGCCTGAAGTGGTTTATCATATCATTCGTCTATCCCGTTCTTTTTTCATGATCTATAGTGATCAGACAATGGGTTGCTGTAGAATCGTAAAATCAATTGAATCGTGCAGGAGGCTTGCGATGCGGATCAAATTAAGGGCAGCGTTGCTGCTGGGCGCAATGTTGGGAACGGCGATGCTGCCGATGGAAGCGGCCCATGCGATGGAGAAGGGCAAAGGCAAGGCTGAGTCACAGAAGAGCAAGGCCTCGCCGGTCGTACAGAAGGGCAAGAAGGAGGCGGTGGCCGAGAAGAGTATGGTCAAGCCGGTTGCCCAGAAGGCCAAGGTCGAGCCCCTGGCACGGACGAGTTCCACCAAGTCTTCGACGAACAAGAACAAGGTTGAGCCAACAGCCGCCAAGAGTGTGCCAGGTCGGCACGCAATGGCTGCACCCGTGGACCGGAAAGACAAGGCAGTGGTTCGGGTAGCAAAGGCCGAGTCCGTACACTCCGTACGCTCCGCTCGCGTCTCGCAGATCAGCAAGTACGCCCCGCTGGAGACAAGCGGTGGCTTGACGCATGCGGTTCAGAAAAGGAATCTGACCAGAGTTCTCGCCGGTAATGTCGATTTCTGGCAGGATCCGGGACGTCTGGCCGTGCAATCGGGCTCGGCACTGGTGATCGCCCAGGACAGTGGTGAGCCCCTGTACGAAAAAAAATGCCAACGCCATTGTGCCGATTGCGTCGATTACCAAGCTGATGACAGCGATGGTCGTGCTCGACAGCATGCCCAATCTACAGTCGCCGATCACGATCAGCGATGAGGATGTCGACTACCTGCGCGGCAGCCGTTCGCGCCTCGGGGTAGGCACGGTGATCTCGCGCGAGACGGCCCTGCTGCTGGCTCTGATGTCTTCCGAGAACCGTGCAGCCAATGCCCTTGGACGTCATTACCCTGGCGGCTTGCCGGCTTTCGTGGCGGCGATGAATCGCAAGGCGGCGTCGCTCGGGATGAGCAGTTCGCATTTTGAGGATCCCACCGGGCTCAACAGCAACAACGTCTCCACGGCGCACGATCTGGCACGGATGGTTGCGGCTGCACATCATTACCCCCTGATTCGCGAGTTCTCGACGACTCCCGGTGTGCGGGCTGAAGTCAAGGGCCGCGAGCTCGACTTCCACAATACCAATCAGTTGGTCAGCAGCCCGACCTGGGAGATCGGCTTGTCGAAGACTGGCTACATTCAGGAAGCCGGTAAATGTCTGGTGATGCAGGCGCGTGTTGCAGACAAACCGGTCGTGATCGTGCTGCTGGACTCAGCCGGCAAGCAAACCCGCATTGGTGACGCCAATCGCATCAAGCGCTGGATGGAAAGTGCATCAGCAACGGGTAGGCTGCCGACACGCGTTTGATCCGGTTCTAGGGATGACCAGCCACGCTGCGCCGTGGCTTTTTTTATTGTCGGTTTCCATGCGCTATATTTCTAATAAGTATAAATAAATAATCACTGATGCTATACAGTTCTAACAGCCTTGGCTATAGTGATCACACTTTCCGGCATTTGATGGAGTAGCGTATGTTTCGAGTGATTCGCCAATTGTTCCTGACCCTTGTGCTCACTTTGTCTGCCTCCTTGGTTCTGGCCGAAGGCAGCAGCCTGCTCAACGTCTCGTATGACGTTGCCCGTGATTTTTACAAAGACTACAACCCGATGTTCCAGAAACACTGGAAAGCGCTTTCCGGTGAGTCGATCGAGTTGAAACAGTCGCACGCGGGATCGAGCAAGCAGGTGCGGGCCGTCGCCGACGGCCTGGAAGCCGACGTGGTGACCATGAATCAGGCGTCCGATGTCGACTTTCTCGCCGAGAAAGGTTTGGTGGCCAGGGACTACGCGAAGAAATTTCCGAACAATGCGTCACCCTACACGTCGACGATGGTGTTCATCGTTCGCAAGGGTAACCCGAAAGGCTTGAAGGATTGGGGTGATCTCGTCAAACCGGGAGTCCAGGTGATCCTGCCGCATCCCAAGAATACCGGCAATGGCCGTTACACCTATCTTGCCGCGTGGGGCTACGCACTCACTCAGGCCGGTGCTAACGACCGGGCCGCGCAGGATTTCGTTGGCCGGCTGCTGAAGAACGCCCCCTTGTTCGCCGCCGGAGGGCGTGATGCAACCACCACTTTCATGCAGCGGAAGATCGGTGATGTGCTGATATCCTTCGAGAGTGAGGCCGAACTGATTGCCCGTGAGTTTGGCAAGGGCGAATTCGAAGTGGTCTACCCTTCGTTGTCGATCCTCACCGAATTTCCCGTTGCCATCATTGACAAGGTGGTCGACAAGAAAGGTACGCGCAAGGCGGCGCAGGCTTATCTGGATTTCCTATGGTCGCCGGTAGGCCAGGAAAACGCCGCTCAGAACTATTTGCGGCCGCGAAACCAGGAGATACTGAAAAAATATGCGGCACAGTTTCCCCCGATAAAGACTTTCAGCGTCGACGAGGTTTTCGGCGGCTGGGCCAAGGCTTATCCGACGCACTTCAGGGATGGCGGGACTTTCGACCAGATCTATCAGCAGAAGTAGGCGCTCTGCCGTGGCTGCCAGGTCATCATCCCGTTTGATGTCGGCTTCCCGCCGACAGATCCTGCCCGGTTTCGGACTGTCGCTGGCTTGTACCCTGGCTTATCTGTCGCTGCTGATCCTGCTGCCGCTTTCCGGTCTGGCGTTCCGGGCCAGTCACCTGAGCCCGGCCGAGTTCTGGGCGATCGCCACTGGCGAACGCGCACTGGCTTCGTATCGCGTGACCTTCGGTGCATCTTTGCTGGCTGCGACGGTCAACGCCTTCTTTGGTCTGATCGTCGCCTGGATTCTCGTGCGCTACTCGTTTCCAGGCAAGCGTGCCATTGATGCCCTGGTCGATCTGCCCTTTGCCTTGCCGACGGCGGTGGCCGGAATTACTCTGGCCACCCTCTATGCGGACAATGGCTGGATTGGCCGATACCTTGAGCCGTTAGGCGTCAAGGTGGCGTTCACGCCGTTTGGCATCGTCGTTGCCCTGACTTTCATTGGCCTGCCTTTTGTCGTTCGCACGCTACAACCGGTGATCGAGGATATCGAGCCGGAGGTCGAGGAGGCTGCCGCATCACTTGGTGCTTCGCGCTGGCAGACCTTGATCCGTGTCCTCTTTCCGGCGATTTTCCCCGCGCTACTCACCGGCTTCACGCTGGCCTTTTCACGTTCGGTCGGAGAGTACGGATCGGTCATTTTCATTGCCGGCAACATGCCCCTGATCTCGGAAATCACGCCCTTGCTGATCATCTCCAAGCTTGAACAGTATGATGTCGTTGGCGCAACCGCCTTGGCGATGGTCATGCTGGTCATTTCCTTTGTGATGCTGCTCGCCGTAAACGCCTTGCAGTGGTGGGCGGCGAATCGGCACAGTGAGTGTTCGCCAAGCATGGGAGCGCGCCGGTGAGCGGGCACTTGCGGCGGGTGAACGCCGAGCCACGCTGGTTACGTGCTCTGCTGCTGGGTGTCGGGCTCGGATTCCTCTTCTTCTTTCTCGCCCTGCCTTTGCTGGCGGTTTTTGTAGAGGCTTTTGCCGCAGGTTGGACAGCATACGCCGGCGCCTTGAACGATCCCGAAACCCGTTCTGCGATTGGCTTGACACTCTTTGTCGCACTCTTCGTGCTACCGTTCAACATCGTTTTTGGTGTCGCTGCGGCATGGGCGATCGCCAAGTTCGATTTCCGGGGCAAGAGTCTGCTGATTACCTTGATCGATCTGCCGTTCGCCGTATCGCCGGTAGTCGTGGGTCTGGTCTTTCTGCTGATCTTCGGTGCCCAGGGGCTTTTCGGGCCATGGCTGTCGGCACATGACATCAAGGTGGTATTTGCGCTGCCAGGGATCATCATTGTCACCCTGTTCATTACCTCGCCGTTCGTCGCCCGCGAGTTGATCCCGCTGATGCAGTCGCAAGGGAAGGAAGAAGAGGAGGCTGCCCTCTCGCTCGGTGCCGGTGCCTGGCAGATGTTCCGCCGCGTGACGCTGCCGAATATCAAGTGGGGTCTGCTGTACGGCGTGATCCTTGCCAACGCTCGGGCGATGGGCGAATTCGGTGCGGTATCGGTGGTTTCCGGGCATATTCGTGGCGAGACCAATACCCTGCCGTTACATGTGGAAATTCTGTACAACGAGTACAACGCGGTAGGCGCTTTTGCGTCGGCATCGGTGCTGGCCTTGCTGGCGCTGGTGACATTGCTTGCCAAGACCATCGTTGAATGGCGAATGCGCCGCGAAAACAGCATGCTGTCGGCGGACTTGCCGGCAGAAAAGACCTGAGACCTGAGACAGGGGCCGCAGCTTGCTCCTGATTTTTCCATCTCGCTTGTACGCGAGCCCTGCAAGAACCTTTTCTGAACTGTCCTGATGAGCATCGAAATACGCGCGATCGGCAAACGCTTCGGCAACTTTGTGGCACTGGAAGACATCAACCTGCACATTCCGACGGGCGAACTCGTCGCCTTGCTCGGTCCGTCAGGCTGCGGCAAGACCACGCTGCTGCGCATCATCGCCGGCATGGAGACCGCCGACGTTGGGCAGGTGCTGTTCGCTGGCGAGGAAACGGCACATGTGCATGCACGCGATCGCAAGGTCGGCTTTGTGTTCCAGCACTACGCCTTGTTCCGGCACATGTCGGTGTTCGAAAACGTCGCTTTCGGTCTGCGCGTCAAAGCGAGAAAAGTGCGTCCGGCAGAGGCCGAGATCCATAGCCGGGTCATGGCATTACTCAAGCTTGTGCAGCTCGACTGGCTGGCCGATCGCTATCCATCGCAACTTTCAGGCGGTCAGCGTCAGCGTATCGCTCTGGCACGTGCGCTCGCCGTTGAACCGAGGGTGCTGCTGCTCGATGAACCCTTCGGTGCATTGGATACCCAGGTGCGCAAGGAACTGCGGCGTTGGCTGCGGCGCCTGCACGATGAAATGCAGATTTCCAGCGTCTTCGTGACGCACGATCAGGAAGAGGCGCTGGAGGTTGCTGACCGCGTGGTGGTCATGAAGCAGGGGCGGATCGAGCAGATCGGCTCTCCCGACGAGGTGTATTCGAGTCCGGCAACACCTTTCGTCTATCAGTTCCTTGGCAATGTCAACGTCTTTCACAGCCGTGTCCATGGTGCCTGGGCGGAGGTCGCTGCGGAGCGTCGCGAAGACGTGCCGGAAAGCGCTGTTACGGCCTTTGTCCGACCGCACGATATCGAAATCGAACACCACCCGCTGACCGGTGGCCTGGAGGCAACGGTACAAGAAGTGCATGCCATCGGGCCATGGGTGCGTGTCGAGCTGGCGCATGCTTCGGAATTGATCGAGGTTGAGTTGACTCGCGAGCGGGCCACGATATTGGCGCTCGCCAAAGGACAGCAAGTATGGCTCAAGCCTCGTCAGATCAGGGTTTTTGCCGCACCAGGAAAGACCATGGAAGAGGGTGGATCGGGAATCTAGTTGAATCAGCCGTAGTGGTTTATCGGCTGAGCGCAGGAGCAAAGACTCTGTCGACCGATGCTGGCCGAGTCGGCGGAGGGCTTTGTCTGGTAGCATGTGTCTTGATGAATAAAATTATTCCCATTAAATTCGTGACTTTGTTGTGGCGATCGCTATTGCTCTACCTGCTGGCGAACGTGCTGCTTGCCGCTGTGGCGCATGCCCAGACGCCGGAGCTGGCGATGGTTGCGATCGCCTACCCGGCGACCAGCGAAGAGACCATTCCGCGAGCTTCCCTGCGCGCCATCTTTGGCATGCGCCTGCAGAATTGGCCCACCGACACCCCGGTCAAGGTATTCGTTCTCAGGGATGAAGCGCCCGAACATGCCACCTTCAGCAAGACCGTGCTGCAGGTGTTTCCCCAGCAATTGCGAATGGCCTGGGATCGACAGGTGTTTTCCGGGCAGGGCCAATACCCCGAGCAGGTCGCTTCAACGCAGGAAATGATATCCAGAGTGGCATCCACGCCGGGGGCGATTGGTTACGTCAAGGCGAGCGAGGTTAATACGAATGTGCGTGTTCTCAAGATTCGCTAGGGCCGCGTCTTGCGTCGCGCTGATTGGCGTGTGCTTGCTGTGGACCGCAGCGGTGCGTGCACTGGACCTGCTGGGCGGTGATTTCCAGTTGCACGGTTTTGCGTCCTTGACACTGGTGAACACCACCGACAACAATTTTTTCGGGCGCAGCGACGACCGGGTAAGCCGGGATTTCACAGAAGTGGGTGCGAATGCGTCATGGCGCCTGACTTCCGATGTGCAACTGGCAGCCGAACTGCTCTCACATCGGGCGGGAGGCACCGATGATGGTGGCGTGCGGCTCGATTATGGGCTGATCGACTGGACGCCGCTGTCGAGAGAAGATGGACGCGCCGGGATTCGCCTGGGACGGATCAAAACCGCTTATGGTTTGTACAACAAGACCCGCGACGTGCCGTTCACACGCCCCAGCATCATTCTGCCCCAATCGATCTATTTCGAAAGAACACGTAATCTGACTGTGTCAGCCGACGGGGGCGAGATCTACGCAGAGCGCTATGGCGATGCCGGAAGTCTGTTCGCCAGTTTCGCTTACGGCCAGCCGCAGACCGATACGGATGCTGCCAAAGTGGCTCTGGTCGGCTTGCAACGGCCCGGCAGTCTCGATTCCAGTCTCGCGCCGGATTTCCAGGTCTTCTACGAGGGCTCTGGCGGGATGTATCGTCTGGGCTTGACCGCCACTCGTCTCGACCTGCGCTACAAGCCGGGCTTTGGCGACCGACTGCTGGCCGGGAGATTCAAGCTGACGCCACTGATTCTGTCTGCCCAGTTCAACGCCGAGAACTGGAGCCTGACCAGCGAATACGCTTTCCGCCGAACTTCGGTTTCGGACTTTGGTCGGTTTTTTTACAATGGCACTGCCGATGGACGCAGCTATTATCTGCAAGGCAGCTACCGCTTGGCACCACGCTGGGAGGCCTTGCTGCGTTACGACGCCTATTACGCCGACAACCAGGATCGTGACGGCAAGGGATTTGCTGCCGCCACCGGCATGCCGGGTTTTACCCGCTTTGCCAAGGACTGGACGGCTGGGCTTCGTTTCGACGTCACCCCACAGTTCATGTTGCGCGCCGAAGTGCATCGGGTTGACGGTACGGGTTTTCTGGCGGTGCAGGACAACCCGAGCGTGCAGGCTTTGCGTCGCTACTGGGACAACTTCATGCTGCAAGCTTCCTTCCGCTTTTAATCGCCGCCAATGTCGGATAGTCCATCTGCGTCGAAAGCGCGCAGCGGTTCGAGATTCCTTAGCCTCAGGTGGAAGGTCCTGCTGACCCTGGGTGCGGTGATGCTGTCGGTCAACGGGGCCTTGTCCTGGCTACATTTTCACGATCTGACGACGCGCTTCGAAACGCAGCGTGCAGAGACCCGCAAGCGTCTCGTTCTGCAGGCCTTCGCTTTGCGCGATGACTTCGGGCAGCGCCTGCAGGGGCTCGCGGGTGTGCTGGCTGCTCTCGATTCTGTCGGCGTGAGCCGGTTCCAGACGCCGTCCGGGAATGAACTGCTGCGAAATCACCTCGACAGTTACTGGGCGGCCCTGCAACTCGGCCTGGGTATCGACTCGCTGCAGGTCTATGCGAAGACCGGTTTGCCACTGGCTACCTGGCCCAGCAATGTGCTGGCCGATCCGGATCACGATGCAGAGGTGCGCGCCGTTATCAAGAGTGAGCAAGCCATGCACTGGACGCGCTGCCGGCAGGTGTGTACCGAGTTTGCGGCGGCACCGATTCTGTCGGCTGGTCGGGTGGCCGGGGCGGTGGTCCTGGGCAGTTCGCCGGCTGAGGTGGTTAACTCCTTTCCAAGTGTGTCTGGTGGTGCTGATCTCGGGGTTCTCATCCCGACCTCGCCTGCGGCCGGGCTTGCGGTAGACGAGGCCTTCCTGCCACAGGTGGGCTTGCGGGTGATCGAGTTGAGCAGCAAGGGAAAATATCGGGAGTTGCTGCATCAACTCAGGTCGATTCCCCCGATCCTTCACACACGTGGCCATGCCTACCTCTCGCTGCCTTACGACGACAAGCAGTTCGAACTGTCGTTTCTGGCTCTGGATGCTCCCAGGGGCGAGCAGTTGCCGGCGATGATGGTGGTCATCGACGATCTGACCGATGCCCTGGCCGACATTCGCCAATCGGTCTTGAGCCGCTTGCAGGGCGAGTTGCTGGCCTCGCTGCTGTCGCTGCTGTTGCTGGCGCTGCTGGTACACGCACCCCTGCAACGCATGACCCGGGCCGTGCTGGCGATACCCCTGCTCGGCCGCCGGGCCTTTGCCGAAGCGCGTGCACGTATTGCGCCACGCGCACGGCGTTTGCTCGATGATGAAATCGATAGCCTGGATGAGGCTGCGATCGCCCTGTCGTATCGCCTGGAGACGCTGGAGAAGGAGGTGGCTGCGCATTCTGCAGCGACCCAGAGAATGTTGCAGCGGATATCGGTCGAGCGCGATTTCAACAAGAGCCTCTTAGATACCGCGCAGGTCATCATCCTGACGCAGTCCGCCGACGGTCGAATCCGCACGCTCAATCGATACGGGCGCATGTTGTTCGACTGGGGGGAGGAAGAACTCCTCGGCAAGCGTTTTTTCGAGTTGCTCGGCCAGGCCGGATCATCGTCGGTATCGACTGTTCAGCAGGCTTTCCTCGAAATCGCCGCTGGGCATCGTCGGCACGTGCAGATGGAGTCGATTCTGCTGGGCATGAGCGGCCAGTCGTACGAAATCACCTGGAGCCATTCCCGCCTGTCCGGCCATGCTGGCGATGCGATGATGATCCTGTCGGTCGGGGTAGACCACACCGAACGCAAGCGCGCCGAGTCGCATGTCACTTATCTGGCAGAACACGACCCCCTGACAGGCCTGGTCAATCGGCAGCATTTTCAGAACGAGCTCGATCGAACCCTGATCAGCGCGCGACGTTCGGGGCATGATGGGGCCTTGCTGTATCTCGACCTGGACGAGTTCAGATACGTCAATGACGTGAGCGGCCATCAGGCGGGAGACGCCCTGTTACGCATCGTCGCCGACCAGGTCGGTAACCTGGCACGTGCCAGCGATCTGCTGGGGAGGCTGGGCGGTGACGAACTGGGGCTCCTGCTGCATGAGTGCGACCACGACGGCGCCATCCAGGTGGCCGAGAAAATCAACAAACGCCTTGCCGAAATCAAGTTTCCCGAACTGGGAGCGAACCATCGGGTTTCCGCCAGCATCGGGATCGTGGTTTTTTCCGAGGCCAAGATGGACGTCAAGGAACTGCTTGCCAATGCCGACATCGCCATGTATCAGGCCAAGGCCAAGGGCGGGGGAGGCTGGCATCTCTACTCCGAGGGTGAAGGTGAGCAGGAGAAGATACAAGAGCGTCTGCACTGGAAAGAGATGATCAACCGGTCTCTGGTGGATGGGGGATTTGTCGTCCATTACCAGCCGATTCAGGATATCCGTGCGCGGCAAGTCAGTCACTACGAGGCGCTGGTGCGCATGCGGGACGCCGACCGGTCGCTGATTCCACCTGGTGCGTTCATGGAAGTCGCCGAAAACAGCGGTTTGATACGCGAGATCGATCGCTACGTGATCCATCAGGTGTTTGGCAAGATGTTGGCCTTGTTTGCCGTCGGGAGATACTACAAGTTCTCGATCAACCTGTCGGGCGTCAGCATCAACGATGTCAGACTATTGTCCTTCATCCGCGACGAGCTTTCCCGCAACCCGCTGCTGCCCAGCCATGTCGTCTTTGAAATTACCGAAACGGCTGCCGTGTCGGATTTTTCTGCTGCCCGCGCGTTCATGGAAGCTGTGCGCGAACTCGGTTGTTCGTTTTCGCTCGACGATTTTGGCGTAGGTTTTTCTTCTTTCAATTATATCAAGCAATTGCCTGTTGATTATGTCAAGATCGACGGATCGTTTGTGCGCACGCTGGTTGACAGTCCGGACGACCAGGTCTTTGTACGGGCACTGACCGAGGTGGCAAGAGGATTCGGCAAGAAGACCGTCGCCGAGTTCGTTGAAGACGAACGCGCCTTGAACATGTTGCGCAGTTTTGGTGTGGACTACGCGCAAGGGTATTTCATCGGCAAGCCGGGGCCGGATGTGCTCTGAATGCGCAGGCTCGCGCGGGGGTATGTGGTGTCAATGATATAATCCTTGTCTTTCCTGCCATTTGCCTTGCCTACCGACCTCCAAGAATGCCGCTGTTTACGCTTGGTATCAACCACCACACAGCACCTCTGTCGGTACGTGAGCAGGTGGCCTTTCATGCGGAAAGGGTGCACCAGGCGCTGACCGACCTGACGCGCTGCAAATCGGTTCAAGAGGCGGCGATTCTCTCCACCTGTAATCGCACTGAAGTGTACTTCGCTACCGATGTGCCTGAGGCGGCAAGCCAGTGGTTTGCCGACTATCATTGTCTTGCACACCACGAGATTGAGCCATACCTCTACACCTATCCCGAACGTGATGCCGTTCGCCATGCTTTCCGGGTGGCCAGCGGACTCGATTCGATGGTTCTTGGTGAGCCTCAGATTCTCGGCCAGATGAAGGAAGCAGTACGTGTGGCGGAGGAAGCCGGCACCCTCGGTACCACCTTGCACAAGCTGTTCCAGCATTCGTTTGCCGTCGCCAAGGAGGTACGTTCGACGACGGCGATCGGGGTCAACGTCGTTTCCATGGCCGCCGCCGCGGTGCGCCTGGCCGAGCGCATCTTCGAGCGGATCGCAGATCAGCGGCTCCTGTTGATTGGCGCCGGCGAGATGATCGAACTGTGCGCCAGGCATTTCGCGGAACAACGGCCGAAACAGGTGCTTGTTGCCAACCGAACGGTTGAGCGTGGACGGGCGCTTGCGGATCGTTTTGGCGGAACGGCGATCCGCCTCGAAGAGCTTGGCGAGCGATTGTCGCAGTTCGATATCATCGTCTCCTGTACGGCCAGTCCGCTGCCGATCATTGGTCTGGGCATGGTCGAGCGTGCCATCAAGATGCGCCGTCACCGCCCGATGTTCATGGTCGATCTCGCTGTCCCGCGTGATATCGAGATCGAGGTGGGCGATATGGACGATGTCTTCCTGTATACGGTTGATGATCTCGCTCAATTGGTCGCTTCGGGGCTCGAGTCGCGTCAGGCAGCAGTCGTTGACGCGGAAGCAATCATTGCCGAGCGTGTCGATGGATTCCTGCGCTGGCTGGCAACGCGTGGTACAGTGCCGGTCATTCGCGCGCTGCGCGATGCGGCTGAACGATCGCGTCGGCACGAGATGGAACATGCACTCAAGTTGTTGGCCAGAGGGGACGACCCGGCGCGTGTGCTCGAGCAGTTTTCACTCCGTTTGACCAACAAGTTCCTGCATGCACCAACACAGGCGCTGAGTCAGGCCAGCGGAGGCCGGGATGACTTGCCATCCCTGGCGGCACAGCTTTTCCACCTGCATGTGGAATCCCACCTCGGCGAATAACGGTGCGCATGTGCCAACTCATCAGGATTTGTCAGTCGCTGACGCGACTTTCACGCTAATGAACCAGAGTATTTGCGACAAACTTGAGCATCTGACCGGTCGTCTCGACGAGATCGACCGCATGCTGGCCAGTGGCGAGGCGACACGCGACATGGACGAGTACCGCAAACTGTCGCGCGAGCATGCCGAACTGGGCCCGGTGGTTTCCCTGTTTCAGGCCTGGCGGCAGCTCCAGTCTGATCTGTCTGCGGGGCTCGATATGCTGGCTGATCCGGAGATGCGGGAATTGGCTGAAGCTGAAGTGGCAGGTGCCAGGGAACGCCTGCCGGAGATCGAGGCAGAACTGCAAAAACTATTGCTGCCGAAGGATGCCAAGGACGATCGCAATGTCTTTCTTGAAATTCGCGCCGGCACGGGCGGTGACGAATCAGCACTGTTTGCAGGCAATCTGTTCCGCATGTACACGCGCTATGCCGAGCGCCGGGGCTGGCAAGTGGATGTCGTTTCCGCAAGTATTTCGGACCTCGGCGGGTACCGGGAAGTCATTGCGCGCATTATCGGGAATGGCGTCTACTCCAGACTCAAGTTCGAGTCGGGTGCTCATCGCGTGCAGCGTGTTCCGGATACCGAGACGCAAGGCCGTATCCACACATCCGCCTGTACGGTGGCGGTGATGCCCGAAGCCGATGCACTGGAGGAGGTACAGATCAATCCCACCGAGATTCGCATCGATACCTATCGGGCCTCAGGGGCGGGCGGGCAGCACATCAACAAGACCGATTCGGCCGTACGCATCACTCATCTGCCGACGGGCATCGTCGTCGAATGTCAGGATGATCGGTCGCAGCACAAGAACAAGGCGCAGGCGCTGTCCGTGCTGGTGGCGCGTATCCGGGACATGCAGGAACGTGAGCAACATGCGAACATCGCGTCGGCGCGCAGGAATCTGATTGGCAGTGGTGATCGCTCGGAGCGAATTCGAACCTATAATTTCCCGCAGGGGCGAGTGACTGATCACCGCATCAACCTGACGCTGTACAAGCTGGAGGCGGTCATGGACGGCGATCTCGATGAGCTGATCGCTGCGCTGACCGCAGAGTATCAGGCTGATCAGCTGGCGATGCTCGCCGAGAGCGCATGAAGCGATCGCTCAGACCCTGATGCGTGTCTTGGGCAGTGGCCAGGGCCAATGGGCCTGCGCTGAATGCTGCGGCTGGTGACGAGCATCGGCGAGGCCTGGCGTGTGGCCAGCCAGAGCATTGATCGACTGGATGCGCGTTTGCTCGTCGAGTATGTTGCCGATTGTACGCATGTCGACCTGCTGGTACGACCGACCCGAGCCTTGTCGACCGATCAGGTGGCTCGACTCGCGGCACTCGTCAAGCGTCGTTCTGGCGGAGAGCCGCTGGCGTATCTGGTGAACTCGGCAGAATTTTACACGCTCGAGTTTCAGGTCAGCCCGGCAGTGCTGATTCCACGTCCCGAAACGGAACTGCTGGTCGAACTGGCAATCCAACGACTGCAGTCATTACCCGCACCGAGGATTGTTGATCTCGGTACGGGTTGCGGGGTACTGGCGGTGACCCTCAAGTGCCTGTACCCGGCAGCCACTGTCAGCGCGGTCGACTTGTCTTTGGCGGCGCTCGAAGTGGCCGGCCGCAACGCCGCACGGCATGCGGCGGAGGTGAGCTTTTTTGCTGGTGACTGGTACGCACCGCTCGGCGAGGCGCGTTTCGACCTGATTGTTGCCAACCCACCTTATGTTGCGTATGCAGATCCGCATCTGCAGCAGAACGGTCTGCCCTTCGAGCCGCAGATGGCGCTAAGCGATGGGGTCGCTGGCGGCGACGGTCTGGCCTGTATTCGCGCAATCATCGGCGGTGCAGCCAGACATCTGCTGCCGGATGGCTGGCTGCTGATCGAACACGGTTACAATCAGTCAGCCGATGTGCGTAATCTGTTGTGGAGTGCAGGCTTGTCCGACGTGGCTTCCTGGCTGGATCTGTCGCAGGTCGAACGAGTCAGCGGTGCTTGTCTGCGTTGACGATGGGTGGTGTCAAGCGGTACACTAATCCCGATTGTTTCTATCAACTATAGTAATGACGAGGTTTGATGATGGATGTGCAGCAACTGATCAAGGAGCAGGTCACGAATAATCCGGTGGTCCTCTACATGAAGGGGACGCCACAATTTCCGCAATGTGGTTTTTCAGCGGTCACCGTGCAGATTCTGAAAGCCTGTGGTGTTTCCGGCTTCCTCAGCGTGGATGTGCTGGAGAATGCGGAGATTCGCAACGGTATCAAGGAATATGCCAACTGGCCAACGATTCCGCAGCTTTACGTGCGCGGCGAGTTTATCGGCGGCTGCGACATCATGCGCGAGATGTATGAAGAGGGTGAGTTGCAGAAACTGTTCGAAGGGCTCGCCGATCCGCTCTGACGGATGGTCGAAGCGCGAGATGGATACTGAACGCTCGAGCTGGCAATACCTGTGGGCCGTGGTCAGTGTATCCCTGCTATCGGCTTGCGCCGGCTACAGCGGCTGGAGTCTGCAGCCAGGTGTGGCGACCTTGCCGGAAGTGATGGCGACGATGGGCGCGCCGGCACTCCGCTGGAAGAACGCTGACGGCAGCGAGCAACTGGCGTATCCGCGTGGGCCGGCAGGTGCTCAGACATTCATGGTCTTCATCGATCCCGATGGGCGGCTGCGGCAGATTGAGGCGGTACTCGACATGGAGCATTTCGCTCGCATCGAGCCGGGGAAGAGCGACCAGGAGTCGGTGCTGCGTCTGATCGGTCCACCCGTGCCGCAGTGGACCAACTACTTCAAGGCGCGCGACGAACTGGTCTGGGAGTGGCAGTTTTGCGACGCGTGGAACCAGCTTGCACGCTTCGATGTGCTATTCGATGGCACTACCGGCATCGTTCGCACGAGCTACCAAAGGCAGGCCCTGATGGGCGTCAACGGTGTGGCTCCATTTTGCGGTCACTAGTGGTCCGCTGGCTGGCGCATCTTGGGGATGCCTCAGAAGGACACCAGACGGACGTTCGACGATGTCAGGCGCGCGCTGAGGACAGCCAGAAAAGATTGGTAGAAATGCATTCGACAGGCAGCGGAAGCGTCCTGTAAAGCGCTTTCGGTAATCCTCACCAGCTTGCCATCGGTCAGAGCGACAATATCCGCGCCACGTGTCGAGTTCGCTTTGCCGATCACCGCCATCTCTCCGAAACACTCTCCGGTGGTCAGCAGATCAAGGATCATGCCGTTCTTGAGGACCTTCAGTTCACCTTCGGCGAGGAAATAGAAACAATCGCCGACGTTGCCGTCCTGAATGATCACCTCACCAGGAGAAACGCGGATCCATTGAGAAAAACGCAGCACTTCCCAAAGCTCGACATCAGAGAAATCCGCGAAGAAGGCGAACGCACGCAGGGTGTCGAATTTTTCGACATCCGCCATCTGCTCAGCGGGAACGTCCAGGCTTCGGCCGCGGCAAGTCTGCGCCAGATCGCGTGCGAACTCTGCCCAGTTAGCGTAACGGTTCTCGAGTTTCTTGCTCATCGCGCGCGCGACGATGTTGTCCAACGACAACGGAATATCCGGGCGTAGCGCCGAAGGCCGGCGCGGCTCCGAGTGGATGATCTGGTAGATCAGGTCATAACTGTTGCGGGCCTGAAATGGAAGTTGTCCGGTCAGTAACTGGTACATGACAACGCCGAGAGAATAGATGTCGGTCTGGTGATCGAGTGTGTGATCTTTCACTTGTTGCGGTGACATGTAGGCTGGCGACCCCATGCCGAGAATCAGGGTGCGATCGGGCGAGCCAATGATCGCGGCGCCGAAATCGGAGATCTTGATCTCGCCCACGTTCGGGTCTGAACCCTCGACGAGGATATTGGCTGGCTTGATGTCACGATGAATGACGCCGGCCCGGAATGCAAAATCGAGCGCTCGCGTGCATTTGAAAATGATCTCGACGATGCGCTCGAATGACAGCAGCCGACCGGCTGCACAGGCTGTCTCCAGCGTGCCGCCCGCTACATATTCCATGACGATATAACAGAGGTGATCGTCGACCACCGCGTCATAAGTCTGGACGATGTGCGGGTGCGACAGCTTGCCGACCAGTGCGGCCTCATTGAGAAAGATATGTGTGTATAGCCTGCCCCGTTTGGGATCTCTCAGAATGTCCGGAAAGGCGACCTTGACCGCGACCTCGCGCTGGCTGAAAGGGTCGTTCCCGAGGTAGACGGTAGACGTTGCGCCATGGCCGATTTCCCGGACAAGTGTGTATTTGCCGATCTTCTCCATGCCAGCAAGGTGGGGTGCCTAGCCGCGACGCGCGCGCGCGATCGCCGCCAGAACCTGTTCCGGTGCCGTGCCGCCAACGTGGCGGCGCGCCGCCAGCGACCCATCGATGCTCAGTACCGCAAACACATCGTCGCTAATCCGCGTTGAGAAGCGCTGCAGTTCTCCGAGTGAAAGCTGCGCCAGGTCGACACCGAGTTCTTCGGCGCGGCGAACGGCCAGGCCGACGGCCTCGTGGGCATCGCGGAAAGGCAGGCCCTTGCGGGTCAGGTAGTCGGCCAGGTCGGTGGCGGTGGCAAATCCCTGGCGCAAGGCATCACGCATGTTTTCCGGGTTGGTGGTGATACCGGGAATCAGTTCGACAAAGATGCGCAGGGTATCGTTGACCGTGTCGATGGTGTCGAACAGCGGCTCCTTGTCTTCCTGGTTGTCCTTGTTGTAGGCCAGAGGCTGGCCTTTCATCAGCGTCAGCAAGGCCGTCAGATGACCGTAGATGCGGCCGGTCTTGCCGCGCGCCAACTCGGGTACGTCGGGATTCCGCTTCTGGGGCATGATCGAGCTGCCGGTACAGAATCGATCAGCGAGCCTGATGAAGCCGAAACGAGGATTCATCCACAGGACCAGTTCTTCGGACAGGCGCGAGATGTGCATCATCAGCAATGCGCAGGCGGCACAGAATTCGATCGCAAAGTCGCGGTCGGAAACGGCATCGAGCGAGTTTTCGCAAACCCCGTCAAAACCCAACAAATCTGCGACGAACTGACGATCGATCGGATAGGTGGTACCGGCCAGGGCGGCCGCACCGAGGGGCAAACGGTTGGTGCGTCGGCGACAGTCGGCAAAGCGCTCGGCGTCACGTCGCACCATTTCAAAATAGGCCAGCAGGTGATGGCCGAAGGTAATCGGCTGCGCGACCTGCAGGTGGGTGAAGCCGGGCAGCGCCGTGGCCGCTTCCTTTTCAGCAAGATCGAGCAGCCTGTCCTGGAATTTGCCGAGCAGGATGACGATGTCGTCGATGGAGTCACGCAGATACAGACGAATGTCGGTGGCGACCTGATCGTTGCGTGAGCGGCCGGTATGCAGGCGCTTGCCGGCGTCGCCGACGAGAGCGGTCAGGCGCTTCTCGATGTTCAGGTGCAGGTCTTCGAGGTCAAGTGACCAGACGAAGTTGCCGGTCTCGATTTCACTCACCACCTGCGCCATACCGCGCTCGATATCGGCCAGATCGTTGGTGCTGATGATGTTCTGTCGGGCCAGCATCGTGGCGTGTGCCAGCGAGGCACGAATGTCCTGACGCCACATTCGCCAGTCGAAATCCACCGATGCCGTGTAGCGCTTGACAAGGTCGGACATCGGCTCGGAGAAACGGCCGGCCCATGTATAGAGGGAAGAATCCGATTGGCTCATAAGGTACAGGTTCCTGGGCTAAAATCACTCGTAGAACCTTGTGCAGGCGCCATTTCGAGTGATGACAAGTATAAAGCAAAACCTGGCCGGTCAGCCGTTGCCGGATTTCCGTAATGCCGGAGTCATACTGCGCATCCTGCTCGGGGTAAACCTGCTGGCACTTTTCGCGGCCTTGGTGCAGAGCGAAGGGGTTGGCGACAGTGTGCAGCGTTACAGCGAACTGGCCGTCTGGGTGCAACCCTTGCTGCTCTTCAACCTGACCCTTCTGGCACTGCTCGGGAAGCGCTTGCGGCACCCTGCCATCTGGATCGGACGGGCGCTGGTGGTGCTGCTGGCCGCCGGTTCAGCGATCCTCCTGTCCGATCTCTGGCGCTTTCTGACCTTCGACGAGGGTGGCTGGTCGCGCCTGCTGAGAGCCGGCCTGCTCGGCGGGGCGGCGGCGGCGTTGATGCTGTTCTACTTGGCCTTGCGCGCCAGCGCATTGTCGCCAGCGCTTGTCGAAGCGCGCCTGCAATCGCTGACCGCTCGCATCCGGCCGCATTTCCTGTTCAACAGTCTGAATGCCATCATCTCGCTGATTCGTCTTGATCCGAGGCGCGCCGAGACAGCGCTTGAAGAGTTGGCCGAACTCTTTCGGGCGTTCATGCGTGACCATCGGGAACTGATCCCACTGGCCGAAGAGATGGCTTTGTGTCGGCAGTATCTTGACCTCGAAAAGCTGCGTCTTGGCGAACGTCTGAACGTCGAATGGGAGGTGACTGATCTGCCGGCCAATCTCAAGGTGCCGCCGCTGATGGTGCAACCGTTGCTGGAGAATGCCGTCTATCACGGTATCGAACCTTCCGGGGAGAGCGGTACGATTCGTATTCGCATGCTGCGGCGTGGCTACGAATTGCACATCGACCTCGTCAATCCCTGCGGCGGCGATGCCGAGCATCAGCGTGGCAACCACATGGCACTGGATAACATTCGCGAACGGCTGGCACTGTACTACGATCTGGAAGCCCGTATCGAGATCGATAAAGTGCTCCTCGTAGACGGTCAGCGCGAGTATCGGGTACATATCGTTCTCCCTTGTCGCGATCACTCGCCATGATTCCCGTAGTTTCGCCCGGCGTCCTTTCCGTGATGATTGTCGATGATGAAGCGCCCGCGCGCGTGCGCTTGCGGGATCTGCTGGCTGATCTTGCACCGGTGCTGCCCAACGAACTCGTTGCCGAAGCAGAGAACGGCTTGCTCGCCCTGGCAGCGGTCGCCAGCCGACCGGTGGACGTCGCTCTGGTCGACATTCAGATGCCCAGGATGGACGGAATTGCGCTCGCGCGTCGTCTGTCGGAACTTGCACAGCCGCCGGCGGTAATCTTTGTCACTGCCTTTGATGCATACGCGGTGCAAGCCTTCGAACTCAACGTCGTGGACTATCTATTGAAACCGGTGCGGGCGCAGCGTTTGCTCGCCGCCTTACAGAAGGTTCGACCACTACGGCCGCCTACATCAAGGTCACCTGCTCCGCTGCAACCGGCGGCCCGCAGCCACCTCACCTGCCACGAACGTGGTCGTTTGCTGCTGATTCCAGTGGCCGGGATCATTTACTTCAAAGCTGACCTGAAGTACGTCACAGCGCGTACCCGTGATCGGGAATACCTACTTGACGAGTCGCTGTCTCATCTCGAACAGGAGTTTGGCGAGCAGTTTCTCCGCCTGCACCGCAGCGTTCTGGTCGCCAGGGAGGCGCTTGTCGGTTTCGAGAAGAGTGGCTCCGACGATGCCGAGACGCAGTGGCAGGCAATGCTGCGCGACATTCCTGAACGGCTTCCCGTCAGTCGCCGGCAGTGGCCGCTGGTCAAGTCCTTCGCCCATCATTTCGCTCCCTGATCGTCCACACATCCAGCGATTGGCCTCGCCAAACGGGGTTCGCAGGCATGCTAGAATCCTGCTCTTGATGTCGGCATGGTTGGCGACGAAGCTGCCTGCGCGTGTCGGCGGTACGGCTTTACATAACCGGAATCCTGCCTTGAACTCAGCAAAGCCAGTTCATTCGCATATTGTCATTGCCTCGCGTGAGTCGCGCCTTGCCCTATGGCAAGCGGAGCACGTTCGCAGTCGCCTGATGGAATTATACCCACAGAGTTGCGTCGAGATCCTCGGCATGACCACTCGCGGCGACCAGATTCTCGACCGCCCCTTGTCGGCGATCGGCGGTAAAGGGCTGTTCATCAAGGAACTCGAGGTCGCGATGCAGGAGGGCCGCGCCGACCTCGCCGTGCATTCGATGAAGGATCTGCCGATGGAAATGCCGGATGGCTTCGTCCTTGCGGCCATCTCGGCGCGTGAAAATCCTTGTGATGCCTTTGTTTCGAACCGCTTTGCCGGACTCGACGAGTTGCCGGCCAGAGCCCTGGTCGGCACCTCCAGCCTGCGTCGCGAAGCAATCCTGCGTGCCGGATATCCGCAACTCGTGATCCGTGGCCTGCGCGGCAACCTCGATACGCGGCTCAGAAAGCTCGATGCCGGTGAGTATGATGCGATCATCCTTGCTGCCGCGGGTCTGATTCGGCTGGGCCTGGCGGCGCGGATCAGGTCCCTCCTGACGCCCGAGCAGTCGCTGCCGGCACCAGGGCAAGGAGTCCTCGGAGTCGAGGTCGCGTCGGTGCGTGCCGACATCATGGCGCTGCTGGGACCGCTCAATGACCATGAGAGCGCGCACTGCGTGCGCGCCGAACGGGCTTTTTCGCGTGCCCTGGGCGGTAGCTGCCAGCTGCCGCTCGCTGCCTACGCAGTGCTCGAGAACGGTCGCCTCTGGCTGCGTGGCTTCATCGCGACGCCGGACGGCAGGCAGATGGTCGCCGGGGACCTGCACGGCGCGCCGGAAGATGACGAGTCGATCGGTCGCAGGCTCGCGCAGAGGCTGCGTGAGCAGGGGGCGGATGCCATCCTCGAGAAGCTCGCAGTCGGCCAATGACGAAGTCCTTGCGAGGCCGGACGATCGTCGTGACGCGCCCGCGCGCACAGGCGACGCGTCTGGCTGACTGGATTGCCGAGCAGGGTGGCGAGCCGGTGATCTTTCCACTGCTCGAGATTACTCCGCTTGCCGACCCTGCTCCCTTGCAGGCGGCGATCGTGCGCCTCGGAAACTATTCGCTGGCAATCTTCATCAGCCCGAATGCCGTCGATTTCAGTCTGCCGGCGATTCTTGCCAGCCAGGGGTGGCCGTCGGGTCTGCGAGCGGTGGCGATTGGCCAGAGCAGCGTCGCGCTGCTCGCCCGTTATGGGATTGGTAATGCGCTGGCACCGGTCGAGCGCTTCGATTCGGAGGCGCTGCTCGAACTTCCGGAAATGCAGCGAGTATGCGTCGCTGGCAAGCGTGTGCTGATCTTTCGCGGCAATGGTGGCCGTGGGCTGTTGGCCGATACGCTGCGTGAACGGGGCGCCGAAGTCGATGAGGTGAGTTGCTACCAGCGCTCGGCACCGGCTGACGCGGCCCCGCTGCAGGCACTATGGCGCAGAGGCCAACTCGACGCGCTGACGATTTCATCGAGCGAAGGCTTGCGTAATCTGGTCGATCTGCTCGACGCGCCGGCGCGCTCCTTGCTGCGCAGTACGCCGATGTTCGTGCCACACCAGCGTATCGCCGAACTGGCGCAGGCGCTTGCCATGCAGCGGGTGATCCTGACCGGAGCAGCCGATGCAGGGATCATCGCGGCTTTGCGCACCCATGATTGGCAGCGATCATGAACGAAGAAGCGAGGAGGTTCGATGCGGCTGGCGTCGGGATAATTTTGTAGATGGATGCTGCGGGCGGGTTAACAGTACACTACACTGTGACGATGCTGCCGACAGCATGGTGCACGAGGTTGATTTCGATCAATGTGGAATTGTGTTCTGGGAGTGATCACATGAAATACGTCAGACTTATGGGATTTTTGTTCTGTGCGCTGGCACCGATGGTCTCGTACGCGCAGGGTGAATATGTGCTCAGGCCCGAGGAAATCAACGAGCGAGCGCTGATCGATATGCTCGCTCCGGAGACGGCAGCGAGGCCAGCGAGGCCGAAATCACGCTCGATCAACGTCATGCGCGAGGAGAGTTCGCCGACAGCCAGCAAGCCGGCGGCGGCATCATTGCTGATCATTTTCGAGACCAACTCGGCAACTCTCACGCCGAAAGGCAAGCAGTCTCTGGATGTCGTGGGTCGCGCATTGAATTCGGAAAAGCTTGTCCCCTTCAGTTTCACCATCGAGGGCCATTCTGATCCGCGCGGCGGCGACGAACTCAACCTGAAGTTATCGCAGGCACGCGCCGAAAGCGTCGTTGGCTATTTGTCCGATAGCCACCAGGTCGAACGGAGCCGCCTCAAACCCGTTGGCAAGGGACCGACCGAACTGCTCAATCCAGCCCGTCCTGACGCTCCGGAAAACCGCCGTGTGACGATCAAGCGGCTCGACAAATAAAGGCAGGCAAAGCTTTTCGGGCGCCCCCCCGCGGTAGGTGGCGCCACTCAGTTCACCTCTTCGATCGCGAAGAGCGCCGCGCCATAGCTGGCAGAGCAGCGGCGACCGGCCGGGCAAACCACCTTGCCGGCAAAAGGATTGCCGGCACCGGAACGTGGCTCGCGCGCGATTCGCTCGGCCACTTTGATCGGGAACTCGGCAAAGGGATCGACCTTTTTAAGACCGGCGGCAGTGAAGTCCCGACGGTTTTCCGAAACGATGGCGACGAAACGATTGACCCCTGGCGGCCCAGCCGCAGTCATCGCCCAACCGGGCCGAGGCAGATTCAGTTCTCCGTCGCCGGCAATCCCGTTGTCGGCGTC
Organism: Candidatus Accumulibacter contiguus; assembly: GCF_012940005.1. Taxonomy (GTDB): domain Bacteria; phylum Pseudomonadota; class Gammaproteobacteria; order Burkholderiales; family Rhodocyclaceae; genus Accumulibacter; species Accumulibacter contiguus. The sequence continues at coordinate 42,127 of NZ_SPMX01000003.1, read as the reverse complement.
GATGGCATTGGGAAAAAGCAGGTTGAACTGCTTGTGGTCAGTACCCACCATCAGGATGTACAGATAGCCCGGCTTGAGCGAACTCACGCGGAAGCGAAGCTTGTCCTGGTCGATCCTCACCTTTGCCTTCTCCGGCACCACTGCCACGACGTGCTCCTGGTCGCGCTGTTGATAAATCTCCTGCAGCATGTCGACCGGGTCAAACGGCTTGACGGTGCCATCTGAAGGGCTGGTCGTGCCATTCTTGCCAAGCAGAAGTTCCACCAATTGCTGCTCGGTCAGTCCCTTCTTGTCCGCCGTCTGAATATGCGCTGTCGGAGTTGCCGATGACTCGGCAGGAGCCGTGGCAGGCTTGGCAGCCGTCGCCTGCTGCGTCACCGAGGTACCTGCAGAACGCGCTTCGGTGGTAGCTGACGGAGCCAGCGCAGCGGGGGGCGCCTGCGGCGGTGTGCTGTCCGGAGTCGACCTGATGGCGTAGAACGCGCCACCGGCAATCAAAATCATCGCACCTGCCAAGCCAGTATAGAGTGCCACCTTGCTGCGTTTCTCCGTTACCGGCCCACTGCTCATCGGCGTCACGGTCTCCGGGGGCAGGCCAGGTGGCTTGCCGTTTGGCCTCTCTTTTTTTGCCAGCAGGCTACGGAACTCGGCAATCGTTTGCGGGCGATCCTCGGGTCTGACCGCCAGACCGCGATCGATGGCGTGCAGGAAGCCTTCGTTGTAACGACCAGCGGCAGCCTGCGTCAGCGGCACCATCGTATCCTTGATCGTTCGGCCGACCGACGGCGTCGGCGGCCGTCCGGTAATCGCGTTGTAAACCACGGCCGACAAGGCATAGATGTCGGTCCACGCACCCTGTTTATCATGCGACTCCTCGGCATACTGCTCCAGGGGCGCATAACCCGGCTTGAGGATCACCGTAAGCGCTTGCGTCCTGTCGCTGATCACCCGCCGGGCCGCACCGAAATCCAGCAGTACCGGGCGGCCGTCGGCCAGCAAGAGAATGTTGTCCGGGGCAATGTCGCGGTGGAAACAGTTCTCCTTGTGAAGAACTTCCAGAGCTTCGAGCAAGGGGTCGATCACGGCCCTCAGCCAGTCCTCGTCCGGCGGCCCCGGCATCTTCTGCAGGGCGTGCTTGAGGGTAACGCCCTCGTAGAACGGCATGATCATGTAGGCCGTTCCGTTGGCTTCCCAGAAGCGATACACCTTGACCAGCGAGCGATGATCGAACTGTGCCAGCATCCGCGCTTCATTGACAAAGCTTCGCAAGCCGATCGCAAAGGTTTCCGCCAGGCGAGCCGACTTGACTACGACGGTCAGGCCGTCGACTCTCGCTGCCAGGGACCAGGGCATATATTCCTTGAGCGCGACGTTACGTCCAAGCGAGTGATCGTGAGCGAGGTAGACGATCCCGAAGCCACCTATCCCGATCAGGTCGGTGATCTCGAATTCGCCGATCTTGGTACCCAGTCGCAGGGCGTTGCCGACAATGTCACCGCCCGCTGCCGCCTCAACTGCCGGAGGCGATGGCGCCGCTTGTGTGCGTACGGACCAAGTCGGATCGTAGTCTTCCGGTTCAGACATCAGGTTCCTTGTATTCGAGGCGACAACACCAAGCTTAACATTCTGCCGCAAGTTTACTTGCACGGCAAAATGATAGACGCACGATCCGTGAGGAAAGAACTAAAGAACTAGGCGAGGAAACCCTGGCTGGGTTATAATTTCTTGTTGGCCAAAAAAATGGTTTGACAGTTCTTTAATGTGGCGTCAGAATTATGGGTTGTTAGCTGGAGGGATACCCAAGTGGCCAACGGGATCAGACTGTAAATCTGACGGCTCTGCCTTCGAAGGTTCGAATCCTTCTCCCTCCACAGAAACGCCGCTGTTGGTGATGCTGTCAAATCGTTCTTCGGGCAATGCTTTTGCGGGTGTAGCTCAATGGTAGAGCTGAAGCCTTCCAAGCTTATGACGAGGGTTCGATTCCCTTCACCCGCTCCAGGTTGGCCGCAAAATTATGTTTCAAGCTTCTCGAGCGATGCCCATGTAGCTCAGCGGTAGAGCACTCCCTTGGTAAGGGAGAGGTCGACAGTTCAATTCTGTCCATGGGCACCACTGCTTGGTGCTGTAGATTATTAACTTCTAACGTCTTGGGGACCGGTAAATGGCCAAGGGAAAATTTGAGCGTACGAAGCCGCACGTCAACGTCGGCACGATTGGGCACGTCGATCACGGGAAGACCACGTTGACGGCGGCGATCACGACGATTCTGGCGAAGAAATTTGGCGGTGTTGCCAAGGCCTACGACCAGATCGACGCCGCGCCCGAGGAAAAGGCGCGCGGCATCACGATCAATACGGCGCACGTCGAGTACGAGACGTCCAAGCGTCACTATGCGCACGTGGATTGCCCGGGTCACGCCGACTACATCAAGAACATGATTACTGGTGCGGCGCAGATGGACGGCGCGATTCTGGTGGTTTCGGCGGCGGATGGCCCGATGCCGCAAACGCGCGAGCACATTTTGCTGGCGCGTCAGGTGGGTGTGCCGTACGTTGTCGTGTATCTGAACAAGTGCGACATGGTGGACGACGCCGAGTTGCTGGAGCTGGTCGACATGGAAGTGCGCGAACTGCTGTCCAAGTACGATTTTCCGGGAGACGACACGCCGATCATCCAGGGTTCGGCGCTGAAGGCGCTGGAAGGCGATACGGGGTCCGCTGGGGGGAGCAGTCGGTGATGGCGCTGGCGGATGCGCTGGATGCCTACATTCCGACGCCGCAGCGGGCGATCGACAAACCTTTCCTGTTGCCGATCGAGGACGTGTTCTCGATTTCCGGTCGGGGTACGGTGGTGACGGGCCGTGTCGAGCGGGGCGTTGTCAAGGTGGGTGAAGAAGTCGAGATTGTCGGCATCAAGCCGACGGTGAAGACGATCTGCACGGGTGTGGAGATGTTCCGCAAACTGCTCGACCAGGGTCAGGCCGGCGACAACGTGGGCGTGCTGCTGCGCGGCACCAAGCGTGACGACGTCGAGCGCGGGCAGGTGCTGGCGAAGCCGGGTTCGATCAAGCCGCACACGCATTTCACCGGAGAGGTGTACTGTCTGTCGAAGGAAGAGGGGGGGCGTCATACGCCGTTCTTCAACAACTATCGTCCGCAATTCTACTTCCGGACGACGGACGTGACCGGCGCCATCGCCATGCCGGAAGGCGTCGAGATGGTCATGCCAGGGGACAATGTCCAGATGACGGTCAAGCTGATTGCCCCGATCGCCATGGAAGAAGGCCTGCGCTTTGCGATCCGCGAAGGAGGACGTACCGTCGGCGCCGGCGTGGTGGCGAAAATCATCGAGTAGTCCGGCACATTTCTGGTGGGGCTTCGGCTCCACCGATCGCTCTTTGGAATAATAATGCAAAGCCAGAAAATCCGTATTCGCCTGAAAGCCTTCGACTATCGCTTGATCGATCAGTCTGCCCAGGAAATTGTTGAAACCGCCAAGCGCACCGGCGCCGTCGTCCGGGGTCCGGTGCCGCTGCCAACGCGCATCGAGCGTTTTGATATTCTGCGTTCCCCGCACGTTGACAAAACCTCACGCGACCAGTTCGAAATCCGCACGCATCTGCGGCTGATGGATATTATCGATCCGACCGACAAGACGGTCGATGCATTAATGAAGCTCGATCTTCCCGCCGGTGTTGACGTCGAAATTAAGTTGCAGTAAGCACCCGCTGGCGGCTATAATCGCCGCCTTTCGCCGGGCAGTCGCGTAGTGATCACTGCCCGTTTTTGTTCGCAGCGCTCGCCGGCCAATCGTAGCCGGTTAGAGGAGAATAAGCATGAGTCTAGGCCTTGTTGGGCGCAAGGTCGGCATGACGCGCATTTTTACCGACGATGGTGTGAGTGTCCCGGTAACTGTGCTCGATGTGTCGAATAATCGCGTCGCCCAGATCAAAACGCCGGAGAACGACGGCTATTCGGTCGTTCAGGTGGCTTTCGGCAAGCGTCGTTCATCGCGCGTGAATAAGCCTCTCGCGGGGCACCTTGCCAAGGCGGGTGTAGAAGCCGGTCACGTCTTGAAGGAGTTTCCCGTTCCCGCTACCGACCTCGCTGCGTTGCAGCCTGGCGACCAGATCCCGGTCAGCATCTTTGCCGTCGGCCAAAAGGTTGATGTCACCGGTCAGACCATCGGCAAGGGCTTTTCAGGTGGGATCAAGCGGCATCACTTCAAATCCCAGGGTGCTGCGCACGGCAATTCTGTCTCGCATCAGGCGCTCGGTTCAACCGGAATGGCACAGGATCCGGGTCGCGTTTTTCCGGGTAAGAAAATGGCGGGTCATCTGGGCGCTGTCAAACGTACCCAACAAAACCTAGAGGTCGTTCGTGTCGATGTGGAACGCCAGTTGCTGTTGCTCAAGGGTGCAGTTCCAGGATCCAAGGGGTCGGACGTGATTGTGCGCCCTGCAGTCAAGGCGGGGGCATAAATGGAACTCAAGTTGATCAATGAGCAAGGTCAGGAAGCGAGCCGTCTCGAAGCTTCCGATACGCTGTTCGGCCGCGAATACAATGAAGCGCTGATCCACCAGGTCTTGGTAGCCTATCAGGCGAACGGTCGCAGCGGCAACCGTGGACAAAAAGATCGCCAGGATGTCAGGCACACCACCAAGAAGCCATGGCGCCAGAAAGGTACGGGCCGCGCTCGCGCTGGCATGTCATCTTCGCCGATCTGGCGAGGTGGTGGCCGAGTCTTTCCGAGTTCACCGGACGAGAACTTCAGTCACAAGTTGAACCGCAAGATGTACCGCGCCGGGATGGCGTCAATCCTCTCGCAGCTCGTTCGCGAAGATCGCTTGGCGGTGGTCGACAGGATCACCATCGAAGCTCCGAAAACGAAGCTTTTTGCGTCCAAGATCAAGGGCATGGGCTACGATTCGGTGCTCGTGATCACGGATGTTCTCGACGAAAACGTGTTCCTGGCATCGCGCAATCTACCGAACATCCTGGTTGTCGAAGTCCAGCAAGCCGACCCGATATCGCTGGTCCAGTTCCGGAAAGTGCTGATGACCAAAGGTGCGCTCGCCAAGTTTGAGGAGATCCTGGGATGAATCAAGAACGTCTGATGCAAGTGCTGCTCGCACCACAGATCTCCGAAAAAGCCACCTTCATTGCCGACAAACACGATCAGGTGATCTTTCGTGTGTTATCCGATGCGACCAAGCCTGAAGTCAAGGGCGCTGTCGAGTTGCTGTTCAAGGTTTCCGTCAAGTCGGTACAGATCGCGAACGTCAAGGGCAAGCACAAGAAATTTGGCCGTAGGATGGGTCAGCGCAAGAACTGGAAGAAGGCCTATGTCTGTCTGCAGACGGGTCAGGAGATTAATTTCGTCGATGGAGGGGGCGTCTGATGGCACTCGTCAAAGTCAAACCGACCTCGCCGGGCCGTCGCGCCGTCATCCGGGTCGTCAATGCAGATTTGCACAAGGGCGAGCCAGTTGCCGCACTGCTCGAGCCACAATCGAAGAACGCTGGTCGGAATAACAACGGCCAGATCACGACCCGGCACCAGGGTGGTGGCCATAAGCAGCACTATCGGCTGATTGATTTCAAGCGCAACAAGGATGGCGTTCCGGCAAAGGTCGAGCGCCTTGAGTATGATCCGAACCGGACCGCAAACATTGCCTTGCTTTGTTACGCCGATGGTGAGCGCCGTTACATCATCGCGCCGAAAGGTCTGACCGTTGGTCAGCAGGTCTCCAGTGGTTCCGAAGCGCCGATCAAGGTGGGCAACACCTTGCCGATCCGTAATATTCCGGTTGGTACAACGATTCATTGCGTCGAGATGGTACCTGGCAAGGGCGCACAGTTGGCGCGATCTGCTGGTACCTCGGTACAGTTGCTGGCCCGCGAAGGTGTGCACGCGCAGCTCCGCTTGCGTTCCGGCGAGATTCGTCGAGTGCATGTCGAGTGCCGCGCGACCGTCGGTGAGGTAGGTAACGAAGAGCATAGCCTGCGTTCCATAGGCAAGGCCGGTGGCAATCGTTGGCGCGGCATTCGCCCGACAGTGCGGGGCGTCGCAATGAATCCGATCGACCACCCGCACGGTGGCGGCGAAGGCAAGACAGCAGCGGGTATGCACCCGGTCAGTCCTTGGGGTACCAAGACCAAAGGTTATCGCACCCGTCGCAACAAGCGCACGACGTCGATGATCGTGCAGCGCCGCCAAAAACGCTAAGGGATAGAGAACCATGGGACGTTCCGTTAAAAAGGGCCCGTTTGCAGATGCCCATCTAATTAATAAAGTGAGCGCGGTGCGTGCGACGGGCGACAAGCGCCCGATCAAGACGTGGTCGCGCAGGTCAACCGTACTGCCGGATTTCGTGGGTCTGACCATTGCCGTTCATAACGGCAAGCAGCACGTTCCGGTGTACGTCACCGAGAACATGGTTGGGCACAAGCTGGGCGAGTTTTCTCTGACCCGTACCTTCAAAGGCCACACCTCTGGCAAGAAGGCCAAGAAGTAAAGGAATGAATATGGAAACTCGTGCTGTTTTGCGCGGTGTGCGGCTGTCGAGCCAGAAAGGTCGGCTGGTGGCCGATCAGATTCGAGGTTTGCCGGTCGATAAGGCGCTCAATATTCTGACGTTCAGCCCAAAGAAAGGCGCCGCAATTATCAAGAAGGTACTCGAGTCGGCTATTGCCAACGCCGAACACAATGTCGGTGCCGATATTGACGAACTGAAGGTAAAGACTATCTGTGTCGAAAAAGGCATGGTGCTCAAGCGCTTTACGGCGCGAGCCAAGGGGCGCGGCAACCGGATCGTCAAGCCGACCTGTCACGTTTTTCTGACCGTCGGCAACTGAGGAACAAGAATGGGACAAAAGATTCATCCTGCTGGTTTTCGTCTGGCCGTTACGCGTGATTGGTCGTCACGCTGGTACGCCAACAGCAAGAACTTCGCCGGCATGCTCAACGAAGATGTTCGAGTTCGCGAATTCCTGCGGAAGAAGCTGAAACATGCTTCGGTTGGACGCATCCTCATCGAGCGTCCGGCCAAGAACGCACGCGTTACCGTCTTCTCGGCTCGTCCGGGTGTGGTGATTGGCAAGAAGGGCGAGGAGATCGATCACTTGCGGGGAGCTCTGCAGAAGATCATGGGCGTCCCGGTCCATGTGAGTATCGAAGAAATCCGCAAACCCGAGCTGGATGCGCAGTTGATCGCCGACTCGATTACGCAGCAGCTCGAGAAGCGCATCATGTTCCGCCGCGCCATGAAGCGGGCGATGCAGAACGCGATGCGACTGGGCGCGCAGGGCATCAAGATCATGAGTTCCGGCCGCCTCAACGGTGCCGAGATTGCCCGGCGCGAATGGTACCGTGAAGGCCGCGTGCCGCTGCACACCTTGCGCGCTGACATTGACTATGCAACCTCGGAAGCTCTGACCACCTACGGTCTGATCGGCGTCAAGGTCTGGGTTTTCAAGGGCGAGATTCTCAATCGCCAGGAGCCGGCAACGGTTTCCACCGAGCCGGCACTTGACGACCAGCGCCGTCCCCGTCGCTCCGCTCGCCCCGCTGACCCGGCCGACAGGACACGTACGCTGAAGGCAAGGTCAGACAGCCAGGAAGAGCTTGTGAAGACCGAGGGCGCCGCTACGGAAGCGAAGGCACCCGTGAAACGAGTAAGAAAGGCAGGAACCACAGATGCTGCAGCCAACTAGAAGAAAATACCGTAAAGAGCAGAAGGGCCGTAATACCGGCCTTGCGCTGCGGGGTGCCAAGGTGAGTTTTGGTGAGTACGGGCTCAAGGCGATTGGTCGCGGGCGGCTGACAGCCCGCCAGATTGAAGCAGCGCGGCGGGCCATGACGCGGCACATCAAGCGCGGTGGCCGGATCTGGATCCGCATATTCCCGGACAAGCCGATATCCAAGAAACCCGCCGAAGTCCGGATGGGCAGCGGCAAGGGTAACCCGGAGTACTACGTGGCTGAAATCAAGCCGGGCAAGGTTCTCTATGAGATGGATGGGGTCGCCGAGAGCCTGGCGCGTGAAGCTTTTGCGCTTGCTGCCGCCAAGCTGCCGATTCCAACGGTTTTCGTTACGCGTATGGTGGGTTGATCATGAAAGTCAGTGAACTCAGAGCAAAAACCGTCGACGAGTTGAACAAGGAATTGCTCGACCTGCTGAAAGCCCAGTTTGGCCTGCGCATGCAGCTTGCTACACAGCAGTTGTCGAATAACAGTCAGATTGGCAAAGTGCGTCGTCAGATCGCGCGCGTGCGCACGCTTCTTCATGAAAAGGCAGTTCAACAATGAGCGAGACCACCAGCCACACGCGCACTCTGATCGGGCGCGTCGTCAGTGACCGTATGGAAAAGACCGTCACGGTGATCGTCGAGCGTCGCGTCAAGCACGCCATGTACAACAAGATCATCGTCCGTTCCAGCAAGTACCACGCACACAACGACAACAACCAGGCGAAAATCGGTGACGTTGTTGAAATTCAGGAGTCTCGTCCGCTTTCGAAGACCAAGACATGGGTGGTCACGAAGCTTCTGGAACGTGCTATTGCGATTTAGAGCTTGCTTTTTGTTGCTAAAGCCGCTATAATTCTAGGTTTTCCCGCGCTCGACGGTATTTCGATGTTGAGCGTTCCTCCCCTTGCGGGTTCCAAGACTGACCGCCTCAGCGGGCCAAGTTGGAGTGACAGATGATTCAAGTGCAGAGTACTCTCGACGTCGCCGACAACACCGGTGCACGCTCGGTGATGTGTATCAAGGTGTTAGGCGGATCGAAGCGCCGCTACGCTGGTGTCGGCGACATTATCAAGGTCACCATCAAGGATGCGGCGCCACGTGGGCGCGTCAAGAAGGGTGATGTCTATAGCGCCGTGGTGGTGCGTACCGCCAAGGGCGTACGCCGTCCTGACGGGTCGCTCGTCAGGTTTGACCACAACGCGGCTGTACTCCTGAATAACAAGATGGAGCCGATTGGAACGCGCATCTTTGGGCCGGTGACACGCGAGTTGCGTGGTGACCGTTTCATGAAGATCGTTTCCCTGGCTCCGGAAGTGCTGTAAGGAAGGCCATGGAAAAGATTCGTAAAGGCGACGACGTTCTCGTGATCGCGGGTAAGGACAAGGGCAGGCGTGGAAACGTGCTTCGCCGTGTCGACGCCGAGCATGTCCTGGTGGAGGGCGTCAATCGTGCCAAAAAGCATGTCAAGCCGAATCCGGTCAAGGGTATCGCCGGCGGCATTGTCGAAAAAGAAATGCCGCTGCACATTTCGAATGTCGCGCTCTACAACCCGGTGACCAGAAAAGCGGATCGTGTCGGCTTCAGAACACTTGAAGACAACACCAAGGTGCGTTTTTTTCAAGTCGAATGGCGAAGTGTTGGGGGCCTAAGGAGTAGTCATGGCGCGTTTGCTGGATTATTACAACACCACTGTGGTGAACGAGTTGACCCAGAGGTTCGGGTACAAGTCGAGAATGGAAGTGCCGAGGATCACCAAGGTCACCCTGAATATCGGGGTCGGTGAGGCGGTCGCCGACAAGAAGATTCTGGAGAACGCGATGAGCGACCTGGTCAAGATTGCCGGGCAAAAGCCGGTGAGCACCAAGGCTCGCAAGTCGATTGCCGGTTTCAAGATACGTACCGGCTATCCGATCGGCTGCATGGTCACTCTTCGCGGACCGCGCATGTTCGAATTTATCGACCGCCTGGTTACCGTTGCACTGCCGCGGGTTCGCGACTTCCGCGGCATCTCCGGAAAAGGTTTCGACGGACGTGGCAACTACAACATGGGCCTCAAGGAGCAGATTATCTTTCCTGAAATCGAGTACGACAGGATCGATGCGCTTCGCGGCATGAACATCAGTGTCACTACTACTGCCAAGACCGATGAAGAGGCGCGTGCCTTGCTTGGCGCGTTTAAATTTCCCTTCAGGAACTGAGACGAAATGGCGAAACTCGCTGTGATCAACCGTGGTGAAAAGCGGCGCAAGATGGTTGAAAAGTACGCCAAAAAGCGTGCTGAACTGATAGCCGTTGTGTCCGACCAGAGTCGTTCTGTGGAAGAGCGCTTTGAGGCGCGCTTGAAAGTGCAGGCCTTGCCACGCAATGCCAGCCCGGTCAGGCTCCGTAACCGCTGTTCGCTGACCGGCCGTCCGCGGGGCGTCTATCGGAAGTTCGGTTTGGGTCGTGGCAAGCTGCGCGATTTCGTGATGCAAGGCGAGGTGCCGGGAATGATCAAGGCTAGCTGGTAGGCAGGAGAGAACATAATGAGTATGAGTGATCCGATCAGCGATATGCTGACACGCATCCGAAATGCCCAGATGGCAAGCAAGGGCTCCGTCGCCATGCCGTCTTCCAAGGTAAAAATCGCCATCGCCCAGGTCTTGAAAGACGAGGGCTATGTTGAGGACTTTGCTGTGAGTCCGAATGACGGTAAGCCGGTTCTCGAGATTGGCCTGAAGTATTATGCTGGCCGTCCGGTGATCGAGCGCATCGATCGTGTTTCGAGGCCAGGTCTCCGCATTTATCGAGGTGTAGGTGATATTCCGCAGGTCATGAACGGGCTGGGGGTGGCGATCGTGTCGACACCCAAGGGCGTCATGACTGATCGTAAGGCGCGCGCTAGCCATGTCGGTGGCGAAGTGCTGTGCTTCGTCGCGTAAGGGTTAGCCATGTCCCGCGTTGCAAAGAAACCAATTCTTCTCCCTCCGGGTGTCACCGTCGATCTCTCGGCAGAATCCATCTCGGTCAAGGGTCCTCTAGGTGCTCTGGATTTTGTCTCCCACCCGGCGGTGACCGTCGAGCAGGAGGGCGACAGCCTGCTGTGCAAACCCGTCGATGGGGTGGCTCAATCCGATGCACTTTCCGGAACCGTTCGTGCCGTGGTTGCCAACATGGTCACCGGAGTCAGCAAGGGTTTTGAGCGTAAGCTCAGCCTGGTTGGCGTCGGTTACCGTGCTCAGGTGCAGGGTGATACGCTCAACCTGACCCTTGGCTTTTCGCATCCCGTCGCCTACCAGTTGCCGAAAGGCATCAGTGCTGCGACTCCGACACAGACCGAGATTGTGATCAAGGGGATTGACCGGCAGCTGGTTGGCCAGGTAGCGGCCGAGGTTCGTGCCTATCGCAAACCGGAGCCCTACAAGGGCAAGGGCGTGCGTTATGCGGACGAAGTCGTCGTGATCAAGGAAACGAAAAAGAAAAAGTAAGGGTGCTCAGATGATTGACAAAAAACAGGCGCGTTTGCGCAGATCTCGCCAGACCCGTGCCAAGATTGCCGAACTCAAATCAGTACGTTTGTCCGTGCACCGCAGCAACTGCCACATCTACGCACAGGTGATTTCGGTTTGCGGGACGAGGGTTCTTGCAGCAGCATCGTCGCTGGAGCCGGAAGTACGCAAGACGCTGCCAAACGGTGGAGACATCAGTGCGGCAAAAACGATCGGTCAGTTGATCGCTGAACGCGCGAAACAGGCCGGAATCGACCAGGTGGCATTCGATCGTTCCGGTTTCCGGTACCACGGGCGGATCAAGGCGCTGGCAGATGCGGCGCGTGAAGCCGGTCTCAAGTTCTGATCGCACGGCAAAGAATTGGAGTAATCAATGGCTAAACCGCAAAGCAGGAAACCTCAACAAGCCGAAAAAGCCTGACGACGGCATGCGCGAGAAGATGATCTCGATCAACCGAGTGACCAAGGTGGTGAAGGGCGGTCGTATCCTCGGTTTTGCAGCGCTTACCGTGGTTGGTGACGGCGACGGTCGGGTGGGTATGGGTAAGGGGAAGTCGCGCGAAGTTCCGGTAGCGGTCCAGAAGGCCATGGAAGAGGCGCGCCGGAATCTGATCAAGGTCAGTCTCAAGAGTGGAACCTTGCAGCACACCGTCGTCGGCCATCATGGCGCGTCGAGAGTAATGATGCAACCGGCGCCCGAGGGTACCGGGATCATCGCAGGTGGCGCCATGCGGGCTGTCTTCGATGTGATTGGAATGACCAATGTGGTCGCCAAGGCGCACGGGTCGACCAATCCCTATAACATCGTCCGCGCGACGATCAACGGTTTGCGGGCGATGACCACACCGGCGGAGGTTGCCGCCAAACGTGGCAAAGCCGTTGCCGAAATCCTGGGGTGAGAAATGACTGAGAAGAAAGTGAAAGTGACACTCGTCAGGAGCCTGATCGGCACCAAGGAATCTCACCGCGCGACGGTGCGCGGTCTGGGCCTTCGACGTGTAAATAGTATTTCGGTTCTTGAAGATACACCGGCGGTGCGCGGGATGATCAACAAGGTTTCGTACCTCCTGAAGTGTGAGGGCTGAGATGGAACTCAATACCGTGCAAGCTGCCGATGGCGCACGACCGGCCAAGAAGCGTGTGGGTCGAGGCATCGGATCCGGTCTTGGCAAGACCTGTGGTCGTGGTCACAAGGGGCAGAAGTCGCGCGCCGGCGGTTTTCACAAGGTGGGTTTTGAAGGTGGCCAGATGCCCCTGCAGCGCCGCCTGCCGAAGCGTGGCTTCAAGTCCTTGACCAACGCTCGCAACTGTGAGGTACGCTTGTCGGAGATCGCGCGTTTGCCCGTGGATGAGATCGACCTGGCGACGCTGATGCAGGCCAATCTGGTTTCGCAGCATGCGCTGTCGGCGAAGGTGGTGCTCTCGGGCGAGATCAATCGTAAGATCACCCTCAAGGGTGTCGGAGCGACTGCGGGTGCACGTGCGGCTATCGAAGCTGCCGGCGGCAGCGTTTCGGAATAACGAGCAGGCAAGGGTGATCTTTTTTGGTAACTAGTTCCAGCACGGTCAGCAAAGGTGGAAAGTTCGGCGATCTGAAGCGTCGGCTGTGGTTCCTGCTAGGTGCGCTGGTCGTATACCGGATTGGCGCGCACATCCCGGTTCCCGGCATCGACGCACAGACCTTGAGCGAGCTGTTCAACAAGCAGCAGGGTGGCATTCTGGGCATGTTCAACATGTTCTCGGGCGGGGCGCTTTCGCGTTTTACGATTTTTGCCCTCGGGATCATGCCGTACATTTCTGCGTCGATCATCATGCAACTGATGACGCACGCCAGCCCCCAGCTCGAGGCGCTGAAAAAGGAAGGCGAAGCCGGGCGTCGCAAGATCACGCAGTACACCCGTTATGGTACGGTCTTTCTCGCATTGTTTCAGGGAATTGGAATTGCTGTCGCAGTCGAGTCACAACCTGGGCTGGTGATTGACCCGGGAATGCTGTTTCGCTTCGTTACCGTGACCACACTGGTCACTGGAACGATGTTCCTGATGTGGCTGGGTGAGCAGGTCACTGAGCGTGGGATTGGCAACGGGATCTCGATCATCATCTTTGCCGGTATTGCGGCCGGATTGCCAAACGCCATAGGTGGGCTCCTTGAACTGGTTCGTACTGGCGCCATGCATCCGCTGACGGCAATCGTGATCAGCCTTCTGGTCGTCCTGGTCACTGCGTTTGTCGTTTTCGTTGAACGCGGGCAACGCAAGATTCTGGTCAACTACGCGAAGCGTCAGGTGGGCAACAAGATTTATGGCGGGCAGAGTTCGCACCTGCCACTGAAACTGAACATGGCAGGCGTGATACCGCCGATCTTTGCCTCGTCGATCATCCTTTTCCCGGCAACCATTGCCGGCTGGTTCGGATCGGGAGAGTCGGTGCGCTGGCTGAAGGACATCGCCGGTGCACTCTCTCCGGGGCAACCGATCTATGTCATGTTGTACGCTGCGGCGATCATTTTCTTCTGTTTTTTCTACACGGCGCTGGTGTTCAATTCCAGGGAAACTGCTGACAACCTGAAGAGAAGCGGGGCATTCGTTCCTGGAATTCGACCAGGGGATCAGACCGCACGCTACATCGACAAGATCCTGATGCGATTGACCCTGGTTGGCGCGGGCTATATCACCATCGTCTGTCTGTTGCCGGAGTTTCTGATCCTGAAATGGAATGTGCCGTTCTACTTTGGCGGCACCTCGCTCTTGATCATTGTGGTGGTAACGATGGATTTCATGACGCAGGTCCAGGCCTATGCGATGTCACACCAGTACGAGAGCCTGTTGAAAAAGGCTAACTTCAAAGGCTCACCGGCGAAATAGAATGGCAAAGGAAGACTTGATCGAAATGCAGGGAGAGGTTATCGAGAACCTTCCCAACGCCACCTTCAGGGTGAAGCTCGAAAACGGCCATATGGTGCTGGGTTTCATTTCCGGCAAGATGCGCATGCACTACATCCGCATTTTGCCGGGCGACAAGGTGACCGTGCAACTCACGCCCTATGATCTGAGTCGTGCGCGCATCGTCTTCCGCGCCAAGTGAATGGTTTCTACAAGAATCAACAAAGAATCTACGCAGCAATCCAAGCAACAACCCGGCGACAGGCTGGCTGCGCCTCGGGCCGGGGAATCAGGAGTGAATCATGAAAGTGCTGGCATCTGTGAAACGCATCTGCCGCAAGTGCAAGATTATTCGGCGTCACGGTATTGTGCGTGTGATCTGTATGGATCGACGTCACAAACAGCGTCAGGGTTGATCGCTGCGACCCACCCATGGTGAGTCGTCAGTCGATTGAAGGCATAAACTTGAAGTTTCGATTATTTGGGGTGAATCGATGGCCCGCATCGCAGGCGTAAACCTCCCGAACCACCAGCATGCCGAGATCGCATTAACTGCCATTTACGGTATCGGACGTCCGCGCGCACAGAAAATCTGTGATGCTGCTGGGGTTCAACGTTCAACAAAAATGAAGGACCTGACTGAGGCTGAACTGGATCGTTTGCGTGACCAGATCGGCAAATACAGTGTCGAGGGTGATCTGCGTCGCGAAGTCACGATGAGCATCAAGCGCTTGATGGACTTGGGCTGCTATCGTGGCCTTCGTCACCGCAAGGGCCTGCCGTCTCGTGGCCAGCGGACGCGCACCAATGCGCGTACTCGCAAGGGACCGCGGAAGCCGATCGCCGGCAAGAAATGATGAAAGACTAGGACCTGACCATGGCCAAGACTGCTGCAAAAGTTCGTAAAAAAGTTAAGATCAGAAAGAACGTTGCTGAAGGTGTTGCTCACATCCATGCCTCGTTCAACAATACGATCATCACCATCACCGACCGCCAGGGTAACGCGCTGTCGTGGGCGACGTCTGGTGGGGCCGGCTTCAAGGGTTCACGCAAGAGCACTCCTTTTGCTGCCCAGGTTGCCGCTGAAGCTGCCGGCCGGGTTGCCGTCGAGTGTGGCGTCAAAAACCTCGAAGTTCGTATCAAGGGGCCTGGCCCAGGGCGAGAGTCTTCGGTGCGCGCGCTCAATGCGCTTGGTATGAAGATCACCGCGATCACCGATGTCACGCCGATCCCGCACAATGGTTGTCGGCCGCCCAAGAAGCGTCGGATTTAAGGAGAAAATAGTGGCTCGCAATCTCGATCCGAAATGCCGTCAATGTCGCCGTGAAGGCGAAAAATTGTTCCTCAAGGGGGAAAAGTGCTTCACCGACAAGTGCGCGATCGAACGTCGCTCGTATGCACCCGGTCAGCATGGCCAGAAGTCCGGGCAACGCTTGTCCGACTATGGTGTTCACCTGCGGGAAAAGCAGAAAATCCGCCGCATCTATGGCGTCCTTGAAGGACAGTTTCGCAAGGTGTACAAAGAGGCTGACCGTCGCAAGGGCGTCACTGGTGAGGTGCTGTTGCAATTGCTTGAGGCTCGCCTCGATAGTGTCTGCTACCGCATGGGTTTCGCGGCGTCGCGAGCGGAGTCGCGCCAGGTGGTCAGACATAACGGCGTACTCGTGAACGGTCGGCGCGTAAACATTCCCTCGTACCAGGTTCGCCCCGGCGACGTCGTAGAAGTCTGCGAGAAAGCGAAAGCTCATCTTCGCGTCAAGGCCGCTCTGGTCGCTGCCGAAGCGCGTGGCTTTCCCGAGTGGGTTGAAGTGGACGCCAAAGCGGCAAAAGGCACCTACAAGGCACACCCGGAACGTAGCGAACTGCCGCCGACGATCAACGAAAGTCTCGTCATCGAACTCTATTCGAAGTAGTAGTGGCGAGGCTTGACGGAATCAGGCAAAGGACAGTACATGCAAAGCAGTGGACTATTTAAACCGCGCATCATCGATGTGCAGAGCTTGTCGCCGGTGCATGCACGAGTGGTCATGGAGCCGTTTGAACGCGGTTACGGGCATACTCTGGGCAATGCACTGCGTCGGATTCTGCTGTCGTCGATGCCGGGTTATGCGCCGACCGAGGTCAGCATCGAAGGCGTACTGCATGAATACTCGACCATTGACGGGGTTCAGGAGGATGTGGTCGATATCCTGTTGAACCTCAAGGGGGTCGTCTTCAAGCTGCACAACCGGGAAGAAGTCGTCCTGCAACTCCGCAAGGAAGGCAAGGGCGTTGTTCGGGCTGCCGACATCGATGTCTCGCACGACGTCGAGATCATCAACCCCGAGCATGTCATTGCCCACCTCTCTGCCGGTGGCAAGCTGGCGATGGAAATGAAGGTCGAGCGCTCGCGGGGTTATGTGGCTGGCAACCTCCGCGAGATTGGCGATGGCAGCAAGAATATTGGCAAGCTGATCCTTGACGCCTCGTTCAGCCCGGTTCGCCGGGTCAGCTACGCAGTCGAGAGCGCGCGTGTCGAGCAGCGGACCGATCTGGACAAGCTGATCATGGACATCGAAACCAACGGTGCCATCGAGCCGGAAGAGGCCATCCGGACGGCTGCGCGCATCCTGATGGAGCAGCTTTCGGTGTTTGCCGACCTCGCCGGGACGGCGCTGCCTATCGAGTATCAGAAGACGGTGCAGGTCGACCCCTTGCTGTTGCGTCCGGTGGATGACCTGGAGTTGACGGTTCGCTCGGCCAACTGTCTGAAGGCGGAAAACATCTATTACATTGGTGATCTGATCCAGCGCACCGAGAACGAGCTGCTCAAGACGCCCAATCTCGGTCGCAAGTCGCTGAATGAAATCAAGGAAGTGCTGGCCGCGCGCGGCCTGACACTGGGCATGAAGCTTGAGAACTGGCCTCCCGCCGGCCTCGAGAAATGAGCAGCCGGACAAGAACAGGAAGGAATTGATATGCGTCACCGTTTGGGTCTTCGTAAACTGAATCGTACCAGCGCCCATCGTCTGGCGATGTTGCGTAACATGACCGTTTCTCTGCTTCGTGAAGAAGCCATCAAGACGACCCTGCCGAAAGCCAAGGAGCTTCGGCGCGTCATCGAGCCGATCATCACTCTCGGCAAGAACCCGAACCTGGCCAACCGTCGCCTGGCTTTCGACCGACTGCGCGATCGGGACATGGTGGTCAAGGTGTTCAACGAACTCGGGCCGCGTTATGCGGCCCGCAATGGCGGCTATCTGCGGATTCTGAAGTGTGGTTTTCGCGATGGCGACAATGCACCGATGGCGTATGTCGAGTTGATGGATCGGCCGGAAGTCGACGCCGTCACCGAATAATCGCTTTTGCGGCCGGTCGGCCGAATGAACAATAGCCAGGCTCTGCTTGGCTTTTTTTCGCCGGCAGAATGCATTGGTCATAACTCATGCGTGGCCGGCGACTCGCTTGCGGCCTTGTCGCCGGACTCCTCCAACTGTTGCAGGGCCCACATCTGCGCGTACAGGCCGCCAGCGTCGAGCAGTTTGAGGTGCGATCCGCGTTCGACGATGCGACCGGCGTCCATTACCAGAATCTCGTCGGCATTCATGATCGTCGATAGGCGGTGGGCGATCACCAGCGTCGTGCGGCCACGTGCCGCATTGTCGAGACTCGCCTGGATGGCTTTTTCGGTTTTCGAGTCGAGTGCCGAAGTCGCTTCATCGAAAATCAACACCGGCGGGTTCTTGAGCAGCGCGCGAGCGATGGCGACCCGCTGCTTTTCCCCTCCCGAAAGCTTCAGTCCGCGTTCGCCCACCCGCGTTTCGTAGCCATCGGGGAGCAGTTCGATGAACGCCGCGAGTTGCGCCGCGCTGGCTGCGGCAAGCACCTGTTCGCGGCTGGCTTCGGGCTGGCCGTACTGAATGTTGTAGAAAATGGTGTCATTGAACAACACGGTATCCTGCGGTACGATGCCGATGGCTGCGCGCAGGCTCGCCTGGGTGAGTTGGCGAAGATCGCTGCCGTTGATCCGGACATGACCGCCGCTGATGTCATAGAAGCGGTAGAGCAGCCGTGCCAGGGTCGATTTTCCGGAACCGGACTCGCCGACGACAGCGAGGGTGCGCCCGGCCGGAATCACAAAATCAACGCCGTACAGAATCTGCCGGTTGGACTCGTAGAAAAAGTCCACATCGGAAAAGCGGATCTCCATTGGGCCAGCCATGAGGGGAATGGCGTCCGGCACATCGGCGATTTCCCGGTGCACGGCGAGCAGGTCGAACATGCGCTCGATGTCGGCCAGTGACTGGCGAATTTCGCGGTACACCACGCCGAGGAAGTTGAGTGGCATGTAGAGCTGAATCAGGAAAGCGTTGACCAGCACCAGATCGCCGATGGTCATCGAGCCCGCGACCACACCACTGGCTGCTCGCCACATCATCAAAGTGACCCCCAATGCAATGATGATCTGTTGGCCGAGATTGAGCCAGGACAGGGAGACCTGGCTCCTGGTCGCCGCGTCTTCCCACAGATGCATCTGCTGATCGTAGCGGCGGGCCTCGTATTCCTCATTATTGAAGTACTTGACCGTTTCGTAGTTGAGCAGGCTGTCGATGGCGCGAGTATTTGCTGCCGAGTCCATCTCGTTGAGTTTCCGGCGAATGGCGATCCGCCAGTTGCTGACCTTGACCGTGAATACCACATAGGCCGTCAGCGAAGCCAGGGTGATCAGGACAAAGGCACTGTCGTACCTGACAAACAGGATGATCAGGACGAGCGTGATTTCGACCAGAGTCGGCAGGATCGAATAGAGCGTATAGCTGATCAGACTCGAGATCGATCGGCTGCCACGTTCGATGTCGCGCGAAACACCACCGGTCTGCCTTTGCAGATGAAAGCGGAGCGAAAGCTGGTGCAGGTGGCGGAAAACTTCCAGCGCGATCCGGCGTACGGCGCGTTGTGTGACGCGGGCAAAGAGAATCTCGCGCAGCTCCGTGAACAGGGAGGTCGAAAAACGCAGCGCACCATAAAGCAGCAGCAGCAGGGCAGGCAGGGCAAGTGCCTGTTGCGTGCTGCTCAGACTGTCGATCATCTCCTTGAAAACCAGCGGCACACAGACATTGGCCAGTTTGGCCGTGAACAGACACGAGAGGGCCAGCAAGACTCGCCACTTGTATTGCCACAGATAGGGAAGCAACTTGTTGAGGGTCAACCAGAGATGACTGTCGGCGGCCGCGGGTGACTCGGCTGCAGGGTAGGAAGAGGCGGCACGGCGCATGGTTCTGGCTTGTCGATCGGGTGGCTGATCCCCGGAGTATGCCCTGTTGTCGAGCCAGGTCTCAAGATGGACGCAGAAAGAGGCAAAAAACTCTTGCATTTGGGAGGCGATGGCCCTAACATTAAAACGAACGTTTGATCGAAGTGAGGATGACAAGCATTTCGAGCGTGCAAATCCGCTATTCCTGGGCCAGCGATCCTATGTCCGATCAGAAAACAACGAGTGATACCCGTGAGCGCATTCTGGACGTTGCCGAACGCCTGTTCATGGAAAACGGCTACGAAGCGACGTCGATGCGGACCATCACCAGCGCGGCGGAAGTCAACCTGGCCGCGGTGAACTACCATTTCGGGTCGAAAGAGGCATTGCTGTGCGAGGTTTTCCGGCGTCGCCTGGCCTGGCTCAACCAGCAGCGCCTGCAGGCACTTGACGAACTCGAAGCGCAGGCTGCCGGTGCACCGCTCAAGCCGTCGCAGATACTCGAAGCGTTTTTCGGCACCTTGTTGCGGATGGGGGAGGATCCGTCGCTGGGTGGCATGACCTTTCTGCGATTGCTCGGCCGTACCTTGACCGAACCGGCCGAGTTCATCCGCACCTTTTTTGCCGGTGAGTATGCGCAGGTGATCGATCGCTACAAGCTGGCACTATTTCGCGCCTTGCCGGATGTTCCCAAAGCGGAGATTGTCTGGCGCCTGCATTTCATGCTTGGCGCCATGTCTTACGCGATCGCCGGAACCGATGTGCTGCAGGTCGTCACCGGCTGTGAATTGGGCGATCTCGCAGGCGAGAGCGCCGATGATCCGGGCGACACCGCGCTGGCCAGACGCCTGGCGCAGCGGCTGATGCCTTTCCTGCTCGGTGGCCTGCGGGCACCCTTGCCACAGTTTCATGAGCTACCGTTCCCCTCTCCCCCAACCCCTCCCCCGCGAGGGGGGAGGGGAGATTCGTGAGTCGCTCGCGACTTCCATAGTAACAACAAGAACCGTCCTCGAAGACGGTCTGATATTCAAGGGACAAGGCGCACAGCGCAAGGTCCAAGCTACAACACCCAAGACCCAGGACCAGCAATAGGAGAAGCAGCAATGATCACAACGGTCGTCTCGATCATCATCGGTGTCACACTGGTGAGTCTTGTCGCGCTGTTCGGCGTTCGCCCCTTGCGGCGAGCGCTGGTCAGCCGGCCCATTTTCAGTACTTACAAACGGATTCTGCCGCAGATGTCGGAAACCGAGCGCGTCGCGCTCGAGGCCGGGACGGTGTGGTGGGACGGCGAACTGTTCCGCGGCAATCCCGACTGGAACAAGCTGCTCGCCTATCCGGTGCCGAAACTCAAGCCCGAAGAGCAGTCCTTCATGGACAACGAGGTCGAGCAGGCCTGTGCGCTGGTGGATGACTGGCAGGTGACGAACGATTTGCACGATCTGCCACCACAGGCATGGCAGTACATCAAGGACAAGGGATTCCTCGGGATGATCATCCCGAAGAAGTATGGCGGTCTCGAGTTCTCGGCCTATGCCCACTCGCAGATCGTCACCAAACTATCGACGCGTTGTTCGGCGTTGTCGGTGTCGGTGATGGTGCCCAACTCGCTCGGTCCGGCCGAACTGTTGTTGCACTACGGTACCGAGGCACAGAAGAACCACTATCTGCCGCGGCTGGCCAAGGGGATCGAGATTCCCGCCTTCGCCCTGACCAGTCCCTGGGCCGGTTCCGACGCTGGCTCGATCCCCGACGTCGGCATCGTCTGCAAGGGCATGTGGCAGGGCCGGGAAGTGCTCGGCATGCGCGTGACCTGGGACAAGCGTTACATTACTCTCGGTCCGGTGTGCACCATCCTGGGTCTGGCTTTCCATCTCTATGATCCGGATGGCCTGCTCGGCAGCAGCAAGCACATCGGCATTACCTGTGCCCTGGTGCCGCGCGACACCCCCGGCGCAGAAATCGGTCGCCGCCACTTCCCGCTCAACGCCATGTTCATGAATGGCCCGACGCGCGGCAAGGACGTCTTCATGCCGCTCGACTACGTGATCGGTGGCCCGGCGATGGTTGGCCAGGGGTGGCGGATGCTGATGGAGTGTCTGGCGGCTGGCCGCTCGATCTCGCTGCCGTCATCGAACGCCGGCATGGCACAGTTGACGGCTCGCACGGTCGGTGCATACGCGCGTGTTCGCAGTCAGTTCAAGATGGCGATCGGGCGCTTCGAAGGCGTTGAAGAACCGCTGACGCGCATCGGCGCCTACACCTACATGATGAATGCCGTGCGCACGATGACGGCTGGCGCCATCGACCTCGGCGAGAAGCCGTCGGTGGTCTCGGCGATCGCCAAGTATCATGTCACCGAGCTTGCCCGCCAGGTCGTCAATGACGGTATGGATATCGTCGGCGGCAAGGGGATCTGTCTGGGACCATCGAACTTCATCGGCCGTGCCTATCAGCAACTGCCTATCGGGATTACCGTCGAAGGTGCAAACATCCTGACGCGCAGCATGATCCTGTTTGGCCAGGGGGCCATCCGCTGTCATCCGTATGTGCTCAAGGAGATGAAGTCGGCTTTCAACCCCGATGAGGAACAGGGTCTGCGCGACTTCGACAAGGCCTTTTTCGGCCATCTCCTGTTCACCATAGGACATGCCTTCGGTGCGCTGAGAAAGGGACTGACTGGCTCGCATTTCGTCTCCGTGCCGGCCAATGTCGCTCCGGAAACCAGGCGCTACTACCAGCAGCTGACGCGCTTCTCTTCGGCTTTCGCCTTCCTCGCAGACATCTCGATGCTGGTTCTGGGAGGTGAATTGAAACGCCGCGAAAAACTCTCGGCGCGGCTCGGCGACATTCTGTCGATGTTGTATCTGTGCTCTGCGACGCTCAAGCGCTACGAGTCGGAAGGGCGTCAACCGGCCGACGCACCGCTGATGCACTGGGCGATGTGGGATGCGATGTACAAGGCGCAGATGGCGTTCGACGGGGTGATTGCCAACTTCCCGGTGCGCTGGATCGCGCGCATGCTCTACCGTCTCGTCTTCCCGCTCGGCCACCCCTACGACGTGCCTTCCGACCGGATTGGTCACCAGGTGGCAAAGCTGCTGATCGAACCGTCGGCTGCGCGCGACCGTCTGACCGCCGAATCCTACCTGCCCAAGGTTGAAAGCGAAGCCGTCGGCGCACTCGAACTGGCGCTGGCGGCAACCATTGCCGCCGAACCGATCGAAGCCAAGATTCGTGCCGCCGAAAAGAGCGGTGTGCTGGCCGACAATCCGGACGCCAACGTCCGCGATCTGGCGCACGCGGCTTTTGCTGCCGGCATCGTCACCGCTGCGGAGTACGCCGTGCTCAAGCGGCGGAATGAACTGCGCGACATCGTCATCCGCGTCGACGATTTCCCGCATGATCTCGGGCATGCGCGGCAACAGCCGCTGCTGCACAAAGCCGCCTAGACCGCCGCTCAGCGAACCCTGGAAGGCGCGGAGCCGTTGTTCCGTGCCTTTCGTGTTTGGCAGAAGGAGAACCCATGGGATTTCAGCCCGTGTATGTCGTCGATGGCGCGAGAACGCCTTTCCTCAAGGGGCGCAATGCGCCCGGGCCGTTCGCTGCGAGCGATCTGGCGGTGCAGGCCGGCCGCGCATTGCTGATTCGCCAGCCGTTCGCACCGACCGAACTCGACGAGATCATTCTCGGTTGTGCCAGTCCCTCGCCCGACGAAGTCAATATCGCTCGCGTCGTTTCCCTGCGTCTCGGTTGCGGCCATCAGGTGCCGGCCTGGACGGTAATGCGCAACTGCGCCAGCGGCATGCAGGCGATCGACTCGGCGATGGCCAACATCCAGAATGGACGCTCGCAACTGGTGCTTGCCGGCGGGGTCGACGCGCTCTCGCATGCGCCGCTGCTGTACAACGAGGCAATGGTGCGCTGGTTTGCACAGATGATGCAGGCCCGGACGTTCAGTCAGAAGATCGGCATGTTCGCCCGCCTGCGTCCGTCGCAGGCGCTGTCCCCGGTGATCGGCCTGTTGAAGGGACTGACCGACCCGGTCGTTGGTCTGCTGATGGGTCAGACCGCCGAAAACCTTGCCTGGCGCTTCGGCATCTCGCGCCAGCAGATGGACGAATACAGTGTTCGCAGTCACCAGCGCGCAGTCGCTGCACAAGCCGCCGGACGTTTCGGCGAGATCGTCCCTCTCGTTGACGGCAAGGGCAAGGTCTACAGCGAAGACGACGGGGTGCGCGCCGATTCGAGCATGGCCGGACTTGCCAGGCTCAAGCCTTTTTTTGATCGCAAATATGGCCGCGTGACCCCGGGCAACAGCTCACAAATCACCGACGGGGCCGCGTGGCTGCTCCTGGCCTCGGCGGCAGCGGTCGACAAATGGCGGCTCGAGCCGCTCGGCAGCATTACCGACAGCCAGTGGGCCGGTCTCGATCCGGCGCAAATGGGGCTGGGTCCGGTGCATGCCGCAACGCCGATCCTGCAGCGTCATCAGTTCGGCTTGGCGGACATCGACCTCTGGGAAATCAATGAGGCGTTCGCGGCGCAGGTGCTCGGCTGCCTCGCTGCCTGGGAGTCGGACGACTACTGCCGCGAGCAGCTCGGTCTGCCGGGCGCGCTCGGCGTGATCCAGCCGGAGCGTCTCAACGTCGACGGCAGCGCCATTGCACTCGGTCACCCGGTCGGCGCTTCCGGCGCCCGCATCGTCCTGCATCTGCTGCAGGCGCTGCAGCACGCCAGGGCAAGGCGCGGCATCGCCGCAATCTGCATCGGTGGCGGCCAGGGCGGGGCAATGCTGGTGGAAACGATCAACCGACCAGGGCAAGACGGGGAAAAGCATGCACATCCATGAAAATGACTACCGGCACTGGCGGCTCGATGTCGATGCCGCAGGTCTCGCCTGGGCGACGCTCGACAAGGCTGGCGAATCGGCCAATTCACTTTCCAGTGCGGTAATGGACGAACTCGCCTTGCTTCTCGATCAGTTCGATCGCAGCCCGCCGCAAGGGCTGATCTTCCGTTCGGGGAAAGCGGCCGGCTTCATCGCCGGTGCCGACATACAGGAGTTCACGCAGCTCGATACGCCTGAAAAGGGGCTCGATCTGGTGACACGTGGCTGGCAGCTCTTCAACCGTCTGGCCGCCGTTTCGTATCCGACGCTGGCGCTGGTACGCGGTCACTGCCTCGGTGGTGGCCTCGAACTGGCGCTGGCGTGTCGTTACCTGCTGGCGGTCGACGAGCCCTCGACCCGGATGGGCCTGCCGGAAGTCATGCTCGGCATCGTGCCGGGCTGGGGCGGCATGCTGCGCCTGCCGGAACGAATCGGCCCACAGGCGGCACTCGACATGATGCTGACCGGCAAGACGATCGATGCCGGCAAGGCGAAACGCCTTGGCCTTGCCGACGACTGCGTACCGGCGCGCGTCATGGACAGCGCCGCGGCATTGCTGGTGCTCGCCGATCAGCCGCGCCGCCGTCCGCCCCTGCTGCAGCGCCTGCTCAATGGTCCGTTCAAGGGCCTGCTGGCGAGTGCCGCGAGAAAGCAGGTCGGCAGGCGCGCGCGCCGCGAGCATTATCCGGCACCGTACGCGATCATCGACATCTGGGCCAATCACCAGGGGAATGCGCTGGCAGCACCGGCACTGATCGACCGCATCGTTCGTTCGCCGACGGCGCGCAATCTGCTGCGCGTGTTCTTCCTGCAGGAGCGCCTGAAGAGTTTCGGCAAGGCGGGCAGCTTCGCGGCCAGGCGCGTGCATGTCGTCGGCGCTGGCGTGATGGGCGGCGACATCGCGGCCTGGTGTGCGTTGCGCGGGCTGACCGTCACCCTGCAGGATCAGGGAATGGAGCGCATCGCCCCGGCCTTGCAACGCGCCTATGCGGCGTGGCGCCAGCGCATCAAAGACCCGCGCGAACTGCGCAAGGTGATGGACCGGCTGATTCCCGACCCGGAAGGCTACGGAGCACGCCAGGCGGACGTGGTGATCGAGGCGATTTTCGAAGACCTCGACGCCAAGCGCGAGCTGCTCAGCAAACTCGAAGCGGTGATCCCGCCCGACGCGGTCCTGGCGACGAACACCTCGAGCCTGCGCATCGAGGATTTGTCCACGGTACTGGTCCGGCCGCAACGATTGATCGGGATTCATTTCTTCAACCCGGTCGCGAAGATGCCGCTCGTCGAAGTCGTCGCCACGGCGGCTGCCGACCCGGAAATGCAGCAACGCGCCACCGCTTTCGTCAAACAGATCGAGCGACTGCCGCTGCCGGTGAAGAGCGCGCCGGGTTTCCTGGTCAACGCCGTTCTCGGGCCTTACCTGCTCGAAGCGATGCGCGCCGTCGATGAGGGCCTCGCACCGGAAACCGTGGACGAAGCGATGCTCGCTTTCGGCATGCCGATGGGCCCGATCGAACTCGTTGACATGGTCGGACTCGACGTTGCGATGGCTGCTGGCAAGAGCCTCGCAGGGACTGCTGCCGAGCCACCGAGGTGCCTGCTGGAACGTTTCAACGCCGGTCACCTCGGCAAGAAGAGCGGCCGGGGTTTCTACGATTACCCCGGTGGCCGGCCGAACAAGGGTCTGGCCGGGAGCGTCCCGGCCGGACTCGCCGCTCGTCTGCTCAAACCGCTGCTCGAGCGCACGCAGCAACTGGTGAACGACGGGGTCGTCGCCGATGCCGATCTGGCCGATGCCGGAGTGATCTTCGGGACCGGATTTGCGCCCTTCACCGGCGGACCGCTGAATTATCTGGGGAGTCAAGCTGCCTGACCTGTTGCAATTAACCAACAGGGCCAGAAAAGGGAGCTGCCAAACCTTGAATAGCTGAAGATTTTTCTGGACGGTGGTCTTAGCATAGGGCGGCAAATTACTTTTGACGCGTGGCGGAATAGCCACGGAAAGATCACATCCAGAGGGGAGATGACCATGTCACAAAAAGTTACGATGAAGATGATTCCGGCCTTGTTGCTGGTGGCCTTGTCAGGCAGTGCAGGTGCGTCCGGTTTCCAGTTGCTTGAGCAGGGTAGCGGCCTGGGTAATGCCTACGCCGGTTCCGCAGCCAAGGCCAGCGATGCCAGCACGATTTTCTGGAACCCGGCAGGAATGACGCAACTGCAGGCGCGTGAAGTCTCCGGTGGCCTGACGGCGGTGAAACCGAGTTTCAAGTTCGACAACAGCGCGTCCCAGGTGGGTGTCTTCAATGCCGCGGGTGACGGTGGCGACGCGGGTGGCTGGGCGGTCGTTCCGAATGGCTACCTGTCCTGGGCGGTAAACCGGGATCTGTACCTTGGTCTGGGCATCGGAGCACCTTTTGGCCTGAAGACGAAGTACGACAAACCCTGGAAGGGCAGTGCGCAGTCGGACGAGTTCGACATCAAGACAATCAATATCAATCCGTCGATTGCCTATCGGGTCAACGACATGGTATCGCTGGGCGCCGGCGTGAGCTGGCAGAAAATCGAGGCGGATTACTATCGTCAGGCAGCCATCGTCCCGGGCGCATCCGGGGTCAGAGCGCACCTGAGTATCGACGACGATGCCTGGGGCTGGAACCTCGGTGCATTGTTTACCCTCTCGCCGACGACCAAGGTCGGCGTATCGTATCGCTCGGCAATTCAATACCATACCGATGGCACGTCCAGACTGAGCAGCAATGGCACGCCGGCAGCCAACGCGACGGCCTTGGCGCTGATCAACTCCGGCCGGCAGAGCCAGGTCAAGGCCGATATCAAGGTGCCGGATACCTTCGTTCTGAGCGTGACGCAGAAACTCAGCGATCAATGGGAGATGCTGGGAGATGTCTCCTGGACGGGCTGGAGTTCGATCAAGAATGTAGACATCGTCCGTACCTCGGGACCGCAGACCGGCCGGACTGCGGAGACGCTGACCGCGCTCTTCGAGGATACCTGGCGTGTTGCCCTGGGGGCGAACTACCGTTACACCGACACGCTGAAATTCATGTTTGGTCTCGCCTATGACCAGACGCCGGTCAAGAATGCGAGTACACGATTGACCGCATTGCCGGACAACGATCGTACATGGTTCACCTTCGGCACCCAATGGAAGCCGGCCAAGGAACAGACGCTTGAACTCGGCCTGGCGTATCTGTACCTTCAGAACACCAAGATCAACAGCAACAAGAGCGCTGAAGGTCGTGGCACGGTCATTGGTGACTACGATTCCAGCGTCTGGATTCTCGGCGCACAGTACTCGATCGCTTTCTGATCGCGCTCCACGGTTCGCCAGAAAAGCCCCGGATTCCGGGGCTTTTCTTTTGCCTGTGACGAGCGCATTGCCCTGAAGATTCTTCCCATTTCGGTTGACGGTGTACCCAGACAGCGTATAATTCAAACGTTCGTTTGAGCGGCTTTGTGCAGAGCCGCTGCGGGGTGTTCCCGGCGAGCGTAGACGACCAGACAAGGAGGACAGCTTGAGCAACTTCATCGTACGCAAGGCCGCCGTACTCGGAGCGGGCGTGATGGGCGCGCAGATCGCAGCGCACCTCGCGAATGCCGAAGTGCCGGTGGTGCTTTTCGACCTGCCGGCCAAGGAAGGCGATCCCAACGGGATCGTCAGGAAAGCCATCGACGCGCTCGGGAAGCTCGAGCCGTCACCGCTGGCGACGAAGGATCGCGTCGGCTACATCGACGCCGCCAATTATTTGCAGCACCTCGATCTGCTCAGGGATTGCGACCTGATCATCGAAGCCATTGCCGAAAAGACCGAGTGGAAGGACGATCTGTATCGCCAGATCGCACCCTTCGTTTCGCCCGCTGCGATCATCGCCTCGAATACCTCGGGGCTGTCGATCAATCGCCTCTCCGAAGGTCTGCCGGAAGCGCTGCGTTCGCGCTTCTGCGGCATCCACTTCTTCAATCCGCCGCGTTACATGCATCTCGTCGAACTGATCGCGACCAGAACCACCGATCCGGTGCTGCTCGACCATCTCGAAGCGTGGCTGGTCTCGCGCCTCGGCAAGGGCATCGTGCGTGCGCGCGATACGCCGAACTTCGTCGCCAACCGTGTCGGTGTCTTCTCGATGCTCGCGGTGATGCATCACACGCAGCGCCTCGGACTCGGTTTCGACGTCGTCGATTCACTGACCGGTCCGATCATCGGTCGCCCGAAGAGTGCCACCTATCGTACCGCCGACGTCGTTGGCCTCGATACCCTGGCACATGTCGTCAAGACCATGCAGGACACCTTGCCCGAAGATCCCTGGCATGCCCATTACGGCGTGCCGGCATGGCTGGCGGCACTGATCGGCAAGGGCGCGCTCGGCCAGAAGACGCGCTGCGGCATTTTCCGCAAGGATGGCCGGGCGATCAAGGTGCTCGACCTGACGCTGCAGGACTATCGTGACAGTGCGGCCGAAATCGACCCAAGCGTGCTGACGATCCTCAAGAATCGCAACCCGGCCGAGAAGTTTGCCCAGTTGCGCGCCAGCGAGCATCCGCAAGCGCAGTTCCTGTGGGCGATCTTCCGCGACATCTTCCATTACGCCGCTTATCACCTCGCCGACATTGCCGACAACGCCCGCGATCTCGATTTCGCGATGCGCTGGGGCTTCGGCTGGTCGCAGGGCCCGTTCGAGAGCTGGCAGGCGGCTGGCTGGCAGGCGATTGCCGAAGCCGTCCAGGCCGACATCGACGCCGGCCGGGCGATGAGCCCGGCCCCGCTGCCGGCATGGGTCTTTGGCCGGGTTGCACAGGCAGGCGTGCATGGCACGCAGGGTTCCTACTCAGCGAGTGCCGACGCCTACCGGCCGCGCTCGACCTTGCCGGTGTATCAGCGGCAGATCTTCCCCGAGCGCATCCTCAGTGAACAGGCAGTCGCCGGCAGCACGGTCTGGGAAAACGAAGGCGTCCGCATGTGGACGCTGCCGCAGATCGATGCGGGTATCGCCATCGCCAGCATCAAATCGCGCAACCATACGCTCGGCCGTGACGTCATCATCGGTCTGCAGGAAGTGGTGGCGCGTGCCGAGGCCGATTATCAGGGACTGGTGTTGTGGCACGAAGCGCCATTCGCCTTTGGTGCCAACCTCAAGGAAGTTGCCGAGGCGATTGCCGCCGGCGATTTCGAGCTGCTCGAAAAATACGTCGGCGAATTCCAGAACACGTCGATGTCCCTCAAGTACGCCAAGGTGCCGGTGATTGCAGCGGTGCAGGGGATGGCCCTGGGTGGCGGTTGCGAATTCGTCATGCACGCGGCCAAGCGGGTGATCGCGCTCGAGAGCTACATCGGTCTGGTGGAAGCCGGTGTCGGCCTGATTCCAGCCGGCGGTGGCTGCAAGGAGTTCGCCATGCGCGCCGCGCAGCACGCAGCGAAGACTGCGGGCAACGATCCCTTCGAGTTCATCCAGCCGGTTTTCATGACCATCGCCATGGCCACGGTGTCGAAGAGCGGTGCGCAAGCCAGAGAACTCGGTTTTGCCGTCGATTCGGACAAGATCGTGTTCAACGCCAACGAGCTGCTGTACGTGGCGCTGCGCGAAGCGCGCGGCCTCGCCGAGGCGGGCTATTACCCGCGCCTGTCGCCGCGCGGGGTCAAGGTTGCCGGGCGTACCGGCATCGCCAACTGCGAAATGATGCTCGCCAACATGCAGGCAGGCGGCATGATCTCGGCACACGACTACACGGTGGCCAAGGCTGCGGCGACCGCCTTGTGTGGTGGCGACATCGAGACCGGATCACTGGTGGATGAGCCGTGGTTGCTGAGCGTCGAGCGCAAGCTTTTCGTCGAACTGCTGAAGAACCCGAAAACCCAGCAACGTATCCAGCACCTGCTGGAAACCGGCAAGCCGCTGCGTAACTGAGCGAGCAAGGAGAACAGATCATGAGCAAACAGATTCAGGACGCCTACATCGTCGCCGCCACCCGCCTGCCGGTGGGCAGACGCAAGGGCATGTTGGGCCACGTTCGTCCCGACGACATGCTGGCGCACGCCATCCGGTCGGTCATGGCGCAGGCGCCGGGGCTTGACCCGGCACTGGTCGAGGACGTCATCGTCGGCTGTGCAATGCCCGAAGCCGAGCAGGGCATGAACGTCGCGCGCATCGGCCTGCTGCTGGCCGGCTTGCCGAACACCGTTCCCGGTGTCACCGTCAACCGCTTCTGCGCTTCCGGCCTGCAGACGGTGGCGATGGCCGCGGATCGCATTCGCCTCGGTGAAGCCGATGTGATGATCGCAGGCGGTACCGAAACGATGTCCTTGATGAACCAGATCATGGGCAACAAGATCGCCATGAACCCGGCGATATTCGAGAAGGAAGAGAATTACGCGATCGGTTTCGGGATGGGCATCACCGCCGAGAAGGTCGCTGCGCAGTGGAAGATCTCGCGCGAGGACCAGGACGCCTTTGCCGTCGCCTCGAACCAGAAAGCCTGTGCGGCAATCGCCGCCGGCCACTTCCAGGCCGAGATTACGCCCTACCCGGTCACGGCACGCGTGCCGAACCTGCAGAGCGGTGAAGTGACGGTCAAGTCATACCTGGCCGAGAACGACGAGGGACCACGTTCGGACAGCAGCAGCGAAGGCCTCGCCAGGCTGCGGCCGGTATTTGCCGCGCGCGGTTCGGTGACTGCCGGCAACAGCTCGCAGATGTCTGACGGTGCCGCCGCCGTGCTGGTCGTTTCGGAAAAGATCCTCAAGCAGTTCAACCTCAAGCCGCTGGCACGCTTTGCCGGTTTCTCGGTGGCCGGCGTGGCGCCCGAGATCATGGGCATCGGCCCCGTCGCAGCCATTCCGCGGCTGCTCAAGCGGGCCGGAATCGGGCAGCACGAGGTGGACTGGATCGAACTCAATGAAGCCTTTGCCGCGCAGGCACTGGCCGTGATCCGCGAACTGAACCTCGATCCGGCCAGGGTCAACCCGCTCGGGGGAGCGATCGCTCTCGGTCATCCGCTCGGCGCCACCGGAACCATCCGGACGGCAACGCTGCTGCACGGGATGCAACGCACCGGCCAGCGCTACGGCATGGTCACCATGTGCATCGGTACCGGCATGGGCGCTGCCGGGCTGTTCGAAGCGATCCGCTAGGATTTCTCTGGCTGGTCGATGGCCTCGTCCGGATTTTCCGGTCGAGGCTTTTTTCGTGCCTTCGTGCCTTGGCGGCGAGTGCGGACCTGGACAGCGCTGCAAGATGGTGCTTGAGGCAGCGCAAGTGTCTGGCATAATGTCCGCCGGACAAGGTCACGAAGGCGTGCAATGGATCTCGATCTACTGGGCAGTCTGGGCTGGCGCGAAGGCCTGATCGCGGTCATCGTGCTGCTGGTCGCTTACATCATCGTCCTCTATCTGCGCATGCGGCGTCTGCAACGCGGCGTCGCTGCGCTACCGCCGCTGGCGGCGCAAGCAGCGGTGGCCGCCTACACCGCGGTCCAGGAACCGGCGTCGGTGGCCAGCGTGGCAGTAGTCGATCCAGCCGCTGCGGTCGAAGCTCCCCCGTCCACCGGAGCGTCCGTCGCCCCTGGCTCGCCGGCACATGCCGATCCGCAGCCGCCGGAATTCGCCTGGAACGAGCCACCAGCGGAGATTCCCGGGCAGGCGTGGATCGATTCCCTGCAGCGCGAAGTTTATCAGTTGCGCTGCGAGGTGGATGAGTTGCGCGCTGAAGTGCTGGCCGCGCGCGAGGATTTCCGGCAACAGGCCGGGCAATCGACGGGATCGGCGCAGACGGCATCGCCACTCTACAATGATGCGATGCAAATGGCGATCCAGGGGCATGACGCGACCACCATCGCGCATCATTGCGGCATTGCCCGTGCCGAGGCAGACCTGGTGGTGGCGCTGGCGCGCAACCGCTACGAGGGTGTTTAATGTGAAAGTCGCGTATGCGACTCACGAATCTCCCCTCCCCCCTCGCGGGGGAGGGGTCGGGGGAGAGGGAAACGGTCATGACTTTCATGATCGGGGGTGCCTGGAAAAGTCATGATCGTTAGCCGCGCCCGGAAAATGGCGACTCGACCGCCAGGCCACTCGCAGCCAGCAGCTTCCCCACCGGCTACACCCGCCATTGCCGCGTCGGGTTGGCCAGGGCAAGCCGATCTCAAGCGTCAGTTGTGGTGGCAAATGGGTGTTGCCGCGCTCTTGATCCTGGCTGCACTGGCTGCGCTGCTGCTGCTCGATTACCTGAATATGGCCGATGAAGAGATGCCCGCGGCTCCACGGTTCACCCAGCCGGTGCCGGTCAGAAAACCGCCTCCCCCCCGAGAAAGCCGCTGCACCGCCTGCCGAAACGCCGCCGCTCGTGCCACTCGTCGCGGAGCCGCAAGCCAGCGGTGCAGCGCTTGAGAAGGGGCTGCCATCGGTGGAACTGTCGTCGTCGCCGTCCGGCCAAGCGAACCTTGCCGCGGCGGCTGGCGAAGAAAGCGCTCCCGCGGCCGAACCGCTCGCTGTGCCAGCAGCACGCCTGCTGTCGGGGTACGTCGTGCAGTCCGGAGTCTTGCCGGATGTGCGTCAAGCCGAAGCGCTGCAGGCAAGGTTTGTCGCAGAAGGCATCCCTGCCAGCATGGAGCTGCGCCTGCAGCTCGGCCCATTCCGGACGCGTGCCGAGGCCGAGGCGGCTCGCCGAAAGATCAAGGGGCTTGGGATCGACGGACTGATCACGGTCGGCAAGGTCAGCCGGCCTTGATGGCTCAGTTCTCTGCCGCCGGCAGTTGGCGGCGCAGGCGGCGGGCAAAAACGGTCATCTCCCTGGCCGCCTGAATGTCCCCCCGGCTTTCGGCGACGACGATCCCCTGTTCATAGGCAGCGAGGGCTTCGGCGCTGCGACCGCTCTCGCGCAGCGCTTTGCCGAGCAGTTTCCATGCTGCCGAATAGCGGGCATCGATCTCGACCGCTGCCCGCAGGTGCATTGCCGCTTGTTCAAAGTGGCCGGCCTTGAGATACTCGTTGCCCAGTGAATAACGCAGCACAGCGCCGTCACGCGGGCCGCCGAGCAGTTTTTCGAGATTGGCGATCAGCGTCGTCGTCATTTACCATCTCCATTTTCAAGCACTCATTGTAGAGGACATCAGCATGGCCAGAACGATCATTTCAACCCCGCATGCGCCCGCGGCGATAGGCACCTACTCGCAGGCGGTCCAGGTCGGCAATACCATCTATCTCTCCGGCCAGATCGGCCTGGATCCGGCCAGCATGCAAATGGTCGACGGGATCGACGCGCAGATCGTTCGCGTTTTCGACAACCTCAAGGCCGTGGCGGAAGCGGCTGGCGGCTCGCTGGCCGATGTCGTCAAGCTCAACGTCTTTCTCACCGACCTGGCACATTTCTCGACCGTCAACTCGGTGATGGGCTGCTATTTTTCTGAGCCTTTTCCGGCCCGCGCCGCGGTCGGCGTGGCTTCCCTGCCGCGCGGCGCGCTGGTTGAAGCCGACGCGGTGATGGTGGTCGACGGCTGATGCCGACCGAGGACGCAATCGATGCGCCGCCAGTCATCCGGAACCGGCTGCAAAAGCTGGGTCTGCATCGGCGCGACGATCTCGTCCTGCATCTTCCCCTGCGCTACGAGGACGAAACGCGCATCACCGCCATCGCTGACGCCCCCTGCGGTGTTCCGGTGCAGGTCGAGGTCCGGATCATCGATCTTTCGGTCCGGCCGGCGCCGCGTCGCCAACTGCTGGTCCGGGTCAGCGATGCGAACGCTGGCAGCAGCGTTCTCGACCTGCGTTTCCTGAGTTTCTACGGCAGCCAGCAGCGGGCGCTGGAAAACGCGCGCGCATGCGGGTACCGGCTGCGCCTTTTCGGCGAAATCCGCTGCGGATTCCTGGGCCCCGAGATGGTGCATCCACGCTACCGTATCCTGGCCGATGAAGAGAAGCTGCCCGAGTCCCTGACCCCCGTCTATCCCACTACGGCCGGTTTGTCGCAGGCCAGCTTGCGCCGACTCATCGCGCGCGCGCTGCAGAATGCCGACCTGACCGAATTGCTCGACCTCGACTGGTGCAAGCGTCATTCACTGCTGCCTTTTGGCACCGCTGTGACCCTCCTGCATGCGCCGCCGCCCGAAGCCTCGGAAGCGGCGCTGCAGACCCGCAGCCACCCTGCCTGGCGGCGAATCAAGTTTGACGAACTGCTGGCGCAACAGCTCTCGCTGCGCCGGGCCTACCTGGCGCGCCGCAGCAAGGGTGCGCCGGTGCTGGCGGGCGCCGGTCGGCTCGCCCGCCGTTTCAAGGCCTCGCTGCCCTTTGCGCTGACTGGCGCGCAGCAGCGCGTCGCGGCCGAGATTGCCGGCGACCTTGCCGAGCCTTACCCGATGCAGCGTCTGCTGCAGGGAGATGTCGGCTGCGGCAAGACCATCGTCGCGGCACTGGCTGCTTGTCAGACCATCGAGGCGGGTTATCAGACGGCCTTCATGGCGCCGACCGAAATCCTCGCCGAACAGCATTTCCTGAAGCTGCGCGCCTGGTTCGAGCCGCTCGCTGTCGAAGTCCTCTGGCTGGCGGGCAGCCTCAGGAAGAGCGTCAAGCAGGCCAGGCAGTTACAGGCCGCGACGACCGCGCAACTGGTCGTCGGAACGCATGCGCTGATTCAGGAGAGCATCGATTTCGCCCGTCTCGGTCTCGCCATCGTTGACGAGCAGCACCGCTTCGGCGTCATGCAGCGGCTCGAGTTGCGGCGCAAGGGCGGCAACCCGCACCAGTTGATGATGTCCGCGACACCGATTCCGCGCACGCTGGCAATGAGCTACTACGCCGACCTCGACGTTTCGGTGATTGACGAAATGCCGCCGGGACGATCGCCGGTCAGGACGCGGCTGTTTTCCGATACTCGTCGGGAGCAGGTCATTGCCGCGGTGCGCGCGGTCGTTGCCGGAGGACGCCAGGCGTACTGGGTCTGTCCGCTGGTCGAGGAGTCGGCGAAGCTCGAACTGCAGGCGGCGCTGGAAACCTGCGCAGTGCTCCGTGCCGAACTTCCCGATCTGCGCATCGGTCTCGTGCATGGCCGTCTGCGCAGCGATGAAAAGGCGGCAGTGATGGCCGCTTTCGTCGCCGGCGAGATCGATGTCCTGGTCGCGACCACTGTCATCGAAGTCGGTGTCGACGTCGCCAACGCCACCTTGATGGTCATCGAACACGCCGAGCGCTTCGGACTTTCGCAACTTCACCAGTTGCGCGGACGCGTCGGTCGTGGCAGCCATGATTCGGTCTGTGTGCTGCTCTATCAGCAGCCCTTGTCGCCGACCGCAAGGGCACGTCTGAAGATCATTTTTGAAAACACCGATGGTTTCGAGATCGCTCGCCAGGACCTGCATCTACGCGGTCCCGGCGAGTTCGTCGGCAGCCGCCAGTCGGGTGTGCCGCTGCTGCGCTACGCCGACCTCGAAGGCGATGCCGATCTCGTCGAACTCGCGCAAGCCCTGGCCGTGCACCTGTTGCGCACCGATCCCGAGCGCGCCGGGCGGCATTTGCAGCGCTGGCTGGGAAATCGGGAAGAGTTGTTGAAAGCCTGATCGGCTTCGGTGATGTTCTGTTGCGGGGATTTGAAGAATTTATGTTCAACCATTAGGTATTCCGGTTGCTCCTCAAGTGAGGCGAATATCGCCTCGATAATCGATCGAAGGCAATTTAGCATGAAAATTCTAGGCGCAGATATTCGCAAGTTCACCGTACTGAAACAGGCCAGTTTCGACTTTTCACCGGGAGTGAACGTATTCATTGGGAAAAACGGAAGTGGCAAGTCTCACCTGATGAAACTGCTCTATGCGATCATCAAGAGCCTTCCACCTGATCAAACGACAGACCGTGCGCGCATTTTTCAGCAGGAACTAGCAAAAAAAACTGGCGGGCGTTTTCAAACCTGACGGCCAAGCCATCAGTCGGCTAGTCACCCGAACAACCGGGCGCGCAAAAGCAACAATATCCGTTACCACCGATAGCGGCAAGATTGCTTGGCGGTTGACTACCCTGGGTAACTTGCATGTGGACTCTGTCGAAGCCAGCATGAGTGGCCCGGCGATCTTTCTGCCCTCAAGAGAAACACTGGCAATGTACGAAGGCTTCATCCAGGCCTATGAAACCCGAGAACTTTCTTTCGATGAAACCTATAGAGACATTTGCGTGCTCTTGTCGGGCAGTCCTCTCCTCGGACCTCGCCTAGCGCGTGCCCGATCCCTCGCTGAACCACTAGAAAAGATTCTCGGCGGTAGTGTCCGCCTGACAGGGAACCGCTTCTACCTCACATCGCCTGAAGGGAATCTCGAGGCTCACCTGGTCGCCGAAGGTCACCGCAAACTTGCCAGCCTTACTCATTTGGTTCTGAACGGGTCGCTATTGCAAAACAGCGTGCTTTTCTGGGATGAGCCCGAGGCCAACCTGAACCCTCGATTGGTGAGCGTGGTGGCCGAGATACTACGCAAATTGGCCGCCTTTGGCATTCAAATATTCGTTTCCACCCACGATTATCTCCTGACCAGTGAATTGTCGATGGCCATGGAGTTCTCCGAACTTTTTCCGATGGCGGAAAGTGCGGACATCCGATTCTTCGGCTTGAGCGTCAGTCCAGACTTCACTGTTCAAACCGGGAATACCTTGGCCGATCTGACAGACAACGATCTAGTCGGCGAGTTTGCAGACCACTACGACCGTCAGTCAGAGTTCATGCGCCGCTTGTTGAACAAACAGGCCGGAGCATCATCAGTGAAAGGGGAAAGAAAGTGAGGCGTGGTCCGGTCGAGTTTCATGAAGGGCGCCAACGGTTTGCCTTCGGCGACCAATGGATCGTTGCCAAGTACGACGACGAAGCATGCAGCAAGGCTCTGCAGAAAGCAGTGGAGGGATCAAGAGCAGTCGATTTTTGCGGGCAAGCGTCTGATGAAGAGGTCGTGTTCTTTATCGAAGTCAAGGACTTCAGAGCATATCACACGCAAAACCGGGACCGTATCGACGCATCAACCGGGGACTTGGCTCGCGAAGTCGCGCAGAAGGTTCGCGACAGTATCGCCGGTATTGTCGGCGCGGGACGAACTTTCGATCGTGACTGGACGAGAATTGGCAAGGCCTGCGCATCGCCGAAGGTACAACTGGTCGTCGTTCTCTGGATGGAAATCGATAGCCACGGACTAACTTCGCAAGCAATCAAGCCAAGACTCGATGTTCACCGGAAGAAATTGAAAGAGCATCTGCGCTGGCTGAACGCCCGAGTCATGCTCCTTAACGAACGGGTGTGGGCGAACGATATCCCTGGCTTGCAGGTCAGCACCATTGCGCGCCCGTGAAAAAACCAGACGTCCGGTGAACATCGCCGCTTCCAGGGCGGTGCAGTTGGTCGCCACGACTGCATGCCAGGCTCGCAGGCCGGTGCCTTTACCTTTACCTTGCTCGCCGATAAATGGTCGGCTTCAGGGCCTGCAGCCGGGTGCTGATGCCGTGCAGCGATTCCGAATGGCCGACGATGAAATAGCCCTCCGGTTTCAGGTGCGGCAGCATGTTCTCGATCACCTTGCGCTTCGTTTCGGCATCGAAATAGATCATCACGTTGCGCAAGAAAATCACGTCGAAGTCGCCGACGCCGGTGATCGGCTGCGTCAGGTTTACCTGCGCGAAACGGACGCGCTGCTTGAGTCGGTTGTCGATCAGCAGCTTGCCTTCCTGCGAGCGCACGCCCTTCAGGCAATACTTGCGCAAGTAGTCTGGCGGAATGCCGGAAATACGCTCCTGCGTATACACCCCGGCCTGTGCTCGCGCCAGGACGGTCAGGCTGATGTCCGACCCGAATACCTCCCAGGGTCCATCGCTGCGATGCTCGGCGAGCACCATCGCCATCGAGTAGGCCTCTTCGCCGCTCGAACTGGCGCCGCTCCAGATACGGAAAGTGCCTGCTCCGCACCGATCCTTGAGGAGTACGTCGCGCAGGAAATCGAAATGCTGTGGCTCGCGGAAGAAGTAGGTCTCGTTGGTGGTCAGCAGATCGACCATCTGCTGCAGTTCATCGGGATGCTCGCCGGAGGACAGCAGCCGATAATACTGGGAGTAGGTGTCAAATCGGTAATGTTTGAGACGGCGGCCGAGGCGGCCGACGAGCAGCACTCGCTTGGCATCCGACAGGCTGATGCCGGCCAGTTTGTAGATCAACCGCTGGAAGAGCGCGAACTCCTGGTCGGTGATCGGGGATTCAGGATCGTTCATAGGCCCTCAGAATAGCTCGATGTCGGTCTTCTTCGGCGCGACGAAGAGGGTGCTGGCGTAGCTTTGTTCCGCTTCGGCGATGCTCTGGTTGGTCTGTCCACGCTTGCAGAAAGCTTCGCCGGTCTGCGGGTCGAGGATCACCTTGCGCGACCACGGACCCATCATGTCCGAGGCAAGCAATTGGATGCCCTCGCGCGCCAGCCACTCGCGGGCGAACTCGGCGTTGCGCTGGCCGATGCTGACGCCGGTCAGCGACGAAATGACGTTACCGCCACCGAAAGCCTTGCCCTGCAGGCGCTTCTTCTGTGCGCCGCGGGCGAGCATGCCGTTCATCAAGGCCTCCATGCAGTAGTTGCCGCAGAGCAGGACGTCGAGATCCTTGTTGGCCGATTTCTCGAATTTCGGCAGCATGAAGTGATTCAGTCCGCCGATCCGGAGCTGCGGGTCCCACAGGCAGACGGCGACACAGGAGCCGAGAAGGGTGGCGATCGGTCGTTCGTTTTCGATCGCCCAGCCGCCGGGATTGACGTGGCGCGCCAGGCGCTCGAGGTCACGCGGGTTGCTCATCAGCAGGCCCTCGGAGAGTATGCGGGAAGCTGCATGGCGGGTAGCGGGTGGTTGAACATGGCGTTTAATACTGTTCGAAGTCTTTGCCAGGAGCGGCAGCCGCCGCTGCCATTGCGCTGACGCCCACCGTGCTGCCACGGCTGCTGTCGGCGAGCTGGAAGAAAGTCATCAGTTCCTGCAGTTGCACGGCCTGGCTGCCGAGTTCCTCGGCGGTGGCGGCGAGTTCCTCGGACGCCGAGGCGTTCTGCTGCGTCGCCTGGTTGAGCTGCCCCATCGCGCCATTGATCTGGCCGACGCCGGAACTCTGCTCCTGCGATGCGGCAGCGATTTCCTGCACGAGGTCGGAGGTCTTCCGGATCGATGGCACCATCTCGCCGAGCAGCAAACCGGCGCGTTCGGCGAGTTTCACCGAGTCCTTGGCGACATTGCCGATCTCCTGCGCGGCGACCTGCGAGCGCTCGGCGAGCTTCCGGACCTCGGCGGCGACGACGGCGAAACCCTTGCCGTGTTCGCCGGCGCGCGCCGCCTCGATGGCGGCGTTCAAGGCCAGCAGATTGGTCTGGTAGGCGATGTCGTCGACGATGCCGATCTTGTCGGCGATCGTTTTCATCGCCTCGACGGTTCGGCCGACGGCTTCGCCGCCTTCGATAGCCTGCCGGGAAGCGGCCGAGGCGATGCTGTCGGTGATCCTGGCGTTCTCGGTGTTCTGGACGATCGAGGCGCTCATCTGCTCCATGCTCGCAGTCGTCTCCTCGACCGAAGCCGCCTGCTCGCTGGAGGATTGCGAGAGCGACTGGGCGGTCGCCGAGACCTGGCCCGAGGCATTGCTGAGGTTGTCGGCGGCGGTACGTACTTCGCCGATGATTTCGGTGAGTCTGGCAATCATCGTCTTGATGCCGGCCAGCATGCTGCTGGAATCGTTGCTGCGGATGTCGACCTGCACGCTCAGCTTGCCCTCGGCGACTTGCGCGACGATCTTCGCCACCTGCGCCGGATCG
The DNA here is from genome assembly GCF_012940005.1 of Candidatus Accumulibacter contiguus. Taxonomy (GTDB): domain Bacteria; phylum Pseudomonadota; class Gammaproteobacteria; order Burkholderiales; family Rhodocyclaceae; genus Accumulibacter; species Accumulibacter contiguus. The sequence goes on along the minus strand of NZ_SPMX01000003.1, from coordinate 2,083 downwards.
CCGCCCAACTGCGCCAGGATGCCGCGGATCAGCAGGATTGCCAGGATCGAGGAAGCGACAATGATGCCAAGATTCAGCAAGGCAGCGATCTTTCTCAGCTGCCGTGTGGCGTCTTCGGTTTCATTGAGATTGCTTGTTGCTTCATGCAGTTGAGATTCGACAAAAGGGCCCAGGGCATCCTGCAATGCTTCACTGGCACCGTCAAAGTCGCTCATCAACTGGTTTCCTGCAGCCGGGCCACCGGCGATATAGGCCTGGGCCATTTTGTTGCCAATGTTGAAATAGGCGCCAAGACGGACCCGGATGGCCTCCATTTCCTGCAGAGCCTGCGGGTTGTTTTCGGCGGCGTACATCTGCCGGAAGCGGTCTGCCTTCTTCATGAAATTGTCATGAGCCTCCTGTGCCTTCTGAATGCCGTCGTCCAGACCGTCCAGAGCACGGGTCGCCGAGATGTCCGAAAGATACTGCTGCACCTGAATGACGTCTTTCTCCATGTCTTTCGCCAACATGGCGTAGACGATACTTTCGTCCCGGGTCTGTTTTACCGAATCGTTGATGTGTCCGACGACCATCCACAACCAGATGCCAAATCCGGCGGAAGACAAGAGCGGCAGCGTGACCAGGAGAACCAATTTCTGGCCGAATTTCATATCTATTCGCACCCCTGCCTGTGATCGGTCAACTGGAAGAAATCCATCAATTCCTGTAGTTGCTGCGCCTGCGCGCCCATTTCCTCGGCGGTGGCGGCGAGTTCCTCGGACGCCGAGGCGTTCTGCTGCGTCGCCTGGTTGAGCTGCCCCATCGCGCCATTGATCTGGCCGACGCCGGAACTCTGCTCCTGCGATGCGGCAGCGATTTCCTGCACGAGGTCGGAGGTCTTCCGGATCGATGGCACCATCTCGCCGAGCAGCGAGCCGGCGCGTTCGGCGAGTTTCACCGAGTCCTTGGCGACATTGCCGATCTCCTGCGCGGCGACCTGCGAGCGCTCGGCGAGCTTTCGCACCTCGGCGGCGACGACGGCGAAACCCTTGCCATGCTCGCCGGCGCGCGCCGCTTCGATGGCGGCGTTCAAGGCCAGCAGGTTGGTCTGGTAGGCGATGTCGTCGATGATGCCGATCCGGTCGGCGATGCTCTTCATCGCCTCGACCGTCCTGGCGACGGCCTCGCCGCCTTCGACGGCCTGCCGCGCAGCGGTCGAGGCCATTTCGGCCGACATCAACAAGATTTTCCTCGTCATGATCGGCGCCGGCGGCGGCTTGTTGGTGCTGGGCGCGATCATCTCGCTGATGATTTCCCGCGCCATCATGAACAGCATTGGCGGCGAACCTGCCTACGTACGTGACGTGATGCGCCAGGTTGCCGGCGGCGACCTCACCGTCCAGATCCAGACACGGGCCGGCGACAACGACAGCCTCGCCTTCGCAATCGGACAAACGGTTTCCCGGCTTGCCGAAGTCATCGGCGAAGTCAGGAGTGCGGCGGACAATCTCACTGGCGCCTCGGGCCAGGTGTCAAACACCGCCCAGTTGCTGTCTCAGTTGGCCAGCGAGCAGGCTGCCTTGGTCGAAGAAACCACTGCCAGCATGGAAGAGATGAGCGCGTCGATCGTCCAGAATACCGAGAATGCCAGGCGCACCGACGGCATGGCCTCGACCGCTGCGCGGCAGGCCGTCGAAGGCGGCGAGGCCGTCGCCAGGACGGTCGAGGCGATGAAGAGCATCGCCGACCGGATCGGCATCATCGACGACATCGCCTACCAGACCAACCTGCTGGCCTTGAACGCCGCCATCGAAGCGGCGCGCGCCGGCGAGCATGGCAAGGGTTTCGCCGTCGTCGCCGCCGAGGTGCGAAAGCTCGCCGAGCGCTCGCAGGTCGCCGCGCAGGAGATCGGCAATGTCGCCAAGGACTCGGTGAAACTCGCCGAACGCGCCGGCTCGCTGCTCGGCGAGATGGTGCCATCGATCCGGAAGACCTCCGACCTCGTGCAGGAAATCGCTGCCGCATCGCAGGAGCAGAGTTCCGGCGTCGGCCAGATCAATGGCGCGATGGGGCAGCTCAACCAGGCGACGCAGCAGAACGCCTC